>NZ_JAFMZG010000009.1:0-579306 GCF_049132125.1 Pseudomonas sp. NFX5
CCCATCAAGAGCACCACGTTTTTCCAGGTAAATCCGGATAACAGCTTTTGGGGCCGCTTCGCAGCCCGGCGCGGGGCAAGCCCGCTCACCACAGAAGCCCGCTCACCACAAAAAGTCCGTTCACCACTACGCGGGCGTACAACCCGTTCCCCCGGCCACCTCGCCATCGGCTTGTGCCTTGTCCAACAGTTGCTGCACCCACGGCCCGTTCCGGGGATTGACCACGCCATAGCGGTCCGGGGGGAAAAACGCCCAATGATGGGCGATTGCAGTAAGGCGCTTGAGCTCATCGGCCGCCAGCCAATACCCGGTGTCCAGCAAGGGCAGCGGTTCGCCGTCGAAACGTCGGCCCAGCATCAGGTTGGTGCCGGGGGCGAAGGTAAAGGCCAGGTCCTGGCAGGGTTGCAGTTGTTTGTCCGGTGCCGGCATGCGGCCGACTCGGTTGTAGGTGAAGTCACCGGGGTATTCGTCCTTGAATACCAGCCAGTGGCCCGCCGTGGTCTTGGCGACGATCCACTGCGACACCCCGCTGCTCTGGGTGCGTTCGAGCTGGCCGTTTTTCCATTGCATCAGGGCGTTGCAGTCGGGATCGTAGTCCGAGGCCCACAGGCTGGTGCCCGATACCAGCCTGTGGCGCTCCAGCTCGACCACGCCCTGGTCCGGCATGGCCTGCCAGTAGCGCTTGATGGGATCGCGGGTATCACGCAGGTAGTTGCGCAGCCCCCAGGCCGCCGTAAAGACCACCGCCGCCAATACCTGCCAGGCAAAGGTGTCGCCGATGACACGGTCCACGTCCAGCCCTGGCGCGAACGCGGCCCCGTACAGCCACACGCCCAGCATGAACACCAGGCTGGGCAGGAACACACCAAAGCACAGCGGCGGCAGCAGCACTTCGATCCAACTGAAGTGATGCCCGGCTGCATGCTCCCGTGCCCAGGCCTGCTCCTGGGCGAGCATCGGTGCCTGTTCGCGCGGGCCAATGCCGGGATCGGGGGCCTTGAAGCGCCAGTAAAGTGCTATGGGATCGTTATGCATGCCGCGCATCATGCCCTTGGCGCGGGCAGAGATACAGCGCCCCGACCACCGATAAAACAATCATTGCCGAGACCCGCCTACAGTCATACGATGACTGATCACACCCATAACAATAAAGGATCACCTGTGAACAAACCCCTGCTCCTGGCCGCCGCTGTGGTCTGCGGCCTCAGTGCCCACGCCCACGCCGCCACGTTTGCGTACATCTCCAGCCCGGTTGACGGGCTGATTTCCCAGTACCGCCTCGACGAAAGTAACGGCGCCCTGAGCCTGGTCGAGCAAGTGACGGCCGGCGACCAGGTCAACCCCATGGCCCTCAGCCCCGACGGCAAGACCTTGTTCGCGGCGTTACGGGTCAAGCCGTTTCAGGTCCAGGGCTTCAGCATCGACCCGACAACCGGCCGCCTGACGCCGCAGTCCAAGGCGCCACTGGCCGAAAGCATGGCGTACCTGGCCACCGACCGCACCGGGCGCTATTTGCTCGCGGCGTCCTACGGTGCCGATACCCTCAGCGTCCAGCCCATCGACAAGCCTGAACCTATCCACACCTACAAGACCGGCCTGCATGCCCACTCGCTGCGCACCGACCCCAGCAATCGCTTTGCCTACGCCGGCAATCTGGGCACGGACCATGTGCTGCAATACCGCTTCGATGCCAACACCGGCGCACTCACCCCGATCGGAAGCGGCTTCGTGAGCGTGCCGGCCAATACCGGGCCTCGGCACCTGGCGTTTTCGGCCAACGGCAAGTACCTGTATGTGGTCGGTGAAATGAGCGGCACTGTCACCGCGTTTGCCATCGATGACAGTACCGGCGCGCTGACCCAGATTGGCGTGGCCAATGGCATTCCCGAGCGTTTGAAACTGGCCCATGGTGAAGTGCGTGACGCGCGCAACAATGACCTGAAAGACGACCCGACGCCGCGCATCTGGGCGGCCGACCTGCGCCTGTCGCCGGACGGCAAGCTGTTGCTGATGAGCGAGCGCACCAGCAGTTCGGTGTCGGCGTTTGCGGTGGATACCGCCACCGGCGGCCTGCGCTATGTCGACAACTACCCGGTCGAGGAGAAGCAGCCGCGCAATATCGCGTTCTCCCCCAACGGGCATTGGCTGCTGGTGACCGGCGAGAAAAGCGACAAGGTCGGCACCTATGCAGTCAGCGCCAGCGGTGCGTTGAAGCGGGTGGGGGAAGCGGCGTCGGGCAAGGGGGCGCTGTGGATTGAGGTGCTGCATACCTCGGCCAACTGACCTGAACCTGTGGGAGGGGACTTGCCCCCACCACAGGGTTGGATCTTGAGGGTTTACAGGCCTCAGCTCAGGCGAAAGCGTGCGGTGTTATCACTCAACGCCTGGCTGCCCTTGCTCAAGGTGTCCGCCGCACGGTTTACCGCGCGGGCACCGTCCAGCAGGCGCCCGGCGGCCTGGTCGACTTGCTGGATATTGCCGCTCACTTCATCCGCCGTCGCTGCCTGCTCCTCCACGGCCGTGGCGATTTGCGCCAGGGTGTCGGTGACGTTCTGCACCGCGCCGGCAATCTCGCCCAGGCGCGTGCCCAGGCCGGTGACGGACTCGGCATCGGTCAACGCCTGCTCACACGCGGCGCCCATCAGCGTCACCGCCTGGCTCACGGTGGCGCGCAGGCTGTCGACGGTGCCGGCGATCTGCGCCGTCGAGGCCTGGGTGCGTTGCGACAGGCTGCGCACCTCATCGGCGACCACCGCAAAGCCCCGGCCCTGCTCGCCTGCGCGTGCAGCTTCAATGGCGGCGTTAAGCGCCAGCAGGTTGGTCTGCTCGGCGATGCCACGAATGGTGTCGACCACCGATTGAATCTGCTGGCCTTGCTGGCTGACCTGCTGCAAGGCGTCCGAGGTGTCGGTCAGGCGCTGGTTGAGCTGCTGGATGCTGGCGGTGGTGCGCTGGCTGTCGCGGCTGCTGTCCTCGGCGATGCGCCGGGTCTGCTGGGCACTGCCCGAGGCCTGCTCGCAGCTGCGCGCGACGCCCATGGACGTGGCGGCCAACTGCGTGGCGGCGGCGGCGATCTGGCTGATCTGGTGCTGCTGGTCCTCGACTTCGCTGAGGGTGCTGCCCGATTGCGAATTCAGAGTAAGCACCGCCGAGCCAAGCTGCTGGGTTTCGTGATTGACGCCGAGCAGGCTGGTGCGCAATTGCACCACCGCGACGTTCAGCGCGGTGCTGATCGCCGCGAGTTCGTCGCGCCCTTCTACCGTCACGGCCACGCACAGGTTGCCGTCGCGCAGGGACTCGGCCAGCGTAGTGATGCCGCTGGCGCTTCGACGGATGGACGCTTGCAGGCACATGAACAGGTACAGCGCCGCCAACGCCAACAGGCTGAACGTTGCCGCCATCGGTATGAATTGCGTGTTCGCGTGCTCGTGGTAGTAGTCCAGGCGCGCATCCATCGACGTCAGCGACTGAACACGCAACGCGCCAAGCGAGGTAAGCATGGCGTCGATACTGCGCTCGAAACCGGCCGTATCCAGCTTGATGCTGCCGCCGAACACGCCGTCGTCGAGCACTTTGAGTTCGTTATCCAACAACTGCAGGCTGGTGTCGTATTGCGCTGTCCACGGTTCCATCCCGGCGTATTGCTTGGCCTTGAGCGAAGCCGCAGCCTTGACCAGTTGATCCCGCGCATCGCCGATGCGGCTGCGCAAGTCGCGCATCTGCAAACGGCTCTGCAAGGTGAACTGCCCCGAGGAAATCGAGGACTGCCCCACACTGGCCATCCGCCCGATACGCTCGATCAGGTCGGGCGTTTGCTGGGTGCCCATCTGCATGAGCATGTAGGTTTCCAACCAGGGATCGAGGATCAGGCCGGCGTCGAGGGTGATCTGTTCGCGCAGGGCCTGCATCGCCGTCAGCGCGGCGGTGAAGCGGTCGTAGCCATCCGGCCACCAACCCACGGTGCGCAGGGACGCCGAGTCCATGCCCTTGACCGTGGCCTGCAAAGCCTCGAAGCGGGCCAGGACGTCAGCGCCGGCGTTCTGGGTTTTCAGGGCATCACCGAGGGCCTGCAGGCTTTGCAGGATCAGCGGGAAATTGGCATCCACCTTATCCATCGCCGCCTTCGCCGCTGGCGTCGGGGCATGCAGGATGTCCGCCGCTTTCCAGCGCGCAGCCAGGTTACGTTGGACGGTCAATTGGCCATCCAGCGCGTCCAGGGCCAACAGTTGACGAAGGCCGGACTGCTCAGCGGAAATCACGCCTAACTTGTCGCGATAGTCCTGGCCGATCATCCACAGGCTGCCCGCCAGGGGCAGCATGAACAGGAAGAACAGGATCTGGAACTTACGCGCGAAGCCGAAACGTCCGAGCAGGCGGATACCGGGTGATAAAAGGCTGTGCATGTCCACTCCCAAAAACAACCCACGCGTTAGACGGCAGGCGAAGCCTTGAAATGACTAACGGCAAAATGCCATGTCATTGATTAGGTTGGCACTAGCAAGATACGGGCCGCTGCTGCACAGCCCTGAAACAGGGCACGCCACGCGCCAATACGGCCCGGGGCGTGCTCGAAAATGGGGCGAAAGCACCCAGTTGCGACACAGGCATCGTCACCTGCGGAGACGACCACCCGAGGCGCGCACTGAAACGCCCTCAATCACCACAGCCTATCGGCCGCCCATGGGGAGAACTTGAAGGGAGTCCAGCGGCCTATTTACGCCAGCAGCCGGGTAATCCACTGGACCTGCTGGGCGATGGCTTGCGCCTTCGCGTGCGGCACCGGCTGCCGAGCCTGTTCAAAGCCCGCCAGGGTGCGTTTTTTCAGACGCAACGCACGCTGCCACTTGGCGAGGAACGCCGGGCTGCGGGCCTGCAGGTGCAAGGGGCCGAAGTACAGCTCCTCAGCGCTGTACACCACGGGTTCGGCGCGCTCGGCCGTGATGATTTCATAGTAGAAGCGGTTTTCATGCAGCAGCTCCTCACTGAGGATGCGGTAGCCATTGCTCATCAACCAGTAGCGCAACGGCTGTTCGCCGCCGTTGGGTTGCAGGATCAGACGTTCGCGGCCGCTGAGGTGGGCCTTGCCGCTGTCGAGGATGTCGCGGATCGTCTCGCCGCCCATGCCGCAGACGCTGATCGCGGTGATCGCGTCCGCCGGCTCTATCGCCGCCAGCCCATCGGCCAGGCGCACCGTGACGTGCTGCTCCAGGCCATTGTCACGCACGGTGCGCTGCGCCGCGTGGAACGGCGTGCTCGCCACCTCGCCCGCCACCGCCGCCTCAATCACGCCACGGCGCATCAAGGCCACCGGCAGGTAGGCGTGGTCCGAGCCGATATCGGCCAGCCGCGCGCCCCTCGGCACCTGCGCGGCCACGCGCTCCAGGCGCATGGACAAGGTGTGTTCGTTCAACCTGTGTTCCTTTTTATTCGCCGGAAAATCGATCCCGGCTGTTGGTCAGATGCAACACCATCGCCGCCCTTGCGGCATCCGGGTCCTGGCGCTTGATCGCGTTGAAGATCGCCTCATGCTCCAGGTTCGCCAGTTGCCCGAGCTTGGCAAAGTCCGCCCCGCCGCGCTCGGCGCCCTTCACCTGGGTACGCGGAATCATCGCATTGCCCAGGTGCTGCATGATCTCGGTGAAGAACGTGTTGCCGGTGGCTTCGGCGATCAACTGGTGAAAACGCCTGTCCTCTTCCACGCAGCTGTCGTTGTTGGCCAGCGAGGCCTGGTAGTCGTCGAGAGCGGCGCGCATGTGGGCCAGCTGCGCGTCGGACCTGCGCACGGCGGCCAGCGCCACCGCCTGCACTTCCAGGCCCAGGCGCAGCTCGAGCATGTTGCGCACGCTGGCGACGGTGTCCACATGCAGGCGCAAGCCTTGCTGGGCCTGTTGCGCCAGCACAAAGGTGCCGATGCCATGGCGCGTCTCCACCAGCCCCGAGGCTTGCAGCTTGGACAGGGCCTCGCGCACCACGGTCCGGCTCACCCCATGCTCGAGCACGATGGTGGATTCGGACGGCAGCTTTTCACCGGGCTTCAACTGCCCAAGCAGGATGCGCTGGGTCAGGGCGTCGAGCACGCCTTGGGCCAGGTTGTTGGAGCGTCTACGGACGGGAGGTCCACTATCAATGGGCATCGTTGCGGGTCCACGGGGTTGGGCTGGAGGGAGCTTAACATCCCGATCGGGCACGAGGCGGTGTTGATTCAAAAGCCAGTCAACTTGTATGACAACCAATCTGATGCCTGCCTTACCTCAATCATCGTCACCGTGAAGAACTCGCGACAACCAACCTTCTTTACCCCGCCAAAAACCCCAATAAACATTAATCAAATAACCAAAATACCCGATAACCGTACGGTCTTATAAGAACAAATCACTCACGACCGCATTGCGAATCCCAGAAACTAACTTGTATGATGTCTATCAACAAAACACGCAAACCCGCATAAAAACAATCAGGGGGAGTTTTGAATTGTGAACAATTCAAGCCATGCATCTGCCGCACCAGAAAGTGATCCGGTCCTCGCGCGCGCCGTGAGCAAAGTGAAGGGCCATGTGCTCCCACTGTTCGTGATCATGTTCATCCTCAACTACATCGACCGGGTCAATATCGGCTTTGTGCGCACGCACATGGAACATGACCTGGGCATCGGAGCTGCCGCCTATGGCTTCGGTGCCGGGCTGTTCTTCATCGGCTACGCGCTCTTTGAAGTGCCCTCCAACATGCTGCTGCAAAAGGTCGGCGCGCGCATCTGGCTGACCCGCATCATGTTCACCTGGGGCATCGTCGCCACGCTGATGGCGTTCATCCAGAACGAAACCCACTTCTACATCCTGCGCTTCCTGCTGGGCGTGGCCGAAGCCGGGTTCTTCCCCGGGGTGATCTACTACTTCACGCGCTGGCTGCCGGGGGTTGAGCGCGGCAAGGCCATTGCGATATTCCTCAGCGGCTCGGCGGTGGCCTCGCTGATCTCCGGCCCGCTGTCAGGCGCGCTGCTGCAGATCGAAGGGTTCGGCTTCCACGGCTGGCAATGGATGTTCGCCATCGAAGGCCTGGCCTCGGTGGTGATCGGTTTCTTTGTGTGGTTCTGGCTCGATTCCAAGCCCCACGACGCCAAATGGATGACCCGTGAAGAACAGGATGCGCTGGTCAACGCCATCGACCAGGAACAGCGCGAGCGTGAAGCCCTGACCAGCGTCAAGCCGACCCTCGGCAAGCTGCTCAGGGACCGCCAGATCCTGCTGTTCTGCGCCCTGTACTTCTGCATTCAACTGACGATCTACGCGGCGACGTTCTGGCTGCCGAGCATCATCAAGAAGATGGGTGACCTGAGCGATGTGCAGGTGGGTTTCTTCAACTCGATCCCGTGGCTGATCTCGATCATCGCCATGTACGCCTTCGCGACGCTGTCGGGCAAATTCAAGTTCCAGCAGGCCTGGGTTGCGGCTGCGCTGTTGATTGCCGCAGCAGGCATGTTCATGTCCACCACCGGCGGGCCGATCTTCGCGTTCGTGGCGATCTGCTTTGCGGCCATTGGGTTCAAGTCGGCGTCTTCGCTGTTCTGGCCCATCCCACAGGGCTACCTGGACGTGCGCATCGCCGCAGCCGTGATTGCCTTGATCAACTCCATCGGCAACCTGGGTGGCTTCGTTGCGCCGACCACCTTCGGCTTCCTGGAGCAGACCACCGGCTCGATCCAGGGCGGTCTCTACGGCCTGGCCGGCACCTCGGTGCTCGCCGCGATCCTGGTGTTCTTCGCCAAGACCTCGCCCGCTGCCGCATCGGCCTCGCCGGGCGCCGTGCCCACCGGCGCTGCCATCAGCAAATCTCTCTGAGCCTCTTTAGGAATTAGCCATGAATACTCCCGTCATCACCCACTTCCAGGTCATCCCGGTGGCCGGTCACGACAGCATGCTGCTCAACCTCAGCGGCGCCCACGGACCGTTTTTTACCCGCAACATCGTGATTCTCAAGGACAGCAGCGGCAACACCGGCGTCGGTGAAGTGCCCGGCGGCGAACGCATCCGCGAAACCCTGGAAGACGCGCGCAGCCTGGTGATCGGCCAACCCATCGGCCAGTACCAGCGCGTCCTCAACCAGATGCGCAGCACCTTTGCCTCACGGGATTCGGCGGGCCGTGGCCTGCAAACCTTTGACCTGCGCATCACCATCCATGCCGTCACCGCCATGGAAGCCGCCCTGCTCGACCTGCTGGGCCAGTTCCTCGAAGTGCCGGTGGCTGCCCTGCTCGGCGAAGGCCAGCAGCGTGATGCGGTGAAAATGCTCGGCTACCTGTTCTATGTCGGCGACCGCAGCGCCACCGACCTGGCTTACCGCAACGAAGCCGACAGCGACGATGCGTGGTTTCGCCTGCGCCATGAAACCGCCCTGACCAGCGAGGCCGTGGTGCGCCTGGCCGAAGCCGCCAAGGCCAAGTACGGCTTCAACGACTTCAAGCTCAAGGGCGGCGTATTGAGCGGCGACGCAGAGATCGAAGCCGTCACCGCCCTGGCCGAACGCTTCCCCGATGCACGCATCACCCTCGACCCCAACGGCGCCTGGTCATTGAAAGAAGCCATCCGCCTGTGCCGCGACCAGCACCATGTGCTCGCCTACGCCGAAGACCCATGCGGCGCCGAAAACGGTTACTCGGGGCGCGAAGTCATGGCCGAATTCCGCCGCGCCACGGGCCTGAAAACCGCCACCAACATGATCGCCACCGACTGGCGCGAAATGGGCCACGCGATCCAGCTGCAATCGGTGGACATCCCCTTGGCCGACCCGCACTTCTGGACCCTGCAAGGCTCGGTGCGCGTGGCGCAGATGTGCCATGAGTGGGGCCTGACCTGGGGCTCGCACTCCAACAACCACTTCGATATTTCCCTGGCCATGTTCACCCAAGTGGCCGCCGCCGCCCCGGGCGACATCACCGCCATCGACACCCACTGGATCTGGCAGGACGGCCAACGCCTGACCCGCGAACCGCTGAAAATCGAAGGCGGCTATGTGAAAGTGCCGGCCAAGCCCGGCCTGGGCGTGGACATCGACATGGACGCCGTGGCCAAGGCCCACGAACTGTACAAAGGCATGGGCCTCGGCGCACGGGATGACAGCGTGGCGATGCAGTTCCTGATTCCGGGGTGGCGCTATAACAACAAGCAGCCTTGCCTGGTGCGCTGAAGCGCTGGGTTCTGGGGGCGGCTCGGTCTCCAGAACACCATCAATCCCATGTGGGAGGGGGCTTGCTCCCGATTGCGGTGTGTCAGCCAGCCATGTATCGACTGACACTCCGCCATCGGGGGCAAGCTGAGGCGGCAGACGATAGAGATGAAGCCCAAAAAAAACGTCCTGCACAGCCGCTTTACTTTGCGTAAAATGCGAGCCGTTCTCGATCAGGAAGACTCAACCCAGGAGGGGTAACGCTTGAAACCGCTTGACACCCACGCGCCACAACACGCCGACACGGCCGTCACACGACTTAAGCTCAAAGACCAACTGGCCGTAGACCCTTACAAGGCATTGGCCCTGCTGGAGAGCACCCTCCTCTGCTTTGTAGCGACGGCCCTTATGCTGTTCGTTGCACACAGCGTTGGCATCACCGCCACACTCAAGGTCAACGTCCTCTACGGCGGCACCCTGGGTGCATGCATAGGGGCGACCTACAGGATGTACCACGATGCCGCCCTTTCCGAGTGGTGCATGGCCAGCCCTGTCAGCCCTGCGGCGCTGCAAAACGCGATGCTTTCCTTGAAGTATTCCGAGACGCAGGAAGGCGTTTACTACCCCAAGAAACGTATGTTCACCCCCTTCCATCGGTGCGATTCAGAGCGGATCACGCTCACCACACTGGATGGAGGCACACGCTTCACAGGCCCCTATTTCAAGCTGAAAGCGCTGTCAGCCATGCAACTTGCTGACGCGCCCGAAGCGCAAGAAACCGACCTCACGCCACCAACGGTGCACGTCTGATCAATTTCGCGGGTTCCTGCCTTGGTATCGGAACGCCCCACTGAGTCCGTGAGGCCGTCGCGCCGCCACTGCGGGCCTCAAACGCAAGGAAACCAGGACATGGCAACAGCAAAAACCAAAAAGGCGTTTGTGTATTCGGCATGGGGGCTACTGTTTTTGAGCCTGGTCGGGGTTTTAGTCATACAGGCCTTCCAGGAACCCCCCCAGCCCAGTAAAACCACTTTCCTCAGCGACCTCATCATCGTGACCGCACGAACGACGCCCGGGAATCGAAAGATCGACGAGCATCTAACCTTCGTTCGCGCGGAAGCGGCCAACAGTCACGCCCTCAAGTTCTATTACACGTTGGTCGATTACGATACCCATCCCGAGGACGTTGACTTGGGCGTGATGAAATCAAGCATCACCCAGGCTGTCTGCGCCGCGCAAATGCCAAGGGACCAGTCCATCATTTCATTGGGTGGCACCTTCATTTACATATTCGGCAGCAAAAACGTAAAAGAGGTTGGACGGTTCGAAATCAACAAGCAGAGCTGTAATGGCTAATGAGCTGCCCCCCCTTCAACCGACTCGCTCGAACCGCCGCCGCTTCAGGAACAACCCCACCCCCAACGCCACCGCAAAGATCGACAGCAACCCCAGGTCAGCCCCCCATGGACGGACCTGGCTCGCCGCCACGCAGCCGACCGCCCCCGCCACCACCAGCAGCCCCCCCAGCCACGTGCGAAGCAGGTACGGTTTGACAAACCGATCGAGCAGAAAAAACAGCACCAGGGCCAGGACCAACTGGGTAATGTCAGACATGTGCTTCTCCCGTCAGGTCTTGATGATCAGTGTCGAGGCGCTGCGTTGCGGGCCGATGCCGCCGTTGACCTGCGCTTCGATGCTGACCAGTACGTCGCCGGCATGATAGGTGGGCAGGATTTCATTGGCATACATGCGCACACCCGCGCCAACAGGAACACCCACGTAAGGGGAAGCCACAGCAGAAGTGGCGCCGGCGAAGGCACTGGCGGCCAGGTTGGCGATCCTGGTGCGCTGGGCATTGAGGGTGTCGCCCTGTTGCCGCGTCAGTGGCTTGGAGATGCCGATCATCATCATGCACGGCAGGCTCTTGGCCAACATCTTGTCGTACACCTCGACGACCTTGCTGTTGACCTCGTAATGGGCACTTTTCGCCTCGCCAAAATGCAGCTCGCGCAGGCGTCCGCGTTCGCTGTCGGTGAGGGTGATCTGCGAAACGTTGAACACGATCCCGTGATTGCCCATGTATTGGAACGTCCCTTCGAACTTCATCGCACGCATCCTTTCGAGCC
Organism: Pseudomonas sp. NFX5; assembly: GCF_049132125.1. Taxonomy (NCBI): domain Bacteria; kingdom Pseudomonadati; phylum Pseudomonadota; class Gammaproteobacteria; order Pseudomonadales; family Pseudomonadaceae; genus Pseudomonas; species Pseudomonas sp. NFX5. Next base: position 11,286 of record NZ_JAFMZG010000009.1, read on the forward strand.
AAAGGCGGGGATTCTCTAGAAGGCGGGCAGTGGATTCAAGGCAAAAGAAACGAAATGAGGAAATGGGGGGCAGGCCGACCTCCCCTGTCGCGACCTTTCCCCCGCCGCTACTCACACTCACGCCCGCTTGGGCAGCTTCCAGTTCGGCCGGATGAAGTGGCAGGTATAGCCGTTGGGTATCCGCTCCAGATAATCCTGATGCTCCGGCTCCGCCTGCCAAAACTCCCTGGCGGGTTCAATTTCCGTGACCACAGGCCCCGGCCACAGGTTGGAGGCATCCACGTCAGCCGCGGTATCTTCGGCAATCTCCCGTTGCTGCTCGCTCAGGTAGTAAATCGCCGAACGATAGCTTGGCCCCAGATCATTGCCCTGCCGGTTCGGCGTGCTCGGATCATGGATCTGGAAAAAGAACTCAAGGATCTGCCGGTAGGAAATCACCGCCGGGTCGAACACGATCTCAATCGCTTCAGCATGGTTGCCATGGTTGCGGTAGGTGGCATTCGGCACATCGCCACCGGTATAGCCGACGCGCGTCTGCAGCACGCCGGGGTAGCGTCGCAACAGGTCCTGCATGCCCCAGAAGCAGCCGCCGGCGAGGATGGCGGTTTCGGTTGGGTTGGTCATGGTCTGTCCTTGCGGTTAATGGAGACAGGGATAGTTATGGGGCAATGCTGGGCAATACCAAGTTCAATCAAAGAAAACTGCCCGCCCCTATCGACTCAAGGTTTATTCCTGGAACGAAACGCCGCCACCTTCATCCGGTTGCCGCAGGTCGCCATGCTGCACCAGCGGCGGAGGTGTGATTTGCTCAGGTCATGGAACAACAGCACGCAATCGTGGGCCTCGCACTGCCGGACAAATTCAAACTTATCGTTCGTGACCAAGCCCACCAGCGACTCGGCCACCGGCCCAAGCAGGCTGGCCGAGCGTCCCTCGACAACAACCTCCAGTGATCAACGCAACCCAATGTAGGAGCGAGCTTGCTCGCGAAAAACGTCAACGATAACGCAGCGACTCTGGTTTCACGCGGCGCTCCAGGATTCTTCGCACGCCAGCTCGCGCCTACCTTGTAGACATGTCCTACAGCAAGCTGCAGCGCCTTGCCCCGTTGCCTACAGTTGCGTCAGAATCCGCCGGCTTGTGCGCTTGAGTGGGCGTCTCTAAGGTGGCCCGGTCGCTGACAACTCAGTGATCGGGTTTAGTAGCCCGAGGGTCAATTACACTTAGTGCATGAGCTTCATCTATCAGACGTTCCTGTCTGTACCTGATGGTGGCTGTGCGTAGGGCGCCTTCGGGTGCGCCGGCTTTGTGTAATTCCCCGGTCTACTAACCTGCGTACAGCTGCCACCCTTCTTGTGTAGTAGCGAAAGGGTGTCAGCCTCATTCAGGAATTACACCATGTTCAAAATAACGCCTAATCCTCCGAACGGCCCCGACCTGAAACTGAATCAGGCGGCGCATCGTGCGATTGATCACTACCTCAACGCGGGCGCCGAACCGCCAGGGCCGCCTCCTCCACCTTCGACTAAGCTGTTCAGCGTTGCGGACGATGTCAGCCGTGAAGTGCTGATTGCCAATAGCTATGAGACTTTTTCTTCGGTGACTGCGTTGTTGCTGGACCTGTCGGATGAGCTGACGGGGAAGCAGCGGGATGTGGCGTTGGCGATTCACCAACTGAGTGAGTTGGGGGTTTTGTTGGTGGATAAGTTGATGGAGCGGGAGGCGCACACTAGCTAACCGCTATCTACGGTAAATTTATATAGCCGAAGAGTCGTCGAGTCGTTTAGGCAAACTAAACGACTAGATGATCGGGCTTTACTCATGGACTTGAGCCCCTAGATAGCTAAGGCCCCTTCCTGATCAGTCTCACCCTCAGATTCGGGCGCTGTCAAAGCATTGATCCAGAACCCCGGCGGCACCGGTAATTGATAATGGTGACACGCGACCATAATTACTGGCCAAAAACTCGATTTAATAGCTGATAGACTCTCTAAACTCGCATCGATACGGCATGCATCTGCAATGGTTGTAATAAGTTGATGTCCCCCCTTACTCAAGGGTAGACCGCACAGAGCCCGTCCATGAGAATTAACGTCAAGATAAATATTCTCCTCCGAATTTGCATCGGGGGACCAGAGCTGCAAGGTACAATGCTTCAACTCCTCCTGAACAAGACGGCTCAAAGCTTCAACCACCTCAGTTGCACCAAGCGCATATAACCATGCAGCAATTAACGGGATAACTGTGCTTCCCGCAGTTGACTCTTTGAAATATTCGTCGGATCTATCACGTGGGTGCTCGGCTAGGTCACGATAGTCTGAAAGTGAACTGGTATAGCGACCTCGCGTATGAATGGAAAAAATTAAGCGAGATGCCATTTCTTGGAGCCAAGACGCTACCCCCGTGGCATCCAGACCGCTGACCAGCCAAAGCTGAAGGAACAGAGCAATACTAGTTCCTTGCCGATCTTTTATCGGCAAGAAAAGTACGGGGTTATTTTTTATAAGTTCAAGTCCCATTTGAGTGAGCTGGATGACGCTGTTTTTTATACGTTGTCGGCCTGCTTCGTCGCTTCGCTCTCCAGTCCAGTGTAGCCATAACCCCGCTAAGCCAATGCGCCCTAGAACCTCAAATAGAGCAAGGTTCACATCCAACGAGCTTCGGGAACCTGTAGCCATCGATATTCCATAGCTTATACCTGCATACGGCATCACTCGCTGCTCGATAAACTCCATAGAGATTGTGAGATGAAGTTTGATCATCTGTCTAACTACGATGCTCAGTGCCTTTAAATCACGCCCCTTGCTACCTAAGGTAGGTCGGAGCAACTCCCAAGCCGTCAACATTGCCAACTCGCTTACTCGATACGGCGACTCTAAATTGCCTGCACTGCGTGCCCACACAAACAGAATCCACAGACAGATATTTAGCTGGCGAGCGGCTCGCACACGAGCTTTTCCCGACACCAAACCCGATTTATATAGGTTCGCTGCCAAACGGCTAAAGTGTTCATACGATATTTCTGGTTCGTCGACCATCGCGACAGCTTTCTGAAAACTGCTACGCAGTGGCTTTGGGAGAAGCTCCTCCCTCAATATTCCTTTCAGAATCATTTCTGCGATCTTGTCGCCATTCCACTCATCAAAGCTGACTGTCGCCGTGGTGTTCTTATCGATGAAGCCTGTTAGCTTCTCTCGTACTTGTTCATTCACATCCCCTCCAAAAGCCAAACAAATAACAACCCTAAGCCCCTTGTATCTTGCCGGGATCCTATGGGGAATGTACGCATCCAGAATCTCATTCAACGAGGATCTCAAAGCCTGTGGATTGCCGTCCCAATCTTGGCGGGTGAGGTCACCCTTTTTGACCGAGAATAGAAATAGCTTCTTCTCTCCATCATCGTCTATCCCGACAGCAGCAATATCCACACCAAGCTGACTTGTTCCTCTTTGAGGCCGCGAATAGACGTTGAAACCTAATTCACTCAATAGGTCTGGAAGGATGGCATCTAGCTCGTCCCTCTCCTTGAGTGATGCCAAATAGTCACGAATCAAAAGCTTCATTTTTCCATTGCCTCCTTGCGGAAAACACGAAGGGTGTAATCGAGACCTACAGGATCAACGACCTCCATTCTTGGCATCTCGAAGGAAATACCATGGGAGTGAAGGTCGATCTCCATGGGGCGGAGCTTGTCTTGACCATCGTCGACGAAACTGATTGAACGATTCCCATAAAGCAGCACTGAGCGACTCACCATACTCAACAAAACAGACCCGCTTTGAGCTTGTTTATGGCCGTCTCGAAACTGATCGGAAATACGCAAGCTCTCTATACGGCGATGGTGCTCAGATGGTTGTAGTTCCAGAATAAGTGGCACAGACCGCTGGGCCTCCAGATCGGCATCGTTCTGAGCAAGAGCCCAAACCACTGATTTACTAGCAGCATCGTCAGGGGCTAGGTTTTCAAGATAATCCCGCACCCCACCGTAGTTTTTCAGCAAGGGATCCACTAGCAGCCTCTCCACTTCCCGAGCAGTAGCCTCCTCACAGACGCGCAGCACTGAAACCAATACGGATGCAGCCGTCGTTGGCTTGAAGAAAAACCAACCAACTGCCTTTCGACAGATGAACAATTGTGTAGCCGGAGAAAGATTCAGGTCTTCAGCTTTGAGGGTTAGTGGCACACCATCCAGCCCTGGCCCTTGAATAGCCTTAGCTAACCCGCCACAAAGACGAGGAGATCCAAGCTGAAGCCACTGAACTACCAATCTACTGAAGAGGTCTGGAGGACCTGACAGAACTGCCTGTGTAAAACTATCTAACTCTTCAAGATTCAGGCGATTATCTGAAAGTGATAGGAGCATTGTTACGAACGAAACAGCTGCATCCTCGTACCCATGCTCCAACAGTGCCCGAAGACCAAGATCAAGCGACTCGACAGTCCCCTTGTTGTCCGAGTCCAGACTGATCAAAGCTTCCAGTAAAAAAGCGACAATGTTCTCGGTCAGAGCCAGCCTATAAGCCCATAGCACGCGCGCGCATTGGTGCAAGGTGAGCGGTCCAGGTGTACTCACTAGACGGCTAATAAGCATTTCCGCATTTTCAGGGGAAACACCACAATCACGCGCCAAAATTTGCATCACCGCAAGCAGGACTCCAGCCCTCACGGAGTCTTCAATACCGTTGTCTAGCAGAGTATTAAATATTGCAAATGTCTCAGCGCACGAATCGGTATTTTGATGCTTCATACGGCCTAAGGCAGTAATAGCCGCCTGACGGCGTAAGCCCACATACTCAAATGTGAAACGACGCGCCTCGATCAAATCATCAACCGCCTCCAGAGCGAACGAAAGATGCTGACAGGCGAGTTCATGACCAGCATGCGCTGCCGCGATAACCTCCTTTGCCCGTCCTGGAACAACCGCACACCACTCGCGAAAGGCTGCATTAGGCTCATTGGCAGCTCCGTCTTGCCCTCCACGGGTTACCAACTCATCAACACAACGCATCATTCGGTCAGGAGTCGTATTCAACTTAGGCAAAAGGCAGCAAAGAAAATATGACGCTGCAAAGAAAGCAGTACCTTGGAGCCGCTGAAATTCGCCTACCTCCACAAGAGTCAATAAGTCAATGGTTCCCTCGTTGTGCAATGTGACGAAACGCTCTTCGATAATCTGAATGTCAGTCCTGGCGCTCACCCCAAATCGGCGCGCCATTTCTCTGACCAACTTTTCCCCGCGCGCGAATAAAGTGATGATCTCTTCTTTCGTCGGTGCTATGTCCATGGCCCCTTACCTCAAATAAATTGATTGACCAAATGCTCGACTGACTATGTTCTGTATAGGAACATCTTCAGACGTCTGGATGCTAGATGACATCTGAGGATCCAGGGCGATGCAGTCGGTAGAGTTCACCGAGAGATTCCTACTCTTGAGCCCATTCCCCCTTGGCAGAAGTACCTGCTGGACTTGGTGATCTGTGCATCATCGTTTATCTATGTAGTGTGTCCGACGGGAAATAAATCGTGTTGCAGAACGAGCGCAAGTCCTACAGCAAGCTGCAGCGCCTTGCTCCGTTGCCTACAGTTGCGTCAGAATCCGCCGGCTTGTGCGCTTGAGTAGGCTTCTCTAAGGTGGCCCGGTCGCTGACAACTCAGTGATCGGGTTTAGTAGCCCGTGGTCGAATTTCGCTTAGTGCACAAGCTTCATCCACCAGACTTCCCGTCTGTGCTTGATGGCGGCTGTGCGCAGGGCACCTTCGGGTGCGCCGGCTTTGCGGAATTCCCCGGTCTACTAACCTGCGTACAGCTGCCACCCTTTCGTTTAGTAGCGAAACGGTGTCGGCCCTGACAGGGAAATTCCGTTATGCACAAAGTCACGCCTAACCCTCCGAACGGCCCCGACCTGAAACTGAATCAGGCGGCGCATCGTGCGATTGATCACTATCTCAACGCGGGTGCCGAACCGCCAGGGCCGCCTCCTCCACCTTCGACGACGCTGTTCACCGTTGCTGACGATGCCAGCAGTGAAGTGCTGATTGCCAATAGCTATGAGACTTTTTCTTCGGTGACTGCGTTGTTGCTGGACCTGTCGGATGAGCTGACGGGGAAGCAGCGGGATGTGGCGTTGGCGATTCACCAGTTGAGTGAATTGGGGGTTTTGTTGGTGGATAAGTTGATGGAGCGGGAGGGGGCTGCTGGAGCGGGCAGCTAACCTTCCACCAACTCGATAGATCGCTGAGTCGTTGTGACTCACTTTGCGAAGACTCGGCGATTTTCTTTGGGAATAAATAGACCCATACCCTAACAGTCTTCACCCGAGTTCGTGATCGACTGCTTCCGGCTAGAAGCAATCATTCGCGGCCATGTTCAGACCACTTTGCAAGTCAACCACGCCCCCCAGAAAAGGCTGCTGAAGAAACGGGTAGCGTCTCCAAATCCGGCGTCATGCAAGAGTTTCTGAACCGCCGCCTCGGAATGTGGAGGATCAGCGCCTTGAAGGATTTTCCCAAGCTTGACCTTCACTTCATCCGCGCTGGCCCCATGCTGCCGCCACCGCTGCCCCCAGGCCGCAAGTAGTAACGGCTGGCTGGCATATGCGTATTAATTCCCCGCGACAATCAGCGGCGCACCCGGTTTTAGATGAGCCCGAATGTATCGTAAAATTTGTCGCTTGGCGTCATCTCCATAGAGATGATGGAGTACACCGATCAAAGTCGCTGCGTCGTATGACTCGTCTGCTGCCAGGTCTTCAACTTGCCCAAGATGCATGGCCGTTCTTTCAAGCAAGTTGTTTTCCTCTAACTGCTGCTTCGCTGCCTCCAGCATCGGTTCGGATGGGTCAACGGCCGTGAAGCGCCAACTCGGTTCAAGCTTGGCCATCGCAATAATCTCCTGCGCCGTACCGCCAGCGCCAACGACCAGTATTTTTGCCGAACTTGCATTGCCCAGGCTTGCCGCCAGCATGCACGCAGCCAAGTCTTGGTAGGCGTCATATCCAGATAGCGCAATACGGCTCTGTCGTCCGTACTCATTAGCTCGTGAGGTATCAAATTTTTCAGCTGAGTCGAGAGGGGATGATTTCAATGCGGTTCTTCATGTCCTGAAATCAAGCTACGCCAGACACAACAATAATAAAAATTCATTAATTTTATGTGACGCATTCCAGCAAGGAATGTATAGCTCAAAGATTGCTGTTTGCTTGAGCTGATTCAGCCTCTTGCAACCGGCAGAAAACGGCCAAACGCGACCGTCGGGTGTCTACGGAGCTAGGTGCGCGTCAATGCACCCTGCCTGGCGCACATAAAAAGCGGCTTACCTCTCGGTAGGCCGCTTTTTAGTCAATGGTGTGCATCTGGTCACCAGAAGTATTTAGCGCTGGTCAGCAGCGTACGCCGCATCCCTGGGTAGCACTCATAAGAATCGTCACAGGTGGCCACATACTCGGTGTCCAACAGATTTTGTCCATTGATCGAGACGGTCACGTGTTTGTTGATCGGGTAGCTGGCGCCCGCATCGAACAGCGGAAAACGGGGTCAGACCACAATTGAATTAATGGTGGTCTGACCCCAATTATTAGCAATTATTCATCAGTTGAGTGAGTTGGGGGGGTGTTGGCGGATAAGTTGATGGAGCAATAGGCGGCTGGAGCGGGCAACTAATCTTCCACCAACTCGATAGATCGCTGAGTTTTTGTGACTTACTTTACGAAGACTCGGCGATTTTCTTTCTGAATAAATAGACCCGCCCCTTAACTAAGGCTCTAAGCACAAGCTTTAAAAAGCAATTGCCTTGCCTCGATTGAGAAAACTAGAAAGACACTCCGGAGTACGTACATATTGTGCCAGCGAGGAAAGAACATGGTCCGCCATTGATGGATTTTCTAGCTTCAGTTTGTAGCCAAATTTAATAAAAACATCTTTTGACAGGGCACCATCTTCTTTTAATAGCTTAACGAACTCCCTGAGAAACAATATCTCTTGCTTTCCTCTGAATAGCATCCCAGGGCTATTTAACGTTTCTTTAAGCTGAGGACTTTGATCCAAAAACTCTTTAAATTTTGTTTTCTCCGTAAGTCTCACAGCATTATATTCGCTTCTCCGTGAGAGTTTAACTACGAGGCTTCCACCTGCTATTTTGACGTCCACTTTAAAAACTTTATCAAGGCTGATTTTTTTTGAATGCATCTCTTTTCTAATATAGAGAAAAACTGAGTTTACAGTAATTATTTTTTTGCTTCGGTGAAATGTCTTTTGTAATCTCTCGTACTCTTGAACAATGAAATTAATTATATCTGCACGGCGATCAATTTTGTAATTACTCAAACCGCACTCGCCAATTATAAGATTTTTAATCGTAGTCGAATCACAATAGAGGTTTTCAATGGAATACGATGGCGTAGTATAAACATCCGCATCTAATTCTCTTCTATCGAAATCCCTGTCCATAAGAAAAAAAACTTTGTCTGCTTTGAACATGGGGTGACTTCGAATTGACACCCTCAGTTCCAAAACTTTTGATTTCCCTCCAACTGATACAGCGTCCCAAAGATCACCAAATATAGTTGAGATTTTTGAAGTATAAAACTTAGGATCATCTTTTCCTTCAATAAGGAAAATTGCTTTTCCATAGGAACGAATACGAGAATACTCTAAGAAAAAAACTTCTGTTTCTTCTAAGCTCTCCAGCAATTTTTCTACACGAGAGCTCATCAATCCAACTCCTTAAAAAAATAAGATTGGAGATCTGATGTGTATTTTGTTAGCCCTGAAAATATGAATGGACTATGAGTCATAGCAAGCAACATAGAGCAGCTATCACAGCTTATTACATCCCTAATAAGCAATTTCTGCCATTCTACGGACAATGATAACTCTGGTTCATCAAACAAGATAAAATACTGATTATCTCGTTCTAAAACTAGTTTTGAGAAGAGAGAGACAATTTGCTTTTCACCTGATGATAGGTCCCCAAACTTGATGGGCTGGTCACTATCAGGACATGTGATAACCACACTGATCGATGTGGGATCATATTTCATGGTTTTGTTTTTGAAATACTTCGTACATATTTCTGAAAACCTAGTCAACGCTTTATCCTTCTCCCGCTGCTCGAAGAAAGCGCTATACATCTTGGAAAGAAAATAAACGAGCGTGTCGTTTTTCTTTTTTGCCACTTCAATTTTGTTTTTTACTAGTGAGATTATTTTTGACTTGTCGGAAGGAGACAAGGATCTTCCGAATCGATTTAGCACCAACTCAATATAATCGGAATTACTAGTGATTATAGATCTATCTTGATCGTTGACGGTCAAGCCGTTGACCAGTCGAGTTAAGATCTCACTATTTATTCGAGACATTGAATCGTTAGACGAGGTCAAGATTTCTTTTTTTATTGATTCAAGTTTTTCCTCAACGTCCGTCAAACCGAACTGAATATAGTCATCCCCTTGCTTCTCCTTATCGATATTTAAAGACGACAACAAATCTTCAACTCTTCGATACGTTGGTAAGTAAAGCGTTTTAAGCTTGAAGTGCTCTTCAATTTGTTGGAAAAATTCCATTTTCCTTAGATCTAGCAATAGTGACTCTTTTTCGTCAAAAAGGTCTCTAATTGCCATAGAACTGAAAGGGTATCTTGAGTCTATTTGGTTTAGCTTGGTTACAGATAATGAGGCTTGTGGCGCAAAGAGCTGACTGATTTTTTTACGAACCGTTTCAAACTTATTCTCCGCCATCACTATATCTATTATTGCCGAAAGCTCTTCGCTAGAAACTCTTCCTGAAATATGTTTGTATGCCTTTGACTCCCAGTCATACTCCAACTCGGTCTTCATTATAGATATAGGAGTTACAACACTAGAAAATTTAATCTCAATACTACCAAAACTTATTTCTCTAAGCTTTGTGATATTCCCGTTTAGAGTGGCATCGATTATCTTAAGGATGGTTGTTTTTCCTTCGCCATTCTCTGACAATAAGATCTTGTACAACTCATCAAATTTTAACTTAACGTTCTTATAACCGTGAAGTTTTGTTATTGAAAAATATTCAATAATTGGAGCCATGAATTCTTCCTTAGCAATGGCGTGATATAGAGACAATTAATAACGCTGTCAATCTGGTGCGCTGTTTTTTACAAACTCTAATATTATGTATTGAGCATCCATAACGCCCGGTTCATTCATATTCGCTGCGTTTCACTTTGACGTGGCCACATGATGGCTTATTAACATTGCGCAAGGAATAGCTTGTGACCTTTTTTTTGCCGCGTGTGCCCCCCTTCATACGTTCGCATGTTTTTCAAAAGTCAAGCGGGACACCAGAGATGTTGACCACGCAAGAGATTCAACGAGGTCATTTTGAAAAAACACTAGAGGTCATGGTTGGTAGCAGCCAGGGCAGATTAAGAGCCTTGAAATCAAGCGCTTACGCCTAATCGATTTAACTTCATCACACTTACGGATCACAGCTTCTCCTGGTGGCAATAATTGCTCAACGTCCGTGCCTGACCGATGGCAACCTGCCAATAATGGGAAACCTCCCTACACCCGCGTCCATCCGTCGCATCCCCCACCCCCCCCCTCCAGCCCCCACCCAACCTGCCGATAACCCTACTAACCACATGCCTACCCCCGCATCCCCACTCGACCGAGCCCCCCCCATGAATCCACTCTCCCTCCTGAAAAAATCCCGGCCCGCTCGCCAAGGCACCACCACCCTCACCAGCACCGCCAACAACCTGGACGCCGCACTCACGGCCCTGCGTATCACCCCCACCCTGATCACCGGCTTCATCTCCCCCCACCTGGACATCGACGCCATCGCCGCCAAGCTCAAGCGTCGTTTCCCCCAGTCCACCCTCAGCCTGTGCACCACCTCCGGCGAGCTGTGCAACGCGCCCGGTTCGCTGTATTGCGCCACCGGCGAGCGCTGGGACCGGGTGGTGTTGCAGTTGTTCGACGACAGTCTGATCGCTTCGGCCGAGGTGGTGATGGTGCCGCTGGAGTGTGAGGACATTCGCGGTGGCGGCACTCGCCTGGGGATGCAGGAGCGGATTGCCAAGTTGGTGGCGAATATCAAGCGGGTGCAGGTACGTACGTCGATCGATCATCGCGATACCTTGGCGTATGTGGTGTTCGATGGGTTGTCGGCGTCGGAGTCGTTTTTCATGGAGGCGCTGTATGAGTCGGGGCGGTTTCCGTGTTTGTTTGTAGGGGGATCGGCCGGTGGTAAGTCGGATTTCCAGAAGACGCTGATTCATGACGGCCAGCGCAGTTATCAGAACCATGCGCAGATTGTGTTCCTGAAAACGGCGGCCCATGTGCGGTTTGGGGTGTTCAAGAGCCAGAACTTTAAACCGGCGGATTTGACCTTCAGTGTGCTGACCGCGTCGGTGGAGGACCGCACGATTGACCAGGTGATCGACAGCAGCGGCAATATCAAGAGCATGGTGCAGGCGCTGTGTGATGCGTTCAGTTGCGCGCCCCAGGCGTTGGAGTCGAAGCTGGCGGATTATTCGTTTGCGATTCGGGTGGGCAGTGAGTTGTTTGTGCGGTCCATCGCGCGCATCGATTATGAGCAGCAGATCGTGCAGTTGTTTTGCGACGTGGCGCCGGGCGAGGAGTTGGTGATGGTGCGGCGTACCCCATTGCGGGAGGCGACGCGCCTGGACTATGAGCAGTTCCTGCGCGGCAAGGGTGGCCAGCCGGTGGCGGGGATTTTGAATGACTGCATTCTGCGCCGGCTGAATAACGGCGCCGAGCTGGGCAGCATGGCCGGCATTTTTGGGGATGTGCCGTTGGCGGGGTTTTCGACCTTCGGGGAGATTCTGGGCCTGAACCTGAACCAGACGCTGACGGCGATTTTCTTCTTTCGGGTGGCCAAGGGTGCGAGTTTCAGTGATGAGTACGTGGACAATTTCATCGCCCATTACGGCGAGTTCAAGGCGTTTTTCCTACGGCGTCAGGTGAAGAAGCTGGCGGGGTTGAACCATGTGGTGGTCAAGCAGATTACCGCATTCAAGAACAATGACTTCACCGACACCCTGAATACCCGAGGCCTGGACCGCAATATCCTGCCAGTCTTCGAGGGCCTGGCCGACTTGGGCCTGGTGTTGGCCCAGGCCGAGCGTCAGCAGGAGGACATCGCTTCGCAGCTCAAGCATTACTCCGGCGAGTTGCACGCCTCGATGGATGAACTGGTGGGCACGATTGGCCAGCAGAACAGCGTGTCTGCCCAGGCCGGGGCCACGGTCGAGGGGCTGTCGAGCCAGGCGGATGTCGCGGTGCAGGGGGCGCGCACGCTGGCGGGGTCGAGTTTGCGTATCCAGTCGATTGTGCAGGTGATCCAGCAGATCGCCGGGCAGACCAACTTGCTGGCGCTCAACGCCGCCATTGAAGCGGCGCGCGCGGGCGACCTGGGCCGGGGCTTTGCGGTGGTGGCGGACGAGGTGCGCAAGCTGGCGGAAATCACGCGCAAGAATGCGGCGGAAATTGGTGTGGATATCGACTTGTTGTCGAGTGAGATCCAGCGGGTGGCCCAGCAGATTGAAGACCAGTCCACCGGGGTGGGTGCGCTGCGGGAGATGCTGGATGTGCTGGAGGCGTCGAGCCGGGCGACGGAGGGTACGGCGCAACGGACCAAGACCATTGCGGATACGTTGACGGGGTTGACCCATGGGTAGGCGTTAACGGCAGGTAAAAATGGCGCGGGGCTCATGGCACTGAACGGGGGATTCAGTGCATGATGCGTCGCTCATATCAAGGACGATAACAACCGTGAAAAACGCCCTCGCCGCCCTGCTATTGCTGTGCCTGACCGCTCCTGCCTTCGCCGCCGAAAACCCCGTCGGGTTCAAGACCGTCACCCTGCCCGATGCGCAAGACAACCGACCACTCGAACTGGTCGTCTGGTACCCCGCCACCACCACCGCCAAACCCACCCTGATCGCCGACAACGCGGTGTTCATCGGTGCCCTCGCCGTACCCGACGCCCCGCCGGCTGCCGGTGAGCATCCGCTGGTGGTGCTCTCCCACGGTTATGGCGGTAACTGGGGCAAGCAGGTGTGGCTGGCCAGTGCGCTGGCGCATCAGGGCTACATCGTCGCGGCGGTCAACCACCCCGGCACCACCACCCAGGATCGCAACCCGCAAACCGCCGCGCAGTTATGGCTACGCCCGGCCGACCTGAGCCGCGTGATCGATGCGGTATTGGCCCAGCCAAAGCCATTTGGCGCGGTCGCGAAAGGCCAGATCGCCGCCGTGGGCCATTCCCTGGGCGGCTGGACCGTGCTGGAACTCGCCGGGGCGCGCTTCGATCCCGAGCTGTTCAGCCGCGACTGCAGCGTCCACCCCAAGCTCGGCGGTTGCATCGGCTACCAGGAGATGAACCCCGCCGGCACGCCAGAAGGTAAAGCGCGCTTGGCGGCGGATTTGAGCGACAAGCGCGTCACCGCCATCGTGTCCCTGGACCTGGGCCTGTCCCGCGGCTTCACCGACGCCAGCCTGGCTGCATTGCCGGTACCGGCGCTGGTGATTGCGGGGGGCGTGCCGTCGGAGGATATGGACCCGCAGCTGGAGTCCGCCGACATGGTCAAGCGGCTGCCTGAAGCAACGACGAAGTACGTGGAGATCGCCGACGCTACGCACTTCAGCTTTATGTCGATCTGCAAGCCGGGGGGCATGGCGCTGATCGAGGAGAGTTCACCGGGCGACGGCATGATTTGCCGCGATGGTGAGGGGGCTCGGCCACGGGCGGTGATTCAGCAGCAGGTGGTGGGGCTGATCAGTGAGTTTTTGGGGCGCAAAGCGCCTAACTAAAGAAAAGGCTATTCAAGAAAAAACGAATCAAATACGATGCATAAGTGTATTAACCCTCACAAATGCATTGTATAGGATGCAAACACTGTGGACGATTTAGGTTTCCTGATCAAAAACCTGCGAAAGGCGGCTGGCCTTTCCCAAAGCCAGCTCGCACTTCGGCACGGTATGAGTCGTGCAACCATCTCCGGAATCGAGAACAACACCATCCCCGAAGTGGGAATTCGCAAGGTGGCTGCGATCCTTGAAGGGTTAGGGTACGAGTTAACCGCGACACCTAAGCGTCGACGCAAAACGCTGGATGAACTGAAAGCAGAAAACGTCCATGACTAGACAAAGCGATCGGCTGCACATCGGCGCCAGCGGCGTGTATGCCGGAATACTCGGGCGCAGTGAAGAAAACCAGCGCGATTCGGTGTTTTCATATAACCAGGCAGTCACCGAAAAGAACGCGGTTTCGCTGACCATGCCCGTGCGCCTGGAGAGCTACATCTGGGCGTATGGCATCCATCCCCTGTTTGAGATGCATCTCCCCGAAGGCCACCTGAAAGCGGAGCTTGTGAGACGTTTCAGCAAGTCCGTGCGAGGTTTTGATGACTTCGCATTGCTGGGTATCGTCGGCCCCCATCAGTTGGGCCGAATCAGCGTCGCCCGAGCCACTGCGGATGAGTTACTACCTGAAATAAAACTCTCCGAGCTGCTCGTGTATGACGGGGCGAAAGATCTGTTCGACGACCTGATGAAAACCTACGCAGCCTACTCAGGCGTTTCTGGCGTTCAGCCGAAGGTACTGGTGCGCGACGCTGACGATACGAATCCTGACGTTGCGCGTCTCACCCATCGTGGCGCTACGCACTTGGTGAAGGCCTTCAATGATTCAGACTTCGCGCAACTGGCGGCCAATGAGTTTTTCTGCATGCGCGCGGCACTTCATACAGGCCTTGAAGTGCCTGAATGCCAGTTGAGTCAGCAGGGTAAGTTTCTGGTGGTCAAACGGTTCGATATCGGTGACAGCGCCTACCTTGGTTTTGAGGATATGTGCGTCTTATCCGGATGGGGGACAGATAAAAAGTACGACGGCAGCTACCAGGGCTGCGCGAAGTTGATCAAGACTTACGTCTCTCCTTCTCTTGTGACTAAGGCACTTGAGGACTTCTTTATGATGGTGGCGCTCTGCGCTGGCATACAAAATGGAGACGGGCACTTGAAAAACTTTGGCCTGCTCTATGAGAACTGCGCAGAAGATGCCGATATTTGGCTCGCGCCGGCTTACGACCTTGTGACGACCACGGTGTACCAAGTCAACGATATTATGGGTCTGTTGCTCGGTGGCTCAAAGGCTTGGCCAAAACGTAAGATGCTGGTCCAGTTCGGGCGCAGTTCGTGCAATTTGACAGAGGCTCGTTGCAATGAATTGCTCGCCAGAGTCCACAGCGGCATGAGCCGTGCAATGGTGGAGCTTTCGGACTATCGAAGCACCCACCCGGAATTTGATGTTGTTGGGGAAAAGATGACCGCTGCATGGGCGACAGGGCTGGCGAGGAGTATTGAGCCGCCGTGATTTTGCTTGCCTGGTATATGTCGTTCTTCAAGCCGGGGGGCATGGCCGAGGCCGGTGATTCAGCAGCACGGCTGACTATTTATCGTTTTAACGCTATTGAACTGCGGAGCGAACATGCAAGAAAGTAAACACCCGAAGGGACTTGGCGGTTGGTTGATCGTGGTTGGCTTGGGCCTGTTTATAGCCTTGGCGCGCCTGGGTTATGCCCTTATCGCGGTGTATTACCCAATATTCGCAGATGGCTCGTTCAGCATCCTCACCTCATCCGGCACGACGATGACTAACGCCCTGTGGGGCGCGATCCTGATTTCAGAAACCCTCGTCAATGCAGTCTTTATCGCGGCCTTTGGTTATTTGGTTTACCTGTTCTTCTGCGAACATTATTTATTCCCCAAGGTTTATATCGTCACGCTCATCGCCTCGGCTGTTTACGTTCCACTTGATGCATGGTTCAGCTCGCTTGTTCTGGTGGATGAACCCATATTCGACTACAACACGACCAAGGAAACCGTCCGCGGATTGGTGTCCACCTCGATCTGGGTCCCCTACATACTGTTCTCCAAAAGGGTCAAGGCAACGTTTGTCCAACACCGGCCGGTTGCGGCGCAAGCGCCGGGCATCGTCAGCCCTTGACGCGGTGAGCATCGAGCGCCTGCCGGATGACTGGCAGGCTGCCAAGGCGATGCCGCTGAACTACGCAGCCCCCTCACATCGATAGCACTGATGATTACTATCGAACCGCTCGCCTATAGGGTGGCCAGGCCCGATTCCTATAATCGCCTCCCAATTCTTCCCCTTCGCCTGGCCTCAGGCGACATCCCCCTTGGAACCCAGCATCATGCCAAGTGCCCTCCAGGCCCCCAGCGGCCGTCCCGAACATAATCAGCAAAGCGTCAAACAGCAGTGGCTGGCAATCCTCTCGGTCGCGGTGGGCGCTTTCGCCCTGGTGACCAGTGAATTCCTGCCGGTAGGTGTGCTCAACGACGTCGCCAGCGACCTCGGTATCAGCGCCGGCCACGCCGGACTGATGGTGACGTTGCCCGGCATCATGGCCGCCCTCGCTGCGCCGTTCCTGTCGGTGAGCATTGGCGCGATGGACCGGCGTTACCTGCTGATCGGCCTGACGTTGATCATGATCATCGCCAACTCGGTGGTGGCCTTTGCCAGTGACTTCAGCCTGCTGCTGTTCGGCCGTGTCTTGCTGGGCATCAGCATCGGCGGGTTCTGGGCCACGGCCATTGCCCTCAGTGGGCGCCTGGCGCCCAGGGGTGTGGACGTGGCGAAGGCCACCTCGATCATCATGATGGGCGTGACCCTGGCCACCGTGCTCGGCGTGCCGGTCGGCACCTGGCTCAGCGGCCTGATGGGCTGGCGCATGACGTTCCTGGTCACCGCACTGCTGGGCGTGCCGGTGCTGTTGGCGCAGGTGTTCCTGCTGCCGCGGCTCACCCCGGAGAAGGCCATTCGCGTCAGCGACCTGCCGGCGTTGTTTATCAACCCACAGGCGCGGATCGGGTTGATCGCGGTGCTGTTGATCGGCCTGGCGCACTTTGCGGCCTACACCTATGTCGCGCCGTTCTTCAAATACAGTTCCGGCTTCGACGGGCCGACGATTGGTTCGCTGTTGCTGCTCTTCGGCGTGGCCGGGGTGTTCGGCAATATCTTTGCCGGTTTCGCCGCCAACCGCAGCGTGCGTCACACCCTGTTGCTGGTGGCGCTGATGATCGGCACCAGCACCGCGCTGTTCCCCCACTTCGCCACCGGCATGACCGGCGCAGCGATGCTGATCGGGCTGTGGGGCTTCGCCTTCGGCGCCTTCCCGGCCTGTGCCAGTATCTGGATGTTTGTGGTGGCGCCCAAGGATGTCGAACGCGGCATGCCGCTGTTCGTGGCCTTGTTCCAGGTGATCATTGCCTTGGGTTCGTTCTTCGGCGGGCGCATCGTCGACCAACTGGGCAGCTCGGTGCTGTTGAGCCTGGCCACGGCACTGGTGGGCTGCGGTTTTGTTACAGTGCTGGTGCTGGGGCGCAACATCAGTAATAGCCTGGCGGCCCAGCCTGGCTAAACCGAGGGTCCATGGATACCGCCAACGACGCTTCTTTCGCCTATCAGGCGGTGTACCGCTACCTTGTCGAGTTGATCGAGGCGAGCCCTTCGGCAGGCGAACGCCAACTGCCGTCCCTGCGCCAGTTGGCCCGGCGCCTGGGCGTGTCGGTATCGACCACCAAGTACGCCTATGCGCTGCTGGAGGATGAGGGGCGTGTCCAGGCCAGGCCCAAGCGCGGCTATTTCACCCGGGCCGTGCCGGCGCCGCTGTTGAGCGAAGGTTCGCCTGATTTGCTCGACCAGGTATTCGCCAACGCCCGCCAGCCGGGCATGCTGGCCCTGAGCAGCGACGCCCCGGCGATGCTGCTGTCGTTGGAAAACCCCTTGTTGATGATGGAGCGCGAACTGGCCCGCCAGTACCCGCGCGCCCTCACGCCGCTGTACCTGCCATTCGGCGAGCCCGAGTTGCGTGCGGCACTGGCCGCGCGCTACACCCAATCCACCCAGCGCTATTGGCAGGCCGAACAGGTGTATATCGGTTCGGACCTGCACAGCGTGCTGGACCTGTCGCTCAGCGCCCTGGCGTTGCGTGGCACGCTGGCGCTGGTGGAGTCGCCGTGTTCGTGGGCGGTGCTGCGTCAGTTGCAGGCGGCGAATATCCGCGTGATTGAAATGCCCCTCGGCGCGGACGGGCGCTTCGACCTGCCCGCCTTCCAGGCACTGCTCGAGCGGGAGCCGATCCGCCTGGCGGTGCTGTCATCCAGCGTGAACGTGCCCCAGGGCGGCGTGATGCCGGCGCAGGATAAACAGCAGATCTGCCGCTGGCTGGCAGAGCGGGACATCTGGCTGTTCGAAAACGACACCTACGGCGAGCTGTATTTCGAGCCGCCCACCGCCCGCTATCGCGACTTTGCCGACCCACAGAAACTGCTGGTGTTCTCGACCTTCGACAAGGTGATCGGCGCGGAGGCACCCTACGCTTATGTGCTGTGTCGCGGGCAAGGGCCGCAGTTGCAGCGGGTGTTCCTGGAGCGGGGATTTCGCCTGTCGCCGACCCGTCAGAAAGCGATCGCGAAGCTGTTCACCTCCGGGCGCATCGATCAGCACCTGTTGATGCTGCGCGCGGCCTTGCGGGAACGGATGACGCGCATGAAAGCCCTGCTGGAAACGCACGGCGAGTGGCACGTGGTCGAACCCCATGGCGGCGCGAGTTTCTGGCTGGAGGCCAGGCGCCCGGTCGACATGGGGCACGTGTTCGAACGCCTGCTGGCCCAGCGCGTCGTGATCGCTCCGGGGCAGTTGTTCAGCCTGCACGGCAGCTGGGCGCAGCATGTGCGCCTGAGCTACACCCTCGACTGGAGCAAGGACATCACCCAGGCCGTGCAGCTGTTGGCCCAGGCGATCCGTCAAAGCCCGTAGCAGTGTTGCGCTTGGGGGAAGCGGCCCTGGCGCACGTCGTCGGCAAACCGCTCGCACGCATCGCGAATCACCGCGCCGACATCGGCGTACTGCTTGACGAAGCGCGGCAGATGCTCGCCGCCCAGGCCCAACAGGTCTTCGGTGACCAGCACCTGGCCGTCGCAGGCCGGTGAGGCGCCGATGCCGATGGTGGGCCTGTTCGAGTCCAGGGTGATCTGCCGCGCCACGCCTTCGGCCACACCCTCGAGCAGCAGGCTGAAAGCGCCCGCCTCCAGATTGGCGCGGGCGTCTTCGGCAATCACTGCGCCGGTTTCAGCCGTGAGGCCCTGGGCCTTGAACCCACCCATCACGTTGACGAACTGCGGCATCAGCCCCACGTGCGCCATCACCGGAATACCACGCGCCACCAGGAACGCCACGGTGCCCGCCAGCGCCTGGTTGGCTTCCAGCTTGACCGCATCGCAGCCGGTGCGCGCCAACACCTGGGCGCAATTGCGGAACGCCTGTTCATGGGATTCCTGATAGCTGCCAAATGGCATGTCGGCAATCACACAGGCCAGGCGCGTGCTGTCGACCACGGCACGGGTGTGGCCGATGATTTCTTCGAGCTGCATGCTCAAGGTCGACGCCCGGCCATAGCCGACCATGGCCGTGGAGTCACCGACCAGAATGAAGTCCACCAGCGGATCGATCAGCCTGGCGATGGCGCTGGTGTAGGCCGTGAGGGAGACGATTTTCTGCTGGCCTTTCATGGCGACCAGTTGGGGCACGGTCATGCGTTTGGTGCGGGTGTGCAGGCTCATGGTGTGTTCCTTATCGCGTTCAATACTCGGGGAATGCGGGGCCCGAGTATTGGCGAAAGGCGCGGCGATTCAATGCACAGATCGGCGCTAAAAAGCGACCCAGGCAGCCGTCGCGGTTTTTTAAGCTGGTATCATCCGCGCACGTACACGCCAGGTAACAACCCATGAATCGCCAGAAAAAACTGCAACAGCTGTTCAAGGCCAAAGCGAAAAAGGCCAGCGCCAAATTGGCACCGAAATCCAAGGATAAGTACATCAGCAAGGCCGAGCGGGAAAAGCTGGCGGCTGAGGCCGCCCAGGCGCCAGACATTTCCCCCGAGGGTTAACTCAGCAACCGCTCAGCGCTTCGGGCCGGCGCTCACCGGCAAAGAAAAACGGCCGCAGGCGCACGCCCACGCTGTTGCCGATAAACGCCGCCACCAGCCACACCCAGCCATGCAGGCTGCCCGAGGCGATACCGCTGAAGTACGCGCCGATGTTGCAGCCGTAGGCCAGGCGCGAGCCGTAGCCGAGCAGCAGGCCGCCGATCACCGCGGCCAGCAGCGAGCGGGCCGGGATCTTCAGGCTGGGGGCAAAGCGCCCGGCCAGGCCGGCGGCCAACAGCGCACCGAGGACGATGCCGATGTCCATGACGCTGGTGATGTCTTCCCACACCGGCGCAGCCAGGGCCTTGGCGTTGCCCGGCAGTTGCCAGAACGCCCAGCTGGCCACGTCCACACCCAACCCGTTTGCCACCTTGGCGCCCCACAGCGCGAAGGCCGAGGTAATCCCCCACGGCCGCCCGGCCAGCGCCAGGGTGGCGTAGTTGAGCAACGCCAAACCAATCGCGCCCCATACCAACGGCCATGGCCCACGCAGGAAGCGGCGCAGGCCTTGGTGTTCGCTGGTCACGCCGGCTTCAAGCTGGCCGTGGCGGCGCTTTTCCAGGCGCACGGTGACGGCCGCGATGAGCGCAAACATGGTCAGGCTGGCGAGCAACGCCGGCACCACGCCGAAGCTCTTGACGATGGACACCGCCGGGAACGCCGGCAACGCAAACCACCAGTCCACATGGTGGGTGGCGATCAGCGAGCCGCAGATAAAGAACAACAGCGTCACCAGCATGCGCGCATTCCCGCCGCCCACCGTGAACAGCGTGCCCGAGGCACACCCGCCGCCCAACTGCATGCCGATGCCGAAAATAAACGCACCGAACACCACCGACACCCCGGCCGGCGCCACCAGCCCGACCACCGGTTGCCCGAACAACGTGCCCGCCCCCAGCGCCGGAAAAAACAGCAGCACCGCCAGCGCGAGCATCACCATCTGCGCCCGCAGGCCAGCGCCACGGCGATCATTGATAAACACGCGCCAGGCGGAGGTGAAGCCGAAGGCAGCGTGGTAAAGGGTCAAGCCCAGCGCGGCGCCGACCACCAGCAACAGCACCTGGCGCGAACCGACGCTGTTTTGCAGGAACAAGGCGCCCAGCACCAGGATGACAAAGGCCACCAGCGGCGCGACAGGCTTGCGCGCAGGGGTGAGGGAAAGAGAGGTGCTCATGGGGTATCTCGGTTTGATTTGAAGGAGTGATTGCGAAGGGGCGAGTATAACCTGTGGGCGCTGCGGTCACCTTGTATAGGGGGGTGGGGTATGAAACACTCCGCCGCACTATAGGTAGGAGGGGTATACCGTGGGCCATATCGCAGCCAACAAAGACAGCCTGATAAAACGGGTCAAGCGCATCGCCGGGCAGATTCAAGCGGTGGAAAAAGCCCTGGCGTCGGACGCCGACTGCACCAAAACCCTGCACCTGGTGGCCGCTACGCGCGGTGCCATCAACGGCTTGATGGAAGAAATCATCGAAGAACACGCCAGGGCGCACGTGGCCGATCCTTCCCTCAGCGAGGAGGAACGCAGCAAGGGCGTCGAAGAACTGCTCGAAGCCATCCGGCGCTACGCCAAATGACGCTCATGCCCCACCAAGCCCACGACCATGTGTTCCTCGGCGCTGCCCACGACGAGAACGCCAGGCGCACCCTGTGGGTGGTGATGCTGACGGTGGTGATGATGGTGGCGGAAATTGCCGCCGGCTACCTCACCGGCTCCATGGCCCTGCTGGCCGACGGTTTTCATATGGCGACCCATGCCGGTGCCTTGGGCATTGCCGCCGCAGCCTATGCCTATGCCAAACGCCACGCGCGCAGCCCGCGCTACAGCTTCGGCACCGGCAAGGTGGGCGACCTCGGTGGCTTCGCCTCGGCGCTGATCCTGGCGCTGGTGGCCCTGGGCATTGGCGTCGAGTCGGTGATCCGCCTGCTGGAACCCACCGAGGTGCAGTTCGGTACCGCCACCCTGATTGCCATCGTGGGCCTGGTGGTGAATATCGTCAGTGCGCTGTTGCTGGGCCACGGTCACAGCCATGAGCACGATCACGAGCACCACCACGGCAGCGACAACAACCTCAAATCCGCCTATGTGCATGTGCTCGCCGATGCGCTGACCTCGGTCCTCGCCATCGCCGCCTTGCTGGCCGGGCGTTACCTGGGCTGGGTGTGGCTGGACCCGGTGATGGGTATCGTCGGTGCCATCGTGATCGCGCGCTGGGCCTGGAGCCTGATGGGGGTGACCGCCGGTGTGCTCTTGGATCAAACCGATGAGCACGTCGCCGCCGAGATCCGCGCGTTGGTCGAGCAACCCGGCGACGCCAGGATTACCGACCTGCACGTGTGGCGCGTGGGCCCCGACGCCCACGCAGCGATCGTGAGTGTGCTCGGCCAGGCGACCACGGATGCCGACACCCTTCGCGAGCGTCTCAAGGCGGTGCATGAAGTGAGCCACCTCACCATTGAGTTTCGTTCGGCGTAAGCCTTTACCCCCACCCAGGTGAACCCTTGGCTAAAGACATCGAAAATCCCTGCGTCTCCACCTGCCAGCTCAGCGGCGACCTGTGCGTCAGCTGTGGCCGCAGCAAGGACGAGATCCGCAAGTGGAAACGCATGAAGCGCCCCGAGAAAATGGCCGCCGTGCAACGTGCAACCCAACGCTTGAAAGCGTTGAAAAAAGCCAGGTAAGCCGCTTGATCAGGAGCGCCCCACCGACCCGGATACCGGAAGGTTACCCAGCAATTTGAGCCCGGTGCTTTTCACGAAGGTGTCGTAGTCCATCGGCTTCTGAATGCGCGTTTCGGCGTTGGGCAGCACGTAGGCCCAGGCGCGCTGGCTGGAGGCGTCGTACACCAGCTTGAACAGGCGCGTCGGCACCCACACCTTGTTGTCGCCGATGGTGCTGTAGCCCGGGTCGAACAGCGGCCCGGTAAACACATACACGTCACCGCCCGCGCGCACCGCGAACTTGCGCACGTCGGCCTCGACCTTGCTCCAGATCTTGCGGTTGTTGGTGGGGTCCTGGGGCACCATGTTCGACAGCGCAAACGATTGGGCCATGGCCTTGGCATCGGGGGCATCGGCGGCCGGGGATTGATGGCCGCGATCCATGGCCGGTTGCTGGCCATGGTAATCGCTCAACTCGGCCCGCGCGCCCTTGGGAATGCGCGGGTCCGCGTAGAAATGGTTGGTCCGTTCCTCGCCTTTGGCGTCCTTGAGCTGGCGGGCGTTGAGGCGCTCGACCACCACCAGCGGCGTCTTGCTGGTTTGCGAATACAGCACGGCGAAATGGTCGGAGCACAGCGCCAGGGGTTTCATGCTGGCGGGGATGGTTGCGGTTTTGATCGGCGTCGCGCCAGGGAATACATCGGCACAGCTGTCGAACGACAACTGCCGTTCCTGAGTGGAATAAAGGTCTATCGCACCACGGGCATGCGCCCCGGCCGAAAACAGGATAAAGGCCGATAGCCCAACTGCAATGTTGCGTAGGTGCATGGATTGAATCTTCGATGGAAAGTGAAGCGGCAGGCTCCGCGTACGGAGCCAAGTAAATGATATTTCGAGGATTATGGACTAGCAGATGTCAAATTAGTGCCCGAGCGACGCCGGTTTTCCCGCACCCCGCACGCCCGGCTTGAAGCCATGGGCGCTGGCCACCCAGGCAATGGCAAACGCCACGGCCACCAACAGCAGCATCGCCCACGCAAATGCGCCCACGCCCCAGGTGTCCAGCAGCACGCCACCGACCACGCCGCTGCCGGCAATCGCGCTGTTCCACGCCACCACGTTCAGCGACAGCGCCACATCCGCGCCCTCTCCCGCCGCATCCGCCAGGGCGGTTTGCAGCAAGGTCGCGGCGCCGCCGAAGCTCAGGCCCCAGACCGCCACGCCGAGGTAAATCACCTGCGGCATCGTTCCCAGTAAGCCGAACACCAGGCTGATGAGCGCAAAGCTCGCCAGGCTTGCCAGCACGGTGTTGCGCAATAACGGCTCGACCAGCCTGGCCGTGAGCCAAATCCCCGCCAACGCAGCGATCCCGAAGACCAGCAACACCAGGTCCACGCGCTCGGCCAAACCGGCCGGCGCCACGAACGGTGCGATGTAGGTGTACAGAATGTTGTGGGCCAGCATCCAACTGATCACCACCGCCAGCACAGGGCGCACCCCCGGCGTGGTCAGCACCTTGCCCAGCGACAGGCGTTGATGGGCGGGCTGCGGCGCGTAGTCCGGGACTTTCACCAGCACCCAGGCGATCAGTATCAGGCTCACGGCCGACATCAGGCCGAAGGTGGTGCGCCAGCCCACCAGGCCACCGAGCCAGGTGCCCAGCGGCACCCCCAACGACAGCGCAATCGGCGTGCCGACCATCGCCAGCGCCAGTGCCTTGCCCTGTTGGTGGGGCGCAACCATGCGCCGGGCGTAACCGGCCAGCAGGCTCCAGGCCAACCCCGCCGCCACCCCGGCAAAGAAGCGCGCCACCAGCGTCACGCCATAGTGGGACGACAACGCAGTGATCGAGTTGAACAGCAGGAAACCGACGATGGTCAGCAGCAGCACATTGCGCCGACGCCAGCCGCGGGTGGCGATGGTCATGGGGATCACCGCCAGCACCGAGCCCAGCGCATACGCGGTGACCATCTGCCCGGCCATCGACGGCGAAATCGCCAGGCCATCGCTGATCAACGGCAACAGGCCGGCGGGCAGGGTTTCGGTGACGATACAGATGAAGCCGGTCATCGCCAGGGCGAGCAAGGCACCGATGGGCAGGCGCTCGGATGAGGCCGATAAGCTGAGTGAGGGGGTCACGGGAAACTCCTTGGGCAAGACTTAGATACTGATCGATATAAATGTTGCGGGCGACCACCCCGCGTTGTCAACGACTTATGTATCGACTAGTATTTATCTCGCTTTCCCACCGGAGACCTGACATGGCACAAATGGGCCGCCCCCGCACCTTCGACCGCGAACACGCCGTGGAACAGGCCATGCACCTGTTCTGGCAGCATGGCTACGACGCCACCTCCCTGGCCCAGCTCAAGGCGGGTTTGGGCGGCGGGATCTCCGCGCCGAGTTTCTACGCGGCGTTCGGTTCCAAGGAGGCGTTGTTCGACGAGTGCGTAAAGCGCTACCTGGCGACCTACGCCCAGGTCACCGAATGCCTGTGGGACGAAACCCTGCCCCCGCGCCAGGCCGTCGAAACCGCGCTGCGCCAGTCGGCGCGCATGCAATGCGAAGACGGGCACCCCAAGGGCTGCATGGTGGCGCTGGGCGTGATGAGTGCGCCCAGCCCGGAGAATGCGCGGGTGGCCGATGCATTGACCCAATCTCGCCTGCGCACCCGGGCCGGGATTGTGGCGTGTGTGGAGCGCGCGATTCGCCTGGGCCAGTTGCCGCAGCAGACCCAGCCAGCGGTGATGGCGAGTGTGTTTGACAGTTTTTTGCAGGGGGTGTCGATCTTGGCGCGGGACAACGTGCCCCATGCCACCCTCGACGCGGCGATCAGCCAGTTGCTGATGAGCTGGGATGTTGCGGCGTCTATCGCACCGCCCAGTCCTCACAGCCCTGCAGCAAAAAAACCATAACCTACGAGCCGACTAGAACAGCAACCGCGAAAAATCGCAGCACGCCTGCGCCATCCGCGCCACGTCCTGGTTCAGGCCGAATTGCCGGTCCAGCCGGTGCAATGCCACATACTGGATACTCGGCAACTGCGGCTGTGTAATCAGCGCACGCAACGCCCCCTGCTCGATCAAGTGCGACAGACACGCCTTGGGCAAATAACTCACGCCGATCCCCGACAGCGCCAACCCCACCTGCACCAGCAGGTTATGGCTGGTGAGGGTGCGCGGCATCTGCACATTGTGCGCGGCCAGCCAACGCTCGTAGATCAGGCCGGTGCCCGACTGCGAACCCTGGGTCAGCACGGTGTAATCGGCCAGCACTTCCAGGCTGACGGGGTCGGGGTGCGGGATCAGGCCAGGCGCGCAGATCCAGGCGTTTTCCACGCTTTGCAGGACGGTGCTGTGGAAGCGCGGGTCGCTGTAGACGTCCGGCACAATCACCAGGTCGAGCTGGTCGCTTTCCAGCTTGCGAAACAGTTCGCTGCTCAGTTCAACTGACGGTTCGATCTGCACCTTGGGGTAGGCCTGGCGCAACGCTTCCACCAGCCCCGGCAGCCAGGTCAAGGCGGTGAGTTCGGTGACGCCGAGGCGAAAACGGCGCACCAGCACCTCGCGGGCGCTGACCCGTTCGAGCAGTTGGTCGCGGCTGTTGAGCAGGTCGCGGGCATAGTCGAGCAGCTCACCGCCCTTCTCCGTCAGCCGGGCGTTGCGCTTGCTGCGGTCGAAAATCTCGACGTCGAAGGTGTCTTCCAGCTCCTGGATGCGCTTGGAGATGGCCGACTGAGACATGTTCAGCTTGTTTGCCGCCGCTTCGAAGCTGCCGAGTTCGGCGATCCAGTACAGCGCATCGATTTGCTTGAAGGTGATCATGGCGACCAACTCATGAGAAAAAGCGATGCTATCACATCATAAAATATCGCTAAAACTCTCCCGTCATCACTCCTAAGATCCGGCCATAGCCCATCGCTATCCAACAATTATGGAGATTTGCCATGTCCTTGCCCGGTTCACGCATCCTTCCCAACGCGCCCATGGCGCCGGCCGAACTGGTCGAGGCGTTTGCCCATGTCGTCACCCCGCATATCAGCGACAACCTCGGCCGTCATATCGGCGCCCGTGGCCTGACCCGCTACAACCGCAGCGGCAAGCTGGTGGGCACGGCGATCACGGTCAAGACCCGCCCCGGTGACAACCTGCTGATCTACAAGGCCATGAGCCTGCTGCAACCCGGCCATGTGCTGGTGGTGGACGGCCAGGGCGACACCAACAACGCGGTGATCGGCGAGTTGATCAAGCTGTATGCCCAACAGCGCGGTTGCGTGGGGTTTGTGATCGACGGCGCGATTCGCGATGTCGCCAGCTTCGAGGACACCCCGTGCTACGCCCGCGCCGTGGTGCATACCGGCCCGTACAAGACCGGCCCCGGCGAAGTGAACGTGCCGGTGTCCATCGGCGGCATGGTGGTCAACCCCGGCGACCTGCTGGTGGGCGATGAAGACGGCCTGGTCGCGTTCTCCCAGGCCGATGCCGCCGAGGTACTGCGCCGCGCTGCACAACATGCCGAGCACGAAGAAGCGGTCAAGGCAGAGATCGCCAGCGGTGCGGTGCGCCAGAGCTGGATCGACAAGGCCCTCAACAACGCCGGCCTGGCGTGAAGGAGTCCGAGATGAGCACTGCATTTTTGTCGGACCGCGTCCTGGGCATCGCCCCCTCCCCCAGCATCGCCGCCAACGCCCTGGTCACCGAATTGCGCGCCCAGGGCCGCGACATCGTCAACTTCACCGTGGGCGAGCCGGACTTCGACACCCCGGCGCACATTCTCGAGGCCGCCAGCCTGGCGATGCACAGCGGTGACACCCATTACACCGCCACCACCGGCAGCCTCGCGCTGCGCCAGGCCATCTGCCTGAAACTGCAGCGCGACAATGATCTGGTGTATGGCCTCGATGAAGTCGTTGCCGGTTGCGGCGGCAAGCACATCATTTATCACGCGTTGGCCGCCACCTTGAATCGCGGCGATGAAGTCATCGTGCACACGCCGTATTGGGTCTCGTACCCGGACATCGCACGGCTCAACGACGCCACGCCGGTGATCATTGCTGGCGATGAAAGCCTGGGTTTCAAGCTGTCGCCCGCCGCCCTCGAAGAAGCGATCACCCCACGCACCAAATGGGTGATCCTCAACAGCCCGAACAACCCCAGCGGCGCGGTGTACAGCGAAGCCGAGCTGCTGGCCCTGGCGCAGGTGCTGCGCCGCCACCCCCATGTGCTGATCATGGCCGATGAGATCTACGAGCACTTCGTCTACGGCGACGCCCGGCATGTGCCGTTGACACGCCTGGCGCCCGACCTCAAGCCACGTACGCTGATCATCAATGGCGCGTCCAAGGGCTATGCGATGACCGGTTGGCGCCTGGGTTTTGGTGCGGGGCCGGCGTGGCTGATCGCGGCCATCGCCAAGCTGCTGTCGCAGACCACCACCTGCCCCAGCTCAGTGAGCCAGGCCGCCGCCGTGGCTGCATTTGCCGGTGACCAGGCGCCTATTGCCGCGATGCGCGAAGAATACCGGCAGCGTCGTGCCCTGATGCTGGAGCGACTGGCGGGTATTCCCGGCCTGGGCCTCATCCCGCCCGATGGCGCGTTCTATGTGTTCGCCAACGTCAGCGGCCTGATGGGCAAGCTCACCCCCCAGGGTGATCGCCTCGACAGCGACACCCAACTGGTGGACTACCTGCTGCGCGACTACGGCCTGGCCACGGTCAGCGGCGCGGCGTACGGCATGTCGCCGTATGTGCGTCTGTCGTTCGCAAGCGCCCTGGACGTGATCGAAGAAGGGTGCCGTCGCCTCAAAGACGCATGCCACGACCTGCGCTGACGGCCACCCGTAACACCCGGCGACCAGCGGACGGTCGCCTTTTGACTGCCTAGAACAACAACTTAAAAATCATTGATCAAATGAGGCATTCCCATGCACACGCCCCGTATCGCGCTGGTCTGGCAAATCATGATCGGCTTGCTCGCCGGTATCGCCATTGGTGCCCTGCTGCACCGCTTTCCCGAGTCCCGGCCGTGGCTGGTGGACAATCTCCTGCAACCGGCGGGCGATATCTTTATCAAGCTGATGAAGATGATCGTGGTGCCTATCGTGTTTGCCTGCATGGTGGTGGGCATTGCCGGCCACGGTGACGGCAAATCCCTGGGCCGTATCGGGGTCAAATCCCTTAGCTATTTCTTCTGCATCACCACCCTGGCGATCATCATCGGCCTGGTCATGGGCAACCTGCTCAAGCCCGGCGCCGGCACTGAACTGTCCAGCCTGCATGCGGCGAATATCACCCTGCCCACCAGCAACGGCGCCGGTCATAGCCTGGGGCAGATCATCGTCGGCATCATCCCCGACAACGTGGTCAACGCCATGGCCCAGGGCAGCCTGTTGTCGGTGCTGTTTTTTGCGGTGATGTTCGGCCTGGGCGTGGCGCGCCTGCCCGCCGAACGCAAGGACCCGGTCATCGCACTGTTGCGCGGCGTCAGCGATGCCATGTTCAAGGTCACCTCGATGATCATGGCCTACTCGCCCATCGGCGTGTTCGGCATGATCGCCGTGACCGTGGCCAACTTCGGCTTCAGCTCATTGCTGCCGCTGGCCAAGCTGATCATGGTCAGCTATGTGGCCATCGCGTTCTTTGTGCTGGTGGTGCTCAACCTGGTGGCGCGCGTGTGCGGGATCAACCTGTTCGCGCTGATGCGCCATATCAAGGATGAGTTGGTGCTGGCCTTCTCCACCGCCAGCTCGGCGGCGGTGATGCCGCAACTGATGAAAAAACTCGAAACCTACGGCGTGCCTCCTTCGCTGGTGAGCTTTGTGGTGCCGGTGGGTTACTCGTTCAACCTCGACGGCGCTTCCCTGTTCCTCGGCATCGGCACCCTGTTCGTCGCGCAGTTGTACGGCATCGACCTGAGCCTGGGCGATCAGGCGTTGCTGGTGGTGACCATGGTGCTCACCTCCAAGGGGGCTGCCGGAGTACCGGGATTCATGTTCGTGATCCTATCGGCCACCCTGGCCAGCGCGGGTTTGCCGCTGGAAGGCATCGCGTTTATCGCCGGGGTGTATCGCTTGATGGAGATGCCGACCACAGCGCTGAATGTGCTGGGCAATGCCTTGGCGCCGTTGGTGATTGCCAAGTGGGAGAGGCGTGAGGGGCGGGCGGGGCATGAGTCGGGCGGCGACACTATTCCTTTGCACTGAAGAGAGGCCCAGTCGTTTCCTGATGATGTGTAGGATCTGCCTGATTCCCCCAATCCGGTTGGAACCAGCAGTATTTTTCCGCTAAATTCCCCCCAACGCATATGGGAAACCATGTGCCCACCTTCCGAGGCCCGTTGCGAGAAATCGCGCGGGCTTTCGTGTTTTTCACGGCTGGGGAAATCACATTTGGTGCAATACATTGCTTATCTGGATGAGTTTGGCCATGTAGGCCAGTACGTCTCACGAAAACACTCAATGTACAAAACCAGCCCTGTATTCGGGCTCGGCGGTATGCTGCTTCCCGCCAATGAAGTGCGTGAGTTCGCAATCTATTTCTAAAAACTCAAATGTCAGTTACTTGCTTGGGATCTGGAGCACAAAAACCCTGAACACTTACCCGCCTATCATTGGGAAAAGAAAGGTTCTGCGCTTTTTACAGTGGCCAATGTAAGCAAATATAGGGAGCTGAGAAGGTCTTCGTTCCGTTTACTGAACCATATTCAGAAAATCGGTCGGTACGTTTTTTACACGGGAGAACACAAACCTACTGAGCACACGAAACACAACTCGACCGAAACATTCCAGCGGGTGTTGGTACAGTCCATCCGCAAGATTGATCGCTTCTGCACTTTAAACAACGCCTCTTTCATCGTTCTGCTGGATGAACAAAAAGCAGGAAATGAATGGCGTGAAAGAAACGTTGAAGCGTACACGCTGGCAATGTTTGAAGACGCTTCGGAGAAATGCCGCACATTAATTGAGCCGCCGCTTCAAGGTGAAAGCTATCTTTTTCAAACGTTACAGTGCGCTGACTGGCTGTGTGGACTGATTGGTCGGTTGACGACCTATGCCGTCGCGCCAGAAGAGTTCGACGACTGGGAGCTATTTGACACCTATTTCGCAACGCGCATCGCCAACGTTGCCCTACCTTGCAGCGGTTTGGATCATAAGAAAGCAGCAAAGGTTACAAAAGTAGTCGCTCAGTTATCAGCAAATGACTGTTAATCATTGGGTCCAATAAAGGCGCTCCGAAGAGCGCCTTTATTCATTCCAGCCTTACTGCTCGCTGATGGATTTCACCTCGGCCTTGGCAGCACCGCCAATCGCAATGCGCTTAGGCTTGGCTTCCTCCGGTACCACCCTGAGCAGGTCGATGCTCAGCAACCCGTTGGCGAGTTGTGCGCCCTGCACTTCAATGTGGTCGACCAGGCGGAACGACAAACGGAACGCGCGCTGGGCGATGCCCTGGTGCAGGTAGGTGATGCCCTCATCGTGTTCGCGCTTGCCGCCGGCGACGGTCAACACGCCTTTTTCCACCTGGATCTCCAGATCATCCTCCACCAGGCCTGCCGCCGCGATGACGATCCGGTAGTGATCTTCACCGTGCTTTTCGACGTTGTGAGGTGGGTAGGTGGTACCGGCCTCGCTGCGAAGCGCCGATTCAAAAAGGTCGTTGAAGCGGTCAAAGCCGACGGAATGACGGAACAGTGGGGCCAACGAAAGAGTAGTAGCCATTGCAAAATCTCCTGAGTTTTCTCCAAGTGATTTGACACGCGACCCGTATTCGGCATCGCGTAAAACCTAAGTAGGTTCAGGGGAAAAAATTTCAAGCAGCGCCAGCAAAAAAATTTATCCGCTGCTGTGATTGCGTGCAGACAGGCTGACGCAATGAGCCTTCCCCTAGGTCGAACAACCACTCAACGCCACATAGCAAAACGACAATTGTTGACTAGACTCATGGGCGCACTGCACTGGCAATGGGAATCGCTGCATGAGTGAAACAAACGCGCGGACAGGGATGTTTTCCAGCCCGTGGCGACACAGGGAGTTGTTGTTTTCCATGGTCCAGCGGGAAGTGATTGGGCGTTATCGAGGCTCCATCATAGGGCTGTTGTGGTCGTTCCTTAACCCGCTATTCATGTTGCTGGTCTACACCTTCGTGTTCAGCGTGATGTTCAAGCTGCGCTGGCCCGCGGGCGACGGTTCGCGCACCGAGTTCGCGCTGCTGGTGTTTGCCGGCCTGCTGGTGTTCAACGTGTTCGCCGAATGCGTGGGACGTGCGCCAGGCCTGATCATCGCCAATGCCAACTACGTCAAGAAAGTCGTGTTCCCCCTCGAGATCCTGCCGTGGGTGGTGCTGGGCGCCGTGTTGTTCCACACCCTGGCCAGCCTGGTGATCTGGCTGGTCTTCCACCTGGTGTTTTTCGGCTGGCCGCCCCTGACCAGTGTGTTGCTGCCCCTGGTGTTATTGCCGCTGGCGCTCTTCACACTGGGAGTCACCTGGCTATTGGCAGCGCTGGGGGTTTACCTGCGTGATGTCGGCCAGGTGGTGGGCGTGCTGACCACGGCATTGATGTTTGTCTCGGCGATTTTTTACCCGACCAGCGCATTTCCGCCAGCCTACCAGGGCATCCTTCACCTCAACCCGCTCACCCTGGTGGTCGAACAGGCCCGTGACCTGCTGTTCTGGGGGGTGGTACCAGACCCTTTCACCTGGGCCTGCGGCCTGCTGGTGGCTGGTGGTATCGCCTGGCTGGGGTTCACCTGGTTCCAGAAAACCCGCAAAGGATTTGCCGATGTGCTCTGACATCGCCGTACAAACGGCCCACCTGAGTAAGAGCTATCACATCTACGACACGCCCAGGGATCGCCTGTGGCAGCTGTTGTCGCGCGGGCAAAAGCAGTTCTATCGAGAATTCTGGGCACTGCGGGACGTGTCGCTGCAACTGTGCAAAGGTGAAACGGTAGGGATCATTGGCCGCAACGGCAGCGGCAAATCGACGCTGCTGCAACTGATCTGCGGCACCCTCAGTGCCACCTCCGGCAGCATTGAGAGCCATGGCCGCGTGGCGGCGTTGCTGGAGCTGGGCTCGGGGTTCAATCACGATTTCACCGGGCGTGAAAACGTCTATATGAACGGTGCCGTATTGGGGCTCAGCCGCGCGGAAATCGATGCCCGTTTTGCCCAGATCACTGACTTCGCCACTATCGGCGAGTTTATCGACCAGCCCACCAAGACCTACTCGAGCGGGATGCTGGTACGCCTGGCCTTTGCCGTCGCGGTGTGCGTGGACCCCGACATCCTGATCGTCGATGAAGCCCTGGCAGTGGGCGACGCGTCCTTCCAGTTCAAGTGCCTCAATCGGCTGGAAGCGCTCACCCAGCAAGGCACGACGCTGCTGTTCGTGTCCCATGACATGGCCATGGTCAAGCGCTTTTGCAATCGGGTGATTTACCTGCGCGAAGGCCAGGTGCGTGCCAGTGGCTCTCCCGAAGAAATGGCCGAACTCTACCTGCTGGAGATGCGTGACGAACAGCGTCGCTGGGCCAGCGGCGGCGCGGTGGCGGTCGCCCCCAAGGCGTTTCTTGCCCAACAGGCTGGCATCGCCTTTGGCACCGATGAGGGGCATATCGTTGCGGCCTGCTTTACCAACACGGACAGCCTGTATTCAAGCTTTGTGTATGGCGAGACCATCGAACTGCGCATCGAAACCCGGGTACGCGAAAGTATCGAGCTGCCGACCCTCAGCGTGACGATCCAGGAGGCCCGCCTGCTGGTGATCGGCGGTGCCAACCTGCCGCTGCACCTGGAGGCAGCGCACAACGGCTGGCGCAAGGCGACGCTCAACGTCCGCTTCCCCGCCAACCTTGCGGCGGGCAAATACCACATCACGCTGAAACTGATGAACGGCCACCTCGAAGAAACCGCGCAGCTCATCGAGAAGCAGGTCGCGCTGCTGGCGTTCGACACCTTGCCGGGTACCCGGGAATTCCTTGGTTTCGTCGATCTGGGAATAGAGGCCGGTCCTGCCCCGCACACGAATGAACCGGGGGTGCTGCAATGAGCCGAGAGTGGCAGGTCGGGATCTTCGGCACATTCGATGTCGCCAATTATGGCGACTTGCTGTTTCCCATTCTCGCCGAGGCGGAATTGACCCGGCGCCTGGGCGCGATAACGCTGCACCGGTTTTCCTATCACGGGAAAACACCGCCCGAGTGGCCGTACGAGGTCACCTCGCTGACTCGTTTGCCGGACATCGCCGGTCAGTTGGATGGAGTATTGATCGGCGGTGGTTTCATTGTGCGTTTCGACAAGCTGGTGGCCAGCGGTTATTACCCCCCGGATGCCACCATTCACCACCCCACCGGCTACTGGCTGACGCCCGCGCTGATCGCGCTGCAACATGGCATCCCGTTGATCTGGAATGCGCCGGGCATGCATTGCAACGACATCCCGCCGTGGGCCGCGCCACTGGTGCAATTGACCCTCGAACACAGCCCGCACATCAGGGTACGCGATGCGCTGTCCCAAGCGGCCCTGGCCCAGCTGTCGCCGACGGCCCAGGTCGAGGTGCTTCCCGACACGGCCTTTGGCCTGCCACGGGTGCTCGACCCTCAATCGCCTTCTGCCCCGTTCCTGGAGCTGTGCAGCAGCGCCGGCCTGACCCAACCCTATCTGGTGGTGCATGCAATGTGGGGGTTGGACAGCTTCCTGCAACTGTGGCGAACCCATGCCGGGCAGTTCGAGGACGTGCAACTGCTGCTGCTGCCCATAGGGCCGGTACTGGGCGATCACGAATCCGTACTGGGCGACGGCCTTGCGCGCGCGCGTTGCCTGCCCTTCTGGCCAGAGCCGCTGCTGCTGGCAGAACTGCTCGCCCATGCCGAAGGGGTAATCGGGCACAGCTACCACCTGGCGATCAGTGCATTGGCCTTTGGTGTGCCGATCTTCTGCTCGGCGGACCTGGGCACCGGCAAATACACTGCGCTGCCGAGCCATGGACGAATATTCCAATTACGCCGGGACCAGCCGATTGATCCGCAGTGGTTTCGCGCACAGTTGGGCAAGCAGCCGGTGTCCCAGGTGACCGCCGACGCGATGGTACAGATCGACGCACACTGGGACCGCGTGGCCGAGTTGATCCGCGAAGGTCCCAGGCCCACGCAGCCCGCGCTCAATCGCTACTGGCAAGCCTTGCCGGGTGTTTTCGAAGACCTGCACTCACATCTCGAAAGCCAGGCCGCCGAGCGGCAACACGAACGCGAGCAACATCAACAGGCACTGGAAACGCTGTACCGCTCCAACTCGTTCAAGCTGACGGCGCCGTTGCGCCATCTGCGCCGAACCCTGAACAAATGGCTGGGAGCCCTTCGACATGATTGACCTGAGCAAACTGACGGCCCACCGCCTGCAGACCGTGCCTTTTTCCTGGGCGCAAATCGGTGCGCTCTACACCCCCGACGATGCCAAGGCGCTGGCCGAAACCTACCCGCACGACCACTTCAAGACGGTCTCCGGCTACGGCGGGGCCAAGGACTACGAATACGAGGCGCGGCAATTGATCGCCATGGGCAGCCACGAAGTGGTCAATCCACAAGCCTTGAGCCCGCAATGGCTGGCACTGGCCAATAGCCTCTGTTCGCCGCAGTACCGCCAGGCCCTCTCCGCGCTGACCGGGGTGGACGTAACCAAGGTTCCCATGGAAGCCAACCTGTTCCACTACGGCCCCGGGGCCAACCTCGGGCCGCACCCAGACCTGGATGACAAACTGGTCACGCACATTTTGTACTTCAATCAGACCTGGGACCCTGCCGACGGCGGCTGCCTGCAGATCCTCGGCTCTGCCAGGCCCACCGATATCGTTGCGCAAGTGACGCCCGAGGTCGGCAACTCGGCGATTCTCGTGCGTGCCGACACTTCCTGGCATGCGGTTTCACGGGTGGTGGAGGGTTGCCGTTCTTCCAGGCGCAGCGTGACAGTGACGTTCTACCGCCCCGGCGCTACCAGCTCGATGTGGCCGGCCAACGACCCGACACCTCTGCACACTTACGGCGAACAGCACAACACCACGTTTTCGTGAAGGACCGCACCATGGACAAGGACAATCTGGCCACGCTGGAGCGCGAAAGTGCTCACGTGGAACGCGATGCGGCCATCAGGGAACGAGACGCGGCGCTGGCTTACATCGCCATGTTGAAAAATACCCGTTCGTGGCGGATCACCAAGCCCTTACGGGCGCTGCTGCATTGGTTAAGGTATCGGTCATCCCACACCGACGCCGACATCCCCGACTTTCTGCACGGGCAATATCTGCCGGTGCGCACGGCGTTGAAAAACCCGCTGTCGCCAACGGCGGATTTATCGCCACCAGAGGCGCGCTTCGACATTCTCTGCTTCGCCAATATCGACTGGGCCGCCCGCTTCCAGCGCCCCCAGCAGTTGATGAGCCAGTTCGCCCGTCACGGCTACCGCGTGTTCTACATCATGCCCTCCCGCAGCGCCGAGCCTGGCCAGGCCTACAGCACCTTGGAAGTGGCACCCGGGGTATTCGAGGTGACATTGCAGCGCGACGAGTTCGTAGACTGCTACACCCAGCGCATGTCGGAAAAACACCTGCAAACCTACGCCAACGCAATCGATGCGCTGGCCAAGGATTGGCGCATAAAAACTGCAGTCAGCGTGGTGCACCTGGCGTTCTGGTCTACGCTCGCGCATCGGTTGCGCGGCACCCACGGCTGGAAAATCCAGTACGACTGCATGGATGACTGGGTGGGCTTTCCGGGGATCGGCGCGACGTTGCTGGAGGAAGAACACACCCTGGTCCGAGACGCCGACCTGGTGACGGTCACCGCCGCGCTGCTGCAGGAAAAATGGGCCGCGATGAGCCGCAACTGCCTGTTGCTGCGCAATGGCGTGGATGTCGAGTTCTTCGAGCGCAATTGTGTGCCCAACCCCTTGATGGCGGAGATCGAGCGGCCGCTGATCGGCTTCTACGGTGCCCTGGCCGAATGGGTCGATTTGCCCTTGGTCGCGGGCATCGCCCGGCTGCGGCCGGACTGGAACTTTGTGTTGATCGGCGACATTTTCGTCAAGGACCTGGCCGGCCTGGACCGCCTGCCCAATGTGCATTTACTCGGCAGGAAGCCCTATGCACAGATGCCGTTGTACCTCTACCACTTCAATGTCTGCCTGATCCCGTTTCGCCTGTATAACGTGACCCATGCGGTCGACCCGGTGAAGTTCTACGAATTCATCAGCGCAGGTAAACCGGTGGTGTCGGTGCCGCTGGAAGAAATGCAGATCTATGCGGATTTCGTGTATTTCGCCAGCGAACCACAGGCCTTTATCGAGCAGATCGAGCGCGCCCTGAACGAAACCGATACCCAGGCCGCTACCCGGCGCGTGGCACTCGCCAGCGCCAATGACTGGCGCCACCGCTTCGACGCCAACCTCAGTGCGCTGGAGTCCTTGCACCCGAAAGTGTCGATCGTGATCGTTACCTACAACAACGTCGAACTGACCCAGGGCTGTATCCAAAGCCTGTTGCGCAACACCACGTACCCCGATTACGAGCTGATCATTGTCGACAATGCGTCCTCGGACGACACGCGCAACTACCTGCGTTACCTGGGGCGCACCCAAGCAAACGTCACCCTGGTGCTCAATGACCGCAACCTGGGCTTCGCCGCCGCTAATAACCAGGGGCTGCGCCTGGCGACCGGGGAATACCTGGTGCTGCTCAACAACGATACCGTGGTGCCCAAGGGCTGGGTCGATCCGTTGCTGCGCCACCTGCAAGACCCGCAGATCGGCCTGGTCGGCCCGATGACCAACTCGGTAGGCAACGAAGCGAAAGTGCTCGTCGACTACGTCGGCCTCGAACACATGGAAGCCTTCGCCGATCAGCACGTCGCGCGGCATCGTGGTCGCAGCTTCGATATCAGCATGCTCGCCATGTTCTGCGTGGCCATGCGCCGCGAGGTGCTGGAACGCATCGGTTGGCTGGATGAGGCGTTCGGCATCGGCATGTTTGAAGACGATGACTACAGCCGGCGCATCCAGGCGGCCGGCCTGAGGACCGTGTGCGCCGAGGATGCCTTCATCCACCACTACGGGCAGGCGTCCTTCAAGAAGCTGATCGCCAGCGGCGAGTATCAAGCGCTGTGGGACAAGAACCAGGCGTACTTTGAAAGCAAATGGGGCACATGGACGCGCCCTGAACCGCAGCGCAAATCGGGTACCCCTTGACCAACCAAAGGAAGACACCGTGCTCAAGCGAATCATGAACAAACTCAACGGTAAGCGCGAAGGGATCGGCGCCGACAAGCAAGTCACGGCGGATCACTGGTCAGAAAACATGGCCGGCTCCGACGCCTTTTCTGCGGATGTCTATTGGCTGGCGGTACCGACCGTGCAACGCCGTCATCAGCATAAGGCAACGGCGGGCAGCGGCCATCCGGGCTGGGTGCAGTACTGCCTGAAGGAGTTTCTCGGCAACCCGGCGCCAGGCACACGGATGCTGAGCATCGGCTGCGGCACCGGCACCCTGGAGCGCGAACTCTACAGGCTCAAGGCGTTCGAGCACTGTGACGGCGTGGATATAGCGCCTGCCGCCCTCGAGGTGGCCAGAGCCGAAGCGCTGGCGATGGGCGCGTCGACGATCCATTACGCCCTGTGTGATATCGAACGCACTGACCTGCCGGGCAATCACTACGACGCGGTCTGGTTCAATGGCTCACTGCACCATATCCGCGAGCTGGAAGTGGTCTGCCAGCGGGTTCGCCATAGCCTTAAGCCTGGGGGCTGGCTGTTTTTCAATGAATATGTCGGGGCCAATCACTTTGCCTTTGATGCCCAGCAACGCGCGGCCATCAGCCATGCGTTCGGCTTGATTCCCGAGCATTTGCGCCGATCATTCGTGAAGGGTTCATACGGCCAGGTTCAACAGGTCGTGCCACTGCCCGACCCCGCCGAGGTGGTGAAAGTCGACCCGTCGGAAGCCGTGCGTTCGGCAGATATCCTGCAGGTGGTACAGGAGCACTTTGATGTGCGTGCGCTGAACCTCTGCGGCGGTTCGCTGCTGCAGTTTCTGCTGCACGGTATCGCCGGCAACTTCACCGCGGAC
The DNA here is from genome assembly GCF_049132125.1 of Pseudomonas sp. NFX5. NCBI lineage: Bacteria > Pseudomonadati > Pseudomonadota > Gammaproteobacteria > Pseudomonadales > Pseudomonadaceae > Pseudomonas > Pseudomonas sp. NFX5. The sequence continues at coordinate 50,066 of NZ_JAFMZG010000009.1, forward strand.
AACCCGCAGTCCCTCAGGGTACTGCAGATGTTGTTCGACATCGAAGACGGGCTGATCGAGTCGGGCACGTTGAAAAGCGACTTTGTGGTGGTCGCCGCATCGCCGAAAACGTCCGGATGAGGTCGCCCCGCCCATGCTGATCGAGCGACGCACATCTGGCCGGCAGCGCTGGCGCGCGGTGTATCACCGGCTGCCGTTGCCGGCCAGCGCGAAAAAACTCCTGGCAGTCATCTACCGACGGGCACTGCTGCCCGCTGTGCGCGCACTGCGCGGCGTCCTGCAACCGATGAAAACCTTCGCCAGCCCATCGTCAGCGCCTCAGCCACAACAGGCCGGACTGGCGGATTACATTATCTGGGGCGCTATCGACTGGGACTTGCGCCACCAGCGCCCGCAGCAACTGGCCCAGGTGCTGGCCGCCACCGGCCGGCGGGTCATCTACGTGTCGGCCTCATTGATACATGCGCCCCAAGCCGGCTTTGAACTCGACTCGCTGGACCAGACGCAGCGGTTGTTCCAGGTCAAGCTGTTCGCCCGTGGTGCACCGCTGATCTACACCGCAGCGCCTGACGCCGCGCAGGTTCGACAGTTGTGCTGCAGTATTGGCGAGGTACTCCTCTGGGCCGGCTCAGCCCGGGTCATTTCACTGGTGCAGCACCCTTTCTGGTGCGACATCGCCGGTGAATTACCCAACAGCCGATTGATCTACGATTGCATGGACCATCATCAAGGCTTCGGCGACAACGGCCCGAGCATCCTGCAGCTGGAGCAACGGCTGGTGCGCAACGCGGACGTTCGGCTGTTCACCTCCGACTGGTTGGCCGAGCAATGGCCGGCCCAGGCCAATGAAACTCGCGCCATCCTGCGCAATGCCGCCGACCTCACCCGGTTCTGCACCCCACCTGCCTCGATCTACCGGGATCGCTTGCAACGTAAGGTGATTGGCTACTACGGCGCCATTGCACACTGGTTCGACCAGGCGCTCGTCGCCCGCATCGCCGAGGCGTTTCCACTGCATGTGGTGCTGCTGATCGGCGCCGATACGGTGGGCGCGCGGGCGCAATTGAGTGGCTATGCGAACGTAGAATTCACCGGCGAAGTGCCCTATGCCACCCTGCCCTATTACCTGCATGGCTTCGATGTGGGCATCGTGCCGTTTCACATCACGGCCCTGACGCTCGCTACCAACCCGGTCAAGGTCTACGAGTACCTGAGTGCCGGGAAACCGGTGGTCTCGGTCGACCTGCCAGAAATGCAACAATTCGGCTCCCTGGTGCAGGTTGGCCGCGACGGCCCGGCGTTCATTGCCGCGATCACGCGGGCATTGCTGCCAGCGACGACCGAACAGATTGCCCAGCGCCAGGCATTCGCTGCCCGACAGACCTGGACACACCGCGCCGATGCACTCATCAGCCTGGCCGAACGCCGCGACCACGCGGCACGCATCAGCGTGATCGTGGTGACCTACAACAACCTGTCGCTGACGCGGGCGTGCCTGGACAGCCTCGAGCACGACAGCGAGGGGCCTGAACTGGAAATCATCGTGGTGGACAATGCGTCCAGTGACGGCACCGCTGAATTTCTCTCGCAATGGGCGGCCGACAGCGGCCAGACGATCGTACTCAACACCGACAACCGCGGTTTCGCCGCCGCGAACAACCAGGGCCTGGCGATCGCCAGCGGTGAGTACCTGGTGCTGCTCAATAACGACACGCAGGTCACCAGCGGCTGGGCGAGTACCTTGCGCCGCCATTTACAACGCAATCCCGAGCTTGGCCTGATTGGCCCGGTGACCAACAACATCGGTAACCAGGCCAGGATCGACATCGGCTACACCGACCTCGCAGACATGCCACAAGCGGCTCGGCGCTTTACCTGCCGCCACCTTGGCGAGGTGGTCCGGCTGCCGACCCTGGCGTTCTTCTGCGTGATGATGCCGCGCAGTACCTACACGCGAATAGGCCCGCTCGACGAAGTCTATGGCCGTGGATTCTTCGAGGATGACGACTACTGCCGACGTGTCGAACATGCCGGCCTGGTGAATGCCTGCGCCCGCGATGTGTTTATCCATCACCAGCTTTCGGCATCGTTCGCGCTCATGAACCAGGATGAACGCCAAGCCCTGTTCGAGCGCAACAAGGCGATCTATGAAGCCAAGTGGGGCCCGTGGGTGCCCCATGAATATGAGTAACTAACGCAGGTCGTCCTGTGACAATAAAAATCCCCTGGGCGCGAAGCCAAGATCCCGGGCAGCCTCGGTATGCTCGAACACCAGGTCCTGGTTCATGCGCTGCGCCATCGCCGCCGACCAATGGCGGTAGCGTGGCAGTACTCGCAACAGCCACAACGTCATCCGGAACAGCCAGAGCGGCACCGTGAGAAAACGCGGGCGGCGCTTCTGCGCGGTGAACACGCGGGAGACCATCTCCCGATAGGGCAACGTTTCTGCGCCGCTGAGGTTGTAGGCATGGCGGCACACCTGGGGTGCCTGCAACGCACGCACACAGGCGCTCGCCACATCCTCGGCATGCACGGGTTGACGCAGCCCCATCGCGCCACCCAACAGCGGGAAAAAGCCGAAGCGCCGAATAAAGCGCGCGATCTCGGTGATGTTTTTGTCGCGGCCCTGGCCGTAGATCAAGGTCGGACGCAGGATGCCCCAGTGCACCCCGTGGTCCTGCGCCCACTGCTCAACACGCGCCTCGGCATCGCCCAACAGGTTGGCGAGGCGCCGCTCTGCGGAGTCGACGGAGTGGCTTTTGCTAAAGCGACTGGTGGAAGACAGGGCCACGACCTTGCGCGCTCCGCAGGCCTGCAGCAGCGCAAAATGCTGCAGCAGCGTCCAAATCGGCGCCACGCAGATCCAGTAGGGAATCGGCGCGGCATACGCGCTTACACCCGCCTCAGGAAGCCGTTGCCAACTGACCGTATCGCTGCCGTGCCGGGGCTGGCGGGAAAAAGCGACGACCTTGAACTGTTCGCGCACAAGCAACGCAAGCAGGCATCGGCCTACCAGGCTACTGGCCCCCAGCACACCGACCGTGACCTCAGGCATGCCCACTCCGGGATCGTCCCAGCAACCAATTGAATCCATGGTAGAGACAGACCAAACCGAAGCGCAGCCACACCCCCAGGACCACCCACCACCACAATCCCTTGGGGTAGTTGGCCCTGAAGAACTTTGCGTAGAACCGCACCATCCCTCGGTGTTTGTGCCACTCGACAAAAAACCGTCGATTCCGGCTACAGGCGCCCCGCCAGTGCATGACGCGCGCCTGTGGCACAAACACGACGCGCCACTGTTTGAGCTTGAAGCGCATGCACCAGTCCAGATCCTCGCAATGCAGAAAATAGCCTTCATCCCAGAGGCCCACAGACTTCAACGCTTCACGCTTGACCAGCATGCAGGCACCGGAAATGGCTTCCACCGCGGCGGGCTCGGTGGGCAGCGGCTCACGATGCAACAGGAAGTCGGCGCACAGCGTGGGAAACACTCCATCCAGGCGCGATAAGCCAAAAGCCCGGACGAATGCTCTCCTGGGGGTCGGAAACACCCGGCGCCCGCCCGGCTGTTCGGACCCATCGGGGTTGCATAGAAAGCCCCCCACCATGCCCGTGGCGGCATCCGCGTGCAGCGCTTCCATCATGCCCTGCAATGAGCCCGGCAGCAGGACACAATCCGGGTTCAGGAACAACAATGCGCCGGCACTCGACACCCCCACACCGGTATTACAGGCCGAGGCAAAGCCCATATTCCGCTGATTCCGGATGATGCTCAGGCCCGTATAGGCCGGGCACTCATCCAGGTACGCCAGGCTGCCGTCAGTCGAAGCGTTGTCCACCACAATCACCCGCCGCGCGCCTTCCCTGAAGGCCGACGCCACGCATTCGCCGAGCAGCGTGCCGACGTTGTAGTTGACGACGATCACGTCGCAGTCATGGATGAAGCGTGGCGGCATCAAAACGCGCTTCCCATGAGTGTTGCAGTGCAAATGCACGGGCTTCGTCCGCATTGCGCTCACACTCCAAGGCGGCCTCGGCCAGCCCGGCAATATCGCTGTGCGAGTGACTGATAAAAACACCCGGCAGCCCTGAACGGCCATGCATCTCGCCGAAGTCAGTCGAGATCACCGGCAATGCCAGGCCGCGGTATTCGTAGTACTTGATCGGATCGACCGACGCGGTGAGCAGGGTCTTTTTGAAAGGAATCAAGCCCACGTCGAACTCGGCCATGGCGGCCAACGCCGCGCCATGATTATCGGCAGGCAACACCGCTACGTTGCTCGGCAAATGCGCGGGCGCGGCGCCGAAGATCGGCCCCATCAAACGAATTTCATCGTTGGGCCTGGCTTCGGCCAAAGCCGCCACCCAGGCCCAGTCAAACCAGGTGGCCAGGGTGCCCACGTAGCCAAAAACCTTTCGACTCGATGACATCGGCGCCCGCTTTACGGCAGAGATCGCCGCCAAGTCCAGGCCGTTCAGCACCAGGCACACCTCGTTGCGATAACGCCGCCACTGTGCGTCGAGCACGGAACTCGACGTCCAGATGACGTCCACGTGCTGGGCGATCAGCCGCTCACGGCGCGCCAGGGCCGATCGCGAGAGGCCGGTATAAAACGCCGGGAAATCGTCCATTGCGTCATACAAGGACGCGCAGTGACGAAGCCGCTGCAACAACAGATGTGCCAGGACCGAGGGCTTGCCGACCACGAGCAAGGCTGGAGAGGCGTGGGTGAATTGATCGATCCTGCTCAATGCATGCCGCCAGCAAAAGCGGTTCACCCAGCCCGAGCACGGTAGAGGTTCTATCGGTAGACCGCCAGGCTTGATCAGCGTGAGCCATGGCGGCGTGCCACTGGATGGACTGGTTTGCGCGCAGGGCGCAGCCGCCTTGAGATCGCTCCACCTGGGCAGCCGCGTGGGATAAGGATCGACCCACAGCACCGACGCCCCTGTGCGGCCGTGCACCCAATCGACAAACTTGTGCGGCCGCTGGGCGAAGCTGTGCCAGGGCAACGGCGAGAGAAATACCAGGCGCTTCAAGAAAAGTGCTCGCGCAGGACCTTCACGATACGCCCGGCAGCCTGCCCATCGCCGTAGGGCGAAACACCTCGCACCATGCCACGGTAGGCCGATTCATCGTCAAGCAGGCGCTGCGCCTGCTCGATGATACGTTCATAGTTGGCCCCCACCAGCTTGACGCTGCCCTGCTCCACCGCTTCCGGGCGCTCGGTTTCATCCCGCATGACCAGCACCGGCTTACCCAGCGCCGGCGCCTCTTCCTGGACGCCTCCCGAGTCGGTCAGGATGAAATACGCCGCTTTCATGGCGGCGATGAACGCCGCGTAACCCAGCGGCGCGCACAGCCTGAAGTTCGGCATGCCTGCCAGGCACGCCTGGGCGACGTCCTGGATATTCGGGTTCGGGTGCACAGGGTAGAGAAACTGAACCCCAGGGTTGTTCTCGGCAAGGGTGCGCAGCGCTCGGCAGATGTCGAGAAACGGCGCGCCAAAATGCTCCCTGCGATGGGCCGTCACCAGCACCAGGCGCTTGCTCGGATCAAGATCAAGGCCGATCTCCACCTCACTGGCCGCGGTCATGATCAGGGCATCAATCACCGTGTTGCCCGTGACGAAAATGTCCCCACTGGCTACGCCTTCTTTCAGCAGGTTTTGCCGGGTGCCTTGCGTTGCCGCGAAGTGCCAGTGCGCTAATTTACCGGCAATGACCCGGTTGGCTTCCTCGGGGAACGGATGCTGCAGATCCCAGGTGCGTAGGCCGGCCTCAATATGCCCCACCGGTATGCGCCGATAAAAACAGGCCAGGGCACAGGCCATCACCGTGGTGGTATCGCCTTGCACCAGCACCGCATCGGGCCGTTCTTCGAGCAGGACAACATCCAGCTTGAGCAATAACTGCCCGGTCAGGGTGGCCAAGGTTTGATTGGGTCGCATGACGTCCAAGTCGATATCGGGCTCGATGCCGAAAAACGCCAGGACCTGATCCAGCATGTCGCGATGCTGTGCCGTGGCGACCACACGCACATCGACCCAGCCCTGCTGCTTCAAGGCCAGAATGACCGGGGTCATTTTGATCGCTTCGGGACGCGTTCCGACCACACAAAGAATTTTTTTTACCGACACATCAAGCCTATTTCCCTATTCGATAAGTGGCTGAATCGCTCAGGCGTTCAAGCTCATGCTCACGCACATTCCGCTGTGCTGTTTTGATGCTGTGATGGTGAAAATCCGGACTGCGGACAGCGAGAGTGCGGCGTCGAGACAGGTTCGTAGCGGGTCTCGACACCCATACTGCAGCATAGACACAGACTGCAATACCTGCACGGTGGATGGACTAAAGGACGGTCTGGTCCCGAGGAGTTCCCGCAAATCTACGCCAGGGAATGAGCGCACCGGTTCATGCCTGATGCGGTTGCCCTGGAAATGACGTGACCGACCTGTCGTTCGAGCCTGAAGACCGGCCAGATACAGTGCATAGCAGGCCACCGCGGCTATCGTTTTTTTTGGGCCGCGTCTGTGAAAACGTCTGCTCAGGCCTGGCTGATATCCAGCAATCGAGGCATGGCGATCGCCAGATAGTCCTGCGTATCGAGCACCATCGACGCATCCAGCCGCCCCGCGTTAAAGGCTATTTCGGCGTAGCCTGTGGTCAAGGCCGGATCGACGATCAATTGAATCCGCTCATCGAAAACAAACGGAGGGATGGCGCCGATCCGGCACCCGGTCAGCTCCATGGCGGTTTCGGCCTTCACCAGCTCGGCTTTTTTCCCGCCCAGGGCCGCTCCGACTTTCTTCATGTCCAGCTTCTGGTCGCCCGGCAGTATCACCAGCGCATAGGGGCCGGCCTGGCCCTTGAGGGCGCAAAGCATGGCCTTCGCGCCTTGGCCGGGCTCGGTGCCACGGATTTCGGCGACGCGCGCCGACTGGCCCTCGGCATCGTGCATCAACACCCGGTAAGAGGCTGAGCGGGCATCGAGTAATGCCACGAGGCGATCGAACATGGGATGCATGGAGTTTTCCTCTGGTTTACAGGAACAGGTCGTAGGACAGCTTGCTGATCAGAATCACCAGTAACACCAGGAATAGAGCCCGGACAAAGGGCACGCCTTTATGAACCGCCAGCCAGGTGCCGGTGAGCGCGCCCAGGATGTTGAATGCCGCCATGGGGATTGCGATCAGGTAGAGCACGTTACCCGTCGGAATGAAGAATATCAGTGCCGCTACGTTGGTCGCGATGTTGACTAGCTTGGCCGATGCCGAGGCATGGAGAAAGTCGAAGGCGAAGCAGCGGATAAACAGGAAGATCAGGAAGCTGCCAGTGCCGGGACCGAACAGACCGTCGTAGAAACCGATGGCGCCGCCGATGACGATCGCCAGCAGTTTTTCCTTGGTACCGATGCGCATGGGTTTGTGCAGGGCGCCGAAATCTTTTTTCCAGAAGGTGTAGATCGCCATCAGCACAATCAACACCAGCACCGCCGGCCGGATCATCGACTGGGGTACGAACGACACCGTGGCGGCTCCGAAGAAGGCCATGACAAAGGCCGCGCAGGCGGCGGGGATCACAAGCCCCCAGTCGATCACCACCTTGCGCACGAAGGACCGGGCCGCGAATGCGGTGCCGCAGGCGGCCGCGACCTTATTGGTACCCAGCAGCGCCGCCGGTTGAGCGGTGGGTAGCACGTTGAATAGCGCGGGAATCTGGATCAGTCCGCCGCCGCCCACCGCCGCATCGATCAGGCCGGCGGCGAAGGCGAACACGCAAAGGATGACAATATCGACCATGAAATCAGGCTCTGACTATGTAGGGTTGATGAGGATCCAGCGGTACCACGCGTGCCGGATCATTGACCCCGAAGACACGCAACATCCAGCGATCACGGCCGTCGTAGCGGGGGGTAAAACCATCCCGGGCATGCAGGGTTTGCTGGTTCTTGAAGATCAGCATGTCCCCCGGTTGCAGCATGATGTGGTGCACGACATCGGGATGATTGGCGGCGGCGGCGAACAGCTGGAGGGCAAACTGCGCAGGGCCGCAGGTCGCTTCGACACTCGCTTTGTTGTAGCGGCAATACAGGCCATCGGTTGCGCTTCTGTAGAGCAAGGGGACGTTTTCCAGCACATTCCCCTGTTTGCCGAAGGAGGCTGGTCGGCGAACGGTGAAGTTCGGTCGTGACAGTTCTTCTTCGACGTAGGCCGGCAGAATGGCCAGCACCTCGTCAATGGCGACGATGCGCGTCGGCACGTCGAGCTCGCAGCGCAGGCCGGTCAGGGACAGGTACTCCGGACAGGCCGACAACTGCGAGATAGGTTCGCAGGTCAAAGGCAGGTGAGGGTTGTCGACATGCATGTCCAGATCCGCCCGCGAGCCATAGGAGCTCTTTTCGGTCTCCCGCTTGCGCTTGGGCGATACGTGACGGAACACGGAGTCGGTGCTTTCACCCTCGTACGCCAGCGGACGGGTTTGCAGAGTGTGCAGCACGGACAAAATAGCCCCGGCCAGAATCGACAGGTTCTCGATACCTGGCTCCAGGTCATAGGGCGTGGCGGGCAGTTGCGGGTCCAGCGGCAGCCCCCTGACGATCATCGCCACGTCACGGGCCTGTGGAAAATTGCGCAGCTGTTGGATTTTCTCGGTGCCCAGGACACTTTCCAGCAACCGCCCCAGGACCGGCATCTGGCGGATCCCCGAGGCGCTATCGGTCACGTCCAGCGATGCCAGCCCGGCCTGAAGTGTGCGTTGTTCTTCCAGCGACAGATGAATTTGCGGTATCTCCCGTCGGGTCAAAGTCACTGATTTTTTTTCCAGCCTTTCATGAATGACTTCATCAATACACGCTGCGGCTTTCCCGATTACTTCATCCAGCTTCGACACGTCCTTGCGCTCCTGTTTGCACCATCCTTGTGGGTTGAACGGGAAGGTTAACGGAAGGGCCTTTTTTGTGTTGCAATGCCGCGTTGTGAAAAATGCAATGAGGTGGAAAGTGGCACTGAATATGTTGGGGGAACTTGAAGCCTTCGCGACCGTGGCTCGCAAGCGCAGCTTCGTCGCCGCGGCACGGACGCTGGGGCGCTCCCCCAGCGCACTGACCCGTGCCGTTCAAGCCCTGGAGGAAAGTGTGGGGCTCAAGTTGTTCAATCGCTCGTCCAATGCCGTGAGCTTGACCGAAGCGGGCGAATGCTTATTGCCCCACGCGTACAAAATGCTCGATCTGCAACGTGAGGTGGATGAAGACCTGGCCGGCCTCAGCGGCCTGGCCTCCGGCTGGATCCGTTTTTCCGCCCCCGAGGTTCTCGGACACGGGGTATTGCCCCGGTTGATCGCGCAATACTGCGAGCGTTATCCAGACGTTAACATCGATGTGATCTTCACCGATGAGATCATCGACCCGGCCAAGAGCAAGCTGGACTTCTCGATTCGCGGCGCGTTTCCACAATCCAGCGACTTGATCGGCTTTGCGCTCTGGAGTTACTCACGTTACCTGTATGCCAGCCCCGGCTACCTGGAGCGCAACGGCATGCCCGACTCCATCGAGGCACTGGAGGCGCATTCGCTGATCCTGCATACGGCGCCGCGGATTCTCAAGGAGTGGAATTTTCGCAGTGAGGAGCAGGCCATCAGCTTTCGGGTTCATCCAAAATTTCGGTTCAGCTCCGGCCTGGCGGTATTCCAGGCAGCCCTGGCGGGCGTCGGGATCGCCCGCCTGGCGGATTGGATGGCGGAACCCGAAGTGGAAACGGGGCGCCTGCTCCGGGTGTGTCCTGAGTACAAGCTCACCTCCAGCAGCGGTGAGAGCCCACAGATGCACGCGGTATACCCGGCCGGAAACTTGCCGCTGCGGGTGAAGGCATTGATGGAGATGATCCGTGGCTTAGGTGAAAGCCTCGAATGTAAACGCGGCTCAGCACCTCTATGAAGACGGCCCTCACGTCGCTGTGAGGGGGATTCATTCAAGCATTCTGAATCGCCCCGGCACCGTAGACATCTCCAGCCTGCCAGGCTACGTTCATTAATGAGGCGTCATGGGAGGAAGGTAAAGGGTGTAGGCGCTGACCTTAGACTCCTTGTTCGAACGCTATATTGGGCTCCACTCTAAGTGCTCCCGCGGGCAAGCAAAGCGTATGTTACTCGGCGATTCAGCCATCCAATTTGGTCATGCCAAAATCACAATGGAAGTCACGGAGCAACTGAGTGACTGGCTCTCCCATCAAGCTCACACCAATGCAGTTGCAATCTTTCTGGAACGCCAGGCAAATCCCAGCACCATCAGCAACCCTAGCCCCGCCACTGCCGCTCCAGCCAGGGAAATCGCCGGATAACCTAGCCCTGCATTGATCACCGCACCGCCCAGTGCCGCACCAATCGCATTGCCGAAGTTAAACGCACCGATGTTCACCGCCGAGGCCAGATTGGGCGCGTCCTTGGCAGCTTCCATGACGCGCATCTGTAGCGGCGGCACCAGGGCGAAACTGGCGATACCCCATATCAGGATGGCAACGGCCGCCGGCAGCGGCCAACGCATCAGTACCGTAAACGCCAGCAACACGAGAATCAGCACGCTCAGCGAAACGATCAGTGTGCGATCTATCGAGCGGTCGGCGGCCTTGCCGCCCCACATGTTGCCCAGTGTCAGGCCCACACCGAACAGAACCAGCATGGCGGTTATGTAGGCGGTGGACGCGTGAGTCTCGCTGCTAAGGATCGGCGCGATGTAGGTGAAGACGGTAAACATTGCGCCCGAACCGACTACCGTGAGGGCCAACGCGCCCAGCACCGGGCCACGGCCCAGTACCCGAATTTCGGCCATTACACCGACGCCTGGCGGCGCCTTCAGGTTGGGCAGGGCGAACCATAACGCGGCCATGGCGACCACGCCGAGGCCGGTAATGCCCCAGAATGCAGTGCGCCAACCGAACATTTCGCCAAACCAGGCGGCCAGCGGCACACCGCCAATGGTCGCCAGGGTGAGGCCCATAAACATTGCCGCGACCGCTCCGGCACGTTTCTCAGGGGCGACCACGCTGGCAGCAACGATAGAGCCAACGCCAAAGAACGCACCGTGGTTCAGTGAGGTCACCACCCTGGCGATCATGAGGCTGTAGTAATCGGTCGCCAGGGCTGACATCAGATTACCCAGGGTGAAAATCGCCATGAGTCCGATCAGTAGATAGCGCCGGGGGATCCTGCCGGTAGTCAGGGTCATCAGCGGCGCGCCGAGCAGTACACCCAGGGCGTAAGCACTGACCAACAGGCCCGCGGCGGGAATAGAAACGCCGAGATCCGCAGCGATGCCCGGCAACATGCCCATGGGGGCGAACTCGGTAACACCGATGCCAAAGGCACCTATGGCAAGTGCGACAAGTGGTGGATTGATACGCATGGAAGGCTCCTTATCTATGCCGCCAATGCTACGATCCAGCGTTTTAAGGCGGTAGATAGCATTTCTGGCAATCACCTATGCGTAAGGGGCACAAATGGACTTCAACGGCAGATCCGGTGACATGCTCGTGTTCGCCACCGTGGCGCAGGAAGGCAGCCTATCGGCTGCCGCGCGTGCATTAGGGCTCACACCCTCGGCGGTCAGTCGGATCATCGCGCGTACCGAACAGCGCCTTGGCACCCGGTTGCTGTTGCGCACCACCCGAGCGATCAGCTTCACTGCCGAGGGCGAGGCTTTCCTGCGCGGCGCCCGGCGTATCCTGGCCGACATGGCCGAGGTGGAAGAAGCCATCGCCGACCAGGGCGTACCCAGGGGCCGATTGCGGGTCAGTGCCGCCCTTGGCCACGGGCGGCTGGCCATCGTCCCCCTGGTGGCGGCATTCAGCGCCCGCCATCCGAACATCTTGGTCGACCTCACCCTCGGCGACGAAGTGGTCGATATTCTCGGCGGCCAGGCCGATGTGGCGGTACGTTTTGGCCATCTGCCCGACAGCCCGCTGACCGCGCGCAGAATCGGCGACACCGGCCAGGTAGTGGTGGCATCGCCCGAGTATCTGCAACGCCACGGCATCCCTCGCGAACCGGAAGACCTGCTACGGCATAACTGCCTGCGCTTCAACTTCCGGCGTGCCGAACCCAACTGGCCGTTCATCCGCGACGCAAGAGAGTTCTCCCTGAAGGTCTGCGGCAACATCGAATGCAGCAGTGGTGAAGCGCTGGCACAACTTGCGCGAGTAGGTGCGGGCATTGCGCGTATCGGCGAGTTCAGCGTGAGCGAGGATCTGCAGCGCGGTGACCTGATACCGCTGCTGGAAGCCTGGAACCCCGGCGACCGGGAACCGATTCATGCGGTGTTCGTAGGCGGCTCGGCAATGCCGGCGCGGGTGCGATTGTTCGTAGACTTCTTGCTGGAGCATCACCGGATGTAAGCGGTGGCGTCAGCTGATTGAACGGATCATTGGAATGGATCAATGAGAGATTAGGAATGCTGGTGTGCGAAATGACCTGGTCGGCCCGGGCGTCTCGTGCGATAGCGCATATAACGACGACAGCGACGGCTGATTATCCAGATCGATGAGCAGGGTACGGATCCCTGCATCGGCGCAGAACGCGCCCAGATTGACGCCAACCGCAGTTTTACCCGGCCCGCCTTTGGTTGAAACGACCGCAGTGACTTTCATGATATTGACCTCTGAATCGTAGGATTTGAGATGCATTCATGCTGGCCACGCTGTGCGCTTTGATCACCCCGGAAAAATCCAAGGCAAAAAAAAGCCTGCATCGCTGCAGGCTTTTCCCTATCTGGCTCCACGACCTGGACTCGAACCAGGGACCCAATGATTAACAGTCATTTGCTCTACCAACTGAGCTATCGCGGAATGCGCCGTATGTTACTGATTGAAAAGGAGAAGTCAAGCTTTCCCTGACGGCCTGGACGATTAATCCGGATGACCGGCTGAAAGCTGCTGCTCCTTGGCCAGGTCCAGCCAGGCGCGCACGGCGGGTGGCAGGTGGGCGCTGGCGCGCCAGGCCAGGGCGATGTGCCAGTCGGTGTGGGGTTCGTCGAGGGGGATCAGGGCGATGCCTGCGTGTTGATGCTTGTGCGCCAGCATGCGGGGCAGGAAGGCGACGCCGAGGCCGGCGGCGACCAGGTCGACGATGAAGTCGATCTGCCCGCTGCGCGCCGCCACGCGGGGTATCACGCCTTTGCGCTCGCAGGCGGCGAGGATCTTGGCGTTCAGGGCGAAGCCGGCTTCGAACAGGATGAATGGCGAATCCGCCAGGTCGGCGAAGTCGATGCGTTGACGCTGGGCCAGGGCGTGGCTCCTGGGCAGTACGGCCATCAGCGGTTCGTTGCGCACGGGCTGATAATCGAAGCCCGCATCCACCGGCAGCAGCAACGCAGCGAGGTCGACCTCCCCCGCTTCCAGGCACTCGCGCAATCTCTTGCTGCCGTATTCGGTGAGTTCGATGTCGATGTCCGGGTAACGGCTGCGATAGGTGGCAAACATCGTCGCAAACAGCACCCCACACCCCACCGGTGGCAGGCCGATGCGCAACACGCCGCGCTTGAGGCCGCGCAGGTCGTTGATCTCGGCGACCAGGTCATGGTGTTCGGCGAGCAGTACCAGGGCGCGGCGGTAGGCGATCTCACCCGCGGCGGTGAGTTCGTTGCGGTGGCCGAGGCGGTCGAGCAGCGGCATGCCGAGTTCTTCCTCCAGGGTCTTGACCGCCTTGCTCACCGTGGATTGGGTCAAGGCCACCACGTCGGCGGCCTGGGAAAATCCGCCCTGGCGCACCACTTCGACGAACGTGCGCAACGTTCTCAAGTTCATGGGTATTCCTTTAGCGACTGGTATCTAGCGATAAAAGTTGTTTTTATCATGACAGATATTTGCCTATCCTGACCCGCCCAGCCTTGTGGAGACACGCTTAATGATCATCTCGTCCGCCTCCGACTACCGCGCAGCGGCCAAACGCAAGCTGCCGCGCTTCCTGTTCGACTACATCGACGGCGGTGCCTACGCCGAGCACACGATGCGCGCGAACAGTTCGGACCTGGCCGAGATCAGCCTGCGCCAACGGGTGCTGCGTAATGTCGACAACCTCAGCCTCAAGACCACGCTGTTCGGCCAGACCCTGGACATGCCGGTCATCCTCAGCCCTGTCGGCTTGACCGGCATGTATGCGCGGCGCGGCGAAGTGCAGGCGGCAAAGGCGGCGGCGAACAAGGGCATCCCCTTCTGCCTGTCGACGGTGTCGGTGTGTTCGATTGAAGAAGTGGCCTCGCAGAGCCCGCAGTCAATCTGGTTCCAGCTGTATGTGCTCAAGGACCGGGGCTTTATGCGCAATGCCCTGGAGCGGGCCCAGGCGGCGGGGGTTACCACCCTGGTGTTCACCGTGGACATGCCCACACCGGGCGCGCGCTACCGCGATGCCCACTCGGGCATGTCCGGGCCGTTCGCGGCGCAGCGGCGCATGTTGCAGGCCGTCACCAAGCCGCAATGGGCGTTCGACGTAGGGCTCATGGGCCGCCCCCACGACCTGGGCAATATCTCCAGGTACCTCGGCAAACCCACTCATCTGGAAGATTACATTGGCTGGCTGGCCAATAACTTCGACCCCTCCATCAGTTGGAAAGACCTGGAGTGGATCCGCGACTTCTGGAAAGGCCCGATGATCATCAAGGGCATCCTCGACCCTCAGGACGCCAGGGACGCAGTCAGTTTCGGCGCCGATGGCATCGTGGTTTCCAACCATGGCGGCCGTCAACTGGACGGTGTGCTGTCCACCGCCAAGGCTCTGCCACCGATTGCGGACGTGGTGGGCGATGACCTGACGGTGCTGGTGGACTCCGGCATCCGTTCCGGGCTGGACGTGGTGCGCATGCTCGCCCTCGGCGCCAAGGCGTGCCTGCTCGGACGCGCCACCGCCTATGCACTGGCCGCCGACGGGCAGCACGGGGTAGAGAGCCTGCTGGACATCTTCGCCAAGGAAATGCGCGTGGCCATGACGTTGACCGGTGTCACGTCCATCGACCAGATTGACCACAACACGCTGGTGCAATCAGCCAAATAACTGACGTCAGTGCTGAACGACCGTTTTTTTACTGTAAAAACGGTCTTTGATTTGTAAGGTTTTTTATTTATTTAAACGAAATGGCACGAATCTCGCTCTAACACCTTCCAAGCAGGTCAAGCGATGACAAGACGTGCGGCAGTGCCCAGGGGTTATAAACCCCCAGAAAAGCGGTCTAAACTGTTTCCAATGTTTTACGGAACTGAAGGAACAGTAAGACGCCTGGCATTTGCCACTCTCATCCAGCCTGTAAGACAGCTAAGTGCTTAGAGGCCGTTTGCTTATGAAAACCCCCACCCAGACCAACGCAATTGACTTCGACAGTGCAAAATTGCAACGCCTGGGCTTTGGCCAACCCGCCCTCCTGCCACGTCGCCCCACCACCCTTGTCCAAACTCGCCAGCAACTGGGCATGCAACTGCAGACCAGCCTGGAACCGCAGCGCATCCTTGCCGTGTTCTTCCGTGAGGTCCAGCATCTGGTGCCCCTGGACGCCCTGCAGTACCGCCACGACGCCAGTGACCTGCGCCTGGAGTTCGGCCAACGTGGCCACCACTCGGTGAGCTACAGCCTGAGCCACGAAGGCGAGCACCTCGGCGAGCTGGTCTTTCGCCGCAACCAGCGTCTGCTGGAAGAGGAACTCGGCCAGCTCGAATCACTGCTGTCGACCCTGCTCTACCCGATGCGCAACGCCCTGCTCTACCGCGCCGCCACCCGCAGCGCCCTGCGCGACCCATTGACAGAAACGGGCAACCGCATTGCCATGGACCAGACCCTGCAACGGGAAATCGACATGGCGCGCCGGCACCTGAACCCGCTGTCCCTGCTGATGCTGGACATCGACCATTTCAAGACCATCAACGACACCCACGGCCATGCGGCCGGCGATAACGTATTGCGCGCCGTCGCCGGGGCAATCAAGAGCCAGTTGCGGAACGTGGACATGGTGTTTCGGTTTGGCGGGGAAGAGTTTCTGATCCTGCTGTCCAACACCGGCCGGGATGCGGCGGCCATGGTCGGTGAACGCCTGCGCCAGGCGGCACAGGCCCAGGACTATTGGGCGGATGGCACACGGATCGAATTGACGGTGAGCCTCGGTTGTTCGACCTTGCTGGCCGCCGAGTCGGCCGAAAGCCTGTTGCGTCGCGCCGACAGCGCCTTGTACGTGGCCAAGCGCGAAGGCCGCAATCGCCTGGCAATGGCGGGGTAAAACCCCGCCATCCCCGTTACATCACGCTTCGCTGGCGACGCGCAGCGGGCGCTCACGCACAGCAGCGCTCGCCGGTTTTTCTTTCTCCAGGCGCATGCAACTTTCCAGGAACAGGTACATGTAGTCGTAGCTCTTGCATACGGCCTGGCGCAGCTCTGCCTGCAGTGCCCTGGTCGGGTTCATCCCGGCCAGGGTGCAGATGATTTCCAGGGCTTCCCAAGGATGGGCATCGTCGTACTGGGCGTGCATCTTCAACCACTTCATCGCACGCTTGCGGTCTTCCTCGGGAAAGGCTGCCGCATACACGCCGGTGGAGCACACCACCGCCGACCATTCCCCCGTCGCCCCCTCGATCGCATAGTTGGTCGCGGCAATGGCCACGATCAACGAATCGGCCGAGCTGGTGTGCCAGCACCAGTGGCTCAGCGCATGCAACTCCGGCGGCACGTCCTGGGCCTGCAGTTCTTCGAGGCTGACGCCATGGGCACGCGCCCAATGCACCCAATAGTCCGCGTGGTTCAGCTCCACACGGATATTGCGCATCAACCAACGGCGCGCCATGTCTTCCCCCGGATGGCGGGCAAACTTGGTTTTGGTGAGGTTCTGTGCCATGTACAAGGCAAACTGTTCCACCACGGGCCAGCCACCGATCAGGTAGTGACGCATGGTCTTGGCGCTGAGCGTGTTGTCACGCATGCGTTGGTACAGTTCGTGTTCGACAACCCGGCGCTTGCTCTCGCTGCAGTCCTGGATCAATTGCTGAGCCCAGGCGGGGTAGCTTGAGGCTTCCATAAGCGGGCCGGTTCTGCTGAATGTGTCGATCACTATTAAGGCTCCTTTTTAAGTGTGATTTACAGACCGGCGAATGTTTCAGCGGAATGTGCCGGGCGCCCTGAATAACAGAGGCTGCGGCCGCACGGGTCGACACTGCAAGCTATCGAAGGTAAACAATTGCGGTCGTTCAATCAGGTAGCCCTGAGCGTAATCCACACCAATATCGAGCAGGGCCTGTTCGATTTGCGGTGTTTCAACAAACTCGGCAATTGTGCGCTTACCCATGACATGGCCGATGTGATTGATCACTTCAACCATCGCGCGGTTAATCGGGTCGTCCAGCATATCCTTTACGAAACTTCCATCGATCTTCAGGAAGTCTACAGGTAAATGTTTGAGATAAGCGAATGAGGACATTCCGGCGCAAAAGTCATCCAGCGAAAAATGGCAACCTAAGGCCTTGAGTTCATTAATAAAGCGGATGGCACTGCCCAAGTTCGCAATGGCGCTGGTTTCGGTAATTTCAAAACAGATCATGCTGGGCGGAATAGCGTAGGTATGAAATTTCTCTCGCAGGAATCCGAGAAAGTCATCATCGCCAATCGTTATACCTGACAGATTGATCGCACACAGGGCCATGGGACGGCCCGGACGCTCTTTAATGCAACGGGCAATAATCTCAAATACATTCTCCACCACCCAACGGTCCAGGGACGTCATCAAACCATAGCGTTCGGCGGCCGGGATAAAGCTGTCCGGCAGGATTACACGCCCTGCCTCATCGTGCAGACGCAGCAGTATTTCGATATGCCCATTGCCGCCGTCGGTATGCCCGAGGGGGGAAATTTCCTGGGAGTACAGGCAAAAGCGGTTCTCCTCAAGCGCCATGTGCAGGCGCTGCACCCAGGCCATCTCGCCAAAGCGCAGGGACAGTTCGGAGTCGTCGGCGTGGTACACCTGCACGCGGTTGCGGCCTTTTTCCTTGGCCATGTAGCACGCCATGTCGGCGGCACGCAGCGAGGCTTCCAGGGTGGTCGGGGTGCTGGCAATGTGTACCAGGCCGATACTCACGGTGGTCATGAACGGCCGCCCCTTCCATACGAAATGCAGACTCTGCACGGTATGGCGCAGGCTTTCGGCGATTTTTTCCGCCACCGCCACCGGGCAGTTCTCCAGCAGGATGCCGAATTCATCGCCGCCCAGGCGCGCCAGGGTGTCACCTTCGCGCAGGTCCGATTGCAACAGCGCGCAGATGTGCCGCAACAGTTCGTCGCCTGCCGCATGGCCGCAGGTGTCGTTGACCAGCTTGAACTGGTCCAGGTCCAGGAACATCAACGCATGCCGCCCGGCCTGCGCCTGCCCTGCCGGGTGCAGCACCTGCTCCAGGCGATACTCGAATTCGCGGCGGTTGGCCAGGCCGGTCAGCGCATCGTGGGTCGCCTGCCATGACAGATTGGCGATGTACTGGCGCTCCTGGGTCATGTCATGCAGCACCAGCACCGCGCCCGAGACCTTGCCGGCGCTGCGGATCGGCGCGCCCACCAGGGTGACCGAGACCGTGCTGCCATCCAGGCGCTGGATCGTCTTCGAATGCTCGCTGCCGCCGCTGAGCTGGCCCTTGACGATGTGTTCGATCAGGGTGAAGCCATCCGGCTGTGCGTGGTCTTCCAGCAACTTGAACAACGCTGCCAGGGGCTGGCCCTGGGCCTGCGCCGAGTGCCAGTGAGTCAGCGCCTCGGCCGCCGGGTTCATATAGGTAATGGCACCGTCGACGTCGGTGGTGATCACCCCGTCGCCAATCGACTCCAGGGTGATCTGCGCCCGCTCCTTTTCTTCCTGCAAGGCATCGGCGAAGGCATGGCGCTGGGCCAGCAGCTTATGGGTGCGCAACAGTGCCAATACGATCAGGCCCAGGGCCGTCGCCAGGTTCGTGATGACCAGCAGCCGCAGAATCATGCGCGAACCTTCGCCGAGAGCATCGCTGAAGGCCTTGGCGGCGGGTGTCACGCCTTCGTTGATGGCGATGATATGCGCCTTCCACTGGCGCACATCGTTGGCGCCGATCTGGTCGTGAATGATCGCCTGGTGCATCTCGCGGGCCAGGTCATCCAGTTGAAGCAGGTAACCATCGCCTACGGTCCACAGTTGGATGGCTTTTTCCAGGTAGCTGAAATGGCGAAAGTTGAGGTACAGCCAGATCAGGCTGGAGACATCATCCGGGTGGTTGCCCCCCTTGAGGATACCCAGGCGGGCTGCGGCAAGGTCGGGCACGGGACGGTCAAGGGCAATGCGCAGTTCGTGCCCGCCCTGGGGCACGGCAATGGCCTGCTGGTACTTGAGGTACGTGCCGGCGTCGCGATTATCGGCGTAGAGCGTCAGGTAATAGATGGCGTCCTTCTGGCCCTTGGACCACAGGCTCTCGCCGGCCACGTAACCACGCACGGCCGAAAGCACGTAGAGACTGACGCAGCCCAATAATGCCTGGAACAGCACCACGGCGATAAATGGCCAGACAATGCCCAACAACCGGGGCGTTCCTAAAGTCCGCTTTTGCTTCATGAAGTCCCTTGCACATGCACTGCTGGATACGCACGCGAAAACCCGCTTCCGATAGCTCAGCCTAGGCTAAATCAACGTACCTGTTGCAAGTGTCCATACAGTTTGGCGTACAGCCCGCCATCGGCAATCAGCTGCTGATGGTCACCATCCTCGGCAATGTGACCGCCGTCGAACACCAAGACTCGATCCGCCTGCTTAACAGCCGACAGACGGTGGGCGATGATCAGTGTAGTACGCCCGCTGAGGAACCGTGCCAGCGCCTGGTGCAGGTTGTACTCGGTGGCGGCGTCCAGGGCGGAGGTTGCTTCGTCGAGTATCACCACCTTGGGTTCGGCCAGGACCATGCGCGCAATCGCCAGGCGCTGGCGCTGCCCACCGGAAAAACGCACCCCGGAACGCCCCACCACGCTGTCCAGGCCCAAGGGCAGTGCCTTGACGGTAGCATCCAACTGGGCGATTTCCAGTGCCTGCCAACAGGCCTGGTCGCTGCGCTCCCGGCCCATGGTCAAGTTGGCGCGCACGGTATCGTTGAACAGCGCCGGGTGTTGCAGCACCACCGCAACGTGCTCGCGAAGGGTCTCCAGGCCAATCTCCTGCTGGGTGGCACCGCCAAACCGGATACTGCCCGCCTGGGGTGTGTAGAGCCCGAGCAACAATTGCACCAGGGTGCTTTTGCCACCGCCACTGGCACCGACGATCGCCACCTTCTCACCGGGCGCGATGGCCAGGTTCAACTGGTCGAGTACCAGCTCTTCGCCGTAGCCGAAGTCCAGGCCGCGCACTTCGATGCCCACGGTGTCGTGCCCGGTGAACGGATCAGCACCGCCGGCATATTGCGGCTCATCGGCACGCGCCAGCAGCTCGTTGATCCGCGTCAGCGCCCCGCCTGCCGCGTAGTAGGCGTATTGCAGGTTGAGCAGTTGCTCCACCGGGCCGATCATGAACCACAGGTAGCTGAACACCGCGAGCATCTGGCCGATGGACAGGTCGGAAAACAGCACGGTAAGCATCGCCGCCGCACGGAAGATGTCGATACCGAACTGGAACAGCAACCCACTGGCGCGGCTCGAAGCGTCGGTTTTCCATTGCGAATGAATGGCGTAGTCACGCACTTCCTGGGCCCGCTGGCCGAGGCGCCCGAGGAAAAAGCCCAGGCGGTTGCCGGCGCGCACTTCCTGGATGGCATCCAGGGTTTCGGTCAGGGCCTGGGTAAAGCGCGAGGTGCTGTCGTTTTCCAGCTTCTTCAGGTGCTTGACGCGCTTGCCCAACTGCACCGTGGCGTAGATCACCAACGGGTTGAACAGCAGGATCAGCAGCGCCAGTTGCCAATGCATCCACACCAGGATCGCCGAGGTACCCACCAGGGTCAGCATGGCCACCAGGAAACGGCTGAGGGTTTCACCGACAAACTTGTCCAGCGTATCCAGGTCGGTGACCAGGTGGGTGGTGACGGTCCCGCTGCCCAGGCTTTCGTACTCGCCCAGGGAGATGCGCTTGAGCCGCTCGATCAGGCGCACGCGGATGCGGTACACGATGTCCTTGGCCAAGCGCGCAAACAACCGCGCCTGCACCACGTTGAACAGCAGCGCGCCACAACGCAGAAACAGCGTCACCAGCAGCATCAGGCCGATATAGCCGGCCGCCTTCTGCCAACCCAGGGGCAGTGCGTGGTTCATCACCTTGAGCGCGGCATCGCCGTGTCCCAACAGCACTTCATCCACCAGCAACGGCAACAGCAAGGGAATCGGCACGCTGCACAGGGTCGCCAGCACGGCGACGCCATTGGCGATCCACAGGGACTTCTTGTGCCGCAGGGCCAGGCGGCGAATTTCCGCCCAGGTCAGTCGGTCGGTACGGGGTGACTGATCATGCACAGGTCGCTCGCTCCAGCCATCGCCCCAACAACGGTGACAGCTCGGACAGCGGCTGGTAGCCGTTGGTCAGCAACGCCAACTGGCCATTACGCTCGGCAAGCAAGGTCGGAAACCCGGCGATCCCCAGGTCCTGGACCCAGGTGAAGTCAGCGGCGGTCGCGGCATGCTGCTCGGCACGGTCGAATGCGCCGGCAAACTCGATGCGCGGGATGCCTGCCTTTTCAGCCAGTTCCACCAGCACGCTGGCGAGGGTCACGTCGCGGCCCTCGACATAAAACGCGCGCTGAATCAGCCCCAACAGTGTCCAGGCGCAATCCGGCGCCAGGCTGCGCGCGGTGACGATGGCACGGCAGGCAGGCTCGGTGTCATAGACAAAGCCGTCGGGCAACGCGCCATCGCGCTTGAACGGCTGGCCGGTGGCGTCGGTGACCGCCTGCCAGTGCTCGAGGATGTAGCGCCGCGTGGTCGGTTCCAGTGCCGCGCCGCTGCCGGTGCGCAAGCCGCCCACCACCAGGTGCACGTCCACGCCGGCCGCCTGGGCCTGCTCGACCAGCGCCTGCGCCACCGGGGCAAAGCCCCAGCACCAGGAACACATCGGGTCCATCACATAGAGCAGGCGCGCGGGCATGGGTCAGGCCTCGGAAGGGGTTTGCTTGTAGTTGAAGCCAATCGGGTGCGGCATATTGCGGGCCTTGGCCAGCTCAATCTGCTTTTGCCGGTCGATCGCGCTGCGACGGGTTTTCTCCGGCAGCTTATCCCAGCAATGGGGGCAACTGATGCCAGCCACATAGTGTTCGGATGCGCGGTCGGAGGCGCTCACCGGTGTGCGGCAGGCATGACATTGATCGTAGTCGCCTTCGCTCAGGTCGTGGCGCACAGTGACGCGATTGTCGAACACAAAGCAGTCGCCCTGCCATTTGGTTTCTGCCTGCGGCACCTCTTCGAGGTACTTCAGGATGCCGCCCTTGAGGTGGTAGACCTCATCGAAACCTTCGCTGAGCATGTAGCTCGACGCCTTCTCGCAACGAATGCCGCCGGTGCAGAACATGGCGACCTTCTTGTGCCTGGCCGGGTCGAAGTTGGCTTTGATATAGGCGGGAAATTCGCGAAAACTGGTGGTTTTCGGGTCGATTGCGCCTTCGAAGGTGCCGATCGAAACTTCGTAGTCGTTGCGGGTGTCGATCAACAGCACTTCGGGGTCGCTGATCAGCGCGTTCCAGTCCTGCGGGTCGACATAGGTGCCGACTTTCTTGTTCGGGTCGACGCCTTCGACGCCCAGGGTCACGATCTCTTTCTTGAGCTTGACCTTGGTGCGGTAGAACGGCTGCTCATCGCAGTACGACTCTTTATGGTCGATATCGTCCATGCGCGGGTCGTTCTTCAGCCAGGCCATCAGGCCATCAATGCCTTCGCGGCTGCCGGAAACGGTGCCGTTGATACCTTCTTCGGCGATCAGCAAGGTGCCTTTGATGCCGTTGTCGACCATCGCCTGCAGCAGTGGCTCGCGCAGGGCGACGTAATCTTCGAGGGTGACGAACTTATACAGTGCCGCCACGACAATCGGTTGAGTCATGGGTGTTCTCTCCAGGTGGCTACCCTCGTAAGGGGTGAACCGGATGCAAAAAAAACGCGCCGGCTGAGCGGCGCGCTGCGGATTCTAGCAAATGCGGGGTGTCAGAGACACCCGCGTATCAGCCATGCCCGCCGGCGCAGGTCGGCGAGGCCGGGGCTGCGTCGATTTTCGCCCATTCTTCGGGCGTGTAGGTATGCAGCGCCAGCGCATGAAATTCGCTCATCAGGTCACCCAGGGTGGCGTAGACCTTCTGGTGGCGCTTGACGCGGTTAAGCCCCTCGAACTGCTGGCTGACCAGCACGGCCTTGAAGTGGGTCTGCAACCCACGGCTGTGCATATGGCTTTCATCCAGCACGCTCAAATGCTCCGGGGCCAGGGCGGCGAGCGCCGTTTCGATACGCTGTTGCATGGTCATTCCTGCTTACTTCTTCTTCGCCGGTGCGGCAGCTTTTGGCGTCAGCTCGTTGGTCATGTCTTCCAACAGCTTGTTGACTACCGGCACGGCGCTTTCCAGCTTGGCCTGGGTCATCTGGGCCGATTGCTGGGTCAGTTGCGGCATTTTTTCCAGGACTTTCTTGCCCAGTGGCGACTGGTAGAAGGCAACCAGGTCCTTGAGCTCGGATTCGCTGAAGTTGGTGGTGTAGAGCTTGACCATGTCCGGCTTCAGCTTCGGCCAGCCGATGGCCTGGTCCAGGGCGGCGTTGGCCTTGGCCTGGTAGCTGTCCAGTACGGACTGCTTGGCGGCAGGCGCCTTGGTCTGTTCGAAACGCTGGGCGAACATTTGCTGCACTTGCATGTACACCGGGGTACCCAGCTTGTCGGCATGGGCCAGGGTAAGGAAGGCTTCGGCACTGGCGTTGTGGCTGGCGGTATCGGCAAAAACCTGGCCGCTGGCGCAAACCAGAGCAACCGCGGTACAGATGGCACGAAGACGAGTCATCGAGTTTCCTTTTCTAGCAGGCGAGGTAAGACCCCAAGGGCGCCCATTCTGCGCCTAAAAAACGCTGCGGCTCAACCCCGGGCCTTACCGGGCGCGGATTGCAGTGAATGAATCCGATGAAAAGTCTTTTAGGGAACCCCCCAGGCCGATCAGGGCCTAAACTGCGCAAACGAACCTGAAGGAGAGTGCCCGATGAGCCGTATCGAAACCGACAGCCTGGGAGACGTGGAAGTCCCGGATGACGCTTACTGGGGCGCCCAGACCCAACGTTCGCTGGTGAATTTCGCCATCGGCGAGCAGCGCATGCCCCTCGCGGTACTGCACGCACTGGCCCTGATCAAGAAGGCCGCCGCCCGGGTCAACGACCGCAACGGCGACCTGCCCGCCGACATCGCCCGCCTGATCGAACAGGCCGCCGACGAAGTGCTCGATGGCCAACATGATGACCAGTTCCCACTGGTCGTCTGGCAAACCGGCAGCGGCACCCAGAGCAACATGAACGCCAACGAGGTCATCGCCGGCCGCGCCAACGAGCTGTCGGGCAAGCCCCGTGGCGGCAAGAGCCCGGTACACCCCAACGATCATGTGAACCGCTCCCAAAGCTCCAACGACTGCTTCCCTACGGCCATGAGCATTGCGGCGGTGCAAGCGGTGCACCAGCAATTGTTGCCGGCGATCAATACGCTGTCCGGCGGCCTCGCGGAGTTGTCGGCGCGGCATGCAAAGCTGGTGAAGACGGGCCGCACCCACATGATGGACGCCACGCCGATCACCTTCGGCCAGGAACTCTCGGCGTTTATCGCCCAGCTCGACTACGCCGAACGGGCGATCCGCAGCGCCCTGTCCCAGGTATGCGAGCTGGCCCAGGGCGGTACGGCGGTGGGCACCGGGCTCAATGCACCCCATGGCTTCAGCGAGGCGATTGCTTCGGAATTGGCCGCCTTGTCGGGCCTGCCCTTCGTCACCGCGCCGAACAAATTCGCCGCACTGGCCGGCCATGAACCGATCGTGACCCTGCACGGCGCCCTGAAAACCCTGGCCGTGGCCCTGATGAAAATCGCCAACGACCTGCGCCTGCTGGGCTCCGGCCCGCGTGCCGGCCTTGCCGAGGTGAAACTGCCGGCCAACGAGCCCGGCAGCTCGATCATGCCCGGCAAGGTCAACCCGACCCAGTGCGAGGCGCTGTCGATGCTGGCCTGCCAGGTGCTGGGCAATGACGTGACCATCGGCATCGCGGCGAGCCAGGGGCATTTGCAGTTGAACGTGTACAAGCCGGTGATCATCCACAACCTGCTGGAATCGATCCGCCTGCTGGCCGATGGCTGCAATAACTTCCAGGAGCACTGCATCGCCGGCCTCGAGCCCGACGCCGGGAAAATGGCCGAGCACCTGGAGCGCGGGCTGATGCTGGTCACGGCGCTCAACCCGCACATCGGCTATGACAAGTCGGCAGAGATCGCCAAGAAGGCCTACGCCGAAGGCTTGACCCTTCGGGAGGCGGCGTTGGACCTGGGCTACCTCACCGACGCAGAGTTCGACCAGTGGGTACGCCCGGAAAACATGCTGGGCACCTAAGACGCCATGCGTAGCCGCCGGGCCTTGAGCCCGGCGAGCAACGACGGCGCCAGCGCCACCGCCGCCGACCCCAGCACCACCACCAACGCGCCGAAATAGCCCAGGGCATTGATCTCTTCGGCCTGCACATAGTCCGGCCACAGCCACGCCGCCAACGCCACCGCGACAAAGGTCACCAACGGCGTCAGGGCCAGGGTCGCGCTCACCCGCGAGGCTTCCCAGTGGGCCAGGGCTTCGGCAAATGCGCCATAGGCCACCAGGGTGTTCATGCAGCACGCCAGCAACAGCCAGCCTTGCAGCGGGCTCAGTTGCAGGGCCTCCAGCGGATGCGCCCACGGCGTCAGCAGCACGGCGCACGAAAGGTAGATCACCATCATCACTTGCAGCGAATTCCACACGGTCAGCAACTGCTTCTGGCCCAGGGCATAGAACACCCAGACCGAAGTCGCCAGCAGGATGGTCAGCACGCCGGCGGTGTAGGCGCCAAGGGACGTCAGCAACTCTTCCAGGCGTTGGTTGAAGAACAGCCCGAAGCCGATGATCAGCACCACCAGGCCCACACACTGCCCGACGCTGAAACGTTCCTTGAACACAAACACGCTGGCGATCATCAGGAAGATCGGGCCCATCTGCACCACCAGTTGCGCGGTGCCGGGGCTGAGCAGTTTCAGGCCCACTAGGTACAACACGTAGTTGCCCACCAGGCCGCACACCGCCATCGCCACCAGCCAGCCGCCCCTGGGGCCGAGCACTTTACGGCTGGGCAGGCGCCTGGTCGCGGCGAGGTACACGAACAGGCAACTGCCGGCCACCATCAGGCGAAACCAGGTGACGGTGATCGGGTCCATGACCTGCAACACTTGCTTGAGCTTGATCGGCAGAATGCCCCAGAGCAGCGCGGTCAGCAGGGTCAGGAGAAAACCGTAGACCCAGCGGCCGGAAGAGATGTGCATGAGTGCCCCAGAAGCCAGAGGAAGTGGAGCGGGCATTCTAGGGGGAAGTGAGCGAATTGGGATACGCCGCCGTTCAAATGTGGGAGGGGCAAGTCGAATCGTCGCACCGCCCCTCCCACACTTATCAGCGCACGGCTTCGAACAGTCCCGTGGCGCCCATGCCGCCGCCCACGCACATGGTGACGATGCCATAACGCACATTGCGTCGTTGCAGCTCACGCACCAGGTGTCCCACTTGCCGCGAGCCGGTCATGCCGAACGGGTGGCCGATGGAAATCGAGCCGCCGTTGACGTTGTACCTGGCGTTATCGATGCCCAGGCGATTGCGCGCATACAGGCACTGCGACGCAAAGGCCTCGTTGAGTTCCCACAGGTCGATGTCCGCCACCTGCAAGCCCCGCGACTTGAGCAGCTTGGGCACCGAGAACACCGGGCCGATGCCCATCTCATCCGGTTCGCAACCGGCCACGGTGAAACCGCGGAAAAACGCCTTGGGCTTGAGCCCCAGTGCCAGGGCTTTTTCCAGGCTCATCACCAGAGTCATCGAGGCACCGTCGGAGAGCTGCGAGGAGTTACCCGCCGTCACCGAGCCGTCTTCGGCAAATACGGGCTTCAACCCAGACAGGCTGGCCAACGTAGTGTCCGGACGGTTGCAGTCATCGCGATCAACCACGCCGTCGAGGATCTGCACGGCACCGGTGTTCTTGTCCTCGACCTTGTACTTGACCGCCATCGGCACGATTTCATCATCAAACAAGCCCTCCGCCTGGGCCTGGGCGGTGCGTTGCTGGCTTTGCAGGGCGTAGAGGTCCTGTTCTTCGCGGCTGACGTCATAACGGCGG
The DNA here is from genome assembly GCF_049132125.1 of Pseudomonas sp. NFX5. NCBI lineage: Bacteria > Pseudomonadati > Pseudomonadota > Gammaproteobacteria > Pseudomonadales > Pseudomonadaceae > Pseudomonas > Pseudomonas sp. NFX5. Next base: position 77,405 of record NZ_JAFMZG010000009.1, read on the forward strand.
GCGACGATTTCCGCGGTCTGGCCCATGGGGAAGTAAATGCCCGGCACCTGCTCCTTGAGCAGCGGGTTGATCAGGTTATCGGTGTTGACGCTTTTCATGGTCAGGCTGATGGACTCGACGCCCCCGGCAACGATGATGTCGCTGCAACCCGACGCGATCTGGTTGGCCGCAATCGCAATCGCCTGCAAGCCCGACGAGCAGAACCGGTTGAGGGTCATGCCCGCCGTACCGGTGCCCAATTGCGACAGCACGGCCACGTTGCGCCCGATGTTGTAGCCCTGGGCGCCTTCGTTGGAACCCGCGCCGACGATGCAATCCTCGACGCTGGCCGGGTCGATGCCGTTGCGGGTCAGCAGTGCGTTGACGCAATGGGCCGCCATGTCATCCGGGCGGGTCTGGTTGAACTTGCCGCGAAAGGATTTGGCCAGGCCGGTTCGCACGCTGTCGACGATCACTACTTCACGCATGGGCTACCTCGATCTTGTCGTTGTGGGGAGATGGATCGAGGATAGATCCAGGCCTGCCCCACCGCGACGATCATTCACCCGGCGTATACAAAAGCATGGTGACGGACATAAACCTGTTGCGGGGCGGGCCTGTTGTGGCAAGCGGGCCGGTTGTGGTGAGCAGGCTTGTTGTAGTCAGCAGGCCTGTTGTGGTGAGGGGGCCTGTTGTGGTGAGCGGGCTTGCCCCGCGCTGGGCTGCGAAGCGGCCCCAAAACCAGCCAATGAGGTCTGCCTGAAAGAACGCGGCGCCTTGGTCAGGGCCGCTTCGCGCCCCAGCGCGGGGCAAGCCCGCTCACCACAACAACCCTGCTCACCACCACAGGCCCGCTCGCCACAGAGGACTGCATCCTGAACAGCACCAGGCCAGTGGTTATTTCTTTTTCTTCTTGTCGTGCTTGTCGGACTTGGCGAACGCTTCCTCCAGGGCAAGGTTGATGGTGCGCAACACCTTGACCCGCGCCCAGCGCTTGTCGTTAGCCTCCACCAGCGTCCACGGCGAGACCTCGGTGCTGGTGCGGTCGACCATATCGCCCACGGCGGCGCGGTAGTCGTCCCATTTTTCGCGGTTGCGCCAGTCGTCTTCGGTGATCTTGAAGCGCTTGAAGGGGATTTCCTCGCGGGCCTGGAAGCGTTCCAGTTGGGTCTGCTTGTCGATGGCCAGCCAGAACTTGACCACGATCACACCGGCGTCGCGCAGTTGCTCTTCGAAGTCATTGATCTCGCCATAGGCGCGCATCCAGTCGGCCGTGGTACAGAAGCCCTCGATACGCTCCACCAGCACGCGGCCGTACCACGAGCGGTCGAACACGGTGAACTTGCCCCGCGCCGGGATCTTCTGCCAGAACCGCCACAGGTACGGCTGGGCGCGTTCATCCTCGGTGGGCGCGGCAATCGGCACGATGTGGTACTGGCGCGGGTCGAGCGCGGCCGCCACCCGACGGATCGCCCCGCCCTTGCCCGCCGCGTCGTTACCTTCGAAGACCGTCACCAGCGCGTGCTTGCGCATGCGCTTGTCGCGCATCAGGCCGGAGAAGCGCGCCTGCTCGGTAATCAGCTGTTCTTCGTAATCGTCCTTGTCCAGGCTCAAGGTCATGTCGAGGCTGTTGAGCAGGCTCATCTGGTCGACGGCCGAGGGCAAGGGTGCCGGGTTCATGCCGCTGGCCTTGCCCTTGGGCAGCTTCAGGGCGTTCTGCAGGCCTTCGAGCAGGATCTTGCCCACGGTGAGGCTGCGGTAGTTGGCGTCGACGCCTTCAATCACATGCCAGGGCGCGTAATCGCGGCTGGTACGGCGCAGGATGCGCTCGCCGAAATGCACGAACTTGTCGTAGGTCTCGGATTGCTGCCAGTCCAGCGGGCTGATGCGCCAACTGTGCAACGGGTCGTCGGCCAGGGCCTTGAGCCGTGCCTTCATTTGCTTCTTGGACAGGTGGAACCAGAACTTGAAGATCAGCGCGCCTTCATCGCAGAGCATCTTCTCCAGGCGCTCGGCGCCGGCGATGGCCTGGTCGAGCCGCGCATCCTTGATCTCGCCGTGCACCCGGCCTTGCAGCATCTGGCTGTACCAGTTGCCGAAAAAAATGCCCATGCGGCCTTTGGCAGGCAGTTGGCGCCAGTAGCGCCAGGCCGGGGGGCGGGCCAGTTCTTCGTCGGTCTGCTGGTCGAAGGTGCGCACCTCGATCAGGCGCGGGTCCATCCATTCATTCAGCAGTTTGACCGTCTCACCTTTACCGGCGCCTTCGATGCCGTTGATCAGGATGATCACCGGGAAGCGCTTTTGCTGTTGCAACTCGTACTGCACCTCCAGCAAAGCCTCGCGCAGGGCGGGCACTTCGGCCTCAAAGGTGTCTTTGTCGATGGCGTGACCGATTTCGGCAGATTCGAACATGGGCGGCTCCGTTCCAGAAGTGAGCAAGACTAGCGGATTGGGCAACAACGCGCGGGAGGAAATTCCACCGGGGCTTGCCGTGGGTCAATTCAAAGCCTGTTGATCGGCTAGAATGGCCGCCTTGCCTTTACCGAGCCGCCCATGAACCCCGTAACCCACGCCCAGCTCGACTGGGATGATCAAGGTCGCCCGCACTCGCGGGTGTTCGACGACGTGTATTTCTCCGACCAATCGGGCCTGGACGAAACCCGCTATGTGTTCCTGCAACAGAACCGCTTGCAGGAGCGCTTTGCCGCACTGCCAGCGGGCGGGCGTCTGGTGATTGGCGAAACCGGCTTCGGCACCGGCCTGAATTTCCTCTGCGCCTGGCAGTTGTTCGAGCAACACGCCGTGGCCGGGGCGCGCCTGCATTTTGTCAGCGTGGAAAAGTACCCCCTGAGCCACGCCGACCTGCAACGCGCCCTCGCCCTCTGGCCGGAGCTCGCGCCGTTCGCCGAGCAATTGCTGGCGCACTACATCGCCATTCACCAAGGCTTCCAGCGCCTGGTGCTGGATAACGGCCGCGTCACCCTCACGCTGCTGATCGGCGATGCCCTGGAACAGTTGCCGCAACTGGATGCGCAGATCGACGCGTGGTTTCTCGACGGCTTCGCCCCGGCAAAGAACCCCGAGATGTGGAGCGCCGAACTGTTTGCCGAGCTGGCACGCCTGGCGGCCCCGGGTTCGACCATCAGCACCTTCACCAGCACAGGCTGGGTGCGCCGGCTGATCAACGCCGCCGGTTTCAAGATGAAGCGTACGCCGGGCATCGGCCACAAGTGGGAAATCCTGCGCGGGGAGTTTCTCGGCTGGCCGGCCGAGACCCCGGCACCGGCCGCCGCCAAGCCCTGGTTCGCCCGCCCCTCCATGCCCAATGGCGAGCGCCGTGCCCTGGTGATCGGCGGCGGCCTGGCCGGCTGCGCCAGCGCGGCCAGCCTGGCGGCGCGGGGTTGGCAGGTCAGCCTGTTGGAGCGCCATGGCGGTCTCGCCCAGGAGGCCTCCGGCAATCCGCAAGGGGTGCTTTATCTCAAGCTGTCGGCACACGGCACGGCGTTGTCGCAGATGATCGTCAGCGGGTTCGGGTACACCCGGCGCCTGCTGGAGCACCTGCAACGCGGCGTGGATTGGGACGGCTGCGGCGTGCTGCAACTGGCCTTCAATGCCAAGGAGGCCGAACGCCAGGCGCAACTGGCCCAGGCATTCGCCCCGCAGCTGCTGCATCTGCTGGATAAGGCTCAAGCCCAGGCTCGCGCCGGGGTGGGCCTGGAACAGGGCGGGCTGTTTTTCCCCGAAGGCGGCTGGGTGCATCCCCCCGCGCTGTGCCAATGGCAGGCGCGCCAGCCAGGTATCGGGGTGCTGGCCCATCATGAGGTGCTGGACCTGCGCAAAGTCGACGGCCACTGGCAGGCCTGGGACGGCGATCGGCTGCTGGCCAGCGCCCCCGTGGTGGTGCTGGCCGGGGCGGCTGAGGTCAAACGGTTTGCCGCCAGCGCCGAGTTGCCCCTCAAGCGGATTCGCGGGCAGATCACCCGCCTGCCCCAGACCACCGCCAGCCAGGCCCTGGCCACGGTGGTGTGTGCCGAGGGCTACGTGGCGCCGGCTCGCCTGGGCGAACACACCCTGGGGGCCAGCTTTGATTTCAACAACGATGACCTCACCCCTACCGCCGCCGAGCACGCCGGTAACCTTGAGCTGCTGCAAGAGATTTCCCCGGACCTGGCCCAGCGCCTGCACGCCGCCGACCTTGCCGCAGAGACCCTGGAAGGCCGCGCCGCCTTCCGCTGCACCAGCCCGGACTACTTGCCGATTGTCGGGCCCCTGGCCGACAGCCTGGCGTTCGCCCAGGCCTACGACGCGCTGCGCAAAGACGCCCGCTACACACCGCAGGCTGCCTGCCCGTGGCTGGACGGCCTGTACATCAACAGCGGCCACGGCTCCCGGGGCCTGATCACCGCGCCGCTGTCCGGCGAGTTGCTGGCGGCATGGCTGGACAACGAACCGCTGCCCCTGCCCCGCAGCGTGGCCGAGGCCTGTCACCCGAATCGCTTTGCAGTGCGCGGGTTGATTCGCAGCAACGCTGCAAAAACGACCCCGTAGGCCGCGCTTCAACCTGCCGGTGGCAATTGGCAGGTGCCCAGCTCATCGAGCCTCAACGCCTCCTGGGTCAGGCGTTTGAGCTCGACGAGTTCGGCGCTTTCCCGCGCGCTCTGGATCGCGCCCATCTGGGTGTGATAGTCAGCGTCACCCAAGGTTTCCCTTTGCGCCCACACCGCTTCCATGCGATCGCCAAAAGGCTGGGTCAGGGTGTCGAACGAACCGCCATGGGTGCGCCTCAGGTAACTGCTCCAGAATGGCAGCTTCACCATATAGTTCAGCAGTTGCGGGGAAAGCTCGGCCTCCTTCAACTGCGCTTCGGCAACCTCCAGCATGTGCTCGGTCACCCCGGCCAGGCTGGCAAAGCGCATATGCCGGGGCTGCCCGGGCAAATGAAAGCGCTCCACCAGCCCGGTGCGATAAGCCAGGCTGACCTCCAGCGGGTCGAGCATCGGATGCTCGGCGCTGTGTCGGCTGGCCATGGACTCCAGGCGGTCGAGACGAAACAAGCCCCTGGCCAACCTGAGCAGCGGCTTGGCCGTGACCCTGCCGCCCTCCACCCGCTGCGAGGCCTCGTGGATTTCAACCAGCACCTCCAGGTCGCTGAAGCTCACGGCAGCGGCGTCATCACAGTTCAACGGCGTGGCCGCGCGCTCGAAAATCTCGGCCCGCAGCCGGGTATCGGCAGCGGCCGCCTCCAACACGCGCCAGATGCGGCGGTTCATGTCCTCGCGCACGTGGCTGGTGTCGGCGGCGCCACCCAGGCCGGCCAGCAATTTGAACAGGCCGTCGGAGCCGGGCTCATCCTTGAGCCCCAGCCAGGTCTCGGCCTTTTCGGCGAAGTGTGTCGCGTATTCATCGCCCAGCCACAGCTCCCGGGCGGTCTGCTCGTTGAGTCGCGCAATGTCATCCTCAACGAAGCCCATGCCCACGCCGATGGTGTCCCGGTAACGGTTCAAGGCCTGACGAGTGCTGGCGTCCAGAGGGTTATGCCGCACGTTGATGACTTCGGTGTGCTCACGCGGCGCATTGAACAACCATGCCGGCAAACTGGCGATGTCATTGTCCCGCAGGTCGAGTTGCTCCAGGTACGGAACGCGGGTAAAGCCGGTGGGCAGACTGGTCAGCCGGCAGTTGCGCAGCATCAGGTTGCGCAATTCGAACATCTTGTTGACGACGGGCGGGTCCACCAGGGGATTGTTGCTCAGGTCGAGCACGACCAGGCTCTTCAGGTCCGCGAGTTTGGTGCGGGTGTACTCGGTCAGTTGCAGGTGGTTATCGGCCATGTACAGCTGCCTGAGCCACGGCATGTGCTGGAGCACTTCCGGCAGCCGCGTCAGCCGATTGCCGTTCAACGCCAGGCTGCGCAGCCCCTTGAAGTGCTTGAGGAAATACGCGACGTCATCGTTGAGCCCCATGCGTTTCAATGACAATTGCCGGACATGCTCGAACTGCACGTGCGCCGGCAAGGTCGGCAACGCCCCGATGGCCATGCCGTCCAGGGACAGGCTCGGCACGTTCTGATGGTGTTCATCCGGCGCCAGCGACGCATATTGCCAACAACGCTCGATGGCCCGAGCGGCCTGGTGTCGCGCCAGGCGGTAGTCTTGCAGCGCAATGTCCGAGTAGGGCTGCGCCGGTTTGTCCTTGGCCCACAGCCTCAACGCCCGCTGCAGTGCCTCATAGTGCTGCTCAAGGGTGCGCACGGCTTTGGCCCGGGACAGGTGATCGGTGCCCAAGTCCTGCAGGAAGGTCGACAGGCGCCGGTCATCGAATAACGGGAAGAGTTTGCGAGCCTTGCGCATCAAGCCCGCAGGCTGTGGAGGCGGCGCAGGCGGCGAGCCTTGCACGCACGACAGGGCCGGCTCCTCGGGTACCGCGCGCTCGGGCCATAAGTAACGGCCGATGCGATTGCGTTCATCCTGCGCCTTGCCAATCAATGCATGCCGCAGCTGGCTGGCCCTGCCGCTCGCGGTCAGGCGCAGCGCGTCGCGTTGGGCGGCAGGCAAACTGTTGAGCAACGCCTCGTAGAAACCTTCCGACCCGCCGGCCAACGCGCCCAAGGCCTTACCTTGCCCATCGTGGGCGCGAAAGCCCTTGGCCGACTGCACCACGATGCGCCTCATATCAGCGTCTGCGTGGCCCACCTGGCCCAGGACAGTGCCCTGTACGCTTTCGCGGCGTACCTGCAAGAACAGATCCCCGGGCCAGCCTGGAACCCGTTGCAGCAACCCGGTGGCCACGCGCCGTGTCGCATCGGTGGCCAGCTCCGGCAAGTACAGGCCGGCCAGGGCGGCGTCTTCCTCCAGCGCTTCCAGGGCTTCCCGGGCCCATTGGCTGACCCGCAGCGGCACACGCCCGGTATGACGCAAGTGCCAGCGCTCCGCCGTGGAGGCCTGGGTCATGACCTCCCAGGCCACCCGGATCGGCAATTGCGGCAAGCGCTGCTTGAGCTGGCCGTGATCGGTCTGATCGATGAAATCGGCATCCATGCGCAGCCGCTCATAGACCGCCTGATGCGTGGTCTTGAGCGAGGCGGTGAGACGCCGCGCCAGGGCCGCTTGCGCTTCGTCGGCGTGGAAGGTGCCGCCGAGCAATTGCGCGGTTTCCTCGGGGTCGAGGGCGGCCAGCAAGGTGGGCAGGATCTGTCCGTTCCGCAGTTGTTGCGTGGTGAGGTGGATGCTCAAGTCCTCGTAATCGAACGGCGCGGTATCTGGATGGCGCTCAAGCAGGTAGCCCTCGTCGTCGAGCAGTTCGAAAAAACGCCCACGGGGCCACCCGTCCATCAGCGGCAGGGCCAGCATCTGTACACGGGTGGTGGCCGCATTAAGCGGGGCTTGATGCTCCATTTGCCAGATCAGGTCGCGAACCCCCTGGTTCAGCTTGAACCGCAGCGCACAATCGCGCAGCCGCTCCGGCAGCGGCAGGTTCTGCCTGGCCAGTTGCTGCAAGCGCGGCAAGGTCGAGCCGGTGATAGCGGCGATATCCTTCAGGTGTCCGGCCGGGAAAACGCTGAGACTGGGGTCCAGCCGCCCCAGGATATAGTCAGGGCTGCGCCATTCATCCGCCTGCTCGAACGAGAACTGCCAGCCGCCCTGGTAGTTGTGGGTCAAGGGCGGCCGATAGGCCGAATCCCGCTGCGGATGCCGGGCTCGCCAGCGCCCGGTGCGGGCGTCAAAGACAATCGAATACAGCGCCCCGTCGACATTCACATAGGACTGGCCATTGAGCTGGTAGACCCCACGGGGGCTGGCCACTGTGCCTTCGAGCGAGACGGTGTGGCGATACGGCTCGGTACGACTGCGCCATAAGCGCGTGGACTTGTCGGGCAGCCGCACGGCTTCGAGGCTGTCGTAGAACCCCGCCGCCGACGGTGTGGTTCGCCACAGCCGGCCCACGACTTTTGTACCCGCGGCGAACAACGCCATGGCAGCGAGGTTTTCCGCAATGTTCGTCAGGTGCCTGAGGGCGCCGAGCTTGTCATGGTGCAGCCAGTCATCCACCCCCTCGAACACCTCGCCAAGCAACTGCCCAACGGCCACGCCGGTCATCAGTTGGCCCACCACCGGTACCACGAACCCGGCGACGTTGAGCACCGTCAAGCCGACATCCAGGTAATCCTGGATACGCTTGCGACGCGCGTCGTCATCGGCCTGGGCATTGGGAACCGCCAATACCTGCGCATCCAGCTGGATCTTGCCAACGCAGGCATTGAAAAAGAATGTCGACAACTTGCCTGTGACCGGGAGCGGCGTCACCCGCACGACGATTGCCTCCTGGTCAAAACGTTCGAAAAAACCGAAACGCTCGGACTCGTCCAGGTAACCCTTGAAGAAATCACGATAGGTACTGACGTGAAGCTTGAGGGTGAGGTAGAGCTTGAAATGCTCCAGTGATTCATAGCGGTACCACGGCCGCACGGGCTCGTTGGGCATATACACCACGATCGGGCCGCTGGAGAACCCTTCGGCCGATGCACTGGAAAACACCAATACCCCCCACAGGCAGGCGCCGTCGATGTTCAGGCCTTGCCAGGTCAGCGGCTGCTGGTTGAACCACAGTTGCCGGATGTCCCTGGCGGGCATATCCGCCTTGACCAGGCCCAGCAGCAACGCGCGGGTCGATGCATCGATATCGCCCTTGGCATGGGCCAGATGCAGGTCGATCTGCATGTCCACGCAGCGGGATTGGCCGACCTGCGCCACCGAAGGATTGAAGTCGTGGTCGGGTGCCACCAGGTTGAACACTTCGCGCACATGGGTCTGATAGGCCTCTCCCAGGTTCAGCTCGCGGCAGTAGCCGATAAAGGCCTGGGCGCTGAGGGTTTGCGCAACTTGGCGCATGGGGCCGATGCGCACCACGGCAGTGGTCGGCGAGCCGCCTGGCTCGGCAGCCGCCTGGGAGAAATTCTGCATGGCCGCTTGCAGCAGGCTGTGCTTCTCCAGATTGACGGTCTCAATCATCTGGCCGCCCAGGTCCTGGCTGACACCGCTGAACGAGCGCCGGGGGATTTCCAGGGTGTCGTTTTCGATGTCCAGGCCCCCATGCCCCTTGTCGTCCAGGAATGCCCTGAGCCGTCCGGCACAGAATTTATCCAGCGGTTGCAGACGGTTCAGCAATCGGTGCAGGGTTTCACGCGGGCGCTCGCTGTCGGCATACGCCTGCTCGATGGCCTGCAGTACATGGGAGTCGGCCTTGACCAACCAGGCCGGCAGCGTGTCGTGCAAGACCTGCGCTTTATCCAGGTCGCCGGTGATATTCAGCAGGGCCGCCATCAATTGGTCGTGGGGCACCGGCTCGAGCGCCTGGGTCAAATCAGTGGTTTGCGTCATTCGCAATGTTCCTTTATCGCGTTGAACAATGACGCCAGACGATAAGCGCTGCGATCGCGCAAAAGGGTTCAAATAGCTGCAGGATCAGCCCTCGTAACCGTCGATTTTTTGCATCTCACCTCGACTTAAGTACCGCCCCTTTCACTGACGCCGCACAGGCTGCTGGGGTGTTCCGAATGGGGGGCGGCGGTTTGCCATATAACTTATTGATCTAAAACTCCGCGTATAGCCTCGGGTCAGTCCCTAGGTACCCGCCCTTTTGGTGCGGGTCTTTCTATCCCTCCCCAACGGAAAAACCGGTAAGGAACCTATGTGCGGATTAGCTGGCGAGTTACGTTTCGATCACCAACCTGCGGACCTCGCAGCGGTGGAGCGAATTACCCATCATTTGGCCCCACGTGGCCCTGACGCGTGGGGCTTCCATGCCCAAGGGCCGATTGCCCTGGGTCATCGGCGCCTGAAAATCATGGACCTGTCGGACGGCTCCGCCCAACCGATGGTCGACGCCCAACTGGGCCTGTCCCTGGCGTTCAACGGCGCGATCTATAACTTTCCGGAATTGCGCCAGGAGCTTGAAGCCCTCGGCTACGCGTTCTATTCCGGCGGCGACACCGAAGTGCTGCTCAAGGGCTACCACGCCTGGGGCGAAGCGCTGCTGCCCAAGCTCAACGGCATGTTTGCCTTTGCCGTCTGGGAGCGCGATGCCCAGCGCCTGTTCATCGCCCGTGACCGTCTCGGCGTGAAGCCGTTGTACCTGTCGCGCACCGGCCAGCGCCTGCGCTTTGCCTCGGCCTTGCCGGCGCTGCTCAAGGGCGGTGATATCAACCCGATCCTCGACCCGGTAGCGCTCAATCACTACCTGAATTTCCATGCCGTCGTGCCCGCTCCGCGCACGCTGCTGGCGGGCATTGAAAAACTGCCGCCGGCCAGTTGGATGCGCATCGATGCCGAAGGCAACACCGAGCAGAAAACCTGGTGGACCCTGCCCTACGGCCCCCATGAAGATGAAAAAAACCTGAGCCTGGAAGACTGGACCGACCGCGTGTTGGACAGCACCCGCGAAGCCGTGGCCATCCGTCAACGGGCCGCAGTGGATGTCGGCGTACTGCTTTCCGGCGGCGTCGACTCGAGCATGCTCGTCGGCCTGCTGCGTGAAGTGGGCGTGCAGGACCTGTCGACCTTCTCCATCGGTTTTGAAGACGCCGGTGGCGAGCGTGGCGACGAGTTCCAGTATTCGGACCTGATCGCCAAGCACTACGGTACCCGTCATCACCAACTGCGCATTGCCGAACACGAGATCATCGAACAACTGCCGGCGGCGTTCCGCGCCATGAGCGAGCCGATGGTCAGCCATGACTGCATCGCCTTCTACCTGCTGTCGCGGGAAGTGGCCAAGCATTGCAAGGTGGTGCAGAGCGGCCAGGGCGCCGATGAGTTGTTCGCCGGTTACCACTGGTACCCGCAGGTCGACGGCGCGAGCGACCCGTATGCGGCTTATCGCGAGGCGTTCTTCGACCGCAGCTACGATGATTACGCCGCCACCGTCGCACCGAAATGGCTGACCGCCAACGACGCCGCCGGCGACTTCGTGCGCGAGCATTTCGCCATGCCCGGCGCGGACGCCGCCGTGGACAAGGCCCTGCGCCTGGACAGCACGGTGATGCTGGTGGATGACCCGGTCAAACGCGTCGACAACATGACCATGGCCTGGGGCCTGGAAGCGCGCACGCCCTTCCTCGACTACCGCCTGGTGGAACTGTCGGCCCGTGTACCGGGTAAATTCAAATTGCCCGACGGTGGCAAGCAGGTGTTGAAAGAGGCCGCGCGCCGGGTGATTCCGAGCGAAGTCATCGACCGCAAGAAAGGCTACTTCCCGGTGCCGGGCCTCAAGCATTTGCAGGGCGACACCCTGAATTGGGTGCGCGAACTGCTGCTGGACCCAAGCCAGGATCGCGGCCTGTTCAACCCGGCCATGCTCGACCGCCTGCTCACCGACCCGCAAGGTCAATTGACCCCGTTGCGCGGCTCGAAGCTGTGGCAACTGGCCGCGCTGAACCTGTGGCTCAGCGAACAAGGAATCTGATTGATGAAACCCCATGCAGCGGCTTACAGCCAACGCTTGTTGAAGGGCCAGGCGCCGACCTACGAGCGCCTGCAAGCGCGTCTGGCCGAAGATGGCAGCCCATTGGCCGCCGAGCCGATCGCCGTGCATTGCGGCTGGGGCCGGTTGTTGATCGGCCATACCTTCCCGGACCCGGCGAGCCTGGCCCAGGAACTGCTCAACGAACAACCCGGCGAGCGCGATATCGCGCTGTATGTGGCCGCGCCCCAGCAGATCCTCGGCATAGATCCGCAGCAGTTGTTCCTCGACCCATCCGACACCCTGCGCCTGTGGTTCAGCGACTACCGCCCGGCCACCCGTGTGTTTCGCGGCTTTCGGATTCGCCGGGTGCAGAGCGAGGCCGATTGGCTGGCGGTCAACCAGTTGTATCAAGGCCGCGGCATGCTGCCGGTCGACGCCGAACGCCTGACACCGCGCCATGAAGGCGGCCCGGTGTACTGGCTGGCCGAGGACGAAGACAGTGGCGCGGTGATCGGCAGCGTGATGGGCCTCAATCACCAGAAAGCCTTCCACGACCCGGAAAACGGTTGCAGCCTGTGGTGCCTGGCGGTCGACCCGCTGTGCACACGCCCCGGTGTGGGCGAAGTGCTGGTGCGCCACCTGGTGGAGCACTTTATGAGCCGTGGCCTGAGCTATCTCGACCTGTCGGTGCTGCACGATAATCGCCAGGCCAAGAACCTCTACGCCAAGCTCGGCTTCCGTGCCCTGACCACCTTTGCGATCAAGCGCAAGAACGGTATCAACCAGCCGCTGTTCCTCGGCCCCGGACCCCAGGCGGGGTTCAACCCGTATGCGCGGATCATTGTCGAAGAGGCCCATCGACGCGGCATCGATGTGCAGGTGGATGACGCCGATGCCGGTTTGTTCACCCTCAGCCATGGTGGCCGCCGCGTGCGCTGCCGCGAGTCGCTGAGCGACCTGACCAGCGCGATCAGCATGACCCTGTGCCAGGACAAGAGCCTCACCCACAAGGTGTTGAAAGCCGCGGGTTTGAAACTGCCTGCGCAACAACTGGCGGGCAGCGCCGATGACAACCTGGAGTTCCTCGACGAACACCAGCGCGTCGTGGTCAAGCCGCTGGATGGCGAGCAAGGCCAGGGCGTGGCGGTGGATCTGCAGAGCATTGAAGAGGTGCAGCAGGCAATCGAAGCCGCGCGCCAGTTCGACAGCCGCGTGTTGCTGGAGAGCTTCCACCAAGGCCTGGACCTGCGCATCCTGGTGATCGGCTTCGAGGTGGTCGCCGCTGCGATTCGCCGCCCTGCCGAAGTGACCGGTGACGGCCAGCATTCCATTGGTGCGCTGATCGAGGCCCAGAGCCGACGCCGGCAGGCGGCCACCGACGGCGAAAGCAAAATCCCCGTGGATGCAGAAACCGAACGCACCCTGCACGCCGCCGGCTACGACTACAGCAGCATCCTGCCCCGTGGCCAGACCCTGGCCGTGCGCCGCACCGCCAACCTGCACACCGGCGGCTGCCTGGAGGACGTCACCGCGATCCTCCATCCGACCCTGGTGGACGCCGCCGTGCGCGCCGCCCGCGCCCTGGATATCCCCATGGTGGGCCTGGACCTGATGGTGGCTGCGGCCGATCAACCCGAGTACGTCTTTATCGAAGCCAACGAACGGGCCGGCCTGGCCAACCATGAACCGCAGCCGACGGCGGAGAAGTTTGTGGACCTGCTATTCCCCCATAGCCAGCCGACAGCTCAATAACCCTGTGGTGAGCGGGCTTGCCACAACAAGCCCCTTGGCCACAACAGCCCCACTGGCCAAAGAATTTCACTTATTTCATCAGGAGTCTTCATGAGCCGAACCATCCCCGAACCGGACCTCAACTACCTGCAAAAAGTCCTGCTGGAAATGCTCGCCATTCCCAGCCCCACCGGGTTTACCGACACCATCGTGCGCTACGTCGCCGAACGCCTGGAAGAGCTGGGCATCCCGTTTGAAATGACCCGGCGCGGGACCATTCGCGCCACCCTCAAGGGCCAGAAAAACAGCCCCGACCGTGCGGTGTCCGCGCACCTGGACACCATCGGCGCCGCCGTGCGCGCGATCAAGGACAACGGCCGCCTGACCCTCGCGCCCGTCGGCTGCTGGTCGAGCCGCTTTGCCGAGGGCAGCCGCGTCAGCCTGTTTACCGACAACGGTGTGATCCGTGGCAGCGTGTTGCCGTTGATGGCCTCCGGGCACGCGTTCAACACCGCCGTGGATGAAATGCCGGTGGGCTGGGACCATGTGGAATTGCGCCTGGATGCCTACTGCGCCACCCGCGCCGATTGCGATTCCCTGGGGATCGGCATCGGTGACTACGTGGCGTTCGACCCCTTGCCCGAGTTCACCGAGAGCGGGCATATCAGTGCCCGCCACCTGGACGATAAAGCCGGCGTCGCCGCGCTGTTGGCTGCGCTCAAGGCCATCGTCGACAGCGGCGAACCGTTGTTGATCGACTGCCACCCGCTGTTCACCATCACCGAGGAAACCGGCAGCGGCGCCGCGGCGGCTTTGCCCTGGGATGTGAGTGAGTTTGTCGGTATCGATATCGCCCCGGTCGCCCCCGGCCAGCACTCCAGCGAGCACGCGGTCAGTGTGGCCATGCAGGATTCCGGCGGGCCGTATGACTATCACCTCTCCCGCCACCTGCTGCGCCTGGCCTCGGATAACGACTTGCCCGTGCGCCGCGACCTGTTCCGCTATTACTTCAGCGATGCCCATTCGGCGGTGACGGCCGGCCACGACATCCGCACCGCGCTGCTGGCGTTCGGTTGCGATGCGACCCATGGTTATGAGCGCACCCATATCGACAGCCTGGCGGCGCTGAGCCGGCTGTTGGGCGCGTATATCCTCAGCCCGCCGGTGTTCGCCAGTGACGCACAACCGGCCCAGGGCTCACTGGACCGGTTCAGCCATCAGATCGAGCACGAAACGCAGATGGAGAGCGACACGCGTGTGCCGTCGGTGGACAGCCTGGTCGGCCAGAAGTCCTGACGCTGGCAACTGCGGTCCCGGCGCAGTAGGATCGCCGGGATCCATCATCTGAGGCTTGTATGCTGATTCCCTACGATGCACTTGAAGTCGACACCCTGACCCGCCTTATCGAAGACTTCGTGACCCGCGACGGCACCGACAATGGTGACGACACGCCCCTGGAAACCCGCGTGCTGCGGGTGCGCCAGGCGCTGACCAAGGGCCAGGCGCTGATTGTGTTCGACCCGGACAGCGAGCAGTGCCAGTTGATGCTCAAGCACGATGTGCCCAAGCATCTGTTCGACTGACTCAGGGGTTGGTGGCGGTTTGGGATTGCGGGGTTTGACGCTTGAGGATCTTTTGGTGGACCTCGGCACGATGGACATGCACCCCGACGGGCGCAACAACACCAAATTTCACCTGATTACCATTCAGCTCGAGAATGCGCACGGTGATGTCATCACCGATAGCGATGATTTCGCCTACGGCGCGGCTTAAGACCAGCATGGCGGTTGTCCTTATTGAATGACAGGACCCCGACCATGCGCGCTGGGTGTGGGCGCAGCAATGCCTCGCGGCAAAATCAGGCAACGCCTACACATGCAGGTAAATTGCCTGACAGACTACCGCCTGATCAGCCCTTAACAGCCTGTGCCTTGGAGCGCATCCTGTCGGCCATGGTGGTCATTTCGTCATAGAGCAACTGCGGGTTCTTCTGCTTTAAGGCCCACGCCATCCGCCCCTGCTCATGGGGCAGGATCATGAATTCGCCCTGCGCCACACGCTGGTAGATGTAGTCGGCAATGTCCGCCGCCGAGATCGGCGAACTCTCCAACAACTTGCCTACCTGCGCCTTCATCGCCGGTGTGGGCCCACGGAAAGAATCCAACAGGTTGGTCTGGAAGAACGACGGGCACACCACGTGCACGCCGATTTCCTGCTGCTTGAGCTCCACCAGCAAACTCTCCGACAGCGCCACCACACCGGCCTTGGCCACGTTGTAGTTGCTCATGGCCGGCCCCTGCATCAGGGCCGCCATCGAGGCGATGTTGATGATGCGGCCCTTGCTCTTTTCCAGCAGCGGCAGGAACGCCTTGCAGCCCTTGACCACGCCCATCAGGTTGATTGCGATCTGCCAGTCCCAGTCCTCCAGCGACAACTCGGCAAAGAAGCCGCCCGAGGCTACGCCGGCGTTGTTGACGATCACATCGATGCCGCCCAGCTTCACTTCGCAGGCCTGGGCAAACGCCGTGAGCTGGCTGTAGTCGCGCACGTCGCAGCGCTGGATAAAGCCATCGCCACCGGCTTCACGCACGCGCTTCAGGGTGTCCTGCAAGCCTGGCTCGCTGACGTCCGACAAGGCCAACTGCCAACCCTCGCGGGCCCAGCGCAGAGCGATTTCACGACCCAGGCCGGACCCGGCGCCAGTGATCATCATGCGATTTTGCATAGGAAGTAGCCTTGTGGTTCACAGAAGAAGTGATCGGCAGTGTAGCGAAGGTTTTTCCTGCACCCACGCACCATCAGAGTGATGAATGCCCCAGGCAAACCGTGGGCCGGGTCGGATACCTGCCGTCCGCCTAAGTTCAATGTTTTTCAACTAATAAGTGCTGGATGAGCGCGAATTAAAAGAAATAAGCGACTGACCGAAATGCTTTAAAAAAACATGGAATTTTCTGCGAAGCACCAGAGTCGGAGTAGTTAAGGCGTCTGTAATTAACTCTGCAGGCCTATCGTTAAACAACCGGTCTTTGCAGAAAGACAATAAGGAAAAAACCATGAGCCTCATTCTGATCATTATCTTGATCCTCCTGCTGGTCGGCGGCCTGCCGGTATTCCCGCACTCGCGTAATTGGGGTTATGGCCCGTCGGGTATCCTCGGTGTGGTGCTGGTGGTGCTGCTGGTCCTGTTGTTACTGGGCCGGATATAACCGCTCCGCGGTAATAACGAAGCAAAAAAAAGAGGCCTTGAAAAAGGCCTCTTTTTTATTGCCGGTTAATTAGTCCGGCTTACCGTTTACAACGCCTGCGGTGTTATCCAGCAAACTCTTGGTCGCGGTTTGCAGGAACGCTTCGAGTTTCTGCTTGAGTGCAGCCTCGTCCGGCGATTCGGCAATCACTTTACCGCTCGGGTTGGCGCCCAGTTCGTATTGCCACAGCTTCGGTGGCATTTCCTTGGGCAGTACCAGAATGCGGTCTGCGGTGACCAGGGCCACGGTCTGGTCGCTGCCCGATGGCTTGATCACGCCAAAGCCCTTGTCGCCTTCCGGCAGGTTCAGCAAGTCGCGGCCCCAGCATTGGTGCAGGGTGTCACCACCCAGGCGGCCCATGATGGTCGGCACGATGTCGATCTGGGTGCCCACGGTGTGGTCACGCTCGCCGAACTTCTCCTGCACGCCCGGTGCAATCATCAGCATCGGTACGTTGAAGCGACCCAGGTCCATCTCGGTGATCTGCTGTTCGTTGCCGAAGCCATGGTCGCCCACGATCACGAACAGGGTTTCCTTGAAGTACGGCTCCTTGCGGGCCTTCTCAAAGAACTGGCCCAGGGCCCAGTCGGAGTAACGCATGGCCGTCAAATGCTCGTTGAGGCTGCCACGGTCGGTGACTTTCTCCACCGGCAATGGCGTCGGCAACGCGTACGGCGTGTGGTTGGACAGGGTTTGCAGGAGTGCGTAGAACGGCTTGCCGCCTTCACGGGCCTTCAACTCTTCCAGGCCACGGTTGAACATGTCCTGGTCGGACACGCCCCAGGTCGGGTCGGAGAACACCGGGTCGACGAAGTCGTTGCGGCCGATGAAGTTGGTCATGCCCTGGTTGCTGAAGAAGCCCGACTGGTTGTCCCAGGCGAAGTCGCCGTTGTAGACATACACGTCGTTGAAATCACGGGCGCTGAGCAACTGTGGCAGGCCCGACAGCTTATGGCTGCCTTCCGGGGTCTGCATCAGGTATTCAAAGCCTGGCAGGTTCGGGAAGCAGGCCATGGTGGCGAACATCCCCTGGTGGGTATGGGTGCCGTTGGAGAAGAAACGGTCGAACAGCAGGCCTTCCTTGGACAGTTTGTCGAAGGATGGCGTGATGTTGCCGGGACGCCCCAAGGCGCCGACCGAGTGACCGGCGAAGCTTTCCATCAGGATCACGACCACGTTCTTGATCGGCAGGGTCTTCTCGGCCGGCGGCGTGTAGTCGCGGCGTACGGCGGCGATGTCGGTATCGACCAGTTTTTCCTGTGGCAGCACCAGCATGTCACGCACGGTCTGGGTGGCCAGCGGCTGGTCCAGGGTCGCCTTCCAGATGTTGGAGCGGTCCTCACCGAACCGGGCCTTGGCCGCCGCGATCAGCGACAAGGTGCCATTGAGGCCCAACTGGTTGGCGAAGTTCGAATCGGTGGTGTACACATCGCCCCAACGCAGCGGCGGGCCCTGGCGCAGGGTGCCACGGGCGGCAACCACGGCGATCAGCAGGCACACGACGAACACCGCGATGCGGCTGTACCACGGCGCCACCTGGCGCGTGCCGATGCTGCCACCACTGAACGGGCCACGTGGGCGCGTGGCGCGGTCGGCGCCTTTGAACGCGATGCTCAGGATCAGCGTGCCCACGGCCCAGGCCAGCAGGTAGCGCACCACCGGGAAACCGTACCAGAGCATGCTCATCACGGTTTTCGGGTCTTCCTTCACATACTGGAAGACCAGGCCGTTGAGGCGCTGGTGGAACTCGCGGTAGAAGTCCATCTCCATCAAGCCCAGGAACAGGGCGATGCTGGACGCAAGGGTCAGCCAGAAGCGGAATAACCCACGCGCGGCCATGGCCCGTACGCTGAACAGTGCCAGCAGCAGCGGGATCAGCAGGTAGACCACCAGGCGGATGTCAAAACGCAGGCCGTTGGCGAACGCTTCAAGGAAGGTCGAGGCCGGCGTGTCGAGGATCATCTCGCGGTTGTAGACCAGCAGCGCCAGGCGCAGCAGGGAGAACATCACCATCATGACCAGTGCGCAGAGCAGCGTGTACGCCAGATGGGATTTGACGGTCGGTTGCAGCAGGCGATTAGAAGCTCGCTGCTGACTCAGGGCGTCCGGGTTTGCCATGTCGTTTCAGGACCCATTGGAAGTTTAAGTGACGAAGTAATGCAGTGGCGCGAATGGTGCCCGATCAATGCCATCAAGGCTATTAATTACTGAACGAGCACCGCTGCGCCGCCTTTAAAAGCACCTGAGGCAGGGCCTTGGCAGGGAGAGATAGAGCCGGCGGATTGTCTTGGATAAGATGTGAAAATTGTGTGCAGCGAATATTTCGATACACAAAATACAGCGAAGAGACGAGCAAGTACCGTAGCAGCTGCCGAGCCTCGGCGAGGCAGCTGCTACAAGGAGGGAGCAGGGATCAGATCCGCACGTTGCCGCGCGGCCCGGCGATAGCCCAGATGATCAGGCCCAGTACCGGCAGCAGCAGGATCAACAGGATCCACAACACCTTGGCCCCGGTGCTTGCGCCGCTTTTGAACACATTGATGATCGCCCAGATATCCAGAGCCAGGATGATCAAGCCGATCAGGCTGTTAAAAGTGGAACCCATGGTGTCGCTCCTAAGTGAGGGCATGCCCTTGTAGGATAGCCGGCCCTGGCCGGGGTTCCGTTTTATTTCAGACGTGCACGGCGACCTTCAGCGCTTCCAGGGATGGCTCGGCCTGGATGCCGACTTCGGCACACAACGCCAGCACGCGCGGCAGGTCATTGCCGAACACCAGCACCGCCTGGATCTCGTCGTCCAGCAACTGGCTGAAGTTGAGCAGCACATAACCGCCGTCTTCCGGGCTCAGGGCGCTCATCTGGATCTGGATACGGTTCAGGGCGGTGAGGCCGTCAGTCTTGGCCAGTTGCTTGGGTTTGAGGTTGAACGCCACACCCGGTCCGAACGACGCGACGATCTGCGCAAACAGGTCGCCATAGGTATCGGCCTGGAACAGCACGGTATCCGGCAGGCTGCCGACCACCACCCACTCCCCCAGCGGGATCGGAAAGCTGTCGTCGTAGTTGATATCCGGGTTGGCGGCCAGGAAGGCCGCCGGGTCGGCGTAGGCCTGGGCGGCCTCTTCGGCGATGCGCGCCACCTCGTCCGCGCCCATGACCCCGGCGCTGATTTTGCTGATAAGTTCGACGAGGGCGGTTTTCATGGGGTGATCCTGTAGCGGGCTGGTTTTTGAGGGCGCACAGCCTACACCAGTTTCTCCAACTGCGCCGCCGTGTCCTTCGCCCCCATGGTCTGCGCCGCCGCCAGCGCAGTCGCGCCCTGGGCATCGGTGGCCTTGGGGTTGGCGCCTTGGCTGAGCAGGTAGTCGACCATGTCGACGCGGTTGAACATGGCGGCCATCATCAACGCAGTACGCCCGTCGGACGAGGCGGCCTCGATCGGCGTGCCCCCTTCAATCAGCGCCTTGACCACCGGCAAGTGGCCCTTGAACGCCGCGCCGGCGATGGGCAACTGGTTCTTGTCATTGGCGCTCAGCGGGTCGGCCTTGAACTCCAGCAGCACTTTTACCGCTTCGGCATGGCCGTGGTAGGCAGACAGCATCAGCAAGGTATCGCCGTTGTGGTTGCGAAAGTTGGCCGGCAAGCCTTTGGCCAGGAGCGCGGCGAGCATGGCGGCGTCGCCTTTGCGGGCGACGTCGAAGACCTGCTCGGCAAATTCGGCGGCTTCGTCTTCAGTCATTTGTTTGGCGTGGTCTGACATGTGGGGGCTCCTTGTCTGGTGCTTTATAGGCCGCCAGTGTCGCGAGGGAGTTCCCCACTGTCATGCCCTTTTTAGCAAAAGCGGCCATAGACAGAATCAATAGCGGAACTGGCCGCCCTGGATCTGCGCCAACAGTTGCCCGGTGACCGGCACATAGCAGTCCGACCCCGGCAACCAGGCATACACCGGGTCATTGCCGGCCTTGTCCGGATCAAAGGCTTCTTCCTTGAGCTTGACCTTCTGGTACTTGAAGGTACCGGTGGTTTCCATCTTGACCTTGATCCGCAGGAAGAGCGGCACCGCATAGTGGGGCAACTGGCCGTGGGCGAATTTCAGCAGCTCGCGCATGTCCAGCGAGGCCAGGGATTCACTCGGGGTGATGGCGACCATGCCCGCGCGGCCATTGGTGTTTTCGATCTCGACGCCATAAGCCACCACTTCGGCGATCTGCGGGTGTTGCAGCAGGACGTTCTCGACCTCGGTGGTGGACACGTTTTCACCTTTCCAGCGATAGGTGTCCCCCAGGCGATCCACAAATTGCGCATGGCCAAAGCCGATGCTGCGCAACAAATCGCCGGTATTGAAGTAGCGGTCACCTTTTTCAAACACGTCGGTGAGTACCACCCTGCGATTCTTTTCCGGGTCAGTGTAGCCGTCGAAGGGCGATTTTTCATCGATCCTCGCCAACAACAGGCCCTGCCCGCCCGTGGGGACTTTACGCATAAAGCCATCGCTGCCACGCAGCGGCTCGCCGCTGTCATGGGCGTAGTCCACCAGCGCCCAGTGCTGCAGGCAGAAACCGATGGTGTTGTCGAAATTCAGCACGTTGGTAAAACCGATATTGCCGTCACTGGCCGCGTACAGCTCGCAGATATGCTCCACGCCATAGCGTGCCTTGAACTGCGCCCACACACCGGGGCGCAAGCCATTGCCAACCATCTTGGTCACGCAGTTGTCACGGTCGTTTTCGCTGGGTGGCTGGTCGAGCAGGTAACGACACAACTCACCGACGTAGCCGAGGGTGGTCGCCTTGAATCGGCGCGCATCGTCCCAGAACTGGCTGGCGCTGAACTTGCGGCGAATGGCGAAGCCCGAGGCCCCGACAATCGCCGAGCCCCAACACACGCAAAGGCCGGTGGCGTGGTACAGCGGCAAGGTGCAATACAGGACATCGTCCGGGCCCATGTCCAGCGCGATGCTGCCGAAGCTGACGGCAGTCTTGGTCCAGCGGCCGTGTTTCATGATGCCGGCCTTGGGCAGGCCGGTGGTGCCGGAGGTGTAGATATAGAAGCAAGGGTCGTTGAAGAAGATCTGCGCAGTGCTGGCCGGGTTGTCCACCGGGCACGCGGCGCTCGCCGCCAACAGGTCGATATACCCCTGCGGCACCAGGCTGGACGGCTGATCGGCGACGAACCAGGTTCGATCAGCCGCGATGGCCACCTGATCGCGCACCGCGTCATAGGGGGCCACCAGTTCCGCGCCGACAATAATGGCTGCCGGGCTCACCAGGGTCAGGCTGTGCACCAGCGCCGCCTGGGTTTGCGCGGTATTGAGCATCGCGCAGATGCCACCCAGCTTGGCCACGGCCAGCACGTTCAAGAGCAATTCGGGGCGGTTTTCGATAAACAGCGCCACCACGTCCCCCTTGCCGATGCCCTCGGCTTGCAGGTGGTGGGCAATACGGTTGGCGCGCTGGTTGGCGTCGGTGTAGCTGAGCACACGGTCGCCGTACAGCAATGCGTTGCCGTCGGGGTTGCGCAGGGTGGCTTGCTCAAAGTGCCAGCCCAGCCCGCAAGGCTGCGCGGGGTCGGTGACATTGGCGGCACGCATGCCGCGCACTACGCGCGGCAGGGCGCGAACGATGGCCGGCACCTTACTCAGCAGCTTGCCCCAGGTGATCATGTCGTTGTGCGGGTGGCTCATGGAGAAACGTCCTTTTTCTTATTCTTCGTCTGATCCCGAAGCACCGACACCTCCGTAAGAGGAAGGCCGAATGCATTGCAGGAAAATACGTCAGCCGTTCTTCGGCTGTACACGCGGGATTTGAAAAGTTTTGTATCCCGTCGGGTGGGTGCTCAAAAAAGGAATTTAGCTGCCCGCGAGTAGTCTTTAGCCGTACAGGCGCATCCATCCGATCCCATTGAGTAACGCAAAATGCAGGATGCATGATGGCCATTCATGCAAATTGCACGAAAGCGAAAATCTTCTACTTTTTCAAGCTGTTGATTTATAACGATATTTTATAAATCACAAGATGGCACAATCACTGCACCTATCACTCCATGCTTGCCAACTTGAGCCAACGGAGCTGATAGACATGAGCCTGATCCAAGATAAATTCGCTTCAGTATTCTCCAACTACGACGTCACCACCCAGCCTCGTCCCGACGGCGGCATTCTGTTGACCCTGCGCAACAGTGACGGCAAGCAGGTCAAGCGTTCGATCTCTTACCAGCAGTTGCACACCGCCGATCAATTGACCTGGGTGATCAGCGCGATTCGTCGCGACCTGGCCGAACAAGCCAGTGAACTGCCGCAAATTTCGATGTTGCAAAGCCAGAACCGCTTTGCCCTGCCGACCTACCATTCGGCGTAAATACCGCAGTCATAACAAGGCCGCGACGCTCTTGAGCGTCGCGGCCTTTTTTGTTTGACGATGACTCCAGCCCGGCACTTCGCTGAACTGCGCCTGAGCCCGATACAGCTGTTTATACGCGAGTTCAACATCTGCCGGTGCCGTCTCGTCTTATAGAGTCGGCACCGGGGTGCCGCCGTTCAAGGCTGGAATCTTTGAAAACACCTCAGCCATGAAATCCATGAACACGATAGCCCGCGTGGGGAGCAATCTATTGGCGACATAAACCATCTGCACGGGGACAGGTGGAGCCCCATGGTTGGTGAGAATGAACTGTAATCTCCCGCTGTTCAGCCCGCCCTCAAACAGCCACGCGGGTCCATGCGCCACACCCAGGCCCGCCACGACCGCCGCACTCACAGCGTCGGGCGAGTTGACCCTGAGCCTGCCGGTAATCGGAATCTCCGCGTCCCGGAATCGCCAGGTCGCCCCGGACGACAGTAAGGTGTAGATGATGCAATCGTGGTCGCGTAGATCCTCCGGGGTCTGCGGAACGCCGCGTTTAGCCAAGTAGTCCGTGCTGGCGACGAAGACCCGGTCGTACCATCCAAGAGGCCGGGCGCGCAAGGTGCTGTCCTCCAGCAGTCCTATGCGAATGGCGAGTTCGGTGCCTTCATTGACCAGGTCTACGTATCGATCGTTGAGTTGGAGATCCAAGATCAATTGAGGGTAGCGCTCCAGAAAGGCCGGCACATGCGGCAGCACAAACGCGTGTGCGAGAGCTGTCGGACAGGCTACGCGCAAGAGTCCCGATGGATCGACGTTGTTTCTGAAGGACGATTCGGATTCATCCACCGCATCCAGGATGCGCCGGATGTCCGCATAGTAGCGTTCGCCCTCCGGTGTCAACGACAGCTTGCGCGTAGACCGGTGGAGCAAACGCGTCTGCAAATGCTCCTCCAGAGCCGCTACATAGCGGCTTACATTCGGTTGCCCCAGCCCTAGATCACGCCCTGCCGCCGAAAAGCTCCCGGTTTCTACAGCACGCGCGAAGCACGTCATCAACAGAAATCGGTCCACTTCTCCACCTCAATTCATGCTCAATTTGCATGAATTATATGCGAATAAGCAGTCTTATATACCATGGGGCATGAGCGCATATTTCTCCCTGTCGACCGCGGTGGTCGTCATTCACCGGAGAATTCAAATGTCGCGCTTGCAAGGTAAACGTACGCTCATTACTGGCGGCACCAGTGGCATCGGGCTGGAAACGGCAAAGCAGTTCCTGGCCGAGGGTGCTCGCGTGATCGTAACGGGGGTCAACCCCGATTCGATTGCAAAGGCCCAGGCCGAATTGGGCCCGGAAGTGCCGGTGCTGCGCGCCGACTCGGCCAGCGTTGCGGCACAAAAGGAGCTGGCACACGTCATCAAGGAACACTACGGCCAACTCGACGTTGCCTTCCTCAATGCCGGCGTATCCGTCTGGCAGCCCATTGAGGAATGGACGGAAGATATGTTTGACCGCTCTTTCGACATCAACGTCAAAGGGCCGTACTTCCTGATGCAGGCGCTGTTGCCGGTCTTCGCCAATCCTGCTTCGGTCGTGTTGACGACTTCCGTAAGCGCCCATGCAGGCGCAGATCGCTCGTCCGTGTATGCCGCAACGAAGGCCGCACTGCTGAACATGTCGAAGACGCTCTCGACCGAATTGCTGGGCCGTGGCATCCGTGTCAACGCAGTGAGCCCTGGCCCCGTCGAGACGCCGCTTTACGACAAGCTGGGTATTCCGCAAGCTTATCGCGCGCAGCTTAACAAAGAGATCGCGGCAACCATTCCGCTTGGGCGCTTCGGTACCTCCGACGAGGTGGCCAAGGCAGTGCTGTATCTGGCATCCGACGAGTCGCGCTGGACGGTCGGCTCTGAAATCGTCCTTGACGGCGGCCGCCTGCTGAATGGCTAAGCGCGCAGCTCAAGAATTACGCGAATGCCACATCGCCCGGGCTGAGTTAATCAGGCGCTGAACGCCCGCCCCCAGCACTTAGCGACGAACCAGTCCAATCCAGACTGCGCACACCGCGGTACGTAGGCACGGTTTCGTTATGGCTGGACGATGACGCTTCAAACCGATGGCTTCGATGGCCGAAAGCCCCTCACCAAGGCTCGCTGGGGTCAGCATAAACCTTGGCGTGCCGCCTCATTCATCGCCTGTACTCGGTTGGTCACGCCAAATTTGCCGTAGATATTGCGCAGGTGGAATTTCACCGTGGCTTCGGACGTGGCGCGAATCTGGCTGATCTCCCAGACGGTCTTGCCTTCGGAGGCCCAACGCAGGATTTCCAGTTCCGTAGGGGTCAGTGGTTTTCCGGACAAGCTCAAACGCCTCCTGGCGGCGTTGGGCACCGAATGTGGCACTGGAGACAATTCCCTGGGGCCTCTCATTAGTTTCACTCCCTTTTGCTGGCTATCGCCCTATCACCTTCGGATTCCTCCTATTGACAGGTGATATAAACGTTGTTGCCGCAAAGAGTTACATAACCAATGGCACTAAGGCGCAGGCCCCGCGATAAACAGCCGGGCCTTACAAGAATAAGAGTTTATTCCCACAACAACTTCCAACATGCGGGGGTTGAAGTTTTCGATATGTCGTAATCAGTCATCCAGCCCGGGAAAGCGTCGGGCGATATCGTCGCCCGTCAACTCCGGCACCGGGTTTTGCGCCTGATTGAAGAGTCGCAGCGTTATACAGTGGGGGTTCTCCCCCATATCAAACCAATGCGGCATACCGGCGGGTACCAACAGCAGATCGTTTTTTTCACAACGCACGGCATACACGTAGTCGCCAACATGCAGGTTGAACAAGCCCTGGCCGGCGATGAAAAAATGCACTTCGTCTTCGCTGCAGCGGCGTTCATCCAGGAACCGGGCACGCCATTCGGCTTTTTGCGGGTGGTCGCTGGTGACACTGAGCACCGCCACCGCACCGTAGCCGAGGGCATCGATCTGCGGCTGATAGGCGGCAATCATCTCAGCGTCGCTGGCGCCCCTCTCGATCAGGGCAGGCTGCCAGCGCTCGAACCGCACACCGTGCTCGGCCAGGGTAGCAGCGATGTCGTCGACATGGGTCAGGACCTTGTTCGGGGTATCCGGTGAAGCGACGGGGTAGACGGCGACATAACTCATTGAAGGGTTCCTTGGTTCTGCTCTTGCAATCGAAAACCGATGATAGCGGCGGCGGCCAGGGCGGCGACGCTGGCAATACTAAAGGTGAAGGTCGGCCCCAGCAGGTTCCAGCTGTAGCCGGAATACAGCGCACCCAGCGCACCGCCGGTGCCGGCCAGGGCGGCGTACAGCGCCTGGCCCTGGCCTTGTTGCTTATCGCCAAAGCTGCGCTGCACAAAGGCAATCGCTGCGGCGTGAAAACTGCCGAACGTGGCAGCGTGCATGACCTGCGCCAGCAACAGCACCCACAGCAGTTCGGCAAACGAGCCCAGCAACAGCCAGCGCAGGGCCGCCAGCAGGAAACTGGCCAGCAGCACCCGGCGTACCGAAAAACGTGTGAGGATGCGGCTCATGCCCAGGAACATCAGCACTTCCGCCAGCACCCCCAGGGCCCACAGCATGCCGATCATGCCACGGCTGTAGCCAAGGTGTTCCAGGTGCAGGGTCAGGAAGGTGTAATACGGGCCATGGCTCATTTGCATCAGCGCCACGCAGGCGTAAAACGCCAGTACGCCGGGACTGCGCAGCTGCTTGAGGAAACCATCAGCGGCCAGACGATTGCCGTGGCTGGCGGGCTGCGCATTCGGGACCCACAGGCTGGCACCGATGATGCCGGCCATGATCACCACGACCACCACCGGGTAGATATCCAGGCTCAGCCAGTCGAACAGGCGGCCCATGATCACCACGGTGAGGATAAAACCGATGGAGCCCCACAGGCGCACCTGGCTATAGCGCGCGGTCTGTTTTTGCAGGTGGGCCAGGGTGATCACTTCAAACTGCGGCAGCACCGCGTGCCAGAAGAACGCATGCAGGGCCATCACCAGGGCCAGCCAGGCGTAGGAGTGGCTGACGAAGATCAGGGAAAAACTCAGCAGGGTGCACACCGCGCCGAAGCGCACGATGGCCAGGCGTCGGCCGCTGTAGTCGCCCAGCCAGCCCCACAGGTTGGGGGCCACGCAGCGCATCAGCATGGGGATGGCCACCAGCTCGCCGATGCGCGCGCTGGAGAACCCCAGGTGGTCGAAGTACAGCGCCAGGAACGGCGCCGTCGCCCCGAGCAGGGCGAAGTAGAACAGGTAGAAGCTGGAGAGGCGCCAGTACGGGAGGGCTGTCACCGCAGCACCGTCACAGCTGGCCCAGCACCGGGGTACTCACGCGCACATCGGCATTTTGCCCGCGATTGCGCAACAGGTGGTCCATCAACACGATGGCCATCATCGCTTCGGCAATCGGCGTGGCACGGATGCCCACGCACGGGTCGTGACGGCCCTTGGTGATCACGTCCACCAGGTTGCCGTGCACATCGATCGAACGGCCCGGGGTGGTGATGCTCGAGGTGGCCTTGAGTGCCAGGTGCGCAACAATCGGCTGGCCGGAGGAAATACCGCCGAGGATGCCGCCCGCGTTGTTGCTGAGGAAGCCTTCCGGCGTCAGTTCATCGCGGTGCTCGGTGCCACGCTGGGACACGCAGGCGAAACCGGCGCCAATCTCCACGCCTTTCACCGCATTGATGCTCATCAGCGCGTGGGCCAGTTCGGCGTCGAGGCGATCGAAAATCGGCTCGCCCAGGCCCGGCTTGACGCCTTCGGCGACCACGGTGATCTTGGCGCCGACCGAATCCAGGTCGCGGCGCAGTTGGTCCATGTAGGCTTCCAGCTCCGGCACTTTGTCCGGGTCAGGGCAGAAAAAGGCGTTGTCTTCCACGCTGTCCCAGGTCTTGAACGGGATTTCAATCGGGCCCAACTGGCTCATGTAGCCACGGATGACGATGCCCTGGGTCGCCAGGTATTTCTTGGCGATGGCGCCGGCTGCCACCCTCATCGCGGTTTCACGGGCCGAGCTGCGACCGCCGCCACGGTAGTCGCGTTCGCCGTATTTATGGTGGTAGGTGTAGTCGGCATGGGCCGGGCGGAACAGATCCTTGATCGCCGAGTAGTCCTTGGACTTCTGGTCGGTATTGCGAATCAGCAGGCCGATGGCGCACCCGGTGGTACGACCTTCGAACACCCCGGAGAGGATCTCGACTTCGTCGGGCTCCTGGCGCTGGGTGGTGTGGCGGCTGGTGCCGGGCTTGCGACGGTCGAGGTCACGCTGCAGGTCTTCCAGGGACAGCTCGAGGCCGGGCGGGCAGCCGTCGACAATGGCGACCAACGCCGGGCCATGGCTTTCGCCCGCGGTGGTGACAGTGAACAGCTTGCCGAAGGTATTGCCGGACATGCAGGGCGCTCCGTGAAATCAGTTGAATCAAGTCAACCGTAATAACTTAAGGCGGCCAGTATACGCAGGCTAACCGACTAGTTCATCCTCGAAACCTTACCGGTAGACCTTGGTCCAACCGGCACCTTCCTCATGATGGCGCGATGATGCTGCGAGTTCTTCTGTTTACCCTGACCCTGTTTACCGCCGTGGCCCACGCCGCCTCCCCTGTCGTACTGCAACGCCCGATCAGCCTGGACACCGGCAGTGGCGAACTGTTTGGCTCGCTGCTGCTGCCCCAGTCCGACAAACCGGTACCGGTGGTGTTGATCATCGCCGGCTCCGGCCCCACCGACCGCAACGGCAACAGCGCCGACGGCGCACGCAATGACAGCCTCAAGCGCCTGGCCTGGGTGCTGGCCCGGCATAACATCGCCAGCGTGCGCTACGACAAGCGCGGTGTGGCCGCCAGCCTCGCCGCCACGCCCGACGAACGCAACCTGACCCTCGATGCCTACGTGGCCGACGCGGTGGCCTGGGGTAAATTGCTCAAGGCCGACACACGCATGGGCCCGCTGATTGTGCTGGGCCACAGCGAAGGCGCGCTGGTTGCCGCCCTCGCCGCCCCCCAACTCGACCCGGCTGGAGTCATTTCCCTGTCCGGCAGCGCCCGCCCGGTCGACCAGGTGATCCGCCAGCAACTGGCCGATCACCTGCCCCCTGCCCTGCTGCTGCGCAGCAATGAAATCCTTGATCACCTCAAGGCCGGTCAGGTGGACGCCGATGTGCCTGGCCCGTTGCAGGGCATTTTCCGACCCAGCGTGCAGCCTTATCTGATCAGCCTGTTTCGCGCCGACCCTTCAGCGGCCTTTGCGAAACTGCGCATGCCGGCGTTGATCATCCAGGGCAGCAACGATATTCAGGTCGGTGTGGGCGACGCCGAGCAACTCAAAAGGGCCAAGCCCGATGCCGAACTGGCGGTGATCGAAGGCATGAACCACGTGATGCGCATCGTGCCCAACGACGTAAAGCAACAATTGGCCTCCTACAATGACCCGCAATTGCCGCTCGCCGCTGAGCTGGGCACCCGCTTGGCAGGCTTTATCGACGGACTTCAACCCCGTTAACCGACAATTTGCCTCCAGTCCTGCAAAAAGCGGCCGATAAGCCCAGAGTCGACAGCAAAAAGACTGTCGACTGGCAGGGCTTGGACAGGATCGCACCGCATGACAACCACTGAAGCAACACCGGAACCGACCGCCGACACCCCGGCTGAAAAAACCGAGGCCATCGACACGGCGGCTCCCCTGCCGTGGGCGGATGTTCAGGCCGAGCATTTCAAGATGCTGCGCCTGGCCCCGCTGGCCACCGACCGCGCCACCGGCCTGCGGCCGCTGCGGTTCGTACAGTTCGGCTATGCCGAGCGCCATGACAAACACCACAGCCTGTTGCGCATGGTGATCCAATTGCCGGGGCAGCGGGTGCGCCGTGAGCAGAACCATCTGGATATCTGGGTGGATCACGATAAACACCGCGTGCACTTCGGCCCGGGCAACAGCCTGGAAATCGAACCGGCCAACCGCGGCATCGGCCGCTTCCTGGTGGCCCAGGGCGCCGCGTGGGCGAAGAAAAAATGGTCAAGCTACCGCGTCGACGGCGTGGACCTGGCCAACAAGGACGCACTCAACGAAGCCACACGCCTGCGCCGCGATCACTTCCTGCGCGTCCAGGGTTTCGATGTGGCCTACGCCGATGTGCAGCACCTCAAAGGCAACGTGCAGCCGGGCAAGGTCAGCGACGTACTGGACAGTTGGAACACCGAGAAGGTGCAGTTCGTGGAGATCCTTGAAGCCGCGCAGATGCTGCAACAGGCCGAGCACAACCTGCTGGAGCAGGAAGTGAAGCTGCGCAAGGAAGAAGAAAAGGTCACCAAGTTCAAGCGTGAGGACAGCGGGTTGCGCTTTACCATCACCTGCCTGGTGGCATTTACCGTGTTTCAGGCGGGGCTGTTGATCTGGATTGCCACGCACCGATAGCCGGCTGGAAAGCCATCGAAAGGTGGGAGGGGGCGTGGCCCCTCCTACATTTCCTACCCTAAGGTTGGTTAAACCCGAGCGGCGAAGATTGCCTGGTGCTCTCGGCACTGTTCGGCCGTGAGCATGAACACCCCATGCCCACCCCGCTGGAAATCCAGCCAGGCGAAGTCCACTTCCGGGTACAGCGCGTCAACATGCACCTGGCTGTTGCCCACCTCGACAATCAGCAAACCCTTCTCGGTCAGGTGGTCCGCCGCCTCGGCCAGCATGCGCCGCACCAGGTTCAGGCCATCGTCGCCGCAGGCCAGGCCCAGCTCCGGCTCGTGCTGGTATTCGTCCGGCATGTCGGCAAAGTCTTCGGCATCCACATACGGCGGGTTCGACACGATCAGGTCAAAGCGCTGGCCCGGCAGGCCGTCGAAACCGTCGCCCTGCACGGTGTACACACGCTCGTCGACACCATGGCGCTCGATATTCTGGTTGGCCACTTCCAGGGCTTCGAAGGACAGGTCACCGAGTACCACTTCGGCGTCCTGGAACTCGTAGGAGCAGGCAATGCCGATGCAGCCGGAGCCGGTGCACAGGTCGAGGATGCGCGTCGGTGGTTGGGCCAGCCAAGGTTCGAAGCGGTTTTCGATCAACTCGCCGATGGGCGAACGCGGGATCAGCACGCGCTCGTCAACGATAAACGACATGCCGCAGAACCACGCCTCTTTCAACAGGTAGGCCGTGGGCACCCGCTCATGGATACGGCGATGCAACAAACGCTGTACGTGAGAGATTTCCTCTTCTTCCAGGTTGCAATCGAGGTAGCTGTCGGCAATTTCCCATGGCAGGTGCAAGGCACCGAGCACCAACTGCCGGGCTTCGTCCCAGGCATTGTCGGTGCCATGGCCAAAAAACAGGTCTTCCCCATGGAAACGGCTGACGGCCCAACGGATGTGGTCGCGCAAGGTGCGCAGGCGGGATGTGATCACGGGGGGCAGACTCCTGGAAAAAACGACTGGCGATTCTAACAGTCTTCGCCTGTATCGACGATGTACGAAAACCTGTTGCCGTACGTCGGATTTCATCCAAATCGCCATCATTCGGTTAAACATCGCCACCACTTGACATGGCTGCACGCCAGCAACGGCGTACCTTACGATAGTAGCGATTCACAGAACCGCTCAGCCAGTGGACAATGACGCAAAAGCCCCCCTCACAGGAGCCCCAGAATGTCCGTTCCAAAGACGATGTTTCAACTCAGCGGTCGTGGTTACGCAGCTGCCAACCTTGCCCATGCGACCCTCGTGATCATCGACGCTCAAAAGGAATACCTCAGTGGCCCGCTCGCCCTCTCCGGCATGGACGCGGCGGTCGGCAATATCAAGCAACTGGTCGCCGCCGCGCGCAACGCCGGGCGCCCGATCGTGCACGTGCGCCACCTGGGTACCGTGGGCGGCCTGTTTGACCCCCAGGGCGAGCGCGGTGAGTTCATCCCCGGCCTCGAACCTCAAGGTGACGAAACCATCATCGGCAAGCTGCTGCCCAGCGCCTTCCACGGCACCGGCCTGGAAAAACACCTGCAGGACCTCGGTTCCCTCGACCTGATCGTCTGCGGCTTCATGAGCCACTCCAGCGTCAGCACCACCGTGCGTGCCGCGAAGAACCTGGGGTTTCGCTGCACCCTGGTGGAAGACGCCTGTGCCACCCGCGACCTGCCTTACAAAGGTGGCATCCTGAGCGCCGAGCATGTGCAGCAGACCGAGATGGCCATCATGGCTGACAATTTTGCCACTCTCGCACTGACTAAAGACCTGATCTGATCGCCCTTCGGGTGAGCGGCGCGGCCTGTTGCAGGTCCCGCTCATCCGCAAAGCCCTCTCATTTGGCGCATTTACCTCGGGTACAGGAACAACCTGTGTATCTTCCGGTCGAAGGGCCGATACCCTGGAGGAAAGGTCGGAATGAAGATATCCGATGGTTTTGACGCTCGTCGCTTGCGCCCCAAGGGCCCGAGCAACTGGCGTCTGCGCCTGGTGGCCGGCATTGCCGCGCTGCTGGCGGTCGTAGGCTTGTTGTTGGCTGGCGCTGGTGGCGCCGGTTTGTCTGGCCACTCGCCGGCCCTTGGCGAACTGAATGCCAGCCCTGGCGGCTCGGCGATTTTACTGGGGATCGGGCTGCTGGTGCTGTGGCTGGGCGTGTGGCTGTGGCGCCGCAGCCGTCGGAAGATGCGCCAGCCGTTGTCACTGAACATCGCCTCGCACCTGATGAAAAAGCACGACTGATGGCGCTTGGATAGCGTTTCCTGCGCCCCGGCCGCCGCGATTTAGGTAAACTGCCCGCCCTTCGCGGAGGCTGACATGCAAGACGACGATTTTTCCCTGTTCAAAAACGAGCTGCGCGGCGTCAAGCCGATCAAGCACGACCGCGCCGACACCGGCAAACCCAAGGCCGACCGCGCACAGATCGCCAAGCTGCGCCAGGCTGCTACCGTACGCACCGATGCCACCACCGTGGATGGCCTGTCAGACCAGTTCGTGATCGATGTCGGCCCCGAAGACGAGCTGATGTGGGCCCGCGACGGCGTACAGGAAAGCCAGATGCGCAAGCTCAAGGCCGGTCAGATCCCGTTCGAAGGCAGCCTCGACCTGCACGGCATGAACGTGGAGAAAGCCCGGGAAACCCTGTGGGCCTTCCTCGCCGAAGCCACCAAGTTCGAAATCCGCTGCGTGCGCGTCACCCATGGCAAGGCGGTGCGCTTGGACGGCAAGCGGCCGATGATCAAGAGCCACGTCAACACCTGGCTGCGCCAGCATGCCCAGGTGCTCGGCTTTACCTCGTGCCAGGCCCGTCATGGGGGCGCGGGTGCGGTGTATGTGATGCTCAAGCGCACGATGATGGAAGGGCGCGACGAGTAACAAGTGCCATCGTCAGGCTTGCAGCGATGTGTCGGCCACCGTAACCTTGCGCTTTGCGAAAATCCCACAGGTAGTTTCATGTCCCTGGAACAGAATTACACCGCGATCCTCGGCCAACTCGGCGAGGACGTCTCCCGCGAGGGCCTGCTCGACACGCCCAAGCGTGCCGCCAAGGCGATGCAGTACCTTTGCCGCGGCTATGAACAGACACTCGAAGAGGTCACCAACGGTGCCTTGTTCAGCTCCGACAACAGCGAAATGGTGCTGGTCAAGGACATCGAGTTGTACTCGCTGTGCGAACACCACCTGCTGCCGTTTATCGGCAAGGCGCATGTGGCGTATATCCCGAGCGGCAAGGTGCTGGGCCTGTCGAAGGTCGCGCGGATTGTCGACATGTATGCGCGCCGCCTGCAGATCCAGGAAAACCTCAGCCGCCAGATCGCCGATGCGGTGATGCAAGTGACCGGTGCCCTGGGCGTGGCCGTGGTGATCGAAGCCAAGCACATGTGCATGATGATGCGCGGTGTGGAGAAACAGAATTCGTCGATGATCACCTCGGTGATGCTGGGTGAGTTCCGCGAAAACGCGGCCACCCGCAGTGAATTCCTCAGCCTGATCAAGTAACAGGCTGGGTAGGGAAAAACCGGCGTTCATCGCCGGTTTTTTTTCGCCTGCAAAATTGAGGTAAGCTGCGGCCCCTTCTTCATGGGCAAGAGGTTTCAGCCATGTTCGTCAAAGCACTTCGAGTGGGCCTCGGCCACGTCATCATCGCCGGCGACTTCCTTACCCGCCCGCGCAAAAAGCAGCGCCCTGCCGAACAACAGGCGCAGGTGAACGCAGCGGCCAAGGACCTGACCCTGTATCAATTCCACGCCTGCCCGTTCTGCGTGAAGACCCGCCGCACCCTGCACCGCCTGAATGTGCCGGTGGCGCTGAAGGATGCGAAGAACAACGAGCAGGACCGCCAGACCCTGCTGGAGCAAGGCGGCAAGATCAAGGTGCCGTGCCTGCGTATCGAAGAGAATGGCCAGACCACCTGGATGTATGACTCCAAGGTAATCATCGATTACCTGGACAAGCGTTTCGCCGCGATCTGACCGACCTGGGCAGATTCACTGTGGGAGGGGCAAGTCCCTCCCAGAGTTAGTCCAGTAGTGCCAAATCGAGATCGAGCAGCGCCGAGCCGAGGCACTTGCCATGGGCATCCAGTGCCAGCGAGCGGGTTACGCCGCCGCGCAATATACCCGGCAGTACGAAGTTCAGCGCCTGCACATTCGGCAGTTCATAGCGCCGCACCGGGGCCGCGTCCGGCTCCAGCAGGCCGGCAAAAAAGTCGGCCACGCGCTCGGCGGTAAGCTGTTCACACAACAGCAGATAATCCTCGGCCCGGTAAGCAATGATCGAAATGTTCGAGGTATCGCCCTTGTCGCCGGTACGGGAATGGGCCAGCGTGTGCAGTTTCATGCTTCGATCCTCGGGTTGACCGCGTCACGGGGCAGCAGCAATGACGCCACCGCCACCACCTGCCGTACGCTCTTGCTGGCACCGCCGCCGCCGGACGGGCCGTTGGTGTAGAGGGTTTCCACTTCATTGCCGACCCGCACCGCTTCGCTGCGTTCTTCACAGCGGGCCGCCACGCGCAGGCGCACTTCCCAGGGCTCTACGCTGCTGCGCGGACCGTGCAGCGAGTCCATGCCGATCAGTTCGGCGCGTACGTCCTGCATCTTCACACCCATCAGTTGCAAACGCTTGAGTACGACATCCCGCGCCAGCTGCGCCCGTGCGACCGCGCCGGGACCGCCGTAGGACATTTGCCCTTCGCCAATCCAGCCATCCAGGTAACCGACGCTCACCTTCAACTGCTCGGGCCGTGCGCGGCCAGCAGCACCGTGGGCACGTACCCGATCAACGCCCTCCTCGTCAAACCCCACCTGGGAAAAATCGGCAGTCACGTCCGGGGTGAGATACGCCGCAGGATCATGCACTTCGTAGATCAACTGCTCGGTGCAGGTGGCACGACTGACCCGCCCACCGGAGCCTGCCACCTTGGTGATCACGGCCTCACCCTCGGCATCGATTTCAGCCAACGGAAAGCCCAGGCGTGCGAGGTCATCCACATCCTTGAAACCGGGATCGGCAAAATAGCCGCCGCTGACCTGCCCGGCACACTCCAGCAGATGCCCGACCAACGTACCGCGCCCCAGACGCTGCCAATCATCCGCTGCCCAGCCGAACGCAAACATCTGCGGTGCCAGGAACAGCGACGGGTCGGCCACCCGCCCGGTGATCACCACATCGGCCTCGGCGCGCAAGGCATCAAGAATGCCGTCGACGCCCAGGTAGGCATTCGCGGAAATCAGGCGCTTGCCGAGTGAACCCACGGTCTGGCCGTTATCCAGCAATTGCTCAGGCCGCAAGGCCTCCAACACATCATCGCCCACCACGGCCACGACCTTGAGGTGCAGGCCCAGCTCCGTGGCGATACGGCGCACTTCAACGGCGGCCGACACGGGGTTGGCCGCGCCCATATTGGTGATCACCCGCAGGCGGCGACGCCCTTCATGGCGGCCGACGTAAGGCAACACACGCTGCATGCGCTCACTGAGCAGCGGGTCATACCCCCCCTGTGGATCGCTGATTCGTGCCTGTTGTGCCAAGGCGATGGTGCGCTCGGCCAGGCACTCGAACACCAGGTAATCCAGGTCGCCCAGCTCGGCCAGTTCCACGGCAGGTTCGATGCGGTCGCCGGAGTAGCCGGCGCCGGAACCGATGCGCAAGGTTTTCATTTCAAATCACTCCCAGGAGCAACGCCGTCAGGGTCATCAACACCGACGCGGCAAACAGAAAAGGGATGGTGAAGCGCTGGTGATCGGCCAATTCGATCTTGCACAGGCCCACCAACAGGAAGGTCGCCGGGGTCAGCGGGCTGACCGGGAAACCGGTGGTGTGCACGCCCAGTAACGACGCCTGGGCCACTTGCAGCGGGTCGACGCCCAGGGCCTTGCCGACTTCGGCGATCACCGGCATCACGCCGAAATAATAGGAGTCGGGATCGAACAGCATGCTCAGCGGCATGGACATAAAGCCCACCACGGCCGGAATCAGCTTGCCGTGTCCGGCCGGAATCTGCGCTACCGCCACTTCGGCGATGGCCTTGAGCATGCCGGTGCCTTGCATGATGCCGGTGAACACCCCGGCGGCGAGCAGGATACTGGCCATGGTCAGGGCGGTTTTCGCATGGGCATCGATGCGGGCGCGTTGGGCGTCCACGTTCGGGTAGTTGATGCACAGCGCTGCCACGGTGCCGAGCATGAACATCACCACCGGGTCGACCCAGCCGGCGATCATCACCACCATGACCAGCACGGTCAGGATCAGGTTGACCCAGAACAGGCGTGGGCGGCGCAGCTTGATGTCGTCGTCGCCGAGCACCCGTTGCGGCACGGCGTCCACGCTGGAGCCGGCGCCCAGGCCCAGGCGTTTTTCTTCTCGCCGGCCCAGCCACCAGGCGCAGGCGAAGACGAAGATCAGGCCGACGATCTGCACCGGGATCAGCGGCTGGAACAGGTCCGCCACCGGCACGTGCAAGGCCGCCGAAGAGCGCAGCACCGGGCCGGTCCACGGCAGGAAATTGACCCCGGCGGCCATCGCGCAGACACAGGCGAGGATGCGTTTATCGATGCCCAGCCGCGTATACAACGGCAGCATCGCCGGCACCGTCACCAGAAAGGTCACGGCACCGGAACCGTCCAGGTGCACCAACAGGGCCAGGGTCGCAGTCCCAACGACAATCCGTGTAGGACGTGTCCCTACCGTGCGCAGGATGCGATCAATGATGGGATCGAGCATACCGGCATCGGTCATGATCCCGAAAAACAGGATCGCGAACACGAACATGCCCACCACGGGGGCGACGTTCTTGATGCCGGTAATGATGAAGGCACTGGTTTGCAGGCCGAACCCACCGAGCAGCGCGGCGATGATCGGCAAGGCGATCAGGGCCACCAGTGGCGAAAGGCGTTTGCTCATGACGGCAGCGAGCAGGCACAGGATGGTAATGACACCCAGGGTTGCGAGCATGGGTTACTCCAGAGCGGCCTTGGTGGCCGGTTATTGTTTTCCCTGGAGTATTGGAAGCGCGTTACTCTTTGTAAATTGGAATGTTCAGCCAGTCATATTCGTAAAAACAAAACGCTCGAGAACAACAACAATGAAAAATTCGATCCAGCACATTCAGGCGTTCCTTGCGGTGGCCCGCACCGGCAGCTTTATCAAGGCCGCCCATGAGCTGCATCTTTCGCCTTCGGCACTCACCGTGCAGGTGCAACAACTGGAAGACTGGCTCGGCGTCGCCCTGCTCGACCGCAGCCCCCGGCATGTGAGCATCACCGCTGCCGGCCAGGACGCGCGCGGGCCGATGGAAAAACTGCTGCTGGACCTGGACAACATCGTCACCGGCTCCCGCGACCTCGCGGCCTTGCGCCGTGGCGTGGTCACCCTCGCGGCCCTGCCGTCGGTCTGCGCCGGCGCCCTGCCCCCGGCCCTGCGTCTGTTTCGCGAGCGTTTTGCCGGGATCGAAGTACGCCTGCAGGACCTGGTGGCCCATCGCATTCATGCCCAGGTGCGCGCAGGCGAAGTGGATTTCGGTATTGGCGTACGGGCGCGGCTAAGCCATGGCCTGGAGTTCACCCCGGTGCTGAATGATCGATTGTGTGCGTTCGTACCGCTGGATCACCCCCTCGCCCACCATCGCCAATTGACCCTGGAGCAACTGGCGGACCAGCCGATCATCCTCACCGGCCGCGACAGCAGCGTACGCGAGCAAGTGGATGGGCTGTTCGATGAGACGCGGTTGACGATGAACGCCGGGATGGAGGCCAACTACATGTCGACGGTGCTGGCGCTGGTGCGTCAGGGGCTGGGGATCAGCGTACTGCCGGAGTCGGCGGCGGACAGCCTGGAGGGGTTGAAACGCATCCATATCGATCATCCCGGGGTGAACCGCGAGATCGGCTTGATCAGTCGTAGCGGGATGGGATTGAGCCCGGCGGCGCAGCGCTGTTTCGACCTGCTGAACGATGAATTATCTGGCACGGCATCGAGCTGAATGTGGGAGGGGGCAAGTCGAATCGTCGCACCGCCCTCCCACCGTTTTTGACCGTGGTGATCAGTCGAGCATGGCCACATGCCTGGGATGGCTGGCCACGCGCTTCAACCAGGCCTGCACCGCCGGGTAAGGCGTCAGGTCAAACCCACCTTCATGGGCTACATGGGTGTAGGCATACAGCGCAATATCGGCAATCGAATACTGCTCGCCCACCAGGTATGGCGTGGTTTGCAGCTGACGCTCCATGACCTTCAGAGCCTTGTAACCGCGCTTGTGGGTGGTCTTGTATTCCTCCAGGCGATCTTCCGGCATGTTCAGGTAGAACTGGATAAACCGCGCCACCGCAATGTACGGCTCATGGCTGTACTGCTCGAAGAACTGCCATTGCAGCACTTGCGTGCGCAGACGCGGTTCGGTGGGCAGGAATTCGCTGCCATCGGCAAGGAAGTTGAGGATCGCGTTGGACTCCCACAGGCAGGTGCCATCTTCCAGCTCCAGCACCGGGATCTTGCCGTTGGGGTTCTTGGCCAGGAATTCAGGAGTCTCGGTATCGCCGTTGAGGATGTCGATATCCACCCATTGATACGGGATGCCCAGCAGGTTGAGCATCAATTTGACCTTGTAGCAGTTGCCCGACTTGTAATCGCCATAAACCTTGTACATGGGGCTCCCCTTATGCCGCTTGCGCGTGCTGTGCTTGACGGACCACCGCGGCCAGGCGTTTGAGCCCTTCGTCCAGGCGGGCCGGGTCGATATGGCTGAAATTGAGTCGCAGTGAGCCTAAATGCTGGTCCGGCTCGGAAAAGAACGGTTCACCGGGCATGAACGCGACGTCCTGATCGAGCGCAGGTGCCAACAAGGTGCGGGTATCGAGCGGCTGTTTCAAGGTCAGCCAGAAGAATAATCCGCCCTGGGGCACTTGCCAGTCGGCCAGTTCGCTGAAGTGGCGTTGTAATGCAGCCTGGAATGCGTCGCGGCGCTCACGGTAGAAACTGCGCAGCTCCACCAGGTGCTGCTGGTATTTCTGCGTGCCGATCCACTGCATGGCCTGCCACTGGCCGACGCGATTGGTGTGCAGGTCCGCCGATTGCTTGAGCTTGAGCAGGTGCGGGAACAGGTCCGGGCTGGCGATCAGGTACCCCACGCGCAGGCCGGGCAGCAAGGTCTTGGAGACCGTGCCGGTGTAGATCCAGCTGGCTTTTTTCAAGCGGCCGACGATGGGCTGCGCACTGCCGCCGTCGAAGGTCAGCTCGCGATAGGGTTCGTCTTCGATCAGGGTCACGCCGAACTCATCGAGCAAAGCGGCGACGGCCTCGCGCTTGGCTTCGCTGTAGCGCACGGCCGAAGGGTTCTGGAACGTCGGGATCAGGTAAATGAACGCCGGGCGATGGCGTTCGAGATTGGCGCGCAGGCTGGCCAGGTCGGGACCATCGGCTTCCAGTTGCACGCTGAGGCAATCGGCGCCGAACAGCTGGAAGATCTGCAGGGCGGCCAGGTAGGTCGGGCCTTCCAGCAGGATCTTGGTGCCCTTGTCGATATACAGCTTGGCCGCCAGGTCCAGGGTTTGCTGGGAACCGCTGACCACCAGCACCTGGCTGGCCTGGCACGGCACACCCAACGCACGCGCTTCGGCGGCGAGCAGTTCACGTAACTGCGGCTCGCCTTCGCTCATGCCGTATTGGCCGATGTTGAGCGGCATGTCATCCCAGTCCAGCGCGGGCAGCATGGCCTCGGCCGGCAGGCCACCGGCGAACGACATCACTTCCGGGCGCTGGGCTGCGGCAAGGATTTCACGGATCAAGGAGCTTTTGAGGCGCGTAACACGTTCAGAGAAGGCCATAAGGTCACCGCTAGCGAAGCCTGTGGGAAATACGTCAAACTGGTTGACCGAAATTACGACAGCTTGAGTGGATACGTCAACATGCTTGACCTTAAAAACCAAAGCAGCCAGCAACAAGCCATGGAAGCGTTCTTCTTTGGTTACCAGGCGTTCACTGCCAAGGCCGATGAAATGCTTGAACGCCGTGGCCTGAGCCGGGTGCACCAGCGCATCGTGTTTTTTATCGCGCGCTACCCGGCGCTGAGCGTCAAGCAACTGCTGGAACTGCTCGGTGTGAGCAAGCAGGCGCTGAACATACCCTTGCGCCAATTGCAGGAAATGCACCTGGTGGACAGCGTCGCGTCGCAGACCGACAAGCGCAAACGCCTGCTGGAGTTGACCGAGGAAGGCCTGCGTTTCGAGCAGTCGCTGCGCCGTGAACAGGTGAAGTTGTTGCAGCGCGCCTTCGCCGAAGCGGGCGAAGAAGCGGTAAACGGTTGGCTCGCAGTCAACCAGGCACTTGCAGGCCAGCCTTGATCCTCGGTGGCGCCCTGGCTTTGCCTTTCATCCTTTTCATGCAGAAAATAGAAAACATTATTTGCTTTATTTGTATACAAAAGCATAATTCGCTTCGTGCGAGTTCCTGACCTATTGGTCAACAAAACCCGCCGGTACCTCACAGCGCCCCGCGCTGGACATAACAATAAAATGCTTGAGGAGTACTCGCTGTGGATAGCCGCAAATCCGAAGCCTCGCCGCTGGACCTTGCCCCCTCACAGAACGGCTGGCTCGAACGCCTGTTCAAACTGCGCCTGCATGGCACCACAGTGAAGACCGAGCTGATCGCCGGGCTCACCACCTTCATCACCATGGCCTACATCATCTTCGTCAACCCCAACATCATGGCCGATGCCGGCATCGATCACGGCGCTGCGTTCGTCGCCACCTGCATCGCCGCCGCGCTGGGTTGCCTGCTGATGGGCCTGTACGCCAACTGGCCGGTGGGCCTGGCGCCGGGCATGGGCCTGAATGCGTTTTTCACCTACACCGTGGTCGGCACCATGGGTT
Source organism: Pseudomonas sp. NFX5 (assembly GCF_049132125.1). Classification (NCBI taxonomy): domain Bacteria; kingdom Pseudomonadati; phylum Pseudomonadota; class Gammaproteobacteria; order Pseudomonadales; family Pseudomonadaceae; genus Pseudomonas; species Pseudomonas sp. NFX5. Next base: position 118,506 of record NZ_JAFMZG010000009.1, read on the forward strand.
ACCACTGGGAAACCGCGCTGGGTGCGGTGTTTATTTCCGGGGTGCTGTTCATGGGCCTGACCCTTTCCCGGGTGCGTGAATGGCTGCTCAACAGCATTCCGGTGAGCCTGCGCCACGCCATGGGTGCTGGTGTCGGGCTGTTCCTCGGGGTGATCGGCCTGAAAACCGCGGGCATCATCGTCGACAGCCCGGCCACCCTGATCAAGCTCGGTTCGCTGCACGAGCCGGCGCCGCTGCTGGCGGCGGTGTGTTTCCTGCTGATCGCGATCCTCAGCTACCACCGGGTGTTCGGCGCGATCCTCATCAGCATCATCGCCGTGACCCTGGCCGGCTGGGGCCTGGACCTGGTGCACTACAACGGCATTCTCTCCACGCCTCCGAGCCTGGCGCCGACCTGGATGGCCATGGACATAAAAGGTGTATTCAATGTCAGCATGATCAGCGTGGTATTTTCCTTCCTTTTTGTGCACATGTTTGACACTGCAGGTACACTGATGGGCGTTGCGCAACGCGCCGGGCTGGTCAACGCCGACGGCAGGATCGATAACCTGTCCCGCGCCCTCAAGGCCGACAGCGCTTCGAGTGTGTTCGGTGCCATGGTGGGGGTGCCGCCGGTGACCAGCTACGTGGAAAGCGCCGCCGGGGTGGCCGCAGGTGGCCGTACCGGGTTGACGGCGGTGACGGTCGGCGTGTTGTTTGTGGCGGCCATGTTCTTCGCACCGCTGGCGGGCATGATCCCGGCCTATGCCACCGCCGGTGCGCTGATCTACGTGGCGATGCTGATGATGGCGAGCATGGCCCACATCAATTGGGATGAGGCCACCGACAGCATCCCGGCCATCGTGACTGCGATCATGATGCCCCTGACCTTCTCGGTCGCCGACGGTATCGCCCTGGGCTTTATCACCTATGTGGCGCTCAAGGCGGGCACCGGCAAGTACCGCGAGATTTCCGTAAGCCTGTGGGTGTTGTGCGCGATCTTTATCGCCAAGTTCGTCTTTCTATAGAAAAGGAGCATGCAATGAGTCTGGAAACCTGGCTGCTGTTCAGCGGCGCTGCGCTGGTGGTGATCCTGATCCCGGGGCCGCTGTCGTTGCTGATGATCAGCAACAGCCTGAACTACGGCCTGCGCCGCTCGTACCCGGCATTTCTCGGTGGGGTGATTGCCTCGATCTGCCTGTTGAGCGCGTCGGCCCTGGGCCTGGGCGCCTTGCTGCTGGCTTCGGAACAACTCTTCAGCGCGTTGAAGATCGTCGGCGCGCTCTACCTGTTCTACCTCGCCTGGCAGAGCTGGCAGCAATCGCGCCAGCCGTCCCACGGCGCGACCGTCCCGGAGGCGGCGCCGGTGCCGCGTTTTCGCGCGCTGTTCGGCCGCGCCTTTGTGCTGGGGGCCAGCAACCCCAAGGACATCCTGTTTTTCGCCGCCTTCCTGCCGCAGTTCCTCAGCAGCCAGCAGCCGTTCCTGCCGCAATTACTGATCATGATCGCCACCTGGACGCTCCTCGACCTGCTGTGCAAACTCGCCTACGGCCTCGGCGCCCATGGTGCTGCGCGCTACCTGCGCAGCGGCAGCGGCCAACACTGGTTCAACCGCGTCAGCGCCGCGCTGTTCGGCTGCGCCGGCGTTGCCTCGCTGCTCAAGGCACGGGTGGGCTCAGTTTGACGAAGTAAACGCTGGGCGCCAGGTTCCCCAGCACCGGCCACTGGATGCCTGCGACGATCCGAACCAGGCGCTGTTCCTCCATCGCCCCGCTGACCGTGGCGGCGAGGACGGAATCCCGGTGCGAACGGATGGCTGCCTGGAGCCAGCGGTCAGTGAGCCGCTTGTTCAACGCCACCGAACCGCGTTCGAACCACTGATAGGTCACGTAGTACAGGTTGTTCGAATGGGGATGGGTGGCAACCAGCTCAGGCACGAGGATTTTGCCGCGCCGCACACGCCATTCGTGAAGGCGGAAGCCCTGCTGCTCCAGTACAGCCCTGACGGCCTCCCGCTGCAGGGTTTTGCGTGCTTCGGAGACCTGCGCACCACCGGCCTTGAGTCGCGGCGCCACGGCGACCGGCGAACTGAAATCGACACGGGTGAAACCCGGCGCCTTGCCTTCGTAGCCAATGAACAGATTGGCGCCCCGCGTTGGCGTGGGCCGCAGCAGGTTCAGCAAATCATCGGTCTGGCCCAACCTCACAGGGTTGGGGGTCAACCAGTTGTCCAGGGTGGCCCGCAGGTTGAGCAAATGGCTGGCCGTGACCGAGCGCGAGGAATCGGCCAACTCAATCACCCTGGCAATCGCAGACGCCTGGCTTTGCCGCGTAATGCCCGGGAACGCCCTGCCCACCTGTGGCTCCAGCGGCCCGTCGAACAACGGCGCGTGCAATTGCCACTCCCCCGATGGCAGGCGCGACACCGGAATCGGCTGCTCCTGCAGCGCGCCGCCGGTCCAGCGCTCGATATCCACCTGGGCCTTTGAAACCAGCGGCTCGTTCCTGGCAATAAACCCGAGTGTGCTTAACGGTGCGTGATCACCCTGGTGAAGCAACCGGTAATAACCAACGCCCGATTGCGTCGCGGTGTCATACCTGGAGCCGATGTAAATAGCGTCGTAGGGAAAACCGGGCGGTTCCAGATGCACGTGAAACACCCCGGAAGCCGGTGTACTCGTCGCCTGGGCTTCAGGCACCCGGGTACGCCAACTGAACCAGTAGTCCGCCGGCGCGGAGGACTGAAGAATACGGTTGTGGGTGGCCATCGGTGCCGTGGGCGGTCGCCAGCCTGGTGCTCGGGCAGGTACCGGCCACGGGGTGAGCGTGGCCGAACTCGGCCCGGCCACGGGTGCATCCGCCCCCAGCAGCCACTCCCGGGGCTCATGGACCGTCAGGATCAACTCATCGGTGCCCGGCGCCTGCCGGTTCTTCAGGCGGAAATACGCTTCGTCGCCACGTCGGTAAACCGGGTAGTGGTGCGTGTCGTCCACCATGAAGTACTCGCCGTGTTTGACATAGATGCCTTTTTCGCCCGGCCCCTTCAACGCCACGGCCTCCTGCGGCGCACCCTGGGTTTTGAAACGCTCCAGGGGATTGAAGCGCGCGCCCCTCGATGGCGACGGCTCCAATGGGGCGACCCGGCCCAACGTCGAGACGCTCGCGCGGTGGATACGATTCAAGCCGGCGCCCATGGAACGGACCGCCGGGTTCGCCACAGTGCCCGGCTTCAGCTTGGGGCCGGGGAAAAACGTCAGTAACAGGTCTATCGTCAAAAACACCGTGCCAAACGCCACATCCACCGCATCCCGCGCATCACCATAGCGGTGATAACGCCGCGAGGTGAGCAGCAACTCGTACAGCTGGTTACCCAAGCTGAAAAACGGCACCACCACCGACAGCAACGCCCGCCGACGCGTGTCACGTTGCGCCTCCAGGCGCTGTTCGCGGTAGCGCTGCAGCGCCTGGCCGGACTGACTGTGCGCCTGGGCCTGGCGGTGCAACTCAAGCACCCGCGCCCGGTACAACAGGGCCTGGGCATCGGCGTGGGACGTCGGGACCCAGGCCAGCCAGTTCAGCGGGTCGCTGGCGATTTGCTCAAGCAGTTGCTGTTCAATCTCCTCGACACGCGCCGCGGGCACCAGGTGCTTGATATTGAATGAGCGAACGAAATCAGCCGCGCGCCAGAGCCCCTGCAGCATGATCGCGCCCGGCAGCAGATTACTCGGCTGAAAAAAGCCGGCTTGCGCGTGCACCGGGCCCGGGTGATGGGCGATGGCTTCAAACGCCCAGCCCGGCGCAACATGCCGGGCCAGGGCGCTGACGTAATCGGGCAACGCCCCGACACGATTGAAGTGCTCATGGGCCTCTTGCAGGCTGGCGTACTCATGAATGTGCCGCGCATCCGGCGCACTGGGCCAATAGACCACGCAGCGTTGCGACAACAGGTCGTGAATCAGCAGGATGCCGGCGATATAGCGATCGTGCTGCAGGGTATGGCCCACCAGATGCGCCACGTGCAGTTGCAACTGATCGCCGTGTGCAAGCAAATCCGCGGGCACACGGGCCGCCATTGCCGTGTTGAAAAAACGTTGGGCACTCGGGGTCAGCCCCTGCTGAATCGCCGAATGGAGATCCGCCTCGATACCCGCCTGCAAGGCCCGCCTGAGCAGCTCCGGGACACGTGCGTCGCTCAGCCGGTGCGCAGCGGCATCGGGGGGATAAAACGCACGATTGATCAAGGCTTCGTAGCGCCCGCCAATATCCAGCGAGGACACCATGCCGATCAGGTAACGCGGGCTCAGTTGCTGCCGCCAGGCCGGTTGCAGGTACTGGGCATAACGGAAGCGCCACCAGGTGGACATCATCTGCGGGTCGAGGTTGTGCAGTGCCAGTTGCAGCAGGCTCAAGCGCGAACGCTCAGTACTGGGCGCGAGGACTTCCTTGCGATCGCCGACCGTACAGCCGCTTTCCCAACCGCAGAAGCGGCCATCGACCCGGTCGGGCATTTCGATAAACGGAGTGTCGATGTCCAGTTGCGGCGGCAGGCCGTCCTCACGCAAGCGCGCAATCAAAAGGCGGCGGGCGAAGCTGTGCAGATCCGGCAAACGCTGCCCGAGGCGCTCTTCATAGGCCAGGACGCTGCCCAGGTAGCGGCTCTGCAGGTACTTGAAACGGTTGCGTTGCGCCACCGTCGCCTCGGCCAGCCAACTCGGCAATCTGTGTTTGGCACTCGCCGCCTTGCGCACCAGATCGACCTGGGCCCGTGCTTGAATCAGGGCATCGCTGACCGGCGCGTCGAGGTGCTTCTCCAACTCGACGGCCAACAGCGAGCGAGTCAATTGGACATCCCGGGTTTCACTGAAAATATTCGCGCTGCCATCAAACCCGCGCTGCTGGCGCAGGTACCCCTTCATCAGCCTTTTGAGCGCAAGCAACACAGGATTACCCTCGCTGACCTCATAGCGCACCGCCAGGGTTTGATTGGCCACCTGTTCACGTAGGGCGTTGCGCTGCGGCCGCTCGATGTAGCGCCACAACACAGACCCATCACGGCTGTCGAGGCTGGCCTCGATGCCCAGGGACAAGGCTTCGAGGCTGGCAAACGTCGCCACGCCACCCTCGCGCCCCAACGCGCACAGCACCACCGGCACCCGTCGTTGCGGATCGTTGAGCGCCGTGGTGCGGGTCACCGCAAACACGCTGTGCAGAGGCTCAAAGGCGTCGGCGCTGCCCACCAGCACGGACAGCACGCGGGTATCACTGCCGGCGCGCTTGCTGGCCAGCGGCGTATCCAGCACATCCACCAGCAGGTCGCGATGGACTGCGCGGATCAATTGGAGCCGATGCAGCAAGAGGATGTCGGCGCGCAGCACATCACTCCACCCGTCGATGAGCGCGTTCAGGCGCCTGGCTTGACCGGCGGGGCGCGCCTTCCAGAAGGCAGGGTCGAACAGCTGCAATTGCGCGCCGTGCAGCAGCGTGTGCAGGGTGTCCGCGTGCACCTTGCGCCGCTGCTCCAACACGACGAAATCGTCAAAGGCCTGGGTATCCGCCCCGACGTCCTGCGGGTCAAGCAATGCCATCAGGCCTTTTTCATACCGTTTGAGCTGTTGCAGCGCCGTGTTCATGGGCAGGTGCGCGGCGGTGCTGGCGAACAGGATTTCCTTGCGCCGTCGATGCTGATCCCAGTCCTGCAACGTCCGGCGAAGACTGCCCAGGCGTGCCTTGCCCACCCAGTGTCGGCGCGCGCGTTCGATATAGGCGAGCAGTCGCGCGGCATTCATCTCCAGCGGCTCGCGCCTGGCGGAAAACACCTGCGCAAGGTTGATCGACATCCCACAGGCCAACTCGTTTTCCCATTGCCCCTCCAGCACCGCCTGCGCGCTGTATGCCAGCGCATCGTCCCTCAATGCCACACCGCGTCCGGGCGCCGCCGCCGCGTCTTCGGGCCGGCACACCTCATGCCGGCGCCGCAGCGGCAGGCACTGCCAGAGGTCGTCGAACGAGGCGCCATTGATCAGTGCCACCAGGCCACACTGCAAGTGGGCGAACGACGGATATTCGTAGTAGTTGCGGCGGGCACCCGGCAGGTACATCACGTGCGGCCCGCCCGCCGGGTCGCCCTCGCGATAAATATGCAGGGCGCCGGGGATCGGCATCAGCCGCGGCCCCACGCCCGGCCACATCAACTCACTGGCCTGGACGCTGGCCCATGGCTCACCGGCGCGTCGGCGCGCTTCGGCCGTCGGAGCGTCCGCCAGCGCCTGGACCATGCCCATCGCCCCCTCCGACAGCTCGTCCAACTGCCGCGCCACAAAGGCCTGGTCGGCGAACTGCTGCTTGTGCAAAGCCGCCCAGCGTTCCTGGCGCGTCAGCCAGGAACCCGGCACCAGCGCCTGCCAATAGGCGCTGTGCACCTGGGCAAGTCGAGCCGAAAGGTTGAGCGCAATCACCCGGCGCAACGCCTCCAGCGGCGTAAACGGCAGCTGGCGTGCCGGTTCGGCCTTGAGGCTGACAGCGGTGAACTGATTGAGGTTGATCGGCACTGCAGGCAACACCATCAGCCGTAACGCACGGTCGGTCAGACTGTCGACCTGCTGCGCGGCTGCCGGCGGCTTGGGTTCGGTGAAGAGCAGGCCGTCCGGGTCCAGGTCAAAGGCCTTGCGCAGCTCGGCGCGAATCACCCGCAGCACCTTGGGCGCATGCAGGATCAGGCGAGACTGGTGTTTGGCCGACTGGGCGCAGCGCAGGTCGGCAATGGCCAGCCAATTGATCAACAGGCTGGGATGGGGGCTGCGGTTGATGGACCGGGTCAGTTGGCGACGCATGGCCTGCAACGCATCGTCGTCAGCCATATCGGGATCGGTAGGTGAAGTCACGGCGGTATCTTCGTCGAGGAAAGCCCTAGCCTATGCAGCGCAAACGCCCAGGGGGCGCTAGATAATTGACGGGTGCCGCGCACAAAAAAAGCCCGCAGTGTGGGCGGGCGAAAAACCAACGAAGAGCTTGGGGGTGTAACCAGGTGACGACTCAGCTACCGCGATAGGTGGAGTAGCTGTAGGGCGAAATCAGCAGGGGCACATGGTAGTGATCCTGTTCGGCGCTGATGCCGAAGCGCAATACCACCACATCCAGGAAGGCCGGCTCCGGTAATTGCACACCGCGGGCGCGGTAGTAATCGCCGGCGCTGAATTGCAATTGGTAGACACCGCTGCGGTAGTCATCACCTTGCAGTAACGGCGCGTCGCAGCGGCCATCGCTGTTGGTCAGCGCAGTGGCGACCAGTTCCAGCTGCGCGCCGTCGACGCGGTACAGCTCAACCTGGATGGCGCTGCCGGGGCAGCCGTGGGCTGCGTCGAGTACGTGTGTCGTCAGTCGTCCCATGGGGCGGGCTCCCTTGCATGAAGTGAAATAGGCTGCACCTTTACGGGGCATCAAAAAGCCGCTGATAGGCCGATTAAGACACTTTTAATAAAAATTGTACACAATAAAAACCACAAAGTTTCGCACAGGCTGCGACGCCTCGATCCTCAACGGGATTTCCCAGCAAGCCTTGCTTTTAAAAGACCTTTTGTCCGTTTACTGACCAATCGGGCAAGTTTCTTGCAGTGCTGAACGGCGGCAACTCCACGGAAAAAATGCGGAAATACAGGCTTACAAAGTGACCATTAAGTTGTATACAATCAGCCCATCGCTGTGACGCCACCCAGTCTTTCCGCTGGCCGCCACACACTTGCTACCACGAACAAGAAGGAAGACTGCAGTGAGCGCTGACTACCCACGCGACCTGATCGGTTACGGCAGTAACCCTCCTCACCCCCACTGGCCGGGCAAGGCACGCATCGCCTTGTCGTTCGTACTCAACTACGAAGAAGGCGGCGAGCGCAACATTCTGCATGGTGACAAAGAGTCCGAAGCCTTCCTTTCGGAAATGGTCTCGGCCCAGCCGCTGCAGGGCGAGCGCAACATGAGCATGGAGTCGCTGTACGAATACGGCAGCCGGGCCGGCGTGTGGCGCATCCTCAAGTTGTTCAAGGAATTCGACATTCCTTTGACCATCTTCGCCGTGGCCATGGCTGCCCAGCGTCACCCGGATGTGATCCGCGCCATGGTCGACGCCGGCCACGAGATCTGCAGCCACGGCTACCGCTGGATCGACTACCAATACATGGACGAGGCCCAGGAGCGCGAGCATATGCTCGAAGCCATCCGCATCCTCACCGAACTCACCGGCGAACGCCCGTTGGGCTGGTACACCGGGCGCACCGGCCCCAACACGCGGCGGCTGGTGATGGAGGAAGGCGGCTTCCTGTACGACTGCGACACCTACGACGACGACCTGCCCTACTGGGAACCCAACACCCCCACCGGCAAGCCGCACCTGGTGATCCCCTACACCCTGGACACCAACGATATGCGCTTCACCCAGGTGCAGGGTTTCAACAAGGGCGATGACTTTTTCGAGTACCTGAAAGACGCGTTCGACGTGCTGTATGCCGAAGGCGCCGAGGCACCGAAGATGCTGTCCATCGGCCTGCATTGCCGCCTGATCGGCCGCCCGGCGCGCCTGGCCGCCCTCAAGCGCTTTATCGAATACGCCAAGGGCCATGACCAGGTGTGGTTCACCCGCCGCGTCGACATCGCCCGCCACTGGCATGACGTACACCCGTTCCAGGGAGCGGCCAAATGAGCGCCTTCCAGACCTTGAAACCCTCGACCTTGAGCCGTGACGCCTTCGTCCAGGCCTTCGCCGACATCTACGAACACTCGCCATGGGTGGCCGAAAAGGCCTTCGACCTGGGCCAGGACGCCTCGATCGACCAGATCGAAACCCTGCACCAGCGCATGAGCGACATCCTGTTGAGCGCCGATCACGCCAGTCAGCTGGCGTTGATCAACGCTCACCCGGACCTGGCCGGCAAAGCGGCCGTCCAGGGCCAACTCACCCAAGCCAGCACCGAAGAGCAAGCTGGCGCGGGGATTCACCACTGCACGGCCGAAGAGTTCTCACGCTTCACCGAGCTGAACGATGCCTACAAGGCCAAGTTCAAGTTTCCCTTCATCATGGCGGTAAAAGGCAGCAACCGGCACCAGATTCTCGCCGCGTTCGAAACCCGCATTCACAACTCGGTGGATGCCGAGTTCAAGTGCGCGCTGGACGAGATCAACAAGATCGCGTTGTTCCGTTTACTGACCCTCTAAACCACCATCCCCAGCCACTCAATTTAAGGCAGACAAGAAGAATGAAAGCTTACGCCGTACCTTTCGAAAAGTTCGTCAACCTGGCCGACGCCCGCCTGGGCACCAAGATCATCTCCGTGACAGATGACTGGTTCGCCGACGCCAACCGCCTGTTCCAGCCGACCCCGGCCGTGTGGAAGGAGGGCGTTTTCGATGACAACGGCAAGTGGATGGACGGCTGGGAGTCACGCCGCAAGCGCTTCGAAGGCTACGACAGCGCAGTGATCCGCCTGGGCGTACCGGGCTCGATCAAGGGCGTGGACATCGACACGTCATTCTTCACCGGCAACTACCCGCCGTCGGCCTCCCTGGAAGCCTGCTTCCTGGCCTCGGGCGAGCCTGACGACAACACCCAGTGGGTAGAAGTCCTGTCGGCCGTCGAGCTGCAAGGCAACAGCCACCACTACCACGAGATCAGCAACGACCAGGCGTTCAGCCACCTGCGTTTCAACATCTACCCGGATGGCGGCGTGGCCCGTCTGCGTGTGTACGGCGTGCCGTTCCGCGACTGGTCGGCAGTGGGCGACAACGAACAGATCGACCTGGCTGCCGCATTGAACGGTGGTCGCGCACTGGCGTGTTCCGATGAACACTTCGGCCGCATGAGCAACATTCTCAACCCAGGCCGTGGCGTCAACATGGGCGATGGCTGGGAAACTGCCCGTCGTCGCACGCCAGGCAATGACTGGGTGATCGTCGCCCTGGGCCACCCCGGCGAAATCGAGAAGATCATCGTCGACACCCTGCACTTCAAGGGCAACTACCCGGACACCTGCTCGATCCAGGGCGCCTTCGTGAAGGGCGGCACCGACAGCCAGATCGAAACCCAGTCGCTGTTCTGGCGCGAACTGCTGCCGGCGCAGAAACTGGAAATGCACGCCGAACACACCTTCGCCGAGCAGATCAAGGCGCTGGGGCCGATCACCCATATCCGCCTGAACGTGTTCCCGGATGGCGGTGTGAGTCGCCTGCGTGTGCTGGGTAAAGTCTCCAGGTAAACGCTGAATCCTGTGGCAAAAGAGCTTGTTGTGGTGAGCGGGCTTGTCGAATCGTCGCACCGCCCGCGTTGGGGCGCGAAGCGACCCTGGAAGCAGACACCGCGTTTTCACAGAAGAAACGCAATGATCTTGTTGGGGCCGCTTCGCAGCCCAGCGCGGGCAAGCCCGCTCACCACATAAGCTCATTGCCACACACAAAATAGTTTTAACAACACAGAACTCGGATAAGAAGACAGCCATGCGCACACTGATGATCGAACCCCTGACCAAAGAAGCCTTCGCCCCTTTCGGAGACGTTATCGAAACCGACGGCAGCGATCACTTCATGATCAACAACGGGTCGACCATGCGCTTTCACAAGCTGGCAACGGTAGAAACCGCACAGCCTGAAGACAACGCGATCATCAGCATCTTCCGCGCCGACGCGCTGGATATGCCGCTGACCGTGTGCATGCTGGAGAGACACCCGCTCGGCAGCCAGGCCTTCATTCCGCTGCTCGGCAACCCCTTTCTGATCGTGGTCGCGCCACTTGGCGATGCACCTGTATCAGGCTTGGTCCGCGCCTTCGTCACCAACGGCAGGCAGGGCATCAATTACCATCGCGGCGTCTGGCACCACCCGGTGCTGACGATCGAAAAGCGGGATGACTTCCTGGTGGTTGATCGCAGTGGCACAGGCAATAACTGCGATGAGCATTTTTTCAAAGAGGATGAGCGGTTGATCCTCGCCCCCCACCAATAAGAGAAGGCCGGATCACCCGACAACAAGGGTGACAGGCGAGAGGTAAAGACTGTGGAAGCACATCTGTTGGAATGGCTGAACCTCAGCGTGCGCTGGGTTCACATGATCACTGGCGTCGCCTGGATCGGCGCTTCGTTCTACTTCGTCTGGCTGGAAAACAACCTCAACCGCGTCAACCCCAAGGACGGCCTGTCCGGTGACTTGTGGGCGATCCACGGTGGCGGTATCTACCACCTGGAAAAATACAAACTGGCCCCGCCGACCATGCCGGACAACCTGCACTGGTTCAAATGGGAAGCCTATTTCACCTGGATGTCGGGCGTCGCGCTGCTGTGCGTGGTGTTCTACCTCAACCCGACGCTCTACCTGCTCGCCCCCGGCAGCAGCCTCAGTGGCGGCGAAGGCGTCTTGCTGGGCATCGGCTCACTGTTCGCCGGCTGGTTCATCTACTCCTTCCTCTGCGACTCGGCCCTGGGCAAACGCCCTGCCCTGCTCGGCTTGATCCTGTTCGTGCTGTTGATTGCCGCCGCGTACGGCTTCAGCAAAGTGTTCAGCGGCCGTGGTGCGTACCTGCACGTGGGCGCGGTGATCGGCACCATCATGGTCGGTAACGTGTTCCGCATCATCATGCCGGCGCAGCGCGCGTTGGTGGCGGCGATCGCCGAGCACCGCACGCCCGATCCGGCCCTGCCGGCCAAGGGTCTGCTGCGCTCACGGCACAACAACTACTTCACCCTGCCGGTGCTGTTCATCATGATCAGCAACCACTTCCCGAGCACCTACGGCAGCCAATACAACTGGCTGATCCTGGCAGGGATCGCGGTGGCGGCGGTGCTGGTGCGGCACTACTTCAACACGCGGCATAACAGCCAGAAGTATGCGTGGACCTTGCCCGTGGGTGCGTTGGCCATGATTTGCCTGGCGTATGTGACCGGGCCCAAGCCGGTGGCGGAAGTCGCCAAGGCACCGGCGGCCATTGAGTACCAACCGTTGCCGGAAACCGCATTGGGCGGTGGCTTGAAACCCGCCGCGCCGGTAGCTCCGGCCGCCGCACCTGCGCCTGCCCAGGCGACGATTGATTTCGACAAGGTCCACGGGGTGATCCAGGAGCGTTGCGCCGTGTGCCATTCGGCCAAACCCACCAGCCCGCTGTTCAGCACCGCCCCGGCCGGCGTGATGTTCGATACCCCGGCGCAGATCCAGCAACAGGCGGCGCGCATCCAGGCGCAGGCCGTGGCAAGCCAGATCATGCCGCTGGGCAACATCACCCAGATGACCCAGCAGGAGCGGGATTTGATTGGCACCTGGATCAATCAGGGGGCGCGTACCAACTAACAGATTCACATAGTTCCAATGTGGGAGGGGCTTGCCCCCTCCCACATTTGGACCTGCAGTGTTTTGAAGATTGCGTTCCACACAACACAAAAATAAAAAAGATCCGAGGTGTTGCATGACCGAGTTAGTCGAACCGCAGATTCCTGCCGCACCCGCCATGGTGCGGCTGCCCCTCTTGCAACTGATTCTGGTAGGCCTGCAACACGTCTTGCTGATGTACGGCGGCGCCGTCGCCGTCCCCCTGATCATTGGCCAGGCCGCCGGCCTGAGCCGTGAAGAAATCGCCTTTCTGATCAACGCCGACCTGCTGGTAGCCGGCATCGCCACCCTGGTGCAGTCATTCGGCATCGGCCCGGTGGGCATCCGTATGCCGGTGATGATGGGCGCCAGTTTCGCCGCTGTGGGCAGCATGGTCGCCATGGCGGGCATGCCCGGTATCGGCCTGCAGGGCATCTTCGGCGCTACCATCGCCGCCGGGTTCTTCGGCATGCTGATCGCACCGTTCATGTCCAAGGTCGTACGCTTTTTTCCGCCGCTGGTGACCGGCACCGTGATCACGGCCATCGGCCTGTCGCTGTTCCCCGTGGCTGTGAACTGGGCCGGTGGCGGCAGCGCAGCGGCCACGTTCGGCTCACCGATTTACCTGGCGATTGCCGCCCTGGTACTGGCGACCATCCTGCTGATCAACCGCTTCATGCGCGGCTTCTGGGTGAATATCTCGGTGCTGATCGGCATGGGCCTGGGTTACGCCCTGTGCGGGGCCATCGGCATGGTTGACCTCAGCGGCCTGGCCCAGGCGCCGTGGGTGCAAGTGGTGACGCCGCTGCACTTCGGCATGCCCAGGTTCGAACTGGCGCCGATCCTGTCGATGTGCCTGGTGGTGGTGATTATCTTCGTCGAATCCACCGGAATGTTCCTGGCGCTGGGCAAGATCACCGGCCAGGACGTCACGCCGAAAATGCTGCGCCGTGGCTTGCTGTGTGATGCCGGTGCGTCGTTCTTCGCCGGTTTCTTCAACACCTTCACCCATTCCTCCTTCGCGCAGAACATCGGCCTGGTGCAGATGACCGGCGTGCGTTGCCGCTCGGTGACAATGATGGCCGGTGCCTTCCTGATTGTGCTCAGCCTGTTGCCCAAGGCCGCGTACCTGGTGGCGTCGATTCCCCCGGCGGTACTCGGTGGGGCGGCGATCGCCATGTTCGGCATGGTGGCGGCCACCGGCATCAAGATCCTCCAGGAGGCCGATATCGCCGACCGTCGCAACCAGTTGCTGGTGGCGGTGAGCATCGGCATGGGCCTGATCCCCGTGGTGCGCCCGGAGTTCTTCGCACAGTTGCCCGTGTGGATGAGCCCGATCACCCACAGCGGCATCGCCATGGCGACCCTCAGCGCACTGTCGCTGAATATCCTGTTCAACATTCTCGGCGGGGCCGAACGCCCCGTAGTCGACCCCGCCCATACCTGACACGTGCCCCATTGTCGCCCTGTGCGCGCTGTAACGGCGCACTTGAGCCCTGACGTGGGAGCCAGTATTCTCCGCGCCCGCTTGAATCGACGGTTGTTTACCGCCTTGGCGCGGGTCTTGCTGTAGCAATAAAGCTGACCATTCAGACCACTTTTGTAACCACTAAAGGCGCCGCACCAGAGCGCTTGTGTAGAAGAAAAACCATAAAACTTTAACTCGGGAGCAACCGAATGAAACCTCTGTTCAAAGGCCTGATGCTGGCGGGATCCCTGCTGGCCGGCGGCCAGGCCGTGGCCGGTGACTTGTTGCAGTGGCAGAACAACAGCCTGACGTATCTGTGGGGCAAGAGCTTTACCGTCAACCCGCAGATCCAGCAAACCGTCACGTTCGAACATGCCGATGCCTGGAAGTACGGCGACAACTTCGTCTTCGTCGACCGCATCTTTTACAACGGCAAGGAAGACGGCAACGTCGGCCCAAGCACGTATTACGGTGAGATCAGCCCGCGACTGTCGTTCGGCAAGATTTTCGACCAGGACCTGTCCTTCGGCCCGATCAAGGATGTGTTGCTGGCCTTCACGTATGAGTTCGGCGAAGGCGACAACGAGTCGTACCTGCTCGGCCCTGGCTTCGACCTGAACATCCCGGGCTTCGACTACTTCCAGCTGAACTTCTACCAGCGCCAGACCGAAGGCAATCGCCCAGGCGACGGTGTATGGCAGATCACCCCGGTATGGTCGTACACCCTGCCGGTGGGCAACTCGAATATCCTGATCGACGGCTTCATGGATTGGGTGGTGGACAACGACAAGAACGCCCGTGGCACTTACCACGCCAACCTGCACTTCAACCCGCAGGTCAAATACGACTTGGGCAAGGCGCTGCATTGGGGCGACAAGCAGTTGTACGTGGGCTTTGAATACGACTACTGGAAGAACAAGTACGGGATCGAGGATTCCGGCGCGTTCAAGACGACCCAGGACACGGCGAGCTTCCTGGTCAAGTATCACTTCTAAAAGCTACTGCAAGACACATGTGGGAGGGACTTGCTCCCTCCCACATTCAGATAGGCGGCAGGCCCAGGAACCGCATGATCTCTTCACGCTTGGCCAGCGCATCCTTCCTGCCCAACTCAATCAACTCGCTGCAATACCCCGCCTCGAACAGCAAGTAACTCAGCACCCCTGCCCCGCTCGTCTTGGTCGCCCCCGGCCCACGCAGGAACAGACGCAATGCCGCCGGCAATTCCTGCCGATGCCTTGCGGCGATTTCGTCGATCGGCTGGCTTGGCGCAATGACCAGCACTTCCACCGGTGCCAGGCCACGGGCCGCGCTGTCGGCTGGCTGGTGATGGCTGAACTGGTTCAGACGCTCCAGCAGTTCGATATCGCTTTCCAGGCTGTCAATGAACGTGCTGTTGAGCATATGCCCGCCGATCTGGGCCAACGTCGGCTCCTGGCCGGTATAGGTGCGTTGCGCCATCGGTTCATTGCCCCGCGGGTTACCGCTGACACCCACCACCAGCACCCGGGTCGCCCCCAGGTGCAGCGCCGGGCTGATGGGGGCGGATTGGCGCACCGCGCCGTCACCGAAGTATTCCTGGTCGAGTTTCACCGGGGCAAACAGCAAGGGGATCGCCGAACTGGCCAGCAGGTGTTCAACGGTCAGTTGCGTCGGCACTCCGATACGCCGATGGCGCAACCAGGCGTCGATGGTGCCGCCGCCCTGATAGAAGGTCACCGCCTGCCCGGATTCATAGCCGAAGGCCGTGACGGCGACCGCATGCAGGTGCTGTTGGCGGATGGCCTCGTCGATACCTGCCAAATGCAGTTTGTCCTGCAACAAGTCCCGCAGCGGCGAGCTGTTGAGCAGCGCCACCGGCAACTGCCGGCCCAGCCCCAGCAAGCTGTGGGTAAAGAAGCGACTCGCCTGGCGCACCACCCCCGGCCAATCGCTGCGCAATACCAGGTGGCTGCGAAACCCCTGCCAGAACGCAGTCAGGCGCTGGATCGCCGCCGTGAAGTCCATCGCACCGCTGGCCAGGCTCACCGCATTGATCGCACCGGCCGACGTGCCGACGATCACCGGAAAAGGGTTGGGAGCCCCCGGCGGCAACAGCTCGGCAATCGCCGCCAATACCCCCACCTGATACGCCGCTCGCGCCCCGCCGCCGGAAAGAATCAAGCCTGTAACCGGTTCAGCTGCGCGCATTGCATCACTCCATGTGGGGGAAATTCGGTCTTAGCGACGGCGTTTTTCGTACAGCTTGGGTTCGCCCGGTGGCCGACTCTTGAAGCGGCGGTGGGTCCACAGGTATTGCTCGGGACATTCACGCACCGAGGCTTCCACCCACTGGTTGATGCGCAGGCAGTCGACTTCATCGCTTTCGCCGGGGAAGTCGGTCAACGGCGGGTGGATCACCAGGCGGTAACCGCTGCCGTCCGCCAGGCGCTGCTGGGTGAACGGCACCACCAGCGCCTTGCCCAGCTTGGCGAACTTGCTGGTGGCAGGCACGGTGGCGGCCTGGATGCCGAACAGCGGCACGAAGATACTTTGCTTGGCGCCGTAGTCCTGGTCCGGTGCATACCAGATGGCGCGGCCGGCACGCAGCAGCTTGAGCATGCCGCGCACGTCTTCGCGCTCGACCGCCAGGGAGTCGAGGTTATGCCGCTCGCGGCCACGGCGCTGGATATAGTCGAACAGCGGGTTGCCGTGCTCGCGGTACATGCCGTCGATGGTGTGCTTCTGCCCCAGCAGGGCCGCACCGATTTCCAGGGTGGTGAAGTGCAGGGCCATGAGGATCACGCCCTTGCCATCCAGTTGGGCCTGCTTGAGGTGTTCCAGGCCTTCGACATGGGCCAGGCGCGCCAGGCGCTGGCGCGACCACCACCAGCTCATGGCCATTTCGAAGAAGGCAATGCCGGTGGAGGCGAAGTTTTCCTTGAGCAGCTTCTTGCGCTCTGCGGGGGATTTTTCCGGGAAACACAGTTCCAGGTTGCGTGCGGCGATGCGGCGACGTTCGCCGGCCACACGGTACATGCCTGCACCCAGCAGGCGACCAATGGTCAGCAGCGCACGGTACGGCAGTTGGGTCACCAGCCACAGCAGGCCGAGTCCCAGCCATAACAGCCAAAAGCGCGGGTGAAAAAATACAGCTCGAAAACGCGGGCGATCCATTACAGATTCCGGGAAAGACAGGGCCGCGCATTCTACAACGGTTCGACTCGGCTTGCGGCCAGTGAGTGTTCTCGTTATAAGTCTCGACACTTTTCGTGACAAGCCGCTTTTTGCCGACCATGAGCCAAACCGAACCGCTAGACCAAGATCCCGTGTTCCAGCTGAAAGGCAGCATGCTCGCCATCACCGTGCTGGAACTGGCCCGCAACGACCTCGACGCCCTGGACCGCCAGCTCGCCGCCAAGGTCGCCCTGGCGCCGAACTTCTTCAACAACGCCCCGCTGGTACTGGCCCTGGACAAACTGCCGGCCGGCCAGGGCAGCATCGACCTGCCCGGCCTGATGCGCGTGTGCCGCTCCCACGGCCTGCGAACCCTGGCGATTCGTGCCAGCCGCATCGAAGACATTGCCGCCGCCATCGCCATTGAACTGCCAGTACTGCCACCCTCCGGCGCGCGTGAGCGTCCACTGGAACCTTTGGTCGGCGAAGTGCAGAAAAAACCGGAAAAACCAGCGGAACCGACGATCAAGCCTACAAAGATAATCACCACGCCCGTACGCGGCGGACAGCAGATTTACGCCCAGGGCGGCGACCTGGTGGTGATCTCTTCGGTCAGTCCCGGCGCGGAACTTCTCGCCGATGGCAATATCCATGTATACGGCCCGATGCGCGGACGTGCCCTCGCCGGCATCAAGGGGGATACCAAGGCGCGCATTTTTTGCCAGCAATTGACCGCTGAGCTGGTGTCCATTGCGGGCCAGTACAAGGTTTCGGAAGATTTGCGCCGCGATCCGCTGTGGGGAGCCGCGGTGCAGGTCAGCCTGTCGGGCGATGTGTTGAACATCATCCGTCTTTAACGGATACTGCCGCATTTTCCAAGCATCTCTAGACTCTGATAGCACAGCGAAACTGGCATTACTTGCGTAGGAACATTTGAAGGTTGGCGTTTTTCCTGCGAAAACCCGTCTTTTTTCCTACAAAGGCTGTCCGCCTGCGGCGAGTTCCAAGAGATGTTTTTCAGGGGCTGAAAAGTCCTTTTTCCTTAGGGGTGAAACACCTTGGCCAAGATTCTCGTGGTTACATCCGGCAAGGGTGGTGTGGGTAAGACCACCACCAGCGCCGCTATCGGTACCGGCCTCGCTCTGCGCGGCCACAAGACAGTCATCGTCGACTTCGACGTCGGTTTGCGTAACCTCGACCTGATCATGGGCTGCGAACGCCGCGTGGTGTACGACTTCGTCAACGTGGTGAACGGCGAAGCCAACCTGCAACAGGCCCTGATCAAGGACAAGCGCCTTGAGAACCTGTATGTACTGGCCGCCAGCCAGACCCGCGACAAAGATGCGCTGACCAAGGAAGGCGTAGGCAAGGTCCTCGCTGAACTGAAGGAAACCTTCGAGTACGTGGTCTGCGACTCCCCGGCCGGTATCGAAACCGGTGCTCACCTGGCGATGTACTTCGCCGATGAAGCCATCGTGGTGACCAACCCGGAAGTGTCTTCGGTACGTGACTCGGACCGCATGCTCGGCCTGTTGGCCAGCAAGTCCAAGCGCGCCGAGGAAGGCCAGGACCCGATCAAGGAACACCTGCTGCTCACCCGCTACAACCCTGAGCGCGTCAGCAACGGCGAAATGCTCGGTGTTGAAGACGTCAAGGAAATCCTCGCCGTAACCCTGCTGGGTGTGATCCCGGAATCCCAGGCCGTGCTGAAGGCTTCCAACCAGGGCGTCCCGGTGATTCTCGACGACCAGAGCGACGCCGGCCAGGCGTACAGCGATGCGGTTGATCGCTTGCTGGGCAAGACCGTGGAACATCGCTTCCTCGATGTTAAGAAGAAGGGATTCTTCGAGCGTATCTTTGGAGGCAACTAAACAATGAAATTTCTCGACTTCTTTCGCGCCAACAAAAAGCCAAGCACCGCGTCGGTCGCGAAAGAGCGTCTACAGATCATCGTGGCGCACGAACGCGGCCAACGCAGTACCCCGGATTACCTGCCAGCCTTGCAGAAGGAGCTGGTGGAGGTGATCCGCAAGTACGTCAATATCGGCAACGATGACGTGCATGTCGCCCTGGAAAATGACGGCAGCTGCTCGATTCTGGAACTCAATATCACCCTGCCTGATCGTTGATCGAACAGGCGGCCGCCACGGCGGCTCGGTCACCTTGATCCCTTCGCGGGAACCGGGTGGTCGAGCCGCCGTTGGCGTTTGTTGCGAGGCTGTTTAATGCCGCTGTCCACTATTCATATCCTGCATCAGGACGATGCTGTCCTGGTGGTGAACAAGCCGACCCTGTTGCTCTCGGTGCCCGGCCGCGCCGATGACAACAAGGACTGCCTGATTACCCGCCTGCAGGAAAACGGCTACCCCGAAGCCCGCATCGTCCATCGCCTGGACTGGGAAACCTCGGGGATCATCCTGCTGGCCCGGGATGCCGATACCCATCGCGAACTGTCCCGCCAGTTTCACGACCGCGAAACCGAAAAGGCCTACACCGCGTTGGCCTGGGGCCAGCCGGAACTGGACAGCGGCAGCATCGACCTGCCCTTGCGCTATGACCCGCCGACCAAACCCCGCCATGTGGTGGACCACGAGTTCGGCAAGCATGCGCTGACCTTCTGGAAAGTGCTGGAACGCTGTGGCGACTGGTGCCGCGTCGAGCTGACGCCGATTACCGGAAGGTCGCACCAGTTGCGCGTGCACATGCTGTCCATCGGGCATCCGTTGCTCGGTGACGGCCTGTATGCCCATGAACAGGCCCTGGCTGCCTGGCCGCGCCTGTGCCTGCACGCGAGCATGCTGAGCTTCACTCACCCGCAAAGCGGTGAGCGCTTGCGCTTTGAGTGCCCGGCGCCCTTCTAAAGCTGTAAATACAGTACATGTGGGAGAGGCGGTGCGACTTGCCTCCTCCCACATTTGTTCTGTGCACTTCTCGCCCTCGAACGGTAAACTCCGCGCATTGCTGTCTGGAGCTATTTATGCGCGAAGCGTTGAATCAAGGCCTGATCGACTTCCTCAAGGCCTCCCCTACTCCTTTTCATGCCACCGCCGCCCTGGCCCAGCGCCTGGAAGCGGCCGGTTTCCAGCGCCTCGACGAGCGCGAGACCTGGGCCACCGAAGCCAACGGTCGCTACTACGTGACCCGCAACGATTCCTCGATCATCGCCTTCAAGCTCGGCCGCCATTCGCCGTTGCAAGGCGGGATTCGCCTGGTCGGCGCCCATACCGACAGCCCGTGCCTGCGGGTCAAGCCCCAGCCTGAGCTGCAACGCCAGGGCTTCTGGCAACTCGGCGTGGAAGTCTACGGCGGCGCGCTGCTGGCGCCGTGGTTCGACCGCGACCTGTCCCTGGCCGGCCGCGTCACCTTCCGCCGTGACGGCAAGGTCGAAAGCCAGCTGATCGACTTCAAGCTGCCCATCGCCATCATCCCCAACCTGGCCATTCACCTGAACCGTGAAGCCAACCAGGGCTGGGCGATCAATGCCCAGACCGAATTGCCGCCGATCCTCGCGCAATTTGCCGGTGATGAACGCGTGGACTTCCGTGCCGTGCTCACCGAGCAGCTGGCACGGGAGCATGGGCTGAACGCCGATGTGGTACTCGACTACGAGTTGAGCTTCTACGACACCCAGAGCGCCGCCGTCATCGGCCTGAACGGCGACTTCATCGCCGGCGCACGCCTCGATAACCTGCTGTCGTGCTACGCCGGCCTGCAAGCCTTGCTCACCAGCGAGAGCGACGAAACCTGCGTGCTGGTGTGCAACGACCACGAGGAAGTCGGTTCCTGCTCGGCCTGCGGTGCCGACGGCCCGATGCTGGAACAGACCCTGCGTCGCCTGTTGCCTGAAGGTGATGAATTCGTACGCACCATTCAGAAATCCCTGCTGGTGTCGGCCGACAATGCCCACGGCGTACACCCCAACTACGCCGATAAGCACGACGCCAACCACGGCCCCAAGCTCAATGCCGGCCCGGTGATCAAGGTCAACAGCAACCAGCGCTACGCCACCAACAGCGAAACCGCCGGGTTCTTCCGTCACCTGTGCATGGCCCAGGAAGTGCCGGTGCAGAGCTTCGTGGTGCGCAGCGACATGGGCTGCGGCTCGACCATCGGCCCGATCACCGCCAGCCACCTGGGTGTGCGTACGGTGGATATCGGTTTGCCGACGTTTGCCATGCACTCCATTCGTGAACTGTGCGGCAGCCATGACCTGGCGCATCTGGTGAAGGTGTTGGGCGCGTTCTACGCCAGCCACGACCTGCCCTAAGACCAGGACTGGATGTCGTCAACATGTGGGAGGGGCGGTGCGACGATTCGCACTTGCCCCCCACATTTGGTTTACGTCCACCTGATCTGCATCACCTGCATTTCCTGCAATCCGACCTAGACTTGTCAGTATTCCCACTCCGACAAGGCCGTCGCCCCATGATCTCCATGTCCTCCTTCCACGCCATGCTTATCCCTATCCTGATCGGCATGATCATGCTCGCCGTCGGCTTCAACTTCCGCGACAAGCCCCTCGGCGTGTTCGGCATGTGGGTCGGCATGCTGCTGATCCTGGGCACCGTGGTGTACAAGATCCTCGCCAAACTGGCCGAATGACGCTTGCA
This sequence comes from Pseudomonas sp. NFX5, assembly GCF_049132125.1. Classification (NCBI taxonomy): domain Bacteria; kingdom Pseudomonadati; phylum Pseudomonadota; class Gammaproteobacteria; order Pseudomonadales; family Pseudomonadaceae; genus Pseudomonas; species Pseudomonas sp. NFX5. The sequence continues at coordinate 140,055 of NZ_JAFMZG010000009.1, forward strand.
CTCGTACACTCGCTCAACCCGTCGTTTCCAAGGTTGACCGCCTCGTGCTTTCCCGTCTGTTTGCCCTGCCCTGCTGTTTCCTGATCGCCCTGCTCACGCTGCTGCCGCTCTCGCCTGCCCAAGCGGTGGGCCTGCCCGGGCTGCTCGGCACCACCAAGGCCCAACCCCAGGCCGAAGTGCCGTTGGGGCAGTCGCTGGACGAGGTGATCAAGACCCTGGAAAACGACCAGCAACGCACCCAGTTGCTGAGCGACTTGAAGAAGCTGCGCGCCGCTACCCAGAAGGCCCAGCCCGCCGCCGAGCAAGGCGTGCTCGGGCTGATCGGCAGTACGCTGTCGGGCCTGGAGCAGCAGTTCTCCGGCGCCGACAGCCCGCTGGGGCGCTGGTCGAATGAAATCGACCTGGCCAAGGACGAACTCAGCGCCCTGATGCTGCCGGCCAGCGAATGGCTGCCGATCATTTTCGGCTTTGCAGTGATTCTCGCGGTATGGAGCCTGCTGGCAGCCGCGTTGATCTGGCTGAGCCACCGGGTACGCGAGCGCTTCGGCCTGCCCGAGGAGCTGCCGCAACACCCGCGTACCTGGGACATGCTGCGCTTCGCCCTGCGCAAGCTGGGGCCCTGGCTGATCGCACTGGTGATCACCGTGTACCTGAGCTACGCCCTGCCCTCGTCCCTGGGCAAATCCCTGGCGATGGTGCTGGCGTATGCGCTGGTGGTCGGCACCTGTTTCTCGGCGATCTGCGTGATTGCCTTCTCCCTGCTCGACGGCCCGCACCGCCACCGCGCGCTGTATATCCTGCGCCACCAGGCGTTCCGCCCGCTGTGGTGGATCGGCAGCTTTGCCGCCTTCGGTGAAGCCTTGAGCGACCCGCGGCTGGTGGCTGCGCTCGGCCAGCACCTGGCCCACACGGCGGCCACGGTCGCCAATGTGATGGCCGCGCTGTCCACCGGCGTGTTCATCCTGCGTTTCCGACGGCCGATCGCCCACCTGATCCGCAACCAGCCCCTGTCGCGCCGCCTGACCCGCCGCGCCCTCAGCGACACCATCGAGATCGTCGGCACCTTCTGGTACATCCCCGCCTTGCTGTTGGTGGGCATCTCGCTGTTCGCCACCTTCGTCTCCGCCGGCGACACCAGCACCGCCCTGCGCCAGTCGCTGTTGTGCACGGTGTTGCTGGTGTTGTGCATGGTGATCAACGGCCTGGTGCGGCGCCATGCGCTCAAGCCGCAACGGGGGCACAAGCGCCATGCGCTGTACTCCGAACGCCTGAAAAGCTTCGTCTACACCCTCGCCCACCTGGTGGTGTGGCTGGTGTTTATCGAACTCGGGCTGCGGGTCTGGGGCCTGTCGCTGATCCGCTTTACCGAAGGCGACGGCCATGAAATCAGCGTCAAGCTGTTCGGCCTGGGCGGCACGCTGCTATTTGCCTGGTTGATCTGGATCCTCAGCGACACCGCCATCCATCACGCCCTCACCCGCTCGCGCAAAGGCCTGGCCAATGCCCGCGCGCAGACCATGATGCCGCTGATCCGCAACGTGCTGTTCGTGACCATCTTCATCATCGCCGCCATCGTCGCCCTGGCGAACATGGGCATGAACGTCACGCCACTGCTGGCCGGTGCCGGTGTGATCGGCCTGGCCATCGGTTTTGGTGCGCAGTCACTGGTGGCCGACTTGATCACCGGCCTGTTCATCATCATCGAAGACTCCCTGGCCATCGATGACTACGTGGACGTCGGCGGCCACCTCGGCACCGTCGAAGGCCTGACCATCCGTACCGTGCGCCTGCGCGACATTGACGGCATCGTGCACACCATCCCGTTCAGCGAGATCAAGAGCATCAAGAACTACTCGCGGGAGTTCGGCTATGCGATCTTCCGGGTGGCGATCCCGTACAACATGGAAATCGACGATGCGATCAAGCTGATGCGCGATGTCGGCCAGAAAATGCGCAACGATCCGCTGCAACGCCGCAATATCTGGTCGCCGCTGGAGATCCAGGGGGTGGAAAGCTTCGAGTCAGGCAGTGCGATCCTGCGCGCGCGCTTCAAGACGGCGCCGATCAAGCAGTGGGAAGTGTCGCGGGCGTTCAACCTGTCGCTGAAGCGGCATCTGGATGAAGCCGGTCTGGACCTGGCCACGCCGCGCTTGAGTGTGCAGGTGGTGACGGGGGCTGCGGGGGGGTTGGAGAAGGACAAGAACGCGTAAGGTCAGGGCGAATGTGATGAGCTTATTGTGGTTTGTGGTGAACTTATTGTGGTGAGCGGGCTTGTGGTGGTGAGCGGGCTTGCCCCGCGCTGGGCTGCGAAGCAGCCCCAAAACCAGCCGCTGAGTTATGCCTGATACACCGAGTGCTTCTTGAGTGGGGCTGCTTCGCAGCCCAGCGCGGGGCAAGCCCGCTCACCACAACAAGCCCGCTCACCACAACAAGCCCGCTTGCCACAAAAAGCCTGCTTGCCACAACAGGCCCGCCCACCATAACAGGCCGGCCTACTGAAGGTTTTGCGTCAGGCCAGCGTTGCGCCGTCCATCTTCTGGCGCAGGCTCAACGGACGCATATCGGTCCAGGTTTCTTCGATGTAGGCCAGGCACTCTTTCTTCAGGCCGCTCTTGCCCACGGTGCGCCAGCCTTCCGGCACGGCCTTGTAGTCGGGCCAGATGGAATACTGTTCTTCATGGTTGACCACTACCTGAAACAGGATGTCGTCGCGGTCAAATACTGAGGTCATTGCTGTTCTCCATCGCTCAAAGGCTGGCTGCGCACCACGCGCAGCGCTGATATCTGTAGAAACGTACCAACACGCCAAAAAATTAGAGGCTGGCGACGGCTGCCGCCAGGGCGCGCCCGAAGATCTCGGCCACGCGGTCGATCTCGGCGGCGCTGATCACCAGGGGCGGCAGGAAGCGCACCACGCTGCCATGCCGGCCGCCCAGCTCGAGGATCAGGCCGCGCTTGAGGCATTCGCGCTGTACCAGCGGTGCCAGCTGGCGATGCACCGGCGGGTGGCCCTGGATATCCAGGGTGCCGTCCGGGTCCACCAGTTCCACGCCGAGCATCAGCCCGCGCCCGCGAATATCCCCCAGGTGCGGGTAGTCACGCTGCAGGATGCGCAGGTGTTCGCCCAGGCGCTCGCCCATGGCGGTCGCGTGGCCGGCCAGGTCGTGCTCCTTGAGGTAGCGCATCACCGCCGAACCGGCCGCCATGGCCATCTGATTGCCACGGAATGTCCCGGCATGGGCGCCCGGCAGCCAGGTGTCGAGCCAGTCGCGATACACCACCACCGCCAACGGCAGGCTGCCGCCGATGGCCTTGGACATCACCACCACATCCGGAATGATGCCGGCGTGCTCGAAGGCAAACATCTTGCCGGTACGGCCGAAACCGCTCTGAATCTCATCGACAATCAACGCCACGCCGGCCTGTTCGGTGATGCGCCGCAGGCCGCGCAGCCAGTCGAGATCGGCCGGGATCACCCCGCCCTCGCCCTGCACCACTTCGACAATCACCGCCGCCGGCAGCAACACCCCGGCTTCAGGATCGTTGAGCAGGTTTTCCAGGTAATGCAGATTTACCCGCACGCCTTCTGCGCCGCCGAGACCGAACGGGCAACGGTAGTCGTAAGGGAATGGCAAAAACTGCACGCCATTGCCGAGCAAGGCACCCAAGGGTTTTTTCGGCCCCAGGCTGCCCATCAGGCTCAACGCGCCCTGGCTCATGCCGTGATAACCGCCCTGGAACGACAGCACCGTGCTGCGCCCCGTGGCAGTGCGCACCAATTTCAACGCCGCTTCCACGGCATCGGTACCGGTGGGGCCGCAGAACTGGATCTTGGCTTCCCGCGCCAGTTCCGCCGGCAGCAGGCCGAACAGGTCCTGCACAAACTGGTCCTTGACCGGCGTGGTCAGGTCCAGGGTGTGCAACGGCAGTTCGTCGCTCAGCACTTGCTGGATGGCCTGGATCACCACCGGGTGGTTGTGACCCAACGCCAGGGTGCCGGCGCCGGCCAGGCAGTCGATGAAACTGCGACCCTCCACGTCTTCCACGTAGATCCCCTTGGCGCGCTTGAGCGCCAGGGGAATGCGCCGTGGGTAACTGCGGGCGTTGGATTCCTGCTGGCGCTGGCGGGCCAGCAGCGGGCTTTCGTCGAACTGATAAAGCGTTTCATGCACCTGGGTATCTTCGATACGGCTGGTAGCGACTGACATCTCTCGATCCCTCAATACGCGGATGATGGTGACCAAACTGCCGATCCGTTGGCGTCTGGCCCAAGGGCATGCGCACGGATTTCCTGTTCTGGAGACGCACCAGCGAGAAAAGGATTTAGGGGGCAGTGATGGTTGACTGATGGATGAGATCAAAGTCCGCGGTATTTTTCGTTCAAGGCATACAGGATCGCGCAGGTCTCGGCATCCAACACACCACCATAATCCCGCGCCCGAAAGTGCATCTGAAACGCCCGGGTGCGCTGCTCGAACGCCTGGCGATTCTGCGCCGGCTTATAGCCATAGCGCTGAAATGCCCGCTCCACCTCCACTTCAGGCGGCAGCCCGACACAAAACCGGCGCTGGTACATGGCCCGCGTCGACTCGTCGAACCACGCCCCGACTCCCGCCTCGAACAAACCGCGCCACGGCAGGCGCGGTCCCGGATCGCTCTTGCGCCAGTACGCCACGTCCGAATGCCCAAGAATGTCGGCCGGTCCGATCTGCGGGTAACGCCCAAGGATGTCGCGAAGCAATGCGATCAACACCGCCACCTGCTCCTGGCCGTACGCGGGAAAGGTGAATACGCCGCCGTCATCCCGGGCCAGGTTGACGATTTCGATGCCGATCGCCCGACTGTTGAGGTTATCGCGCCCACCCCAGTGGCTCGCCCCGGCATGCCAGGCGCGCTGGTTTTCGTGCACCAGGCGAAACACGCGCAACTCGTCATACCCGGCGGCGCGGTAGCCGGGCTCATGGGGATCCGGCAGCAGGTAATGCGCGCTGACCCCGTTACGGGTGAGGGTGCGCAAGGAGGAGGCGAACGGGGCCGCGGTGTAATGCAGGATCACCTGCCGCACGGGTTCGCCGTGACGTTCGTTGAAATCCCTGGCGGGGAAACTGGTATCGATGACCAACATAAGAACCGTCCTTTTCAATACAGGCCGAGTCTTTCGGCCCGTTCAAGCGCAAAAAAATTACCGCCATCCTGAAGGCTTGCACCTCAAGCGGGCGGTAACTATTTGGCACGTGAAAGAACGCGGTCAGCGCCGCAACGGCATGCCCAGGTCAACGCGCAGGCCATCCACCTGGCTGTCGAACTTCAATGAGCAGGAACAGCGCTGCACGATCGCCTGCACGATCGCCAGGCCCAGGCCACAGCCCTCGCTGTTGCCGTTGCGCCAGAAGCGTTGGGTGAGGTATTGCAGGTCTTCGGGGGAGATCTGCTTGCCGTGGTCGCGCACGCGGAAGATCACGTGATCGGCGGCGGTAAACACGCTGAGCTCCACCCGTGTGTCTGCGGGTGTGTGGCGCAGGGCGTTGTCCAGCAGGTTGCGCAGGGCGGCAACTGCCAGGCCCACCGGCATGTCCACCGGGGTTTCGCTGAGGTTATCCGCCAGGTTCAGGTCGATACGCCCATTATCGCCGGCATTCGCATCCTGGATCGCCAGCCGTGCGACTTCCTCGGCGCTGGACTGCACGCCATCGTCGAATGACAGGCTGCCTTCCACCCGCGCCAACAGCAGCAATTGCTCCAGGGTGCGATGCAAGCGGTCGGCGCCCTCCTCGGCATGGACCAGGGACTGGTCGCGGGCCGCGCCTTCGGTCATGCGCGCCACTTGCAGGTGGGTCTTGATCGCCGTCAACGGGCTGCGCAGCTCGTGGGCGGCGTCGCCGGTGAGGCGGCGTTCGCGCTCGATGGTCTTGGCGATGCGTTGCAGCAGTTGGTTCTGGGTGTCGAGCAGCGGCTTGAGCTCGCTGGGCAGCGGGTGGATCTGCAACGGCTCGAGGGAATCGGCACTGCGGCGCATCAGCGCGTCACGCATGCGGTTGAGCGGCAGCAGGCTCTGGCCGATGCCCAGCCACAACAGGCACAGGCAACCGAGCATCGCCACGCCCACCGGCACCGAGGCGGCGAGCAGGATCGACAGGTTCAGCGCCTCGCGCTCCACCTGGCGGTCGGCGGTGGTGATCAACAGGTCGCCACGGGACAGGGTAAAACTGCGCCAGCCCACGCCATCGATGACCTGGTCACGAAAGCCGCTCTTGCGCGACTCCAGGCCCTCATCCGGCGTGGTATGGCTGCGGGCGAGGATTTCCCCGCGCAAGGAGCTGACCTGGCACGCCATGCCCCCCGGCACATTCAGTTGCTCGGCGCTGAAATGCGCGCCGCCGCTGACACTGGCCAGGCCCGGCATCTGCTCGGTCAGGCCCGCCACCATGCGCGCCGACGCCACCAGACGCTGGTCGAGGGAGAACATCATCTGATTGCGCAGGTCGTTGAGCATCCAGGCCGCCGCCAGTGCCCAGATCAGCACAAACGCGGCGCCGAGCTTGAACGTCAGGCGCAGGCGCAGGCTTTTCACGAAACGTTCTCGCCATCGTCTGCCGGGCCGAGGCGATAACCCAGGCCGCGTACGGTCTCGACGATGCCATTGCCCAACTTGCGCCGCAGGTGATGGATATGCACGTTGAGGGCGTTGCTTTCCAGTTCATCGTTGAAGCCGTAGACGCTGTCCTTGAGTTGCTCGCTGGACAGCACCCGGCCCTTGTTGTGCAGCAGCGCCTGCAACAGCGCCTGTTCACGTCGGGACAGGTCCACCGGCTGGCCGCCCAACAGGGTTTCGCGGCTGCTCGGGTCGTAGGTCAGTCGGCCGTGCTCGATCAGGTTGACGCTGCGCCCCGCCATCCGGCGCAGCAGGGTTTGCAGGCGTGCGGCCAATTCGCGCAGGTCGAAGGGTTTGAGCAGGTAGTCATCGGCACCGGCTTGCAGGCCGTCGACACGGTTGGTCACCGAATCCCGCGCGGTGAGGATCAGCACCGGAATCTCCAGGCCCTGGCTGCGCAACTGTTGCAGCAGCTTGAGGCCGTCTTCGTCGGGCAGGCCGAGGTCAAGCACCATGATGTCGAAGGTCGCCGCCTTGAGCATCGCGCGCGCAGCGGCGGCCGTGGCCACGCGCTCGACTGTAAAGCCCTGGGCTCCGAGGCCGGCCACGATGCCGCTGGCGATCAGTTCGTCGTCTTCACAGACCAGTACGTGCATGCTGAACCCTTCATGAAAGATGGGGGGATTAAAAGTGCAGCGGATTAAGCGCAGATTATGCCGTGAAAAGATGCAAGCTCAGATAATCCCTACACTTTAGAATAGCGCCCGGTTAATCATCGGTTAATCAACGCCACACATTGTGTGCCTCACTTGCATCGAACTAAGGCTTGACCATGCGGCATCTGTTTACCTTTCTGCTGGTGTTATTCGCGGGGTTCGCCCAGGCCGCGCCGGGCAATCCGTTTGAGACCAAACCTGATTTCCTCCCGGTGGGCAAGGCTTTCACCTTTACCTCCGAACGTCTTGAAAGTGGCGAGACCCAGCTGTATTGGCAGATTGCCGACGGTTATTACCTGTACAAGCAGCGCATGAAGTTCGATGGCCTGGCCGAAAAGCCCGTGTTGCCGCAAGGCGAAGCCCATAGCGACGAATTCTTTGGCGAGCAGGAAGTGTATCGCCAGGGCCTGGAAGTGAAGATTCCCGCCGGTGTCACCGGCCAGGTCAAGCTCGGCTGGCAGGGCTGCGCCGATGCAGGGCTGTGCTATCCGCCGCAGTCGATCAGCGTAGACCTGGGCGGCAACCCCGCCGTTGCGGCCACCGCCGAAGCCCAGGACCAGAGCCTGGCCAGCGGCCTGCAACAACGCAGCCTGGGCTGGAGCCTGCTGGTGTTCTTCGGCCTGGGCCTGCTGCTGGCGTTTGCCCCGTGTTCGTTGCCGATGCTGCCGATCCTCGCCGGCCTGGTGGTGGGCAGTGGCGCCAGCCCGCGTCGCGGCTTTGCCCTGGCCGGCAGCTACGTGGTGTGCATGGCGCTGGTGTACGCGGCGCTCGGCGTGCTCGCCGCCCTGCTCGGCGCCAACCTCGCCGCGCTGTTGCAAACCCCGTGGATCCTCGGCAGCTTCGCCGCCTTGTTCGTGATCCTCGCCCTGCCGATGTTCGGCTTCTTCGAACTGCAACTGCCCGTGGCCTTGCGCGATCGCCTGGATAACGTCAGCCGCAACCAGAGCGGCGGCAGCCTGGTCGGCGCCGGGGTGCTCGGCGCGCTGTCCGGCCTGCTGGTGGGGCCGTGCATGACCGCGCCCCTGGCCGGTGCATTGCTGTACATCGCCCAGAGCGGCAATGCCCTGCATGGCGGCCTGATCCTGTTCGCCATGGGCATCGGCATTGGCGTGCCGTTGCTGTTGCTGGTGACCGTGGGCAACCGTTTCCTGCCCAAGCCGGGCACCTGGATGAATGTGCTCAAGGGCATCTTCGGCTTCCTGTTCCTGGCCACCGCCGTGCTGATGATTCGCCCGGTGATCGACGAAAGCCTGTGGCTCGGCCTGTGGGGCGTGCTGGCCATGTCCATGGCCTACTGCGGCTGGCGCCTGGCCCAGGATTTCGGGCGGGTCGCCATGCTGTTCGGCGCCGGTTCCGTGGTCGTGGGGGTGTGGGGCGGCCTGCTGCTGGTGGGTGCTGCGGGTGGCAGCGATGACCTGTGGCAACCGTTGAAGGTCTACAGCGGCTCGCGGTCCACTGCCGCACCCAGCGCCCACGAAGCCTTCATGACCATCAATGACCCCGCTGTGCTGCAAGGCCAGCTCGACAGCGCCAAGGCCCAGGGCCAATGGGTGCTGGTGGACTACTACGCCGACTGGTGCGTGTCGTGCAAGATCATGGAAAAACAGGTGTTCGGCAAACCCGAAGTGCTCGATGCGCTGAAGGACGTACGTCTGCTGCGCCTCGACGTCACCGCCGACACTGCCGCCAGCCGCGCACTGCTGGGCCGCTACCAGGTTCCGGGGCCGCCCAGCTTCGTGTGGATCGGCCCTGACGGTGAGGAACGCCGCGCCCAGCGCATCACCGGCGAAGTGGATGCCGCCGCCTTCCTGCAACGCTGGACTCACGCCCGGGACGCCCTCTGATGCTGACCCTGACCATCGGCACCTTCGCCATCGCCCTGAATCACATCCTGCTGATCAGCGCGTTGATTCTCGCCACCCTGGTGGGTTGGCGCGTGGCCAAGCGTGGCGGTGAAAATCCGGAATCGGTGCTGTTCAGCCTGTTCCTGCTGGGCATGCTGGCGGCCCGCGTCAGCTTCGTGCTGATGTACTGGAGTTACTACAGCAACGACTGGCTGCAGATGGTCGACCTGCGCGACGGCGGATTTCTCGCCTGGCCCGGTATCGTCGCCCTGATCCTCGGTGCACTGCTCTATGGCTGGCGTCGCCCGGCGCTGCGCAAGCCCCTGAGCGCCGGGGTCATCACCGGGCTGGTGTTCTGGGGCATGACCAGCCTGTCCTTGAGCGTGTATGAAAAAGGCACACGCCTGCCGGACATCACCTTGCGCAACGCCAATGGCGAAGTGGTGCAACTGGCCGATTACCAGGGCGGTCCGATGGTGATCAACCTGTGGGCCACCTGGTGCCCGCCGTGCCGCCGCGAAATGCCGGTGCTGGAAAACGCCCAGCGCATGCGCCCCGACGTGACCTTCCTGTTCGTCAACCAGGCCGAAAGCATGCAAAGCGTCAGCACCTTCCTCGCCACCCAGGGCCTGACCCTCGACAACGTGCTGTTCGACGCCAGCGGCCGCCTCGGCCAGGCCGTGGGCTCCATGGCCCTGCCCACCACGCTGTTCTACCAAGCCGACGGGCGCCTGATCAACAGCCACCTGGGCGAGTTGTCCCAGGCCAGCCTGGCCCGTGCCATGGAACCCTTCGACACCGCCCCTGCCGCCACAAGGAAACCGACATGCCTCGCCTCCGCCACCTGCTGACCCTGCTGCCGCTGACGCTGGCGGCCTCCCTGGCCCAGGCCGAAAACTGGCCGGCACCGATCAAACAGATCGAAGCCAAAGGCGCCAAAATCCTCGGCAAGTTCGACGCCCCCAGCGGCCTCACCGGCTACGCCGCGCAATACCAGAACCGCGGCATGGCGCTGTACCTGACCGCCGACGGCAAGAGCGTGATCGCCGGCAACCTGTACGACGCCCAGGGCAATGACCTGAGCAGCGCGCCCCTGGAAAAACTGGTGTACGCGCCGATGGCCAAGGAAGTCTGGGCCAAAATGGAAAAAAGCAGCTGGATCCAGGACGGCGACAAAAACGCCCCGCGCATCGTCTACCTGTTCAGCGACCCCAACTGCCCCTACTGCAACATGTTCTGGGAACAGGCGCGGCCATGGGTAAAAGCCGGCAAGGTCCAACTGCGCCACATCATGGTCGGCATCATCCGCGAAGACAGCGCCGCCAAATCGGCCGCCCTGTTCGCCGCCAAGGACCCGCAAAAGGCCCTGGAAGAACATGAAGCCGCCGGCAAGGGCAGCAAATTGCAGGCGCTGGCCAAGATCCCGGCGGACATCGAAGCCAAGCTCGATGCCAATATGAAGTTGATGGACGAGCTGGAACTGTCGGCGACGCCGGCGATTTTCTACCTGGATGACAAGGGCGGCTTGCAGCAACAGCAAGGGGCGCCGTCGCCGGAGAAGTTGGCGAAGATTATGGGGCCGAATTAAGCGGCGCCTGGTCTGACGCCATCGGGGGCAAGCCCCGATGGCGTCCTGACAGACAGCGAAGATCAGAGCCCCTCCAACTCCGCCATCAAATCACTCAACCGATCCACCTTCTCCGCACTGATCTCATTGGCCGCCAGCCCCTCGATGTACGCGGCCAACTCCGCCACCGTGCTGCATTCGAACATCGCCCGCAGCGGCACATCCCGCTGCAGGGTCTTCTGCACGCGCGAGGCAATCTGCGTGGCCAGCAACGAGTGGCCGCCCAGTTCGAAGAAGTTGTCCTGCACGCCGACCCTGTCGACTTTCAGCACCTCGGCCCAGATCGCGGCCAAGGTGTTTTCCAGTTCGTTGCGTGGCGCCAGGTAGTCCTGGCTGTGCAACTGGCCGATCTCCAGTTCCGGCAGGGCCTTGCGGTCGAGTTTGCCGTTGGCGTTGAGCGGCAGGCGCTCGAGCCATAGCCAGTGCAGCGGCACCATATACTCCGGCAGTTCGGCGCGCAGGCGTTGCTTGATGCGGTCCAGGCGTTCGCCCGGATTCAGCCTCTCATCGGCGGCCACCAGGTAACCCACCAGATGCTTGCCGTTGACGCCTTCCTGCACGCCCACTGCCGCGTCGCGCACTAGGGGTTGTTCGTGCAGGCGCGCTTCGATTTCACCCAGCTCGATGCGGTAACCGCGAATCTTCACCTGATGGTCGATACGCCCGACGTACTCCAGCACGCCATCGCTGCGCCGCCGTGCCAGGTCGCCGGTGCGGTACAGGCGCTCGCCCGGTGCACCGAACGGGTTCGGCACAAACACCTGGGCGGTGCGCAGCGGATCGCTGACATACCCGCGGCCCACCCCGGTGCCGGCCACGCACAGCTCACCGACCGCCCCTTGGGGCACCAATTCCAGCGCACCATCCACCACGTACAAACGGTTATTGTCCGTCGGCGTACCAATCGGCAGGTAAGTGCCACGGGTGGACGCCAGGTCGACGCGGAAGAACGCCACATCGTCCGAACATTCCGCCGGGCCGTAGGCGTTGACCAGGCCGATCTCCGGGTAACGCAACAACCACTGGTGCGCCAGCTCCGGCGGCATCGCTTCACCGGTCGGCAGCATCCAGCGCAAACCGTCCAGGCTGATGCGATCCTGGGCCAGCATGCCCTGGATCAGCGACGGCACGCTTTCCAACACGGTGATGCCGTGTGCCTGCACATGGGCCAGCAAGCCCTGCGGATCGTGGGCGATGCTGTTCGGCACGATATCCACCCGTGCACCGAACAGCGGCGCGGCGAGGAATTGCCATACGGAAATATCGAAGCTTTGCGAGGCGGTCTGGGCGATCACATCCGCTGGCGTCAGGTCCATATACGGCACCTTGCTCAATTGGTTATTGAGCATGCCGCGCTGTTCGACCATCACGCCTTTGGGCAAGCCGGTGGAGCCCGAGGTGTAGATCACGTAGGCAAGGTTATCCGGGCCGCTGTAGATGCCAGGATTTTCCCCACGGGCAGGCACGTCCTCCCACACCAGCAACTGGCAGTCGACGCCGTCCAGCAGCTCGATGGCCTGCTCGCGGCACGCTTCGGTGCAGACCAGCAACGGTGTGCGACTCAGGTCGATGATGCGACTCAGGCGCTGGCTCGGCAGGCCCGGGTCCAACGGCAGGTAACCGGCACCGGCCTTGAAGCTGCCGATGATCATGCCCAGCAGGTCGAGGTTACGCTCGGCCAGCAACGCCACCGGTTGGTCCAGGCCGACGCCCGCCGCAATCAGTGCATGACCCAGGCCGTTACTGCGCCGGTTCAGCTCGTCATAGGTCCATTGCCGGTCCAGGCAACGGGCGGCGATGCGCTGCGGATGCGCGCTCACCTGGGCTTCGAACAGCTCGATATAGCTGCGTTCCAGCGGGTAGGCGTGTTCGCTCTGGTTGCAGCCGTCCAACAGGAACGCGCGCTCCTGTTCGCCCATCAGTGGCAGGTCGGCCATGTCGCCATGGAAGCCCTGCACCAGCGCCAGCAGCAGGCGCTTGAACTCGCCGAGCATGCCTTGCACGGTGGTTTCGTCGAAGTAACGCTGGTCGTAGGACAGGTGCAGGCCGAGGTCATCCCCCGGGTAGCACACGGCGGTCAGCGGGAAATTGGTGTGGGTGCGGCCGGAGTCCGAGGTGGCATTCAGGCTGTCAGCGCGGTCCAGCACCGAGACTTCCACCGGGGCGTTTTCGAACACGAACAGGCTGTCGAACAGCGGCTGGCCCTTGGGCAGTTCGCTGTGTTCCTGGATCGTCACCAGCGGCAGGTATTCGTACTCGCGCAGTTGCATATTGCTGTCGAGCAACGCGTTCAACCACTGGCGTACGCTGCAACGCTGGTCGTCCTCGGGCAGCTTCACCCGCAGCGCAATGCTGTTGATAAACAGGCCGACGGTGCGTTGCATCTCAGGCATTTCCACCGGGCGCCCGGCCACGGTGACGCCGAACAGTACGTCACGCTCGCCGCTCAAGCGTCGCAGCACCAAGGCCCAGGCCGCCTGGGCAAAGGTGTTGACGGTAAGTTGATGGGCCTGGGCCAGTTCGCGCAGTTGCGCACCGTCACGGGGGTCGAGGCGGATGTAGCAGTCACCCACCACCATGCCGCCACTGTGGCCGGCATGTTCGCGCAGGAACGGCCGGTCGCTCGGGATCGGCGTGGTGCGCTCGAACCCTTGCAGGTTCTGCTGCCACCACTGGCGTGCTTCGGCCAGGTTCTGGCGTTGCAGCCAGGCGATGTAGTCGCGGTAGCGCGGCGGCGTGGCCAGCTGCGCTTCACGACCTTCGCCGAGGGCCATGTAGATATCGAAGAAGTCATTCATCAACAGCGAGCGGCACCAGGCATCGATCAGGATGTGGTGGTTGCTCATCATGAACCAGTAGCGCGCTTCACCGACGCGGATCAGGCGCAGGTGGAACGGCGCCTGGTTGAGCAGATCGAAACCGGCTTCGCGCTCGGCCTTGAGCAGCGCTTGCAGGCGCGGTTCCTGTTCGCTTTCCTGGTCGGCACTCCAATCCAGGTACTCGATCGGCGTGCTGCCCGGCTTGTGGATCACTTGCAGCATGTCTTCGCCGACGTTCCAGCAGAACGAGGCGCGCAAGGCTTCGTGGCGGGCGATCACCGCTTGCCAGGCCTGGGCGAAACGCTCGGGGTCCAGCGCGCTGTTGATGCGGTAGCGGTCCTGCATGTAGTAGAGGCCGGTGCCCGGCTCGAGCAGGGTGTGCAGCAGCAGGCCCTCTTGCATCGGGGTCAGCGGGTACACGTCTTCGATGGCGCCGGCCGGTACCGGCAAGCTGTCGAGTTGCGACTGGCTCAAGTGCGCCAGGGGGAAGTCGGACGGCGTGAGGCCGCCGGCGTTGTCCTCCAGGCAATGGGCGACCAACGCTTGCAGTTCGGCCAGGTAGGCCTGCGCCAGGTCCTGGATGGCCTGTGGGTCGTGGCGTTCGCGGCTGAAGGTCCAGCGCAGCACCAGTTCGCCGCCGTACACCTGGCTGTCCACGCTCAGTTCGTTGGGCAGCGGCGCATCCGGGTCATGGGCCAGGCCCGCCGATTCGTCCAGTGGGTGGAACAGTGCATCGGCGCCGAAGCTTTGGTCGAACTGGCCGAGGTAGTTAAAGGTGATCTGCGCACTCGGCAAGGCGGCCATGCTCTGTTTGCACAGGTCATCGGCGAGGTAACGCAGCACGCCATAGCCCAACCCTTTATGGGGCGCCGCACGCAGTTGTTCCTTGATCGCCTTGATCGAGTCGCCCTGCCCGGTTTGCGGGGTCAGGCGCAGTGGATAAGCGCTGGTGAACCAGCCGACGCTGCGGGTCAGGTCGATGTCGTCGAACAGGCTTTCGCGGCCATGGCCTTCGAGCTGGATCAGCGCCGACCCGTGCCCGCTCCAGCGGCACAGCACACGGGCCAGGGCGGTCAGCAGCAGGTCGTTGACCTGGGTGCGGTAGGCGCTCGGCGCCTGTTGCAGCAACTGGCGCGTGTGTTCGGCATCCAGGCGCACGCTGACGGTGTCGGCATCGCGGTTGCGCCGCGAACCGTGCGGGTGGGCCACAGGCAATACCGCGTCAGGGCCGGCCAATCGGTCCTGCCACAGGCTCAGCTCTTCACGCAGGGATTCGCTGCCGGCATACGCCTGCAAGCGCGCGGCCCAATCGCGCAGGGCGCTGGTCTTGGCCGGCAGGCTGACGGACTGGCCGTCGCTGAGCTGGCGGTAAACGTTTTGCAGGTCTTCGAGCAACACGCGCCACGACACACCGTCCACCACCAGGTGATGGATCGCGATCAGCAAGCGTTGCTGGCCTTGAGGGCCATCCACCAGCAAGGCGCGCACCAGCGGGCCGTGCTCCAGGTCGAGGCTGCGCTGGGTGTCGGTGAACAGCGCGGTGCACTGTTGCATGTCGCGCACTTGCGCCTGCATCA
Source organism: Pseudomonas sp. NFX5 (assembly GCF_049132125.1). Lineage (NCBI taxonomy): Bacteria > Pseudomonadati > Pseudomonadota > Gammaproteobacteria > Pseudomonadales > Pseudomonadaceae > Pseudomonas > Pseudomonas sp. NFX5. The sequence goes on from NZ_JAFMZG010000009.1 coordinate 155,230, forward strand.
GCACGCCGCCTTTCGGCACGGCCAAGTGTTCGGCATGCCATTGCGCATCGCGCCGGGTGAAACTCAGGCGCAGGGCGTCGTGGTGCTCGAGTACCGCCAGCAACGCTTGCTCCAGTCGATGAGGCTCGAGCAGTTGCAGCGGCTTGAGCACCAACGCCTGATTCCAGTGCTGGCGCGCGGGAATATCGGTGTCGAAGAACCAGTGCTGGATCGGTGTAAGGCCCGAAGCGCCGGTGAGCACGCCTTGCTCGGCGCTGACCTGCTCGGAGCGCGTGGCCACCCCGGCCAGGGTTTGCACGGTCTGGTGCTGGAACAGGTCGCGGGGGCTGAAGTGAATCCCCGCCTGACGCGCGCGACTGACCACCTGGATCGACAGGATCGAATCGCCGCCCAGTTCAAAGAAGTTATCGTCGAGGCCGACCTGCTGCACGTTCAACACCGCGCACCAGATCGCCGCCAAGGTGCTTTCCAGCTCGTTGCGCGGCGCCACGTACTGTTGCCGATTGGCCTCGGGATCGGGTTGCGGCAGGGCGCGGCGGTCGAGCTTGCCGTTGGCGGTCAGCGGCATGCTGTCGAGTACGATCAGGTGCGCGGGTACCATGTAGTCCGGCAGTTGCGCCTTGAGATGAGCCTTGAGCGCCTCACGCAAGGTGCCGTGGTCGGCGTCGCTGACCAGGTACGCCACCAGTTGCCTGCCACTCGGCGAATCCAGCGCCAGCACCACCGCTTCGCGCACAGCTGCGTGTTCCAGCAGGCGGGTTTCGATCTCGCCCAGTTCGATCCGGAAACCGCGAATCTTCACCTGGTGGTCGATACGCCCCAGGTATTCCACCAGGCCATCGGCACGCTGGCGCACCAGGTCGCCGGTGCGATACAGGCGACCGCCCTGGCGGGCAAACGGGTCGGCGACAAACCGTTCGGCCGTCATCCCCGGACGTTCGTGGTAACCCTGGGCCAGACCGGCGCCGCCCACATACAACTCGCCGGTCGCGCCTTGCGGTACCAACGCCAGGTCGGCGTCGAGAATATAAGCCACGCGGTCGCCGATGATGCTACCGATCGGCACGCTGGCGGCGCCCTCTTCCAACTGCTGCGGCGCCAGGCTGGCCAGGGGCATCACCACGGTTTCGGTGGGCCCATAGGCATTGAAAAACACCTCGGGCTGGAACGCCGCACGGATACGCTGCAGGTGTTCGCCGGTCAGCGCTTCGCCGCCGGTGATGCACATGCGCACCGGCAAGGTCTGGTGCTGGGTTGCCAGCCACTGCGCCAACTGGCTGCCGTAGCTCGGGGTAAAACCGAGGATGTTGATGCGATGGGTACGGATCAGCCCGCAGATTTCCTCGGCATCCCACTGGCCCTGGGCGCGCAGGACCACCTGGGCACCGCTGAGCAGCGGCACCAGCAGACGCTCGGTGGCGGCGTCGAAGTTGATCGAATAGAAATGCAGCTCGCAATCGTCCGGGCGCATGCCGAAGCGCTCGATCACGGCCTGGCAATGCATGGCGATTTCACCGTGGGACACCACCACGCCCTTGGGTTTACCGGTGGAACCGGAGGTGTAGATCAGGTAGGCCTGATGTTGCGGCAAACTGATAAACGGCAGCTCGCCGGCCGGGTAATTGGCCAGCACCGGCAAGTCATCTTCCAGGCACCAGCAGGCCACGCTCGCCGGCAATTCGCCGAGGGCGTCGAACATCGCCGCATCGCTGAGCAGCAGGCCGATGCCGCTGTCTTCGATCATGTAGTGCAGGCGGTCCAGCGGGTATTCCGGGTCCAGCGGCACATAGGCGCCACCGGCCTTGAGGATCGCCAGCAGGCCGATGACCATTTCCAGCGAGCGCGGCAGCGCCAGGCCGACCCGCACCTGCGGGCCGACGCCGCGCTCGCGCAGCATCCAGGCCAGGCGGTTGGCGCGGGCGTCGAGTTCAGCGTAGGTGAGGGTCACACCGGCAAAGGTCAGCGCCGGGGCATCGCCACGCTTGAGCGCCTGCTGGCTGAACAGTTGCTGGAGGCACTGGTCGAGGCGATGCTCGCCCGCCTCCACGCCCAGGCTGTCCTGCAACGCGCGTTGCTCGGTGGCGCTCAGCAACGGCAGTTCGCTGAGACGTTGTTGCGGGTTGGCGATCAACGCTTCGAGCAGGTTGCGCCAATGCTCGGCCATGCGCGCGATGCGCGGTTCATCGAACAAATCGGTGCTGTAGGTCAGGCAGCAACCCAGGCGATGGTCGAGGTCGGTGACTTCCAGGTTGAGGTCGAACTTGGTCGCGCGGGCATCGTTGGCCAGGTATTCGACGGTCATGCCGGCCAGTTGGCGGCTCTGCTGGAATTCCCAGCGCTGCACGTTGCACATCACCTGGAACAACGGGTTGTACGCCGCGCTGCGCGGCGGTTGCAGGGCTTCCACCAGGTGGTCGAACGGCAGGTCCTGATGGGATTGGCCTTCGATCACCGTGTGACGGACCTGCTCGAACAGCTCGGCGACACGCATCTGCCCCGTGAGCTGGCAACGCAGTACCTGGGTGTTGAGGAACGCGCCGATCAGCCCTTCGCTTTCCGGGCGAATGCGGTTGGCCACCGGCGCGCCGATACGCAGGTCGGTCTGGCCGCTGTAGCGATAGAGCAACACGGCCAGGGTGGCGGTCATGGTCATGAACAGGGTCAGGCCACGTTCGGCGTTGAAGGCACGCACACGGGCGGCCAGATCGTCGCTGAGGTCGAAGCGGTACAGCTCGCCCCGGTGACTTTGCACCGGTGGCCGTGGGCGGTCGCCGGGCAATTCGAGCAGTGGGTGTTCGTTGCCCAGTTGCGCGGTCCAGTAGTCCAATTGGCGTTGGCGTTCGCCGGACTCCAGCCACTGACGTTGCCACACGCTGTAGTCCAGGTACTGCACCGGCAACGGTGCCAGCGGCGACAGGCGCTCATCGATAAAGGCTTCGTACAGCGCGCTGAGTTCACGGGCAAAGATGTCCATGGCCCAGCCTTCGGTGACGATATGGTGCAGGGTCAGCACCAGGTAGTGCTCCCGCTCACCGGCCTTGACCAGGCACGCACGCAGCAGCGGCCCGGTTTCCAGGTTGAACGGGGTGTGCGCCTCGTGGTCGGCCAGTCGCTGCAAACGCTGCTCGCGCTCGCCTTCGTTCAACGCCGACATATCCTGCCAGTCCATGCGCAGGCCGGTCTGCGCCGACACCTTTTGATAGGCCACGCCGTCGACACTCGGGAATGTAGTGCGCAGGGTTTCGTGGCGCATGACCAAGGCCTGCAACGCCGCCTCGAAACGCCCCACATCCAGCACGCCACGCAGGCGTGCCATGCCGCCGACGTTGTAGGCCGGGCTGTCCGGTTCCATCTGCCAGAGGAACCACATGCGCTGCTGGGAATACGACAACGGCACCGGCAGGCTGCGGTCGACGGTGGCGATTGCGGTTTGCTGGTTGCGTTGGCCGCTGGCCTGGATCACGCCGACTTGCTCGGCAAACGCCCCCAGCTCGCTGGCCTCGAACAAGGTGCGCAACGGCAACTCGACGTCGCACGCCTGGCGGGTGCGGGAGATGATTTGCGTGGCCAGCAGCGAGTGGCCGCCGAGGGCGAAAAAGTCATCGCGCAGGCCGATTGCTGCCAAGCCGAGCACTTCGCGCCAGATCGCTGCAATCTGCTGCTGCAAGGGTGTTTCGGGCTCGATGTGTTCGCGGGTTTGCCACACCGGCGCCGGTAATGCGCGACGGTCGAGCTTGCCGCTGGGGCTCAGGGGCATCGCGTCCAGGCGCATCAGTTGCGCGGGCACCATGTACTCCGGCAGCTCGGCGGCCAGGGCGGCTTTGACGTCCTGTTCGTCCAAGGCGGCATGGGCGGTGTAGTAACCGATCAACTGCGCATCGCGCACCAGCACCACGGCCTGGGCGACACCGTCCAGGGCCAGCAGGCGCGCTTCGATTTCTTCCGGTTCCACCCGGAAACCGCGCAGCTTGACCTGCTGGTCGAGACGGCCGAGGTATTCGAGCACGCCATCCGCACTCCAGCGTGCACGGTCACCGCTGCGATACAGGCGCGCGCCCGCCTCGCCCAGCGGGTCGGCGACAAAGCGCTCGGCGGTCAAGCCGGCACGCCCAAGGTAACCACGGGCCAGGCCGATACCGCCGATGCACAGTTCACCCGGCACACCGGCCGGCAACGGGTTGAGCTGCTCGTCCAGCACGCGGCAGATCACATTGCCCAGTGGTCGGCCAATCGGCGAACGCTCGCCATCGTCAGCAGTGCAATGCCAGTGGGTGACGTTGATCGCGGTCTCGGTCGGGCCATAACGGTTGTGCAATTGCACCGCCGGCAACTGCGCCAATACGCGATTGCGCAACTCGGCAGGCAAGGCTTCGCCACCGGAGAACAGGCGACGCAGGCTGGTGCACTCGGGCACCAGCGGTTCGTCGATAAACAGCTGCAACAGCGGCGGCACGAAGTGCAGCGTGGTCACGCCGTGCGCCTGCACCAACTGCGCGATGCGGTGCGGATCGCGGTGCTCGCCAGGACCGGCCAGCACCAGGCGGCAGCCGGTGATCAGCGGCCAGAAGCATTCCCACACCGACACGTCGAAACTGATCGGTGCCTTTTGCATCAGCACGTCGCTGTCATTGAGTTGATAGGTGGCCTGCATCCACTGCAAGCGCTCGGCCAGGGCCGCATGGGTATTGCCCACGCCCTTGGGCTGGCCGGTGGAGCCGGAGGTGTAGATCACATAGGCGAGGTTGTCGCCATCGAGGTGCAGGCCGGGCGGCTGGGTCGGCCAGCTGTCGAGGTGCAGGCTGTCCATGGCAATCACGCACACGCCTTCGGCACTCGGCACACGGTCCAGCAATGCGGTCTGGGTCAACAGCAGGTGCACGCCGCTGTCCTTGAGCATGTAGGCCAGGCGCTCGGCGGGGTAATCCGGGTCCAGCGGCACATAGGCGCCACCGGCCTTGATGATCGCCAGCAGGCCCACCAGCAACTGCGGCGAACGTTCGGCGGCGATGGCTACGCACACGTCCGGGCCGACGCCTTTGTCGCGCAGGTAATGGGCCAGGCGGTTGGCCTGGGTGTGCAGTTGGGCGAAGGTCAGGCTGCCGTCCTGCCAGACCAGCGCGGTGTTGTCCGAGGTGTGTTGATTGAGCAGTTCGGGCAACCATTGTTGAGCCGGTGCGCACGGCGCCTGGCTCCACGCTTGCTGTTCGTCCTGCGGCATCAGCTGGAGGTCACCGATGGCCTGTTGCGGCTGTTCGCACACGGCCTGCAGCAGGTGGATGAAGTGCGCGGCCAGGCGCTGGATGGTCGCGCTGTCGAACAGTTCGTCGGCGTAGTCGAAGGACAGGCTCAGGCGCCCGTTGCGGTCTTCTTCGCTGTGCAGCTGCAGGTCGAACTTGGCTTCGCGGCTGTGCCAGGGCAGCTCATCGGCGAGCATCCCCGGCAGGCGGCGCAAGGCGCTGAGGTCGCGCTGCAGGTGGTTGAACATGACCTGGAACAGGCCCTGTTCGCGGGCTTGCGGGAAGGCTTCCAACAGTTGCTCGAACGGCAGGTCCTGATGGGCCTGGGCGCCCAACGCAGTGTGGCGGGTGGCGGCCAGCAGCTCAGTGAAAGGCAGGCGCCCGTCCAGCTCGGCACGCAGCACCAGGGTGTTGATAAAGAAGCCGATCAGGCCTTGGGTTTCCTGGCGCGGGCGGTTGGCGTTGGGCACGCCGATGCGGATATCGCGCTGGCCGCTGTAGCGGTAGAGCAAGGTCTGGAACGCCGCCAGCAACAGCATGAACGGCGTGGACTCGTGGGCCTGGGCGGTCTGGCGAATCGCCTCGCTGAGGCTGACACTCAGGCGCACACTATGGCGCGATGCGCTGTGGCGTTGCCGGGCCGCACGCGGGTGGTCGGTGGCCAGGCTCAGGGTCGGGTGCTCGTCGCCCAACTGCGCTTTCCAGTACGCCAGTTGGCGCTGGCCTTCACCGTCGGCCAGCCATTGGCGCTGCCAGCTGCCGTAGTCGGCGTACTGCAAGGCCAGTGGCGGCAACGCCAGGGCCTGGCCCTGGCTTGCGGCGGCGTACAGGCGCGAGAACTCGTCGATGAGGATATTCAACGACCAGCCATCGGCGATGATGTGATGCAGGGTCACCAGCAACTGGTGATCGTCCTCGTCCAGGCGCACCAGGGTCACCCACAGCAGCGGGCCTTTTTCCAGGTCGAACAGGGTGCGGGCTTCGTCCTCACGGATCTGTTGCGCGCGAGCCTCACGCTCGGCGACGGGCAAGTCGCTGAGATCGATAACCTGCAGGTCAAAATCGCTATTGGCGTCCACACGCTGGAAGCCCTGGCCATCGCGCTCATAGAAGCGGGTGCGCAGGGCTTCGTGGCGCTGGATCAGGTACTGGAAGCTCGAGCGCAGCGCGTCTTCATCCAGCTCGCCACGCAAACGCAAGGCGCCAGGGATGGTGTAGGCGCTGCTTTGCGGGTCCAGTTGCCAGGTGATCCACAGGCGGTTCTGGGCCAGGGATTGGGGCAGTTCGTCCTGGCGCGACAACGGGCGGATCGCACCTTGGGCAATGCCGCCGTCCTGTTGCAGTTGCGCCACGCCGGCGGCGAACCCGGACAACGTCGGCGCCTCGAACAGCAGGCGCAGGTTCAGCTCCAGGCCGAGGGTTTCCCGCAGGCGCGCCACCACCTGGGTGGCGGTGATGGAGTTGCCGCCGAGCAGGAAGAAGTGGTCGTCGGCCGCCACCGTGGCGACCTGCAACTGCTCGCGCCAGATAGCGGCGATCCGGCTTTGCAATTCGGATTCCAGTGCAACAGTGCTCGCCTGGGCATGCAGATCGGGGAACTGCGCGTAGCAGTCGAGGCTGCCGTCGGCCTGCCGAAGCGCGCACGCCGCACGCTGCACCTTGCCGCTGGAGGTCTTGGGCAAGCCGCCGGGATTGAGCAATACCACCACGCACGGCGCCTCTTGGTAGGCCTCGGCCACCGCCTGGCGGATGGCTTTGATCAACGCTTCAGGCGGCAGGATCTTCTGCACGCTGCGGCTGATTTCCGCGGCGATGCCGATGCCTTCCAGGCCGTTGTCATTCACCGCAAACGCCGCGACCCGGCCCTTGCGCACCACTTCCACTTCGCGCTCGATGGTCTGTTCGATGTCCTGGGGGTAGAGGTTATGGCCGCGCACGATCAGCAGGTCTTTCAGGCGACCGGTGATGTATACCTCACCCTCGCGGATAAAGCCCAGGTCACCGGTGCGCAGCCAGGTGCGGCCGGCATGCTGCACGAAGGTCTTGGCACTGGCTTCCGGGTTGCGCCAGTAGCCGTGGGCGATGCTCGGGCCGCTGGCCCAGAGTTCGCCGACGCAGTTGTCGGCCAGCTCGCTCAGTGTGTGCGGGTCGGCGATCAGCACCGCGTGTTCCGGCTGGGAGGTGCCGCAACTCATGATCGCACTGCCCTGCCCCGGCTCGGCGCGGTTGGCGGCCAGGGCCTGCTCGTCAATGCGCAGCGCCGGGATGCCATGTCCACGCCGGCCGCCGGCGACAAACAGGGTGGCTTCGGCCAGGCCGTAGGAGGCGAAGAAACTATCCGAGGTAAACCCGCAGGCGGCGAACTTCTCGGCGAAGCGCTCGAGGGTGTCGAGGCGGATCGGTTCGGAGCCGGAATAGGCCACGCGCCAGTTGCTCAAGTCCAGGCGTTCCAGGGCCGACTCACTGACCCGCTCGCTGCACAGGCGGTAGGCGAAATCCGGCCCGCCGCTGATGGTGCCGCGGTATTCGCTGATCGCTTCAAGCCAGCGCAATGGCCGGCCGAGGAAATAGGCCGGCGACATCAACACGCACGGCACGCCGCTGAAAATCGGTTGCAGCAGGCCGCCGATCAGGCCCATGTCGTGGTACAGCGGCAGCCAGCTGACGATCACGTCGTCAGGGTTCAGGTCGATGCCAAAGCCGCGCCGGATCAGCACTTCGTTGGCCACCAGGTTGCCGTGGCTGACTTGCACGCCCTTGGGCAACGCGGTGGAGCCGGAGGTGTATTGCAGGAAGGCGATGTCGTCGGGATGCAGGTCGGGGGCATTCCAGGCGCTGGCGATCTGTGCGTCGAGGGTGTCGACACTCAGCACCGGCGGCGCGTTTTCGATCTGCGCGAGGCCCTCGGCCAGGCTGGCGATGGTCAGCAACAGGCGCGGTTCGGCGTCACCGATAATCGACAGCAAGCGCTCCTGGTGATGACGGCGGGTGGACTCCGGCGGGTAGGCCGGCACCGCGATCACCCCGGCGTACAGGCAGCCGAAGAACGCCGCGACGTAGTCCGGGCCACTGGGGAACAGCAGCACCGCACGGTCGCCCTGTGCCGCATTGGCCTGGAGGGCGGCGGCGATGGTGCGGGCGCGTTGGTCCAGGTCACGGTAACTGAGTACCACGTTGTGCTCGGCCGACTCGGCGAGGAAGCGCAGGGCGACCTGGTCCGGGGCCTGGGCGGCGCGACGTTGAAGGGACTCGACCAGGGTGCGGGGAAGTTCGAAGGCGTCCATCATGGGGTTCCTGCCTGAAATCGGCTTGCGGGAAATTCGGGAATGGGAGAGCGATCAGCCGGCGGCCAGTTGCCGCGCCGCGCCATTGCGCCAGCGGGCCAGGTGTTCGTCGGCATAGCGCCGCACGCAGCGCAATACGGCGCTTTCGTGCTGGATAAGGAAGAAGTGGTGGCCGTCGAACATGTCCAGGGAAAAACCGCTGGCGGCATCGAGCTGCCAGTCGAGCAACTGGTCGGTGCGCACGCTGTCCTGCTTGCCGCCGAACACATGGATCGGCAGGTCCAGCGGCTTGCGCTCGCCGTAGGTGAAGCTGCCGCACAGCAGGAAATCGGCGCGCAGGATCGGCAGCATCAACTGCATCAACTCGGGATTGGCCAGGGCTTCTTCGGCAGTGCCTTGCAGTTCGCGCAGACGGGCGATCAGTTGCGCGTCGGTCTTTTCGATGGCGTATTCGCTGACATCGCGGCGGGCCGGGCCGGCCGTGCCGGAGGCGAACAGCGCCAGCGGCGCAGGGACATTCCGTGCCTTTAACGCGTGGGCCAATTCAAAGGCCAGCAGACCGCCGAGGCTATGGCCGAACAACGCATAAGGGCCGCTCAAGTCGCGACTGATTTCCTCCGCGAGCTGCGCCGCCAAGGCCTTGATATCGCGTTGCAGAGGCTCGTCCATGCGCATGCCCCGTCCAGGCAATTCCAGCGGGCACACCTGCAGCCACTCCGGCAACGTGCGGCGCCAACGCGCGTAAACCATGGCGCTGGCGCCCGAATAGGGCAGGCAGAACAGGCGCAGTCGAGTCGGCGTAGTCATCCCGCGGCGACTCCAAACTGAAACACGCTGTGTGCACGATAAAAACCCATGTCGTCCTCCTGCGGGTGCTGATCCTTGGCCGCTTGACTAACGGCCCTGTCACCCAGAAGAACGGACGGCACCGGCAAATAATTAGTCGCCGGGTACCTGCGAGACGTGGTTCACACCTAACAAGAAAGCATAAGATTAGTTCGTCTTCTCATTTGACAATCATTATCATTCAGCATAATTTGTTGCCCGATGTGTAGGAGGCCTCAGCAAGGACGCCCTCCCCTAACCTCTTTTGCGACAAGGTGATTTCCATGACGGAACAAGTATCCACAGGCAGGTGCGACTCACCGCTTCTCCAGGCATTTGTCGACAATCGACTGATTCTGGTGAAGATTGCGGCACGTATTACCGGGTGCCGCTCCCGTGCCGAAGATGTAGTGCAGGACGCCTACTTCCGCCTGCAATCGGCGCCGACGATCACGTCATCGTTCAAGGCCCAACTGAGTTATCTGTTCCAGATCGTGCGCAACCTGGCGATCGATCACTACCGCAAGCAGGCCCTGGAACTCAAATATTCCGGGACGGAAGAGGAAGGCTTGAATGTGGTCATTCACGGCGCTTCACCGGAAACCTCCCACATCAATTTCAACACCCTGGAAAACATCGCCGACGCCCTGACGGAGTTGCCCCAGCGCACCCGCTATGCGTTCGAGATGTACCGCCTGCACGGTGTGCCGCAAAAGGACATTGCCAAGGAGCTCGGGGTTTCACCGACGTTAGTGAACTTCATGATTCGCGATGCGCTGGTGCACTGCCGCAAGGTGTCCGGCAACCATAGCGATACGTTTGCACGGCGGGTGTGACCTCAGGGTACCGCCATCACATCGATGCGGTACGGCTCGAAAATCTTCAGCATCTCGCCGCTGTCGCGCAAGCGCTTGAGCAACGCCGAAAACGCCTCGCCCGTGATCGGCGCCTTGGGCCGCAGCAACGCGTAGTGGTGATAGACCTGGTCGATGCGCTCCGAGACCAGGAACTGCCCGGCCATATCCGCATTGCGCACCATGAAGTCACTCAAGTACGAACGGGTTACCAAGGCGATGTCCGCACGCCCGCGCGCAACCATCAGCAGGTTGCTGTCATGGGAATAGGTCAAGGTGGCGTTGAAGTGCTCGGCCAAGTACTTGGGGTCGGGGTTGAAGTTGGCAAAGGCGTAGTGATAGCCGCTGAACACGGCCAGGCGTTTCCCGGCAAGGTCGGCGAAATAGTCCTGGCCTCGACCGGGCTCACGCTGGGCGACGAAGATTTCCGCATCTTCCAGGCCCATGTCGATGCTGGTGTGGGCAACCTTCTGCCAGCCCCAATCGGGATTTTCGAAGATGGCCATGTCGATACGGCCTTGTTCGAAATCACGAAAACGCCGAGGGATGGAGGTGGGTACCAGCACAAACTGGTAGTCGGTTTGCGAGGCGTTCAGGGCCTCCACCAATTGAGGCAACAGACCGGTGTCGGCGCCTTGCTCCGGGCGCACGGTGTAGGGCGGAAAATGCGCCGCGCCGATACGCACCAGTTGCGCAGCCGAAGCCGGCAACCACGCTGCGGTGCCGAGTGCCCATAAAGTAAGTCCTGCAGCCAACCGCCATGGCGATAACATCAAGGCACACACCGTTCAATACATCGATGTCGATAAGCTAGGCGTTTTTGTCCAGCTAGACAACTTTCCACCGGAAAATTAATAGCTTGCGCCTCAATCGGCCTTCAAAACCATCAACAAGGCTTCTTCGGCCAATTGCTCCAGGGTCAGGTTGCCCTCGGCGCGAAACCAGGTGGTGGTCCAGGACAAGGCTCCGGTGAGGAAGCGTCGCGCAATAAACACATCGCCCTTGATGTAACCCGCCGCCTTGGCCTCGCCCAACACCTGCAGCCAAATGTCTTCGTACACATCGCGCAGCGCCAGCACCTGGGCCTGGGCGTCGGTCGACAGCGAACGCCATTCATACACCAGCACCGCCATGGCCTCGCCGCTGCCACCCATGATCGACTGCAATTCGCAGCGAATCAGCGCCAGCACACGTTCGCGTACGGTGCTCGCCTCCTCGAGCGAGGCACGCATCAAGGCGGTGTTGTAGTGGATGGTTTCCTCCATCACCGCGCGCAGGATCTCGTCCTTGCTCTTGAAGTGATGAAAGATACTGCCGGACTGGATGCCCACGGCACTGGCCAGGTCGCGCACGGTGGTGCGTTCAAAGCCCTTGTTGCGAAACAGGTGCGCCGCGGTTTGCAGCAACTTGCCCCGGGCACTGTCGGGGTCGGTCAATTGGCCGCCGTCGACCATGGTGCGCATCACCCGCAGGGCTTTGTGCTCATCCATGCTGCTCTCCTCTACTTCTACTGACGTCTTGGCCGGCAATTTAGGCCGTGCCAGTCACCCAAGCAAGCGCTTGGGCAAAACTTGTGACCGGAGTTTACAAACCAAGCGCTTGCTTGGTATTCTCGTTGCCAGCCATTCGAGGAAGGATTTCTCATGAGCAAGACGGTTCGTATCGGCTGCGCCAGCGCCTTCTGGGGTGACACCTGCAGCGCGGCCGCGCAGTTGGTGCACGGCGGCAAGCTGGACTACCTGGTGTTCGACTACCTGGCGGAAGTCACGATGTCGATCCTCGCCGGTGCACGGATGAAAGATCCCCAGGCCGGCTACGCCACGGATTTCGTCGAGGTGCTCACACCGCTGCTGGCCGAGATCCAGCGCCAGGGCATCCGCGTGATCAGCAATGCCGGCGGCATCCACCCCCAGGCCTGCGCCGCCGCCCTGCAAGCTGCCTGCGATACAGCCCAGGTGCCGTTGAAAATCGCCGTGCTGCTGGGCGATGACCTGCAACCCCGGCTCAAGCACCTGCACGGCATCACCGACATGTTCAACGGCGCGCCGCTGCCCCCCCTGTGCGTCTCCGCCAATGCCTACCTCGGCGCACCGGGCATTGCCCAGGCGCTGCAACTGGGCGCGGACATCGTCATCACCGGCCGGGTGGTCGACAGCGCGGTGGTCAGCGCGGCACTGGTGCATGAATTCGGTTGGTCGTGGCAGGACTACGACCGCCTGGCCCAGGCCGCGTTGGCCGGGCATATCATCGAATGCGGCGCGCAGTGTACCGGCGGCAACTTCACCGACTGGCGCGACGTGCCCGACTACGAGCACATCGGCTTTCCCATCGTCGAAGTCAACGCCGAAGGCCAGTTCACGGTCAATAAAGTCGAGGGCAGCGGTGGCCTGATCAGCGAACTGAGCGTGGCCGAACAGCTGCTGTATGAAATCGGCGACCCACATGTGTATCTGCTGCCCGATGTGATCTGCGATTTCAGCCAGGTGAAGTTGCAGCAGCAAGGCAAAAACTGCGTACGCCTGCACGGCGCCAAGGGGTTGCCGCCAACGCACCAGTACAAGGTCAGCGCCACGTACCCGGAAGGCTTTCGCTGCACCGCCAGTTGCCTGATCGCCGGGATAGACGCGGTGGCCAAGGCCGAGCGGGTCAGCCAGGCGATCATCAACAAGACCTCGGAACTGTTCAGCCAGCGCGGCTGGGCGCCCTACACCGACGTAAATATCGAACTGCTGGGCAGCGAAGCGACGTATGGCCCCCGCGCCCTGCGCCACGACTGCCGCGAGGTGGTGGTCAAGCTGGCGGTGCGCCACCCGAGCAAGCCGGCCCTGGTGCTGTTCGCCCGCGAGATCGCCCAGGCGGCCACGGGCATGGCGCCAGGGCTGACCGGGATTGTCGGCGGGCGGCCGACGGTGTACCCGCTGATCCGCTTGTTCTCGTTCCTGATCGATAAGGCCGCCTGTGAGGTGGTAGTCGACTTCCAGGGCCAACGCCACGTCTGCACGCTGCCCATCGCCGACGCGCCGATCCTGCCTGCCGCCCCGATGGATCCGCCCCAGCCCCAAGGCCGCGCCGACGCCAGCGTGGCGTTGGTGAAACTCGCCGTGGCACGCTCCGGCGACAAGGGCAACCACAGCAATATCGGGGTCATCGCCCGCGCCCCCGAGTACCTGCCGTGGATTGCCGAAGCGCTGACGCCAGAGGTGCTCGTCGACTGGATGGGCCATGTGCTCGACCCCGTGCACGGCCGCGTTGAACGCTGGTATTTGCCCGGCAGCCACAGCCTCAATTTCCTGCTGGAAAACGCCCTGGGCGGCGGCGGTATCGCCAGCCTGCGCATCGACCCCCAGGGCAAGGCCTTCGCCCAGCAGCTGTTGGAAATCCCCATCGCTGTGCCGCAACACATTGCCGATCAACTCACGTAAAGGAGCATTGCCGTGGCCTTCGACTCGATCTTCAAAGCCGGCCTGTTCCAGGGCTACACCGTGATCGTCAGCGGCCGCGACACAAGGCGGAGCAATAAACCATGCCGCTGATTGACAGCCTGATCGATCCCCACAGCCCGCAGTTCGCCCAGAACCGCGCCGCCATGCTGGAAGGCATCCAACACCTGCGCCAGTTGGAACAGACCCTGCTGGGCAAGGCCGAGGAGGCCAGGCCCAAGTTCGAAAAACGCGGCCAACTGCTGCCCCGCGAGCGCCTCAACCTGCTGCTGGACCCGGGCGCGCCGTTCCTGGAACTGGCGAGCCTGGCCGGCTACAAGCTGCATGATGACAAGGACGGCAGCGCCGCCGGCGGGGGGTTGATCGCCGGCATCGGCTACGTCAGCGGCGTGCGCATGCTGGTGGTGGCCAATAACAGCGCGATCAAGGGCGGCACCGTTTCGCCCTCCGGCCTGAAAAAATCCCTGCGCCTGCAACAGATCGCCATGGACAACAAACTACCGGTGGTGACCCTCGCCGAAAGCGGCGGCGCCAACCTCAACTATGCCGCGGAGATTTTCATCGAAGGCGCGCGCAGCTTTGCCAACCAGGCGCGCATGTCGGCCATGGGCTTGCCGCAGATCACCGTGGTGCACGGCTCGGCCACGGCGGGTGGCGCGTACCAGCCAGGGCTGTCGGATTACGTGGTGGTGGTGCGCGGCAAGGCCAAGCTGTTCCTTGCCGGCCCGCCGCTGCTCAAGGCGGCGACCGGTGAAGTCGCCACCGATGAAGAATTGGGCGGTGCCGAAATGCATGCACAGATCGCCGGCACCGCCGAATACCTGGCGGAAAACGACGCCGATGGCGTGCGCATCGTGCGTGAAATCGTCAGCCTGTTGCCCTGGGATGAGCGCCTGCCGCTGGCGCCCAAACGCAATTACGCCGAGCCGCTGTACCCCATCGACGACCTGCTGGGGCTGATCCCCGCTGACCCGAAAAAGCCCTACGACGTGCGCGAGATCCTCGCGCGCCTGGCCGACGGTTCGCAGTTCCTCGAGTTCAAGGCAGCGTTCGACGCCCATACCGTCTGCGGCCATCTGCACATCCAGGGCCGCGCGGTCGGCGTGATCGGCAACAACGGCCCGATCACGCCCAAGGGCGCGAGCAAGGCGGCGCAGTTTATCCAGCTGTGTGACCAGAGCCGCACACCGCTGCTGTTCCTGCACAACACCACCGGCTTCATGGTGGGTACCGAAGCGGAGCAGCAAGGGGTGATCAAGCATGGCGCGAAGATGATCCAGGCGGTGGCCAACGCACGGGTGCCTAAACTCACGGTGGTGGTCGGTGGCTCCTACGGCGCCGGCAACTATGCAATGTGCGGTCGCGGCCTGGACCCACGTTTTATCTTCGCCTGGCCCAACAGCCGCACGGCGGTGATGGGCGGTGCCCAGGCGGGCAAGGTGCTGCGGATCGTCACCGAGGCCAAGCAGTTGAAAGACGGCCTGGTGCCGGATCCCAAGGTGCTGGACATGCTCGAACAGGTCACCGCGCAAAAACTCGACAGTCAGTCCACTGCCCTCTATGGCAGCGCGAACCTGTGGGATGACGGGCTGATAGACCCACGGGATACCCGTACCTTACTCGGCTTTCTGCTGGATATCTGTCACGAGGCCGACGTCCGCGAGTTGCAGCCCAACAGCTTCGGCATCGCGCGCTTCTAACCGGAGAACAAGAACAATGATCTTCACCCAGGAACACCAGGAACTGCGCCGCACCGTCCGTGCCTTCGTCGACCGCGAGATCAACCCCCATGTGGACGCATGGGAAAAAGCCGGGCGCTTCCCCATCCACGACATCTTCCGCAAGGCCGGCGACCTCGGCTTGCTGGGGATCTCCAAACCGGAACAATTCGGCGGCATGGGCCTGGACTACAGCTACTCGATCGTCGCCGCCGAAGAGTTCGGCACCATCCGCTGCGGCGGCATCCCCATGTCCATCGGCGTGCAGACCGATATGTGCACCCCCGCCCTCGCCCGCTTCGGTTCCGATGAATTGCGCGACGAATTCCTGCGCCCGGCTATCAGCGGCGAGCAGGTCGGTTGCATCGGCGTCTCGGAAACCGGCGCCGGCTCCGATGTGGCCGGGTTGAAAACCCATGCGCGCAAGGACGGCAGCGACTATGTGATCAACGGCAGCAAAATGTGGATCACCAACTCGCCCAGCGCCGACTTTATCTGCCTGTTGGCCAACACCTCCGACGACAAGCCGCATATCAACAAGTCGCTGATCCTGGTGCCGATGAACACCCCAGGGATCAGCGTCAGCCCGCCCCTGGAAAAACTCGGCATGCACAGCTCCGAGACCGCCCAGGTGTTCTTCGACGGCGTGCGCGTGCCCCAGCGCAATCGCATCGGCCATGAAGGCGCGGGTTTCATGATGCAGATGCTGCAGTTCCAGGAAGAACGCCTGTTTGGCGCGGCCAATATGATCAAGGGCCTGGAGTACTGCATCGACAGCACCGTCGAGTACTGCAAGGAGCGCCAGACCTTCGGCAAGGCGCTGATCGACAACCAGGTGATTCACTTTCGCCTGGCCGAACTGGCCACCGAAATCGAATGTCTGCGTGCACTGGTCTACCAGGCCACCGAGCAGTACATCAAGGGCCAGGACGTGACCCGCCTGGCCTCCATGGCCAAGCTCAAGGCCGGGCGCCTCGGCCGCGAAGTCAGCGACAGTTGCCTGCAATACTGGGGCGGCATGGGCTTCATGTGGGACAACCCGGTGGCCCGCGCCTATCGCGACGTGCGCCTGGTGTCGATTGGCGGCGGCGCCGATGAAATCATGCTGGGCATCATCTGCAAGTTGATGGGCACTTTGCCGGGGAAAAAGCCATGAATACCCTGCTGCTCGAACCCCACAACGGCGTGTTGCACATCACCCTCAACCGGCCCGAATGCCGCAATGCCATGAGCCTGGAAATGGTCAACGAACTGCGCGCGGTGCTGGCCGGGTTGGACAGCCAGGTGCGCGCCGTGGTGATCAGCGGCGCAGGCGGGCATTTTTGCGCCGGTGCCGATGTGAAGGACCTGGTCAGCGCCGGCGATCAATTGCAGGCCCTGAACCGGGCGTTCGGCACGTTGCTGCAAGCGGTGGAAGCCGTGTCGCCAGTGGTCATCGTGGTGCTGCAAGGCGCGGTGCTGGGCGGCGGGTTTGGCCTGGCCTGCGTGAGTGACATCGCGATTGCCGATCACCAGGCGCAGTTCGGTTTGCCGGAGACCAGCCTGGGGTTGCTGCCGGCACAGATTGCGCCGTTTGTGGTCAAGCGTATCGGCCTGACCCAGGCGCGGCGACTGGCGCTGACGGCGGCGCGGTTCGATGGGTTGGAAGCTCAACGGCTGGGGCTGGTGCACTTCACCGAGACCGATCCGCAGGCGTTGGCGGAGCGTCTGGATGAGGTGCTGGGGCAGGTGCTGCGCTGCGCCCCCGGCGCCAATGCGCGTACCAAGGCGCTGTTGCTGGCCAGCGTGGAGCAGCCCGTGGGGCCGCTGCTGGACCAGGCGGCGCAGTGGTTTGCCGAGGCGGTGACCAGCGCGGAAGGGATCGAGGGGACGCAGGCGTTTGTGCAGAAGCGCAAGCCTGGGTGGTGCAAGTGACGCCCGCTGAGCATGGGTATCTACACAATTTTCTGTGGTCTGTGGCGAGGGCGCTTGCTGCCGTGGCGGCCTTCGGGTCGACCATGTCGTTGGCTTTGAGCGAGTACATATCCGTTGCTGCGGTAACGGCGGCTATGGGTTCCGCCCTTACGGCGGGTCACTTTGGAAAAGCCCCAAAGTAACCAAAGGGCTCTTGCCCCACCACTCGGTACCTCGCCTAGGCTCGGTATGCCCGAACGCAGGCTTGAATCCGTGGGCCGCCGTCATGGGCCATCCCTGGCCCAGGACGGCTAACCCGGCGTCCTGCCGGGTTACCCACGGATTCAAGCCTGCGTTCGGCCAGCGTGGTTAACGGGGCGCCTAAGATCAAAATCAAAAGCAGATCAAGAGCCAGAGCAGATCAAAAGATTGCTGACTTCGTCAGCGGTTAAGGAAGTAGAAGCCACACCGCGTACGCTTCAAAGATCAGGTCGGCTTTAAGGCCGCCTCGCTTTGTTTTTGATGTGGGATCGCCCCGTCAAACACGCTGGCCGAACGCAGGCTTTGGAGCGTGGGTAACCCGGCAGGACGCCGGGTTAGCCGCACTGGGCCAGGGATGGCCCAGTGCGGCGGCCCACGCTCCAAAGCCGGAGTGAGGGCACACCGAGCCTAGGCGAGGTGCCGAGTGTTGGGGCGAGGACCTTTTGGTTACTTTTGGGTCCTTCCAAAAGTGACCCGCTGTAAGAGCGGAACCCTAAGTGGCCGTTACCTAAATAACGGATATACACACGGAGCAAAAAATGCCGCAGTTCACAAAAATCCTGATCGCCAACCGCGGCGAAATCGCCTGCCGCATCCAGCGCACGGCCCAGGCATTGGGCTACCGCACCGTCGCCGTCTACAGCGACGCCGACGCCCAAGCCCGGCACATACAAATGGCCGACGAAGCCGTCCACATCGGCCCCGCCCCGGTACAGCAGTCGTACCTGAACATAGAAGCCATCCTCAATGCAGCCAAACTGACCGGCGCCGACGCCATCCACCCCGGCTACGGCTTCCTCTCGGAAAACCCCGGTTTCGCCCGCGCGTGCCAGGACGCCGGCCTGACCTTCATCGGCCCCAGCGCCGAGGCCATCGAATTGATGGGCAGCAAGCGCCGGTCCAAACTCGCCATGCTCGAGGCCGGCGTGCCTTGCATCGCCGGCTACCAGGGCAGCGCCCAGGATGACACCTGCCTGCAACGGGAAGCCGAGCGCATCGGCTACCCGCTGATGATCAAGGCCAGCGCCGGCGGCGGTGGCCGTGGCATGCGTCTGGTCCACCAGCCGGAGGCGCTGCTGGAAAGCCTGCACAGCGCCCGCTCGGAGGCCAGGCATGCGTTCGGCAGTGACGAACTGATCCTCGAACAGGCGCTGATCGAGCCGCGCCACGTCGAGATCCAACTGTTCGGCGACCGCCACGGCAACCTGATTTACCTCGGCGAACGCGACTGCTCGATCCAGCGCCGCCATCAAAAAGTCATCGAGGAAGCGCCCTGCCCGGTGATGACGCCCGAACTGCGCCAGGCCATGGGCGAGGCCGCGCTCAAGGCCGGGCGCGCAGTGAATTACCTCGGCGCCGGTACCGTGGAATTCCTGCTCGACCGCAACGGCCGGTTCTACTTCCTGGAAATGAACACCCGCCTGCAAGTGGAGCACCCGGTCACCGAGCTGATCACCGGCCTCGACCTGGTGGCCTGGCAACTGCAAATCGCCGCCGGCCAGCCGCTGCCGCTCGAGCAGGCGCAGGTGAGCCTGAGCGGCCACGCCATGGAAGTGCGCCTCTATGCTGAAGACCCGGCCCAGGGCTTCCTGCCGCAAACCGGTGAGGTGCTGCGCTGGGAACCGGCCGTGGGCGTACGGGTTGACCATGGGCTGTGCGAAGGCGAAACCATCAGCCCGTTCTATGACCCGATGCTCGGCAAGCTCATCGCCCATGGCGCCACCCGCGAAGAAGCCCGGCGCAAACTGCTGCGGGCGGTGGAGGACACGTTGCTGCTGGGGGTGACGACCAATCAGCGCTTGTTGGCTGAACTGCTCAAGCACCCAGGGTTTATCGAGGGTGATTTCAGCACCGGGTTTATCGCCGAGCACTTCAGCGAAATACCGCGCCCGGCCGCGACAAGTGATCAACTCGCCCTGGCCGCCGCGCTGTTTTACCAACACAGCGCCGACCAGCATCCCCACGGCCTCGCGGGATGGCGCAACAACGCGCGGGTTCCCTGCACCTTTCGCCTGGAGGTCGACGGCGAAACCCACACCGTCACCGCCGCCCCCCTGCCACTCAGCACCGATGGCCGTCACGCCACCGTGGTGCTCAACGGCATTCGCCGGCGTATCGCCTATCACCTGGAGGGCTCTCGGCTGTGGTTGCCAGGCCTTATCGTCACCAACCGCACCCAGCAGGTTGCCGGGCGCCAGGCCGACGCAGGCAGCGGCACGGTCAAGGCACCGATGGACGGTGCCATCGTCGACGTCCGCGTCAGCACCGGTGAACAGGTGACCAAAGGCCAACTGCTGCTGGTGCTCGAAGCCATGAAAATGGAGCATCCACTCAAGGCCGACAGGGACGGCGTGGTCAAGGCCGTACAGGTCACAGCAGGCGATCAGGTACGCAATCGCCAGGTTCTGCTGGAGATCGAATAACCCCCTAGTCGGAACTACAAGGCCGGTCTACGCTCTATCCCCAACAGGAAAGGACGAGTACGGGAACCTGCGCGATGCCTCATTGGCTGATTATTGACCTTGAAGCCACAACGGATGAAGGCGGCTGGCCCGTGACGGAGATGGAAGTCATCGAGATCGGCGCTAGCCTGGTAAACCGCCAGGGCCGCGAGCTGGACCACTTCCAGCGCTTTGTGCGGCCGCTGCGCCGCCCCTTGCTCACGCCCTTTTGTCGCCAGCTGACCCATATCACCCAGGCAAATATCGACGGCGCTGCACCGTTCATCGAGGTGTGGCCGCTGTTCGAGCGCTGGCTGGGCCAGCATCAGGCGCGCCTGGAAGGCTGGGCCAGTTGGGGTGACTACGACCGCGTGCAGCTGGAGCTCGAATGGCAGCGCCATGGCCTGGCCAGCGCCATGGCCCCCACGCCCCATGTCAACCTCAAGCAACGCTTCGCCAAGGCCCGGCGCCTGGACAAGCCCCTGGGGCTCAATGGCGCCCTGCAATTGGCGGGGATGCAGTTCCAGGGCCAGCAACATCGCGCGCTGGAAGATGCACGCAACACCGCGCGCCTGCTGCCGCTGATTTTGCCGGTCTAGGCAGCTTCCCTGGCCTTGGGCATACTGGCCGACCTTTCCAGACCCTTTTTCCGAGGATTCGCCCATGTTCAAAGTCAACGAGTACTTCGACGGCACCGTCAAGTCGATCGCTTTCGGCACCGCAGAAGGTCCGGCGACCATCGGCGTGATGGCCCCGGGTGAATACGAATTCGGCACCGCCCAGCGCGAAATCATGCACGTGGTGTCCGGCGCCCTGAGCGTCAAGCTGCCCGACGCCAATGACTGGGAAACCTTCGCCGCCGGCAGCCAGTTCAACGTACCGGCCAACAGCAAGTTCCAGCTGAAGGTCGCGGTAGACACCGCTTACCTGTGCGAATACCGCGGCTGATCGCTGCGCCGCAAAAAAAATGCCCGTCTCCCAGGAGACGGGCATTTTTTATGGGCCCATGGCTTATTCGAGGATGATCACCGGCATGCCCACTTCCAGGCGGCCCACGCCATCGTTGACCAGGTTCTGGCCAAAAATCGCGCCGTCCTCGGTCTTGCGGTAGGCCTCCAGCGTCACAAAAGGCTCACGGTCGGGACTGCGCTCGCCGGTGTGCGGATCGATGGTGGTGAGAATGCAGCGTGAGCAGGGCTTGACTGCACGAAACTCCACATCCCCGATGCGCAGGCGCTTCCAGCCATCCTCGGCGAAGGCGTCGCTGCCTTCGATCACCAGGTTGGGGCGAAAGCGCAGCATGTCCATGGGACGGCCGACTTTTTGCGAGAGGTCGTCGAGGGACGCTTGCCCGATCACCAGTAACGGATAACCGTCGGCGAACGCGACCTGGTCATCATCGCGGCCGTAACCTGCCTGGGTAGTGCGCGCCCGCTCCAGAGGAATCTGCACCAGCCGTGTCGGTTTGCCGATAAAGGCGCTGACCCAGGCGGCGGCTTCGTCGCCGGCGTCCGGCACACGCAAGGTGTCGCGCCAGATGGTCACGCCACGTAACTCAGCCGCGCTGCCGGGCAACGCCACGTCCAGCGGCGCGTAGCCAGGCGAACTCAGGGTCAGGCCGCCGCTGCTGTTCCACAGCGCCGACAGTTGGCTCATCTTCGCCACGGCGCGCTGGGTGAGGAAACGCCCGCTGGCCTCATCCACCAGCATCCAGCGTCGATCGCCGTCCAACCCCAGTTTATCCAGGCCGATCTGTTGCAGGGTTTCGGCCTTGCCGGACTTCAAGGGGTAACGGTACAACGCGCTGAGACGAAGCATGGGCCAACATTCCTGAGGGGCAAAGCCGTCACCCTAAGGTCAAGCGGACGCTTCGTCCAGCATCAGGCGCTGACGCACCACATCCACCAGCTTGTCCGGCTGGAACTTGGACAGGAAGTTGTCGCAGCCGACCTTCTTCACCATCGAGTCGTTGAAACTGCCCGACAGCGAGGTGTGCAGCACCACGTAGAGCTTGCGCAGTCGTGGGTCGTTGCGGATTTCGGTGGTGAGGCGGTAGCCGTCCATCTCGGGCATTTCGGCGTCGGTGAAGATCATCAGCAGCTTGTCGGTCATCACATGGCCGGCGTCGGCCCAGGCCTTGAGCATGTTCAGCGCCTTGAGACCGTCGCTGGCGATGTGCATCTTCACGCCCAGTTGGCCGAGGGTGTCGCGCAATTGCGACAGGGCCACGTTGGAGTCGTCCACCAGCAGCACTTCGCGGCCACGGGCGCGTTCCAGCACCGGGTCGTCGAGTTTTTCGCGGGAGACCTTGGCGTTGTACGGCACGATCTCGGCGAGGACTTTTTCCACGTCGATGATCTCCACCAACTGGTCGTCGACCTTGCTGATGGCGGTGAGGTAATGCTGGCGCCCGGCGCTGGTCGGCGGCGGCAGGATGGCCTCCCAGTTCATGTTGACGATGCGGTCCACGCCACCCACCAGGAACGCCTGCACCGAGCGGTTGTACTCGGTGACGATGATGGTGCTGTTGGGGCCCGGCACCAGCGGACGCATGCCGATGGCCTGGGACAAGTCGATCACCGGCAGGGTCTGGCCCCGCAGGTTGACCACGCCGCACACGAAGGGGTGGCGCTGGGGCATCAGGGTCAGCTTGGGCAGTTGCAGGACTTCCTGCACCTTGAACACGTTGATGGCGAACAGCTGCCGCCCGGCCAGGCGGAACATGAGGATCTCCAGGCGATTCTCACCCACCAGTTGCGTGCGTTGGTCTACCGTGTCGAGAATGCCGGCCATTAAGAGCTCCTGGTGTGCGCTGGAAAGTAATGCGCGAAGTGTTTGTGCAGTTAGCTTGTTATCGGCGGCAAACGCCGGACCTTGACCCCGGTAAAATGCCACGTAAATTCATTGATGTCACACTGACATCATGCTTTACTGCTGAGGCCTGTTCATATGGCGGTGCAGCGACGTTGCGCGACATTCAAATCGACGCAAGGTTCCGCCATGTAAGGGATTCCCCTATACACAATCAGGCCCAACCTGATGTTCGCAATATCTAATAGCCATTAATGTGACGCCATTCTCATTGCATGAATGGAGTCAGGCTTTTGTTTGCCATCCCCAGCCCTCGTCTTATGGGTTTTCCAGACGCTCACGTCGCGGCAACTGAAGGTGTGCAATCGAGCCCGCTCACGGGGGCCACGCACAGCCGTCGCCGTCATTCAAATAAACGTCCTACTGAAAACTCAGAAGCAACCTACAGATTCCCGTTATCTTTCAGCGGTAGTTTTACGCCATTCACCCGGTGCGACCTCTCATCACCCGACCTTATGTTGTGGAGACTTGCATGATGAACGACGGTAACGAGTGGCAACTTGCACTTCCTGAGTTCCTGCGCGAGGCTGAAAAGCTGCTGACCAAGTCGGAAGAATGCCTGAGCCACCTGCATTTGATCCGCAACGACAGTGACGCCATCGACTGCATGAAAATCAGCCTGATCAAGCTCGCCGAAAAGGCCGATTGCCTGGCCCTGCAAGCGATCAGCGAGTTCTCGCGGCATATCCAGGACGTGATCGCCAACGCCGAAAACCCGTTGCAGTTACATGATCAAGCCCTGGACGCCCTGCATGACTGCCTGACATTGCTGGCCTGGCAGTTGGAATTGATCGATGCAAAAACAGGCCAACTGCCCCTGGATGAAGAAGAACAGACCAAGTTGATTGACACGGTCACCCTGCACATTCCGCAAAAGGGTTTCAGTTACAATCCGCAACAACGTATGCACCATTTGTCTTGAAGCGTTATCAGGTCGCATTCAAGCACGGGGTTATCTAAAAACGACGACTCCAACTAATCTGCTGGAGAAAAATGGCTATTCAATATCAATTAGCCATTAACGATACAAACCCTTTGAAATAATACAACCTCACTTCATTAACTCTGGGATTATCATTCCTCGAGTTGTTGCGCGTTTAAATAGGCCCGCCAGGCACGGCACCTGGCGACCAACGGTAAGAGTGGTGGTACTATGCACCCGCTTGAAGTGACTCAACTTCAGCCTGCTTGAGAACGATTCAAGAACGTATTCCAAACAGAGCCCGGTCAGCCGCGACCGGTCTTCCCGCAGCGAACCTTCATTGGCTCCATCCGCTATGCATGCCAGCCTCAAGACATTCATCGCAAGGTCCGCGTCCCGCAGTAACGCACGCCGTTTGATCCTCGCCCTGTGCCTCGGCTCGCTGCTGCTGAGCCTGTGGGCCTACAGCCGCTCCGCGCCGCTGCCACTGCTGGTGCTGCTGCTCAACCTGGCCATCTTGGTGGTGGTTGGCCTGCAACAATGGCGCTCGCGTAAATCCATCAAGTTCCAGCCCCAGGAGTTGGCCGATCGCCTGTTGCAAGTGCAGGAAAACGAACGTCATCGCCTCAGCCGTGAACTGCATGACGATATCGGCCAGTTGCTGACCGCCGCCAAGCTGCAAAGCGAATGGCTCAAGCGCCGCCTGCCGGAGGAGCTGCAAAGCCAGTGCACCGTGCTGTGCAACACCTTGAACGAGACCCTGGCCAAGGTGCGCGACGTGTCCGCCATCCTCAACCCCCGGCAGCTCGCCAGCCTGGGCCTGGAAGCCAGCCTGCGCGCGCACCTGCTCAAGACCCTGGAAAACACCCCGGTGCACTGGAGCCTCGAATGCCAGCAACGACTGACCGGCATCCCTGAAGAAATGGCCGTGGCGGCCTTTCGCATTACCCAGGAAGCCGTGACCAACATGCTGCGCCACGCCCAGGCGCGCAACCTGCTGGTGCGCCTGCAGCGCCTGCCCGAGGGCCTGTCGCTGACCATCTGCGATGACGGCCAGGGCTTTTCGCCCGCCATCAACCCCGGCCTGGAAGGCCAACGGGGCATGGCCGGCATGTCCGAGCGCATTGACCAGCTTGGCGGTTCATTGTCCGTCAGCAGCCAACCAGGCCACGGCACACGGATCGACGCGCTTTTCCCCTGGGCGCCTCGCTCCCTCGAACGGGCCAGCGCCCCTAAGGTTATCGAGTGACCTGCACATTACTCCTGGTGGATGACCATGCACTGATCAGGGCCGGCGTACGTGCGCTGGTACAGGATATTCCCGGCTACACGGTGACCGGCGAAGCCAGCGATGGCGCACAATTGCTGGAGCAGTTCAATACCCTGCTGCCGGATATCGTGCTGTTGGACTTGTCCATGAAACACACCACTGGCCTCGACGCGCTGCAGCAACTCAAGCGTGTGCACCCCAGGAGCAAGGTGCTGATCCTGTCGATGCACACCGATCCGGAGCTGATCATGTGCGCGCTGGAAGCGGGCGCCCACGGCTACCTGCTCAAGGACACCACTGCCAACGAGCTGGAACACGCGTTGCTGGCCTTGCGCAACAACGAGCGCTACCTGAGCCCGGCGATCGCCCATACCGTGATCAACCAGGCGCTGGTGCGCAGCCAGGGGCCGGCCACGCCCGCCAGCCACAGCCATAACCTCACGGCCCGCCAACTGGAAATCCTGCGCCTGATCGTGCGCGGCAAATCCACCCGCGAGATCGCCCACGGCCTGGGCCTGAGCATCAAGACCGTAGAAGCCCACCGCTCGCAAATCATGAAGCGCCTGCAGATATTCGACGTGGCGGGCCTGGTGTTATTTGCCGTGCGCGAGCAGATCATCAGCCTGGACGACTAGGGGCGAACCCACCGGCAGATGCACGCGCAGGGCCTTGGGCAAGGCCTCGAAGTGCAGGTCGTCACCTTCCAGCGGCTCGCCATCGAGGTTGATGTACAAGCCCTGCGCGACCTTGATGTTGACCCACGGCAGGCGTGCCCGCACGAACATCGCGTCCAGCTCCCAACCGTTGCCCATCAGCTCGCGCAAGGTGCCGACCACTTCCTGGGGCGCCGGCAGGATACTGACGTCCAGCAAGCCATCGTCGGCCAATGCCCCAGGGCACAGCACATGCCCACCGCCCGCCTGGCGACCGTTGCCGATACCCAGGGCAAGCAGCTCGCCTTTCCAGTGGAAATCCGGCCCGTCCAGCTCCGCATAGGCGGCCTTCAACTCGCTGAAGCGCGTCAGGCCGGTGAACAGGTAGGCGGCGCCACCGAGGACTTTCTTCAGGTCTTCGGAGGTATTGGCGGTAACCTGGCTGCCGAAGCCGCCGGTGGCCATATTCAGGAAGATTTGCCCGCCGACCTGGCCGAGGTCGATCGCCCTGGGCGGCACATCCAGCAACGCCAGGGCCTGGGCGGGCTCCAAGGGCACGCCGGCAGCCTTGGCGAAATCATTGGCGGTCCCCAGGGGCATCAGCACCAGGCTGGCGTCACCCTTGGCCTGCGCCATGGCCTCGGCCACGTCGCGCAAGGTGCCATCGCCGCCGCCGGCAATGATGTGGGTATAGCCGCCCTCCAGGGCCTCCTTGACCAGGCGCTTTGCGTCACCGCCCTCCCAGGTCACCCGTACCGCCAGCTCCCAGCCCTGCTCGCGCCGGGCCAGCACGGCGCTGCGCACGTCCTCGTTGAGGGCCTGCTTGCCGTGGAGGATCAACAGTGCCTTGGGGGTGGTCATGGGTGGCTTACTCCTGGATTCAAAGGTGCTTGAAGGATGTGGACCCTGGGCGACCGAAAAAAAGCCATGGGCGTTGAAAATTAATCCCGCGACTCACTAGAAGTTATCCATCGCGTTGCACATCGACAGCTTGCCCTTGGGCACAGGCTCCACAGCGACCCATTGCTTGGCGCCCGCCGGCAGTTCATGCAACTGGATCGAACAATTGGCATACATGGACGCCTGCACCATGTAATCCACCCCGGGCCGAGGCACGAAGGCCATGCTGGCGGAGCATTGCCGGGAATACTGCAATTGCCCCAAGTAATGAAAGGCGATCGGCGTGTTCGCCGGCACCACCAATTCCGACGACACCGCAGCCGCCCACGAATAAATCGGCCCAGGCATGCCCAGGCTTTCACCGTTGTGATCGGGGAAGCCCGCTTTCGTCGACGCCATCACCCCGGCGCCCGGCACGTTCCAGTCCAGGCAATCACGCCCCGGCACCGCGCGCACCAGACCATCGGTGATCAACCGCACGCGGGCGGTCTCGCCGGTCTGCGGTGCAACGTAGCCGGTGGACAGGGAGCGGATGTTCGCCACTTGGCCGCAGCCGGTCAGCAGCACCAGCAACGCCACGGGAACCACACGTAAAAGGCTCATCAGCAGTCAACTCGCAGAGGAATAAAGGGCCGCTTACGGCTGACGGCAATTCTGCTTGACCGACAGCTCTGGCGCCGGTTCGTACTTCACCTGCTGCAAGCCATCAGCGCCCTGGAAGATGAAGTACTTGATCCGGCAGTCCTTGAACATCGGCGAATAACCCTCAGCCCGGAAGCCTTGGCCATCGACCTGCTTGGTCACAGCGTTGTTTCGGCTGACCACCGCGAGCACCTGGGCGTAACTCTGGCCCATCTTCACCCCCGGCTCGCCGGTGACCGTCATCGACGAGGCGCAACCGCCCAGCCCTGCCACCGCCAATGCCAGCGCGACGCCGTACAGTCCATTGCGTAGATCGTTCATTCCTTGCTTCCTTTTAGTGATGGATCAGCGGCGGCCATCGCACACTGGAGATTCGCCAACGCGGCCAAGCTTGCACAGGTCCAGATTATCCTTGCGGGTAAAGCCAGCGTCCTTCATGCAATAGAAGTGCTTCAGTCTCTCATCGATTGAGCCGCCGCCCGTGCCCGCCACATTCTCGTACCCGCACGCGAGCATGCTGCTCTTGACGCCCTCTACAGAGACCCCGCTCTTTTGCCAATCGGTAAAATCCGGCGGCGGCGGTTGGAAGCCCCTGCCCGTGCACCCAATCAATAACACCGCGTAAACACTCAACAGCAGCCCGCTCCTCAACATCGCGTTCCTCCTCATGGTTTGCGTAGACCGCTCACCCGCCAACGCGTCCCTGGCATGGCCCGTGGCTCAACGTGAGGTCAATGCCGCTGGCACCGATGCAACGTCCCTGCAACGGATCATCGACAGGGTTGACTGGACATCTTCAGCCTGATCGCCACTGAGCACGACGCGGTCGATCTTGAAGCACGGCATTTGATTGCGCGGTAAGCGCGGAGGTGGCAACCCAAGACGGCAGCCAAACAGAGGGTTTTGCTCGAGAGGGGATCAACAGGCATTTCGCATCCTTGTGAGTGAAACGTCCTACATGCGTAGCTTGGTCATCACAAACAAGTAAAAGTGCCACGGAAAAACATGGCACGGTGACGCATCCGACACAATCAGCCGCAGGCGGCATTCAAGGCATAGCGAGAAGCGCACGGTATACACGGCACAATCAGCTTTTGTGTAATTTACTCATCAACTGCGCCTCAGCCTGGGTCAAGCCACACGACTGGGTCAGTTCATCCACGGTAGCGCCCATGCCCACCAGCTTCGCCGCCTGGGCAAATGACAGGCTGGAAGGGTCACGCTGCTCGATCTGCGCCAGCTTGTCCGGCAGCGGCGCGAGAATGGCGCGCAGTTCATGCACCTCGTCCCCCACCCTCACCGCACTCTGCTGGAAGTGATCAACCCGCTTGACCAGCTCCAGCACCCGTCGATCACGCACCGCATCGCGCTCGGCCTGCTGCATCGCCAACTCGCGCTGCTGGCGTATGTAGCGCAGCAGAAAACCCAAGGTCCCGGCCCACAACAGGGCCAGGACAATCACCGCGACCTCAAGGAACAATCAGATGCTCTCCAGTTCCGACCATTCTTCTTCGCTCATCATTTTGTCCAGCTCAACCAGAATCAACAGTTCGTTGTTCTTGTTGCATACGCCCTGGATGAACTTGGCCGATTCCTCGTTGCCCACGTTCGGCGCGGTTTCCACTTCCGATTGGCGCAGGTAGACCACTTCCGCGACGCTGTCGACCATGATCCCGACCACTTGCTTGTCGGCCTCGATGATGACGATACGCGTGTTATCGCTGACTTCGACCGTGTCCAGGCCAAAACGCTGGCGGGTGTCGATCACCGTCACCACGTTGCCGCGCAGGTTGATGATGCCCAGCACATAGCTTGGCGCACCGGGAACCGGAGCGATCTCGGTGTAGCGCAGCACTTCCTGCACGCGCATCACGTTGATACCGTAGGTTTCGTTGTCCAGTTTGAAGGTAACCCATTGCAGGATCGGATCATCCAAACCTTGTGCGGACGCTGACTTGTTCATATCTCTGACCCCTTCAAATGCCGATGTAGGCGGCGTGTGTACTTCTTTTGGCCGCACGTTCGCGCGGCCCTTGTTGTCCCATCAACTGCGTTTGTTCACCGGCATTGCTTTAACGGCACCGCTGGCGATCAACTCGGCCAGTTCGGCAACGTCCAGCAACGCACACATGTGTTCGATCACGGTGCCTGCCAGCCAGGGCCGCTGGCCCCGATGGCTGCGCCATTTGATTTCATTCGGGTCCAGGCGCAGCGAGCGGCTGACTTGATGCACCGCCAGCCCCCATTCGTAGCCCTGCACCGAGATCACGTATTGCAAGCCTTGGCGGAAGTCATCGCGGTAGCGGTCGGGCATCACCCAGCGTGCGGTGTCCAGCACCTTGAGGTTACCGGCCTGGCTCGGCAGGATGCCCAGGAACCACTCCGGCTGCCCGAACAACGGCGTCAGTTCCTGGCCCTCCAACGAGTAGATCGAGCCCAGGCACACCAACGGCACCGCCAGGGTCAACCCGGCGACGTCGAACAGCAGACATTCAAATGGCTCGGCCGCCCAGGCCGGCCGATCATCGCCACTCACCGGCGGTGGCGTGATGCTCGGTGGCAGGTGCACTTCCACGACCGGCTCGACCACCGCAGGTACGACGGGAGCGACCACCGGGACGCTGACCGGGACGACGAGTGCATCGCGGGCCTGCTCTTCCAATACAGCCAACTGGAACTCGTCCAGGCTGCTCGAGGACGGCACTTCGACCGCCGGCTCCAGCACCAGGATAGGCTCCTGTAATTCTTCTGCGGTCGCGTCCTGCAGCAAGGCATCCAGGTAGGATTCCAGTGCCAGTTGCGGCCGGGTCTTGACCTTGAGTTCGACGGGACGGTTCATCATCAGGCCACCTGCGCCACAAGCTGCTGGGACAGCAGGTGCTTGAGCAACGCCCGGTAGGCCAGCACACCGCGGCTTTTGCCGTCGAACTGCGACGGCGTGAGCCCGGCACGGCTGGCATCACGCAGGCGGGTGTCCACCGGAATGTAGCCGTTCCAGATAGTCTCCGGGTAGGCATCGCGCAGGACGCGCAAGGTGCCCAGGGACGCCTGGGTGCGGCGGTCGAACAGGGTGGGCACGATGCTGTAGGGCAACGCCTGTTTGCGCGAACGGTTGATCATCGCCAGGGTGCTGACCATGCGCTCCAGGCCCTTGACCGCCAGGTGCTCGGTCTGCACCGGGATCACCAGTTGCTGGCTGGCCGCCAAAGCGTTGACCATCAGCACCCCGAGCAACGGCGGGCTGTCGATGATCGCGTAGTCGAAGTCCTGCCACAGTTGCGCCAGGGTCTTGGCGATCACCAGGCCCAGGCCGCTCTGCCCCGGCGACTGGCGCTCCAGGGTGGCCAGCGCGGTACTCGACGGCAGCAGGAAAATGCTTTCGTTACTGGTGGGCAGCAGCAATTGCCCGGGCAGGTCGGCCGGTACGTTGCCTTTGTGCAGGAACAGGTCGTAGTTGCTGTGCTCCAGCGCATCCGGGTCGTAGCCGAAATAGCTGGTCATCGAGCCGTGGGGGTCGAGGTCGACCACGACCACACGCTTGCCCGCCTCGGCCAGCAAGCCGGCTAAAGCGATGGAGGTGGTGGTCTTGCCGACTCCACCTTTTTGATTGGCAACTGCCCAGACTCTCATTCGGATGGTTCCTCCCGGTGGGCACACGCGCGACCGAGACATTGCATAAGGTTATTGAGCCGGCGACGGAGAATTGACGGCACTCTGCTGAACCGGCGGCTTTGCAGGGGCCGGTGCAGTTTGTGTGCCAGCGCGCTTCAAGGCCGCATCCGGTGTTGCATTGGCGGTACCAGTGCCGGTCAGGCTACGGCGCACCTCCAGGTTTCGGGACACCACCAGCACCACCCGGCGGTTGCGTGCGCGGCCTTCGAGCGTGGCGTTATTGGCCACCGGCTGGAACTCGCCATACCCCACCGACGCCAGGCGTCCAGGGTTCACGCCCTGCATCGCGAGCATGCGCACGATGCTTGCGGCACGGGCCGATGACAGCTCCCAGTTGGTCGGGTACTGCGCGGTACTGATCGGCACATTGTCGGTAAAGCCTTCAACGTGGATCGGGTTTTCAAACGGTTTGAGGATCGCCGCCACCTTGTCGATGATGGTGAACGCCTGGTCGCTGGGCAATGCATCGGCACTGGCGAACAGCAGGCTGGAATTGAGCTCGATCTCCACCCACAACTCATTGCCGCGCACGGTCATCTGGTTGGAGCTGATCAGGTCGCCAAACGCGGCACTGATGTCGTCGGCGATGCTTTTCAGCGGATCACTGGTGCCGCCCACGCCGGCAGCGGTTTCGTCGCTGTCGTTGACCAGCGGCTTGGCCGGGGTCACGGTCCTGGGCCGCTCTTCGCCAATCGGGATCGGCTTGAGCGAACGGTCGGCGTCGTTGAACACACCGATCAACGCCTGGGAAATGACCTTGTACTTGCCTTCGTTGATCGACGAGATGGAGTACATCACCACGAAAAAGGCGAACAGCAAGGTGATGAAGTCCGCATAGGACACCAGCCACCGCTCGTGGTTGACGTGTTCTTCAGGCTCGCGACGGCGACGGCTCATTGGCAATACTCCCCATCAATCCATGAAGCCCTGGAGCTTCAATTCGATGGAGCGCGGGTTCTCGCCCTCGGCAATCGACAGGATGCCTTCGAGCAGCATCTCGCGATAGCGCGACTGGCGCATGGCAATCGACTTGAGCTTGCTGGCCACCGGCAACAGCACCAGGTTGGCACTGGCCACCCCGTAGATGGTGGCAACGAACGCCACGGCAATGCCGCTGCCCAACTGCGACGGATCGGCCAGGTTGCCCATCACGTGGATCAGGCCCATCACCGCGCCGATGATGCCGATGGTCGGCGCGTAGCCGCCCATGCTTTCAAATACTTTGGCGGCGTTGATGTCGCGGCTTTCCTGGGTGTAGAAATCCACCTCGAGGATGCTGCGGATCGCTTCCGGCTCGGCGCCGTCCACCAGCAATTGCAGGCCTTTGCGCGAATAGCTGTCGGGTTCGGCATCGGCCACGCCTTCGAGGCCCAGCAGGCCTTCCTTGCGCGCGGTGAGGCTCCAGTTGACCACACGATCGATGCCACCGGCCAGGTCGACACGCGGCGGAAAAATGATCCAGATGAGGATCTGCATCGCGCGCTTGAACGAACTCATCGGTGACTGCAGCAACGCGGCGCCCACCGTGCCGCCAATCACGATCAGCGCCGCCGGGCCGTTGGCCAGGGCGCCCAGGTGACCGCCTTCGAGGTAGTTGCCGCCAATAATGGCGACAAACGCCAGGATGATGCCGATCAGGCTCAATACATCCATCAGAGGCAGGCCTCCACCAGATGCCTGCCGATGTCGTCCAGGCTGTAGACGGCGTCGGCCAGGTCAGCCTTGACGATGGCCATGGGCATGCCATAGATCACGCAGCTGGCTTCGTCCTGGGCCCAGATCGCACTGCCGCCCTGCTTGAGCAGGCGCGCCCCTTCACGGCCGTCGGCGCCCATGCCGGTGAGCACCACCGCCAGAACTTTGTCGCCGTAGGACTTGGCCGCCGAACCGAAGGTGATGTCCACGCACGGCTTGTAGTTGAGGCGCTCATCGCCCGGCAGGATTTTGATCGCGCCACGGCCGTCGACCATCATCTGCTTGCCGCCCGGGGCCAGCAACGCCAGGCCAGGACGCAGGATGTCGCCATCCTCGGCTTCCTTGACGCTGATGCGGCACAGCTTGTCCAGGCGCTCGGCGAAGGCCTTGGTGAACGCGGCGGGCATATGCTGGATCAACACGATCGGCGCCGGGAAGTTGGCCGGCAATTGGGTCAACACGCGCTGCAAGGCGACCGGGCCGCCGGTGGAGGTGCCGATGGCGACCAGCTTATAGGCCTTGCGCTTGGGCGCAGGCGAATGGGTAGCCGCCGGTGCCGACGTTCGTACCGGTGGCGTGGCAGGCCGTGCAAGCGGCGCTGGCGCCGGACGACTGAACGAGGAACTGGTGGGGGCAGCCGGCGCAGCCACCGGTGCCGGCGCAGGGGCTGGCGCGCTGAACAGGCTGCGGCGGTTGCTGCGGGAAATACTGTGGACTTTCTCGCACAGCAGTTGCTTGACCTTCTCGGGATTGCGCGAGATGTCTTCGAAATTCTTCGGCAGGAAGTCCACCGCCCCCGCATCCAGCGCGTCGAGGGTCACTCGGGCGCCTTCGTGGGTCAGCGAGGAGAACATCAATACCGGGGTCGGGCAGCGTTGCATGATGTGCCGGACTGCCGTGATGCCATCCATCATCGGCATCTCGTAGTCCATGGTGATCACGTCCGGCTTCAACGCAATGGCTTGATCAATCGCCTCTTTGCCGTTGGTGGCCGTGCCGACCACCTGGATGCTTGGATCGGCGGAAAGAATTTCCGAGACGCGGCGGCGGAAGAAACCCGAATCGTCCACCACCAGGACCTTGACTGCCATAAACACTCCGTTAGGTGGGGCGGGCAATACCGCCCTGCCCCACCAGAATCAAATACGCCGAGCGGCGTAACGCTTGAGCATGCTCGGAACATCGAGAATCAGCGCGATCCGACCGTCACCGGTGATGGTCGCGCCCGACATGCCCGGGGTTCCCTGCAGCATTTTGCCCAAAGGCTTGATGACCACTTCTTCCTGGCCAACCAGTTGATCGACGACAAAGCCGATACGCTGGGTGCCCACGGAGAGGATCACCACATGGCCTTCGCGCTGCTCTTCATGGGCGGCCGATGCAACCAGCCAGCGCTTGAGGTAGAACAGGGGCAACGCCTTGTCCCGCACGATCACCACTTCCTGGCCGTCGACCACGTTGGTGCGCGACAGGTCGAGGTGGAAGATCTCGTTGACGTTGACCAGCGGGAAGGCGAACGCCTGGTTGCCCAGCATCACCATCAGGGTCGGCATGATCGCCAGGGTCAACGGCACCTTGATGACGATCTTGGAGCCCTGGCCCTTGGTCGAGTAGATGTTGATCGAGCCGTTGAGCTGGCTGATCTTGGTCTTCACCACGTCCATGCCCACGCCACGGCCCGACACGTCGGAAATCTCGGTCTTGGTCGAGAAGCCGGGGGCGAAGATCAGGTTGTAGCACTCGGTGTCGGTCAGGCGGTCGGCGGCGTCCTTGTCCATCACGCCACGCTTGACCGCGATATTGCGCAGGATGGTCGGGTCCATGCCCTTGCCGTCATCGGTGATCGACAGCAGGATGTGGTCGCCTTCCTGCTCCGCCGCCAGGATCACCTTGCCGCCACGGGACTTGCCCGAGGCTTCGCGTTCTTCCGGGGTTTCGACACCGTGGTCGACAGCGTTGCGCACCAAGTGGACCAGCGGGTCGGCCAGGGCCTCGACAAGGTTCTTGTCGAGGTCGGTTTCTTCACCCACCAGTTCCAGATTGATCTCTTTCTTCAGCTGGCGCGCGAGGTCGCGGACCAGGCGCGGGAAGCGGCCGAAGACTTTCTTGATCGGCTGCATGCGCGTTTTCATCACGGCGGTCTGCAGGTCGGCGGTGACCACGTCGAGGTTAGACACGGCCTTCTGCATGGCTTCATCGCCACTGCTCAAGCCCAGGCGCACCAGGCGGTTACGCACCAGTACCAGCTCGCCGACCATGTTCATGATGTCGTCCAGCCGTGCGGTATCGACCCGCACGGTGGTTTCGGCTTCACTGGCCGGTTTTTCCGCGACCGGTGCCGCAGCGGCACGCGCTGGCGCCGGGGCAGCAGCCGGCGCAGGCGCAGGCTTGGCGGCGGGCGCGGCGGCTTTGGCGGCAACCGGTGCCGCCGTGGCTGCAGCAGCGGCCGGGGCGACTTCGGTGAACTTGCCCTTGCCGTGCAGATCGTCCAGCAGTGCTTCGAACTCGTGATCGGAGATCAACCCATCGTCCGCAGGCTTGGCGCCTGCAGCGGGTGCTGCCGGGGCCGCGGCCGTAGCGGCGACTGCCGGCAAGGCATCGGCCGCGAAGGTGCCCTTGCCATGCAACTGGTCGAGCAACGCTTCGAATTCATCGTCAGTGATGTCGGTGCTGGCAGAAGCGGCGGGCACCTCCGCAGCACCGGCGGCGGCACCGGCAGGCGCCACGGCGTCGGCAGCGAACTGGCCCTTGCCGTGCAATTGATCGAGCAGGGACTCGAACTCAGCGTCGGTAATGTCCTCGCTGGTCGGCGCGGCAGCCGGGGCAGCCGGGGCAACCGCAGCCGGCGCTTCGGCTTCGGCCTTGACGGCACTGAGGGAACTGAGCAGTTGCTCGAACTCGCTGTCCGTCACATCCGCTTCAGGCTCCGCCACTGGTTCCGGTACGACTTCGACCACCGGCGCTGCCGTGGTGTCGGCCGGCTCGGCATAGCGCGCCAGGGCGGCCAGCAGTTCCGGAGTGGCTGCGGTGATCGGGGCACGCTCGCGCACTTCGCTGAACATGCCGTTGACCGCATCCAGTGCTTCGAGAATCACGTCCATCAACTCCGAATCAACGTGACGCTCACCCTTGCGCAGGATGTCGAACACGTTCTCGGCGATGTGGCAGCACTCCACCAGCTCATGGAGCTGGAGGAAGCCGGCGCCCCCTTTTACAGTATGAAAACCGCGAAAAATTGCATTGAGCAGGTTCGCATCATCCGGGCGGCTTTCCAGCTCGACCAGTTGTTCGGACAGTTGCTCTAAAATTTCGCCGGCCTCTACAAGGAAATCCTGAAGGATCTCTTCATCGGCGCCGAAGCTCATGTGGGTGCTCCTTAGAAGCCTAAACTGGATAACAGGTCATCTACGTCATCCTGACCTGACACAACGTCTTCACGTTTATCGGCATGAATCTGCGGACCTTCACCCTTGGCGAGATGTTTTTGTGGATCTTTTTCAGAGAGGATCGCTTCGCGGTCATGTTCGATGCCGGCAAAACGGTCGACCTGGCCGGCCATGAGTACCAATTTGAGCAGGTTGCTTTCCACTTCGGTGACCAACTGGGTCACACGCTTGATCACCTGACCGGTCAGGTCCTGGTAATCCTGGGCGAGCAGAATGTCATTGAGGTTGCTGGAAACCATGCGGTTTTCCTGCTCGCTGCGTGACAAAAACCCTTCGACCCGACGGGCCAGCTCACGAAACTCTTCCGCACCGACTTCACGGCGCATGAAGCGGCCCCAGTCAACGCTCAGGGCGTGGGCTTCCGTGGCCATGCCGTTGACCAGGGGCGTGGCGTTTTCCACCAGGTCCATGGTGCGGTTGGCCGCCGCCTCGGTCAGCCTGACCACATAGGACAGGCGTTCGGTGGCGTCGGTGATCTGCGAAATCTCTTCGGCCTGGGGCATGTGCGGGTCAATCTGGAAATTGACGATCGCGCTGTGCAGCTCGCGTGTGAGCTTGCCCACTTCCTGGTACAGGCCTCGGTCACGGGTCTGGTTGAGCTCATGGATCAACTGCACCGCATCGCCGAACTGGCCTTTTTCAAGGCTGTCAACCAACTGGTGAGCATGCTTTTTCAGGGTCGACTCAAAGTCTCCCTGTGACGTTTCTTTATGCTCCATAGCTCCCCCGCGATGGCATCAGCCGTGGATGCGTTCGAAGATCTTTTCGATCTTCTCTTTCAAGGCCTGTGCAGTGAATGGTTTGACCACGTAACCGTTGACCCCGGCCTGGGCGGCTTCGATGATCTGTTCACGCTTGGCTTCGGCGGTCACCATCAACACGGGAAGGCTGCGCAATTTTTCGTCGGCACGCACGTGGCGCAACAAGTCGATACCGGTCATCCCCGGCATGTTCCAGTCCGTTACCAGAAAGTCGATGCTCCCGCTGTTGAGGATCGGAATCGCCGTCAGGCCGTCATCCGCCTCGACCGTGTTTGTGAACCCAAGGTCACGCAACAGGTTTTTTATGATCCGCCGCATCGTTGAGAAGTCATCAACGATGAGGATTTTCATGTTCTTGTCCAATTCGACCTCCAAGCAGTCTTAAACGCGCCCAGCACCTGGACGCGCCATTTCAATCAACAGGCATTACACAAAAAGGACTGCCAAGGGCACCACGGCCCGAGCCCGCGAAGGCCTATCACCTTCGCGGTATCGCTTTGCAATGCTCCCCACACTGCCTGTCAGCGCGCTCGCCACTCTCCCAGACGCCCCCGCAAGCGGGCCGCGCACTGGCTATGCAACTGGCTGACACGGGATTCGCTGACCCCCAGGACCTCACCGATTTCCTTGAGGTTCAGCTCTTCGTCGTAGTACAGCGCCAATACCAACCGCTCACGCTCCGGCAAGTTGGCAATGGCGTCCGCCAACGCACCCTGGAAACGCTCATCTTCCAGGTCACGGGACGGCTCCATATGCGCGCTCGCGCCGTCCTCGTGCAGCCCTTCGTGTTCGCCGTCCTGCAACAGGTCGTCGAAACTGAACAGGCGGCTGCCCAAGGTATCGTTCAAAATCCCGTAATAATCGTCGAGACTCAATTGGAGTTCGGCCGCAACTTCGTGATCTTTAGCGTCGCGACCGGTTTTTGCTTCAATTGCACGAATTGCGTCACTGACCATGCGTGTATTGCGGTGCACCGAACGCGGCGCCCAGTCACCCTTGCGCACTTCGTCGAGCATCGCGCCACGGATGCGGATCCCCGCATACGTCTCGAAGCTCGCGCCCTTGCTCGCGTCGTACTTGGTCGACACTTCGAGCAGGCCGATCATGCCCGCCTGGATCAGGTCTTCGACCTGGACGCTGGCGGGCAGGCGTGCCAGCAGGTGATAGGCGATGCGCTTGACCAGTGGCGCATAGCGCTCGATCAACTCACCCTGGCTGTCACGGGCAGATTTCTTGTAAGCGTTATAGCCGTTCGCTGTCATAGCACCGGTCCTGCACTCGTCTGATGCACCAATCGCTCGACGAAAAACTCCAGATGCCCCCGAGGGTTGGCAGGCAACGGCCAGGTATCGACCTTCTGGGCAATAGCCTTGAACGCCAATGCGCACTTGGAACGAGGGAATGCTTCGTAGACTGCACGCTGCTTTTGCACAGCCTTGCGCACACACTCGTCGTAGGGAACTGCACCGACGTATTGTAAGGCGACATCGAGAAAGCGATCCGTGACCTTGGTCAACTTGGCGAACAGGTTGCGGCCTTCCTGCGGGCTCTGGGCCATGTTGGCCAGGACGCGGAAGCGGTTCATGCCGTAGTCACGGTTAAGCAGTTTGATCAGGGCGTAGGCGTCGGTGATCGAGGTGGGTTCATCGCAGACCACCAGCAAGACTTCCTGCGCCGCGCGCACGAAGCTGACCACGGACTCGCCGATCCCGGCGGCGGTGTCGATCACCAGCACGTCGAGGTTGTCGCCGATGTCACTGAATGCCTGGATCAGGCCGGCATGCTGCGCCGGGCTCAGGTGCACCATGCTCTGGGTACCGGAGGCGGCCGGCACGATGCGGATCCCGCCAGGGCCCTGGAGCAGCACGTCGCGCAGCTCACAGCGCCCCTCGATCACATCGGCCAGGGTATGTTTGGGCGTCAGTCCCAGCAGAACGTCGACGTTCGCCAGCCCCAGGTCAGCATCCAGCAGCATGACGCGACGGCCAAGCTCTGCCAGGGCCAGGGACAAATTCACTGACACGTTAGTTTTCCCGACGCCACCTTTGCCGCCGGTCACCGCGATCACCTGTACGGGATGCATGCTGCCCATTTTATTTCTTTACCTTGTCTTGCTTAGACGCAGGCTACATGGCTTGGCCGCGTGAGTCGCTTGCAGACCATCGATGTAGGTACATTTCACGGTGTTCATCGCACCTCAACCCACCCGTTTTGCAGGCTTGTGGTAAAGGTCGGCGAACATATCGGCCATCGCTTCCTCGCTAGGCTCTTCTTGCATTTGCACGCTGACGGCGCGGCTGACCAGTTGATGACGGCGCGGCAGATGCA
Organism: Pseudomonas sp. NFX5; assembly: GCF_049132125.1. Classification (NCBI taxonomy): domain Bacteria; kingdom Pseudomonadati; phylum Pseudomonadota; class Gammaproteobacteria; order Pseudomonadales; family Pseudomonadaceae; genus Pseudomonas; species Pseudomonas sp. NFX5. Next base: position 194,343 of record NZ_JAFMZG010000009.1, read on the forward strand.
AATCATCCGGGATCCGCGGCCCGTCGGTCAGGTAGGCAACCGGTAGTTCATGGCTGATAGCCAGGCTCAACACTTCGCCCAGGCTGGCGGTTTCATCCAGTTTAGTCAGGATGCAGCCGGCCAGACCGCAACGCTTGTAGCTATGGTACGCAGCGGTAAGAACCTGTTTCTGGCTGGTGGTTGCAAGCACCAGGTAATTTTTCGACTTGATGCCACGCCCCGCCAGGCTTTCCAGTTGCAGGCGCAACGCCGGATCGCTGGCCTGCAGGCCGGCGGTGTCGATCAGCACCACGCGCTTGCGCAGCAATGGATCGAGCGCGTTGGCCAGGGACTGGCCCGGGTCGACGTGGGTGACCGGTACATTGAGGATACGGCCCAGGGTCTTGAGCTGTTCCTGGGCGCCGATGCGATAGCTGTCCATGCTCACCAGCGCGATGTTGTTCGCGCCGTACTTGAGCACATAGCGCGCCGCCAGCTTGGCCAGGGTGGTGGTCTTGCCCATGCCGGCAGGGCCGACCATGGCGATCACACCGCCCTCTTCCAGGGGTTCGATTTCCGGGGTGGCGATCATCCGCGCCAGGTGGGCCAGCAACATGCGCCAGGCCTGGCGAGGCTCTTCGATTTCGGTGGTCAGGGCCAGCAGGTCGCGGGACAACGGGCCGGACAGGCCGATGCGTTGCAGGCGGCGCCACAGGTTGGCCTGGTGCGGTTTGCTGCCTTGCAGTTGGGTCCAGGCCAGCGAACCCAGTTGCACTTCCAGCAATTCGCGCAGGCCGTTGAGTTCAAAACGCATCGAGTCGAAGACGCGCTGGTCGACTGCGGCGGCCGGGGCTGGCGCGGCAGGACGCGGCGGTTCGATGAATGTTGGCTCAACCAGCGGCTCGGCGGCGGTCAGCGGCAGGCCGGCGAACAACTGGCGATTGGTGGAGGCATCGCTGTCGCCACGCATGCTCAGCTCAGCCTGGGCCGAGACGATGCGCGAAGCGGTCTTGCGCAGCTCGTCTTCGAGTTCCATGTTCGGCACACGCGGCGCCAATGCCGAGGGGGTGTAGTCCAGGGCAGCCGTCAGCTCGACACCGCCGGCAATACGACGATTACCGATAATCGCGGCATCGGCGCCCAGCTCATCGCGGACCAGTTTCATGGCCTGACGCATATCGGCGGCGAAAAAACGCTTAACTTGCATAACCCACTACCCTCAGCCGTTGGGCCCTACTGTCGCGACGATAGTCACTTGCTTGTTGTCAGGAATTTCCTGATAAGCCAAAACGTGCAAATTCGGTACTGCCAGACGTCCAAACCGCGACAACATCGCCCGGACCGGACCCGCCACCAGCAGAATCACCGGTTGGCCCTGCATTTCCTGGCGCTGTGCGGCGTCGATCAACGAACGCTGCAGTTTCTCAGCCATGCTTGGCTCCAGCAGAACGCCCTCTTCCTGGCCTTGTCCTGCCTTCTGAATACTATTGAGCAATATCTGTTCCAACCTTGGCTCCAAGGTGATCACAGGCAGCTCGGAGTCAAGCCCTACAATGCTTTGCACGATTGCGCGGGACAATCCGACACGCACCGCCGCCACCAGCGCGGCGGTATCTTGACTCTTGGCGGCATTGTTGGCGATAGCCTCGGCAATGCTGCGAATGTCGCGTACCGGCACCTGTTCGGCCAGCAGCGCCTGCAGCACCTTGAGCAGTTGCGACAACGACAGCACGCCCGGCACCAGCTCTTCTGCCAGTTTTGGCGAGGCCTTGCCCAGCAAGCCCATCAATTGCTGGACTTCTTCGTGGCCGATCAGCTCGTGGGAGTGCTTGTACAGGATCTGGTTGAGGTGGGTGGCGACCACGGTGCTGGCGTCCACCACGGTGTAGCCCAGGGACTGCGCCTGGCTGCGCTGGCTGATTTCGATCCACACCGCCTCCAGGCCAAAAGCCGGATCTTTGGCGGTAATGCCGTTGAGGCTGCCGAATACCTGGCCGGGGTTGATTGCCAGCTCGCGGTCCGGGTAGATCTCGGCTTCAGCCAGAATCACGCCCATCAGGGTCAGGCGGTAGGCACTCGGGGCCAGGTCGAGGTTGTCGCGGATATGCACGGTGGGCATCAGGAAGCCCAGGTCCTGGGACAGCTTCTTGCGCACGCCCTTGATCCGCGCGAGCAACTGGCCGCCCTGGTTGCGGTCCACCAGCGGAATCAGGCGGTAGCCGACTTCCAGGCCGATCATGTCGATCGGGGTCACGTCGTCCCAGCCCAACTCCTTGGTTTCCTGGGCGCGGGCCGGGGACGGCAGCAGTTCCTGCTGGCGGGCGATCTCTTGCTGGGCCTGGACCTTGACCGCATTCTGCTTTTTCCAGAACAGGTAGGCCGCGCCGCCGGCCAGGGCCGCCATGCTCAGGAACGACACATGGGGCATGCCCGGCACGATCCCCATGATCGCCATGATGCCGGCCGCCACGGCCAGGGCCTTGGGCGAGGCAAACATCTGGCGGCTGATCTGCTTGCCCATGTCTTCGGAGCCCGAAGCACGGGTCACCATGATGGCGGCAGCTGTAGATAACAACAGTGATGGCAATTGCGCCACTAAACCGTCACCGATGGTCAGCAGGGCGTACACCTTGCCCGCATCGCCGAAGGTCATGCCGTGCTGGAAGATCCCGACCGCCATGCCGCCGATCAGGTTGATGAACAGGATCAGCAGGCCGGCGATGGCGTCACCGCGCACGAATTTGCTGGCACCGTCCATGGAACCGTAGAACTCGGCTTCCTGGGCGACTTCCAAGCGACGGGTCTTGGCCTGGTTCTGGTCGATCAGGCCGGCGTTGAGGTCGGCGTCGATAGCCATCTGCTTGCCGGGCATGGCGTCGAGGGTAAAGCGTGCGCTCACCTCGGAAATCCGTCCGGCACCCTTGGTCACCACCACGAAGTTGATGATCATGAGGATCGCGAACACCACGATACCGACCACGTAGTTACCGCCGATCACCACCTCACCGAAAGCCTGGATCACCTTACCGGCAGCGGCGTGGCCGTCCTGGCCGTGGAGCATGACCACACGGGTGGACGCCACGTTCAGCGCCAGGCGCAACAGGGTTGCCACCAGCAGGATCGTCGGGAACACCGCGAAATCCAGCGGCCGCAAGGCGTAGACGCACACCAGCAGGACGACGACGGACAGGGCGATGTTGAAGGTGAAGAACACGTCCAGCAGGAACGGCGGCATCGGCAACATCATCATTGCCAGCATGACCAGCAACAACAACGGCACACCCAGATTGCCCCGCGAGAGGTCAGTCAGGGTGCCACGGGCCGTGCTGAACATTTGAGAGCGATCCACCACCGGTATTCCTCGTTTCCTTGAAGCAAACTTTTGACGCCGGGAGGCGACCTGGAGGCGGTATTGCAAGAAGCCTTCCAACTTTGCTTTTGAGGAGGTGGATCGCTACAGGCGCCCGAGTCCTATCGGATGTAAACACTCCAACGGTGAGAGAAAGCCTGCTCCCGTCCCACCGTTGGATCCGTTTGCATTTACTGCACGGGACCTTTCTATAACGGCCTCACATTGGCCGCCTGCGGCCCTTTTTGACCCGGAGTCACTTCGTATTCGACTTTTTGCTTTTCATCCAGGCTTTTGAAGCCCGCGCTGTCTATAGCGGAGTAATGGACGAATACATCCGCACTGCCGTCGTCGGGAGAAATAAACCCAAACCCCTTCTCCGCGTTAAACCACTTCACCGTGCCCGTTGCCATTGCCGTTCTCCCTAGATTTCACTCAAGAACCTGCGCCGGTGTCACAAGATAAGCCTGACCCTTGATGCATACACGCCATCGGGTCGATGGATCATCTGAAGCTCGACCTTCAAACCCACTGAAAGCCGAACCCCTTGCGAACCGAGCGAATCCACCAACACCACCTCTGCGCGATCATCCAGCACAATCACCCCCTTGCGGGACTTCGGGTCATAAGATTTGATCGTTCCCGTCACCACAGCCATCACCACTCCCTGCATCTATTAACAGCGTGCGCGCAGTACCTGATGGTATGGAACCGCGAGAATGGCAGGTTGGCTACTGTCAAACTTGACAGGTAGGCAAGGAGTGACGACGAATGGCAGGCCACTCGCCTGCCTCGGCTTTTACGTCGTTACTCGCTGGAGAAGCACACCCACAGGTCGCCGTTGGACTTCTGGGTTTCCATGCGATGAATGAAGGGTTTGAAAATAGAAATACTGTGATCCAACGTCCAGCCTTGCGCGTCATACACGTCAATCCGTCCGTGCTCTTCATAGGACCCGGTGTATACCCACTTCCCGTCCGGACTCACGGCCAATGACCGCACAGACAAACGCTGATTCTCCTTCTCTCTGCCGGTCTTCGTGTCGATGACACTGATAATGTCACCGCCGTATGCATACAGCCGCTGGCCATTGGCACTCAAGGTCAGCCCCCAGGCCGGGTGCTTGGATATTTTTTCGACGCGCTCACTGACAGGATCGAACCTATAGACCCCAGCCCCTTCGCCCAGCACGCCAAGACAAGCCACATAGACATGGCCGTCGTGCGGATTGCCCACGGTGTCGAACGTGATGGCCCCAACCGGTATTTTCTTGATCACTTCCTGCGACGCCCTGTCGACAATGATCAGCGAAGCTTCAGCGTTCCCAGGGCCACCCCACGCACCAACATAAATCTGGCCGCCATCGCGACCAAGCACCAGCCCCGTGGCGTATTCCTCAATGACAGCGCCTGGCAATAGCTCTTTTTCCTGCACATCAACGATGAACAAATGGCTATACAGCCAATTGCATGCATATAGAAACCGCCCGTCGGGGCTGAACCCTCCCAGCTTTTCAATGAAGACGGGATAGTTATCGACGAGGCTGATTGTCTGAAGATCGATCTTCGCAATGCCATTGACCCATTCGGCATGCAGATACCGGCCATCCGGACTGAACAGAAAACTGCCAATATTGCCCTCGATCATATGAACCACTTCGGCGGCCGCCGTGAGGGTGGCAATGCAGGGTTCGACCCTGATATCGATGTTCACATAGACACGTTCATCGTTCTTCTTCACGGGCACCCCCAAGTACAACAGGCGCTGGGCATGCACGCGGACGATGGCTTGGCGGGTGGCCTGACGCAGGCCCGAGCGACCTTGCTTGACCTGATAGCTCAACACATGCCGGCCATGGGTGAGCCGTTCGGCCGCTACCGAAAACTTGATCCCGGCCTGCAGAGGGTCACCTTCGAGCTTATGGCTGGCAATCACCTCGCCGTCCAATATCAGCTCAACAGCACTGTCGGCTTGGCCAAAGGTCTCACGCACATGCACATCGAGACCTTTGTTCGGATAAAAGCCGTGCTGGGCAGCCTGCTTGTCGACCGCATTGCCGGGACGTCGCCGCTGGCCAGGAAGGTTGATCGCAAGGAGAGGAAGGGGTTTGGTTGAGGAGCCGCTCATGGGGGGAAATCCCTCTGCATGGATGGGAATCCCATGTAACGCTCAGAAGTGCCAGCTCACAACTGTCAAACTTGACAGGTAGGCGGCATTTACCGACAGACTGAAACACCGCAAGCACGACAACCCTGCCTCAGGAGTCGCGGCGCAACTCAGGCGGGATCGGCAGATCCTTGAGCGGATCCGGGCGCTTGCCCTTGCCCGCGCGGTATTGGCGAATCTGATAGACATACGCCAACACCTGGGCCACGGCCAGGTACAACCCCGCCGGGATTTCCTGGTCAAGGTCGGTGGAGTAGAAGATCGACCGCGCCAGCTCCGGCGACTCCAGCAGCAGGATGTCGTGGGCCACGGCGATTTCGCGGATTTTCAACGCGGTAAAGTCGCTGCCCTTGGCCAGCAGCATCGGCGCGCCGCCCTTCTCCGGGTCGTACTTGAGGGCCACGGCGTAGTGGGTCGGGTTGGTGATGACCACGTCGGCGTCGGGCACCGAGGCCATCATCTTGCGCTGGGACATTTCCCGCTGCAGCTGGCGGATGCGTTGCTTGACCTCGGGGCGGCCTTCCTGGTCCTTGTGCTCGTCGCGCACTTCCTGCTTGGTCATCAGCAGTTTCTTGTGGCTTTCCCACAACTGGATCGGCGCATCCACCGCCGCGATGATGATCAGCCCGGCAGCCATCCACAGCGCACTCCAGCCCACCACCTGCACGCTGTGGATGATCGCCGACTCCAGCGGCTCATGGGCGATGCGCAGCAGGTCATCGATGTCGGACGACAACACCATCAGCGCCACGAACAGAATCAGGATGAACTTGGCCAGGGCCTTGAGCAGCTCCACCAGGGCCTTGGCGGAAAACATGCGCTTGAGACCGGCCGCAGGGTTCATGCGACTGAACTTGGGCGCCATGCTGCCGGCGGCGAACAGCCAGCCACCGAGGGCGACCGGGCCGATCAGTGCGGCCAGCAGCAAGGTGATCAGGATCGGCTGCACCGCCAATATCGCGATCTTGCCCGAGTGCAGCAGGTATTGGCCCATGGAGCCCGGGTTGAGCAGCACATCGCGGGGCAAGGTGAAGTTGTGCTTCATCAGCTCCATCAGGTCCAGCGCCAGGCCGCCGCCATAGATCAGCAAGGCACCGGCTCCGGCCATCATGGTCGCAACGGTATTGAGTTCCTTGGAACGGGCAATCTCGCCCTTTTCCCTGGAGTCCTTTTTACGTTTCTCCGTGGGGTCTTCTGTCTTGTCCTGACCACTCTCGCTCTCGGCCATGGCTCAGCGCGCCCGTGCCAGATCACGTAGGAACTGCAAGGCGTCGGTCGCCAGCGGTTGATACTGATTGAGAATGTCAGCCAGGCCGACCCAGAAAATCCCCATGCCCAGCACCAGGGTCAAGGGGAAACCAATGGAGAAAATGTTCAGCTGTGGCGCCGCGCGGGTCATGACGCCAAACGCGATGTTGACCACCAGCAAGGCCGTGATCGCCGGCAGTACCAGCAACAGCGAGGCACCGAGCACCCAACTGAGGCGCCCCACCAGCTCCCAGAAGTGATTGACCACCAACCCGGAGCCTACCGGCAAGGTGGTGAAGCTTTCGGTCAACACCTCGAACACCACCAGGTGGCCGTTCATGGCCAGGAACAACAAGGTCACCAGCATGGTCAGGAACTGCCCGATCACCGCCGCCGATACGCCGTTGGTGGGGTCGACCATGGACGCGAAGCCCATGCCCATCTGGATCGAGATGATCTGCCCGGCGATCACGAACGCCTGGAAGAACAGTTGCAGCGAAAAGCCCAGCAGCGAGCCGATCAGGATCTGCTCGGCAATCAGCATCAAGGCACTGAGGTCGAGTGCGTTGACCGGGGGCATCGGCGGCAGGCCCGGCACCAGCACCACGGTGATCGCCACGGCGAAATACAGGCGGATGCGGCGCGGCACCAGGGTAGTACCGAACACCGGCATGCTCATCAGCACCGCCGTCACCCGGAACAACGGCAGGATGAACGAGGCCACCCACGTGCTGATCTGGGTGTCGGTCAATGCCAGCAAGGACTGCATCGGGTCAGCCGATCAACTGCGGAATACTGCCGTACAGCTGCAGGATGTATTCCATGAAGGTTTGCACCAGCCACGGGCCGGCGACAATCAGGGTGATCAGCATCACCAGCAGGCGCGGCAGGAAACTCAAGGTCTGTTCGTTGATCTGGGTCGCGGCCTGGAACATCGCCACCAGCAGGCCCACCAACAGGCTCGGCACCACCAGCACGGCAACCATCACGGTGGTCAGCCACAGTGCTTCACGGAACAGGTCGACGGCGACTTCTGGGGTCATGCTGCTTCACCTAACACATCACACCCCTCCGAAACTGCCGGCCAACGTGCCGATAATCAGCGCCCAGCCGTCCACCAGCACAAACAGCATGATCTTGAACGGCAATGAAATAATCAGCGGCGACAGCATCATCATCCCCATGGCCATCAGCACGCTCGCCACCACCAGGTCGATGATCAGGAACGGGATAAAGATCATGAAGCCGATCTGGAACGCGGTCTTCAGTTCCGAGGTGACGAACGCCGGCACCAGGATGGTCAGCGGCGCCTGGTCCGGAGTCGCGATGTCGGTACGCTTGGACAGGCGCATGAACAACTCAAGGTCGCTGGAACGGGTCTGCGACAGCATGAAATCCTTGATCGGGCCCTGGGCCTTGTCGATCGCATCCTGGGCAGTCATTTTTTCGGCCAGGTACGGCTGCAGGGCTTGCTGGTTCACCTTGTCGAACACCGGCGCCATGATGAACATCGTCAAGAACAACGCCATGCCGGTGAGGATCTGGTTCGACGGCGTCTGTTGCAGGCCCAGGGCCTGACGCAGGATCGAGAACACAATGATGATCCGCGTAAAGCTGGTCATCAGCATGACAAACGCCGGGATAAAGCTCAGCGCAGTCATGATCAGCAGGATCTGCAGGCTGACCGAATACTCCTGGGCCCCCGCCGCGTTGGTACCCAGCGTAATCGCCGGGATCGACAACGGGTCGGCGGCCAGCGCCAATGGCGTGGCCAGCAACAGCATGAGCGTCAATAAAACGCGCATTACTTCTTATCCTTCTGATCCTTGCCCAGCAATTCCATCAGGCGCTGGGCGAATTCTGGCGTGGCGGGCTGGGATTGGGTGGTTGGCACCGGGGTCTTGAGCACATGCAGCGGCGTGATTCGGCCGGGGGTAATGCCCAGCAGGATCTGTTCCTCGCCCACTTGCACCAGCACCAGCCGGTCACGCGGACCGAGGGAGCGCGAGCCGATCATTTCGATGACCTGGGCATTGCCCGGACCGATGCTCTGCACGCGCCGCATCAGCCAGGCCAACACGAAGATCAAGCCGACCACCAGCAACAGGCCCAGCACCAACTGCGTCAGTTGCCCGCCAACGCTGCCGCCGACGGGCGCAGCGGCAACCTGGGCTACCGGCTCCGCCGCCCACGCCGCCAATGGCAGCGCGGCGAACAGTCCCACCATCAGCCGTTTCATATCAGCGCAACTTCTTGATGCGTTCGCTTGGGCTGATCACGTCGGTCAGGCGGATGCCGAACTTTTCGTTGACCACCACCACTTCGCCGTGGGCGATCAGGGTGCCGTTGACCAGCACGTCCAGCGGCTCACCGGCCAGGCGATCCAGCTCGATCACCGAGCCCTGGTTGAGTTGCAGCAGGTTGCGGATGTTGATGTCGGTGCTGCCCACTTCCATGGAGATCGACACCGGGATGTCGAGGATCACGTCCAGGTTCGGCCCATCGAGGGTCACCGGGTCGTTGTTCTTCGGCACGCTGCCGAATTCTTCCATGGGCAAGCGGTTACCCACCGGCGCAGTGGCGGCGTCGGCGGCCAGCAGTGCGTCGATATCGTCCTGGCCAACATCGCCGGTCTCTTCCAGGGCCGCAGCCCACTCGTCAGCCAGGGCCTGGTCTTCGGCGGAAGTGTTTTCGTGTTCGGTAGCCATTACATGTCCTCGGCGGAGCAAACATTCATAAATAGGGATCAGCGACGGTTGATCGGCTCAACCACTTGCAAAGCGAGGTTGCCCTTGTGGGACCCCAGCTTGACCTTGAACGACGGCACGCCGTTGGCGCGCATGATCATTTCGTCCGGCAACTCGACCGGGATAATGTCCCCCGGCTGCATGTGCAAAATATCCCGCAGGCGCAACTGGCGCCGGGCCACGGTAGCGCTCAGCGGCACGTCGACATCCAGCAGGTCTTCGCGCAGGGCCTTGACCCAGCGTTCGTCCTGGTCGTCCAGGTCGGACTGGAAACCGGCGTCGAGCATTTCGCGCACCGGCTCGATCATCGAATACGGCATGGTCACGTGCAGGTCGCCGCCACCGCCATCGAGCTCGATGTGGAACGTGGACACCACAATGGCCTCGCTCGGCCCGACGATGTTGGCCATGGCCGGGTTCACTTCCGAGTTGATGTACTCGAAATTGACTTCCATGATCGCCTGCCAGGCTTCCTTCAAGTCAATGAAGGCCTGCTCCAGCACCATGCGCACCACGCGCAATTCGGTAGGGGTGAATTCACGGCCTTCGATCTTGGCGTGACGGCCGTCACCGCCGAAGAAGTTGTCCACCAGCTTGAACACCAGCTTGGCGTCGAGGATGAACAGCGCGGTACCGCGCAATGGCTTGATCTTGACCAGGTTGAGGCTGGTGGGCACGTACAGCGAGTGCACGTACTCGCCGAACTTCATCACTTGCACGCCGCCCACCGCCACGTCCGCCGAGCGGCGCAGCATGTTGAACATGCTGATCCGGGTGTAACGGGCGAAACGTTCGTTGATCATCTCAAGGGTCGGCATGCGTCCACGGACGATGCGATCCTGGCTGGTCAGGTCATAACTTTTGACGCTGCCGGGCTCGGCAGCCATTTCAGTCTGTACCAGACCGTCGTCGACGCCATGCAACAGCGCGTCGATTTCATCCTGGGACAGCAGGTCCTGCACGGCCATGGGGTGATCCTACTGCAATACGAAATTAGTGAAGAGCGCCTGCTCGATCACGACTTTGCCGAGCTCCTTCTGGGCCACTTCCTGCACGCTGGCAGTGACCTTCTGGCGCAGCATTTCCTGGCCCACCGGGGTGGCCAGGGTGTCGAAACTCTGCCCGGAGAACAGCATCACCAGGTTGTTGCGGATCACCGGCATATGCACCTTGAGGGCATCCAGGTCCGACTGGTTACGCGCCAGCAAAGTGATGCTCACCTGCAGGTAGCGTTGACGACCGTTCTGGTTGAAGTTGGCGACAAAGGCCGGAAGCATCGGCTCGAAGATTGCCGGTTGCTTGGCGTTAGTGGCGGTTTCGGCGGCAGGTGCCGGCTTGCTGGCACTGCTGTGCATGATGTACCAGGTGCCGCCCACCGAGGCGCCGATGGCCAGGAGCAGGCCCACGACAATCATCAGGATAAGCTTGAGCTTGCCTTTGCCTGCGGGTGCTTTTGCTGCGTCGTCGCTCTTCGCCATGCCAATAATCCGTCACTATTCGGGGATTCATAGATCTACGGAAAGGCAAGAGCAAGTGTTATGCCAGAGTTGTCTGGCTGGACGCAGACAGAGGAACGCCATAAAAAAATGTGGAAGGGGGGGGGCTGTGGTGGGGGGCTTGTTCACCGACAATGGGACTGCTGCGCAGTCCAGCGCGGGGCAAGCCCGCTCACCACAGCAACCCCGCTCACCACAGCAACCCCACTCACCACAGCAACCCCACTCACCACTGCAAGCCAGCTCACCACAGCAAGCCTACCCACCACAGCAAGTCCGCTCCCACATTTTGTCCTATGCCAGACTCACATCAGGCGTAGTAGTCGACGGCGCTGGAGCCGATCACCGTCGAAGTCACGGGCGCCACGGCTTCGGCCACTTCAATGTGGCTGCCGCTGTCGCCGCTGTCGCCACCCCGCCCGCTGCGACTAACGCCCCCCGTCTGCGCCTGCTGTTGCTGTTGCTCCTGGCCACGGGACTGGTCGGACACGTTCACATCCACCTGGCCCATGCCCTGCTGGGCGAACATCTCGCGCAAGCGACCGGACTGGCTTTCCAGGGCTTCACGCACCACCGGGTGGGCGCTCATGAAGTTGACCTGGGCCTGCTGGTCGGCGGTCATGTTGACCTTGATGTCCAGGCGCCCGAGTTCGGCCGGTTGCAACTGGATCTCCGCCGACTTGAGGTTGGCGCTGGAGAGGTACATCACGCGGTTGACGATCTCGTCGGTCCAGCCGCTCTGGTGCATGGCCAGCGGCGCATTCGTCACCGGCGGCAAGGCATTCGCGGTTTTCGGCGTGGCCGCCTGGGTCAATGCAGCCAGGCGGTTGGCGAAGTCATCGACGCGGGTGTCGCTGCTGGCCTCCTTCAAGTCCTTGAGGCCGCCTTCGATCAAGCCGCTGAAGGCCTTGTCGCCACCCTGGTCCGTACTGTCCTTGGTGGCTTGCTGGTCGACCATGGTGGCCAGGCCGGCGGCAAAGTTCTGGGCGGCGGTTGGCTGGTCCTGGGTGGTCGTCGGGGCGGTTTTGGCCGGTGCCTGGCTGCTGGCCGACACGTGCCCGCCCTGCTCCATTGCCAGGCGTACGGCCGGCATGGCGTCCAGGGGATCGGCCTCAGGGTCGAAGGCCGGCGTGGCGTCCTCGGTCGCTGCGATTGGCGCCGCAACCACGGGTGCGGCCTTGTCATCCTTGGCAGCGGCTGCGGGGACCGGGGTTTCCACCGGCACCGGCACCACCACCGGGGTGACCGTGGCAATCAATGCCGGGTCGACCACCGGGTCCACGGGAGGCTGCTGCGCCAGGGCCGGATCCACAGGTGCAGCGTCATCCTTGCCGGCAGTGTCGTCGGACGATGCCGCAGGCTTGGCAGGCAAGGTATTGCCGCTATCGGCAACCGCTGGCGTGGCGGCGGCAGGTTTGTCGTTGCCCGCCGCAGGCTTGGCGCTGGCATCGACAGGCTTGTCCCGCGTGGGCTTGGCCGAGTTGTCATCAGCCTTGACCGTGGGTTTGGAACCCTGGCTGGCGAACACCTGAGCGAAGCCTGGGCCCTTGTCCCGTGGGTCCGCAGCCACTGCCGGTGGATTGACGGCAGGCGCTTGAGGCTTGGCCGCAGGGGCAGCCTGGAGAAGCGAATTCGGGGCGACTGGCATAGGTAAAGGTCTCCACTGCATGGGGATCGGGGATGCAGTATCAGGAGGTAGAGCAAGAGTCGGGCCAGGTTTTCACACGGATGGAATCAAATCTGGAACCGCTGCCGCTCCGACTCATACATCGGCTTCACCAAGGCAAACTCATGATCGATCTGGTCCACCAGCGCCCCCAGGTCCGCCGCGGCCTCAGCGGACTCCGCCTCCAAGCGCTGGCACAGGTGCGCCAACCGCACTGCGCCGAGATTGCCACTGCTGCCCTTGAAGCTATGGGCGATACGCCCCAGTGCCTTGGCGTCGTCCCGCGCCTTGCGCAGCGCTTCGACGCGTTTCTGGGAGTCATCGAGGAAGGTATCGAGCAACTTGGGATACTCGCCTTCCATGACCTCCTGCAAACCCGACAGCACGTCCGGGTCCATATGAATCTCAGCCACTTGCTCGCTCCTTGATCAAGAATCGGCGGATTATGCCAGAGCCCCCCAGCAAAACTCTACGCAGACACTGCGTCCGCCGTCGGACCAGCGCACCTGACTGCTCAGTTGACGCACCAGGCTCAGGCCTCGACCGGACAGGCCGTCGATGTCCAGCGGCCGGGCCAGCACCTGCTCCACGTCGAACCCTGGCCCACTGTCTTCAAGGCGCAGGGTCATCTTGCCGCCCGCCTCGGCGGGCACCACCTGCACATGCACGCGCACATAGCCACTGCTCAACTGCGCCAGGCGGTCATTGCGCTGGCGGTAATACTCGGCAAAGCCCTGGGCATCGCGCTTGAGCCGCGAGTCCAGGCCCAGCACGCCATGTTCCAGCGCATTGGAATACAACTCGGCCATGACGCTGTAGAGCGCCCCGCTCTGCTCGCGCAGCCCCTGGATCTCCAGCAGCAGTTGCAGCAGGTAGGGCAAGGGGTTGTAACGCTTGAGGGTTTCGGCCCGAAATTCGAAACTCACCGACCAATCGAGCGGGCATGTCTGGCCGCTGTCGGCATACAGCAGCCCGGTCGCACGCAGCGGCTGCCCGGGTTGCAGGATGATTTCCACCAGACTGACATCGTCCCGCGCCTCCCCGCGAAAAGCCGCCAGGGCGCGCTCGATGTCGTCGAAGAGCCGGTCGGGCTCACGGTTGGCGGCAAACACCTGCTGCAAGCGCTCGACGCCAAACAGCTGGTCATTGGCGTCGGCGGTGTCCAGCACACCATCGGAGAGCAGGAACACGCGGTCACCCAGCGCCATGGGCCAGACCTCGGTGCGATCATCAAACGCCTCCGCCGACAGCACCCCCAACGGCAAATGCCGCGGCTGCAGCGGCGTGCGCCTGCCGCTGGCGACTTCATGCACATAGCCTTCGGGCATGCCGCCGTTCCACACCTCCACCACCCGCCGCTGCGTGCTCAGGCACAGCAGGGTGGCGCAGCAGAACATGTCCACCGGCAGGATGCGCTTGAGCTTGGCATTCATCTCCCGCAGGATCTGCGCCAGGCCGTAGCCCTTGGCAGTCATGCCGTAGAACACTTCCGCCAGGGGCATGGCGCCCACCGCCGCCGGCAGGCCATGGCCGGTGAAATCGCCAAGCAGCACGTGCATGTCGCCCGACGGCGTATACGCTGCCAGCAGCAGGTCGCCGTTGAACAGCGCATAGGGCGATTGCAGGTAGCGGATATTCGGCGCCGCGTTAATGCAGCCGGAATGGGCGACTTTATCGAACACCGCCTTGGCCACCCGCTGCTCATGCAGCAAGTGGTCATGGTGCCTGGCGATCTGGTCGCGCTGCTGCAGCATCGTCGCCTGCAGCCGGCGCAGGCGGTCCATGGCGTTGATCTTGGCCGCCAGGATCAACTGGTTATAGGGCTTGGGCAGGAAATCATCGCCGCCGGCATCCAGGCACTCGGCCAGGGCGGCACTCTCGCGCAGGGACGTGAGGAAGATGATCGGCACCAGCTCCTCCCCCGCCAACTGCTTGATCCACCGCGCGGCGGTCAGGCCATCCATCACGGGCATGATCGCGTCCATCAACACCAGTTGCGGACGCTCGCGCGCGAATAGCTCAACGGCCTCCTCGCCATTGGTTGCAGTGAGCACCTGGTGCCCCTGGCGTCGCACAATGGTCGACAGCAACAGCAGGTCGGCGGCACTGTCTTCGGCGATCAGGATCGTCAGCGGCTCAACCGCGGGGGCCAGGGCGCTCAATTGATGTCGAACAATTTGTCGAAGTTGGAGATGGCGAGGATCTTGCGCACATCGGAGTTGGTGTTGATCACCTGGACCTCCGACTCCTCGCCGCCGGCATGGTCCCTCAACAGCAGGAGCATGCCCAGGGCCGAACTGTCCATGTAAGTGGTTTCCTTCAGGTCGACCACATACGACTCAGGCACCTTGTAGAAACGCTCGTAAGCCTCACGAAATGTCTGGTGGCTACTGAAATCGAACCGACCCTTGATTGCGATCGTCAACTTCTTCCCGTCCAGGGATACTTCTGACTCGATTGACATGCGACTGCTTCCTTGTCATGGGCATAGACACAAGGTGTAGCAGGCGAATGGGATACCAGCAACACGGCAGATCAAATGTGGCAGGCGGGCCACCGTCAGTATTGTGATTGGCGCGGCAGGCGCTGGGACAATTCGTCGAGCAATTTCTGCTCGCGCTTGTCTTCCAATGCCCGCGCTTCGTCGATGTAGCGCTGCACCAGTTTGCGCAGGCCCTCGACGCGGGCGAAGGCTTGCTGCCAGCTCTCGCGGGCCTTGTCGAGGTTGTTCTGGTGCCAGGCCAGGCTTTGGCGCTGCTGGCCGACGGCCGTCTCGAGCTGATTGAGAAAGCCCTGGTAACCCATCAGCCATTGCCCCGACACACCTTGGGTGCCGCGTTCGATCCATTGCTGCTGGTACTCGCCACGAAAACGCTCCAGGTCGCCCAGCTTGCTTTCCGCCAAGCGCACCTGGCCCTGGAAATACCCCAGGCGCTGGACCGCGGTTTTCTCGGCCTTTTCGGCCATGTCGACCACCGGGGCCAGGCGCGCAGCGCGGCTGTTGGCCATGGCTTAGCCACCCGGCGCAGGAGCGAAGATCGAACCCAGGTGCGCTTCGCTTTCACCCATGCTGATCTTGTCGTTGAGGCCCTGGCGCAAGTAGGTCACCAACTGCGGTTGCAGGGCGATCGCCAGGTCGGTGTCGCGGTCGCCGCCGGCCACGTAGGCGCCGACGCTGATCAAGTCGCGGCTCTGTTGATAACGCGACCACAGCTGCTTGAACTGCTGCGCGCGGGCCATATGCTCCGGCGTGACCACCGCCGGCATGACCCGGCTGATGGACGCTTCGATGTCGATGGCCGGGTAGTGCCCCTCCTCCGCCAGACGCCGCGACAGCACGATGTGGCCGTCGAGCACACCCCGCGCCGAGTCGGCGATGGGATCCTGCTGGTCATCGCCTTCGGACAATACGGTGTAGAACGCGGTGATCGAGCCGCCACCGGCCTCGGCATTACCGGCGCGCTCCACCAGTTTGGGCAGCTTGGCGAACACCGACGGCGGATAGCCCTTGGTGGCCGGGGGCTCGCCGATGGCCAGGGCGATTTCCCGCTGGGCCTGGGCGAAACGGGTGAGCGAGTCCATCAGCAACAGGACGTTCTTGCCCTTGTCGCGAAAATATTCGGCGATGCGTGTGCAGTACATGGCCGCGCGCAGACGCATCAGCGGTGCATCGTCCGCCGGCGACGCAACGACGACCGAACGCTTGAGGCCTTCTTCGCCGAGGCTGTGTTCGATGAACTCCTTCACCTCGCGGCCCCGCTCGCCGATCAGGCCCACCACGATGATGTCGGCCTCGGTAAAGCGCGTCATCATGCCGAGCAACACCGACTTACCCACCCCCGTACCCGCGAACAGGCCCAGACGCTGGCCGCGGCCGACCGTCAATAAACCGTTGATGCTGCGAATCCCCACGTCCAGCGGCACACTGATGGGGTTGCGGTTGAGCGGGTTGATGGTGGGGCCGTCCATCGGCACCCAGTCTTCGGCTTTCATGCCGCCCTTGCCGTCCAGTGCGCGACCGGCGCCGTCCAGCACCCGGCCGAGCATGCCCATGCCCATGGGCAGGCGGCCGGTGTCGGCCAGGGGCACCACACGGGCGCCGGGGGCGATGCCGGCCAGGCTGCCGACGGGCATGAGGAAAATCTTGTTGCCGGAAAAACCCATCACTTCGGCTTCGACCTGCACCGGATGGTAGCTGTCGTCGTTGATCACCATGCAGCGGCTGCCCATGGCGGCCCGCAGGCCCTCGGCTTCGAGGGTCAGGCCGACCATGCGCAACAGGCGCCCTTCGAGGATTGGCTGGCCGGGCAATTCGGTGGCCTCGGCATAGCCGCCCAGGCGCTTGGCGAAGCTGGTGCGATCAAGGCGCATCGGGGGCGTCCAGGTCCACGCTCAGGTCCGGTTCGGCCGGGTTCAGCGCCTGCTCGTGTTGTTGATCAAGCAGCTTGGCCATGATCTGGCTGATGCGGGTTTCCACCGTGGCATCGATGCGGCTGTGCTCGGTCTCGACCCGGCAACCGCCGGGCTGCAGCGCCGCATCTTCGACGATGCGCCAGGTTTCTTCATGGCGCTCGCGCATCGCTTTGACCTGTTCGAAGTCCTGCGGGTTGATGTACAGCCGCACATTACCGACGCCCAGGGGCAACAACTTGAGGGCTTCGCGCATCACGCTTTCGATCTGGCTGGAATCCAGCACCAGTTCGCGCTGGATCACCTGGCGGGTGATGTGCTGTACCAGGCCGACCATGGATTTTTCGATCTGCGAATCCTGCTCGGCGATGGGCGCGAACAGGTTGCCCATCAGGCGCTCCAGGCTGGCCAGCTTGACGCTCAGCGCCACCTCGGCCTCCTGGCGCACCTTGAGGGTAGTGCTGCGAAAACCGTCTTTCTCGCCAGCGGCGAAGCCTTCGTTGTAGGCCTCCTGACGGATGCTTTCCAACTCTTCCAGGGTCAGTGGCTGGACTTCCTCCAGCGGCACTTCTTCCATTTCCACCGGCGGCTCTTCAACCGGTTCCGGCTCGGGCTCGGGCACATGCGGATCGAAGCTGGGCAACGACCAGATGTCGAACCCACCGACGTCCCGTGCGCGAATCAGATCGCTGGGCGCCTCATCTTTGTTCGACATGGGGAGCGCCTTAGATCATTTCTTCGCCGCCCTTCCCACCGAGAACGATTTCTCCGGCTTCGGCCATACGGCGGGCAATGGTGAGGATTTCTTTCTGCGCGGTTTCCACGTCGCTGACGCGCACCGGACCCTTGGCTTCCAGGTCGTCGCGCAACAGCTCGGAGGCACGCTTGGACATGTTCTTGAAGATCTTCTCCTTGACGCCTTCGTCCGAGCCCTTGAGGGCCAGTACCAGCACGTCGGAGGACACTTCGCGCAGCAACGCCTGGATGCCACGGTCGTCGACATCGGAGAGGTTGTTGAACACGAACATGAGGTCTTCGATCTGGCCGGACAGGGTGTCGTCGATCTCGCGGATCGAGTCCATCAACTGGCCTTCGACCGAGCTGTCGAGGAAGTTCATGATGTCGGCCGCGCGCTTGATACCACCCAGGGTGGTGCGCGAGGCGTTCGAGTTGCCCGAGAACTGTTTCTCGAGAATCGTGTTGAGTTCCTTCAGGGCCGCCGGCTGCACGGTGTTCAGCGATGACACGCGCAGGATGATGTCCAGGCGCACCTTATGGTCGAAGTGGCCGAGGACTTCACCGGCCTGGTCCGGGTCGAGGTAGGCCACCACGATTGCCTGGATCTGCGGGTGCTCGTAGCGGATCACGTCGGCGACCGCGCGCGGTTCCATCCACTTGAGGCTGTCCAGGCCACTGGTGTTGCCGCCCAGCAGGATGCGGTCGATCAGGCCGTTGGCCTTGTCTTCGCCCAGGGCCGAGGTGAGCATCTTGCGGATGTAGCTGTCGGAGCCGACGCCCAGGCTGGTCTGGTCGCCGACGATCTCGACGAACTCGCTCATCACCTGTTCGACTTGCTCGCGGTGCACATTGCGCATTTGCGCCATGGCCACGCCCACCCGCTGGACCTCTTTGGGGCCCATGTGGCGCAGCACTTGGGCGGCGTCGGTTTCCCCCAGGGACAGCAGCAGGACTGCGGCTTTGTCGACCCGGGAGAGCTTGGCAACAGCGGCTCGATCACTCATCTGCGTTAATCCACTCTTTCACGACCTGGGCCACACGGCCCGGGTCTTCTGCTACCAGACTTTTGATTGCGTTCAACTGCGCGTCATAGCCTTCGCTCGGGCTCGGCAACAGGATGCTTTGCGGGCCGCCGAGGCTGACGCGGTCGTTGGCCAGTTCGCCGTCCAGGCCGCCCATGCCACCCAACTCGACATCGCTGCCACCGAAGGCCGCCAGTTGTTTCTTGCCGTTGCCGGTGATGTTGTTGAGCACCGGGCGCAGCACGCCGAACACCAGCACCAGGATGAACAACACACCCAGCACTTGCTTGACGATGTCCCAGAACCACGGCTGGGTGTAGAACGCCGCTTCGGCGATCACTTCGCCACGCTCGGCGGAGAACGGCATGTTGATCACGCTGACGCTGTCACCCCGACTGGCGTCAAAACCAACGGCGTCCTGCACCAGGCGTGTGAAGCGCGCCAATTCGTCGGCGCTCCACGGTGCACGCGTTACAGCACCGTCAGCGGCGTTGACCTTGACCTGGTCATCCACCACCACCGACACCGACAGGCGATTGACGCGACCCTGCTGCTGCTTGGTGTGGCTGATGGAACGGTCGAGTTCGAAGTTCTTGGTGGACTGGTTACGCTTGTCCGCCGGGTACGGCGCGAGCATCGGCTGGCCGGTGGCCGGGTCCATGATCTGCTGGCCGTTGGCATCCAACAATGGCTGGCCAGGCTGGATGGCGCCCGCGGTGGCTGCGGCGCCACCGGTGGTTTGCGGCGCCGAAGCCGGGGCCGGCGGCTGGTTGCTCAGGGCACCGGGCACACCTTGCGGGCCATTGCTGGCGGTACGTTGTTCGCTGGTCGATTGCTCACTGCGCAGGGCCGGCTGGTCCGGGTTGAACTGCTCGGAGGTCGACTCGACGGCACTGAAGTCCACGTCGGCAGACACTTCCGCCTTGTAGCGGTCATTGCCCAGCACCGGTTGCAGGATGTTGTGCACACGCTGGGTGAGCATGCTTTCCATGCGGCGGCTGTAGTCGAACTGCTTGCCGGCCTGGGTCAGCGCGGAGTTTTCGGCCATGTCGGAGAGCAGGTTGCCCTTCTGGTCGACCACGGTGATCTGCGACTTGCTCAGTTCGGGAACGCTGGTGGCCACCAGGTTGATGATCGCCATGACCTGGCCAGGCTCCAGGGAGCGACCGGAAAACAGTTCGACCAATACCGACGCACTTGGCTTGCGCTCATCGCGCACAAACACCGAGCTTTTCGGAATCGCCAGGTGCACGCGGGCACCCTTGACGTTGTTCAGGCTGGAAATGGTGCGCGCCAGCTCGCCTTCAAGGCCACGACGGTAGCGGGTGGCTTCCATGAACTGGCTGGTCCCCAGGCCCTGGTCCTTGTCGAGGATCTCGAAACCGATATTGCTGTCGGACGGGGTCACGCCGGCGGCAGCCAGCTTCATGCGCGCACGGGCCACATCGTCGGCCTTGACCAGCAGGGCGCCGGAGTTGGGCTCCACGGTGTAGGCAATGTCGGCGGCGGCGAGGGTTTCCATGATCTGCTTGGAATCCATGCCCGCCAGGCTGCCGTACAACGGCCGGTAATCGGGTTGCTGCGACCACAACACCACGGCGAAACCAATCGCCACGCTGGCAGCCAGGCCGACCATCAGGCCCACCTGACGCAGCATGGTCATTTCCGAGAGGTTTTCCAGGAACGACAGGCCAAACAGCGGCGGCTTGCCGTCTGTCTTGGCGGGTACGTTGTCGGAGACTGCTTCTGCCATGACTTAAATCTCGCCCTTAAACCGGCATCTGCATGATGTCTTGATAGGCCTGAACCAGCTTGTTACGCACTTGGGTCAGGGCCTGGAAGGAAACGCTGGCCTTTTGCGAGGCGACCATCACATCGGTGAGGTCCACGCCGCTTTTGCCGATCTCGAACGCATTGGCCAACTGGCTGGAAGCTTGCTGGGTATCACTGACTTTGTTGATGGCCTGGCCGAGCATGTCGGCAAAGCTGCTTTGGCCCAATTCCGGCGCTGGCGCGACGGATTTCGGTTGAGCCATGGCATCCATCTGCATGGCGCGCATATCCAACATCAACCGATTGAACTCAATACCCTGGCTCATGACCTTCTCTCTCCAACCTGCAATTTTTTGACACTACGCAGCGATTACTAGGGGAGGTAGCAACAAGGGTGCCAGATCCGCATCAGCTCGTAAGAAAAGGCGACAAACATTGTCGACCTTCTTACCGGTTACGTGGCGAATAGATACGCTTCCACATCCATTCCAGCGTCACGCATCTGCGCCAGCTTGTAGCGCAGGGTGCGCGGGCTGATGCCCAGGCGCTCGGCGGCCTCTTTGCGCCGGCCGCGCTCGGCGCGCAGGGTGTCGATGATCATCTGGAATTCGCGGCGACGCAGGTCGTCGCCGAGGGCACCGGCAGACTCAGCCTCTGCAACCACCGGTGCGGGCGCCAACGAGGGCAATGGCGCCGCACCAGTGCCCATGGCCAGGCAGAAATCCTGGGGCTGGATCAGGCCGCCTTGCTGCAGGATCAGCGCGCGCTGGATGGCGTTGTCCAACTCCCGCACGTTGCCGGGCCATGGATAACTGATCAGGCAGGCCTGGGCTTGCGCCGACAGCCGCGCCTGGGCGTGCTTCATTTTTTTGACGTGGTTGTTCAGCAGGCGCTCGGCCAGCGGAATGATATCTGCCGGGCGTTCACGCAGCGGGCGCCAGGCCAGGGGGAACACCGAAAGCCGATAGAACAGGTCTTCCCGGAAGCGCCCCGCCGCCACTTCGCCGGCGAGGTCACGGTTGGTGGTGGCGACCACACGGATGTCCAACTGGATCGGCTTGCGCGCACCCACCCGCTCCACTTCGCGCTCTTGCAGCACCCGCAGCAACTTGGCTTGCAGGCCCAGGGGCATTTCCGAGATCTCATCCAGCAAAATCGTGCCGCCATCGGCCTGTTCGAACTTGCCCGCCTGGGCCGCGATGGCCCCGGTGAACGAACCTTTCTCATGACCGAACAGGGTGGCTTCAAGCATGTTGTCGGGGATCGCCGCGCAGTTGATGGCGATAAACGGTTGCTGGGCGCGGGTCGACTGCTGGTGGATATAACGCGCCAGCACCTCTTTACCAGTGCCGGACTCGCCGGAGATCAGCACGGTGGAGTCACTGCGCGCCACACGGGCTGCCAACTCGAGCAATTGTGCACTGGCCGGCTCGAAGGCGATCGGGCCCTCGCCTTCGTTGGCCGGGATTACCCCCAGGGCGTGACGGGCCACCAGTTCGATCAGGGCTTTAGGCTCGAAGGGCTTGACCAGGTAATCCGCGGCGCCCTGACGCATCGCGTCCACGGCACGCTCCACCGCACCGTGGGCGGTCATCAGCAACACCGGCAGCTGCGGCTGACGCGCACGCAGCAGGCCGAGCAACTGGTGGCCGTCCATGCCGGGCATGTTCACGTCGCTGACCACCAGGCTGAAGGCTTCCTGCTCCACCGCGTCCAAGGCGTCCTCGGCAGAACCGACCGCCCGGTAGTCATGGCCCGCCAACAACAGCGTGTCAGCCAATGCTTCACGCAGGGCGCGATCGTCTTCCACCAACAGAACCTTGATAGCCATATCCTTACTCCGCGCTTGCCGCGCATGAAAACAGCGGCAAGGTCATCAATGCACAGGTGCCACGCCCAACGCGGGAATGCAGCTGCAATTCTCCCTGATGGGCACGCGCCACCGCCTTGACCACGGTCAGGCCCAGGCCGGTGCCGTTGGTTTTGGTGGTGAAAAAGGGTTCACCCAGGCGCTTGAGCACCACCGGGTCGATACCGCTGCCGCTGTCGCTGATGCACAGGCGCAGGGTTTGCTCGCGGTTGTACAGGTGCACCTTGAGCCGCGCGCCGGGACCGCTGGCCTGGGTGGCGTTTTCGATCAGGTTGAGCAGCGAGCCCACCAGGGTGTCGCGGTTGCAGAGCAGCTCGCCGAGGTGGCTGTCGCACTGCCAACGCACGTGCACGTCCTGGATATGGGCAGCGGCCGCCGCTTGCAGGGCCTGCATCAGCTGGGCCGGCGTCACGCGGTCGGTCAGCGGCAATTCGCCGCGGGCAAATACCAGCATGTCGCGGACCTGGTGCTCCAATTCATGCAGGCGCTCCTTCAGGCGCCCGGCAAAACGCTGGTGCGTGGCGGCGGGCAATTGCTCATCAGTCAAATGACTGGCGTAGATCAACGCAGCCGACAACGGCGTACGGATCTGATGCGCCAACGAAGCGACCATCCGCCCCAACGAGGACAAACGCTCATGGCGCGCCAACTGGTCTTGCAGATGACGGGTTTCAGTCAGGTCGTTAAGCAGCACCAACTGGCCCGGCTCCGCATCCAGGGAACGGGTGGCGATGGACAGGCGGCGCCCGTCCTTCAGGGAGATTTCGTGGCCATCGTCCTCACGCGGCGCAAAGCAGCGGGTGATGACATGGCGCCACAGCTCGCCTTCCAGCGGCAGACCGAGCATGTCGCAGGCCGCCGGGTTGGCTTCACGCACGCGGCCTTCTTCATCGATGACGATCACGCCACCGGGCAACAGCGACAACAGGTTTTGCAGACGATTGGCCAGGCGCTCTTTCTCGGCCAACTCTTCCATGCGCTGGGCGCTGACCACGGCCAGTTCGCCTTTCAGCTCGGAGACCCGGGCTTCCAGCAGGCTGTAGGAGTCGGTCAGCTGGCTCGACATCTGGCTGAACTGCGAGAACGCCTGTTCAAGACCCTGGCGGGTCGGCGGCTCGACAGGCGGAACCAGCCCCTGGATGGCAGGGGCCGAAGATAGTTGGGCGGCGTGGGGCATGATGCTCTCTCGCTTGGCTGACCGTCAGTTAAACGGAACGTTGCGAGGGCTGTAGCAATAGTTGTGCCGAAAAAAAACCGCTGAAATATCAGCGGCTTGGAAAACAGGCGTCAATCATCTGCCTGTTCATCACCTTCTTTGCGGCTCATTCCGTACTTGCGCATCTTCTCCACCAGGGTGGTTCGACGGATGCGCAGGCGCTCGGCGGCACGGGCGACGATGCCGTTGGCGTCGTCCAAGGCCTGCTGGATCAACCCCTGCTCGAGGTTGCCGAGGTAGTCTTTCAAGTCCAGGCCTTCGGGCGGCAGCATGGCGGTGGAGCCGAAGTCCGGGGTGTGGCCGTTGATGGCAACCCGTTCTTCCATGTCGCTGCGCAGGCTGTCGACCAGTTGCTCGTCTTCGTCGTCGACGTAGCGGAATTTCTTCGGCAGCTCGACCACGCCGATCACACCGTAGGGATGCATGATCGCCATGCGCTCCACCAGGTTGGCCAGCTCCCGGACGTTGCCCGGCCAGCCATGGCGGCACAGGGACATGATCGCGGCCGAGTTGAAGCGGATCGAACCGCGCTTTTCGTGCTCCATGCGCGAGATCAGTTCGTTCATCAGCAGCGGGATATCTTCCACGCGCTCACGCAGCGGGGCCATCTCGATCGGGAATACGTTGAGGCGGTAGTACAGGTCTTCGCGGAAGCTGCCGACCTCGATCATGCTTTCGAGGTTCTTGTGGGTCGCGGCGATGATGCGCACGTCGACGCTCTGGGTCTTGTTACTGCCCACGCGCTCGAAGGTGCGCTCCTGCAAGACGCGCAGCAGCTTGACCTGCATCGGCAACGGCATGTCGCCGATTTCGTCGAGGAACAGGGTGCCGCCGTTGGCCAGCTCGAAACGCCCGGCACGGCTGGTGATCGCCCCGGTAAAGGCGCCCTTCTCGTGGCCGAACAATTCACTTTCGAGCAGCTCTGCCGGGATCGCTCCGCAGTTGACCGGCACAAAAGGCCCGTCGCGGCGCTTGGAGTGGTAGTGCAGGTTGCGCGCGACCACTTCCTTGCCGGTGCCCGACTCGCCGAGGATCAGCACGCTGGCGTCGGTATCGGCCACCTGCTGCATCATCTGGCGCACGTGCTGGATGGCACGGCTGGTGCCGACCAGGCTGCGGAACAGGTTGGGTTCGCGGTGGCGACCGCGCTCGCGGGCCTGGTCGTACATCTCGCGATAGACCTGGGCACGGTGCAGGGAATCGAGCAGTTTGCTGTAGCTGGGGGGCATTTCCAGGGTGGAAAGCACACGACGGCGCTGGTCTTCGGGCAGGTCGACAGAAGAAATATCGCCTATTAGCAACACCGGAAGGAACTCATCCCAGGTTGACAGTGTCTTTAACAAGCCCAAAACAGCGCCAGGAGCGTTTACCGTCCCGATCAGCACACAGATGACTTCACGGCTCGATGACAATGAGCTGACTACCTGCTGCCAGTCATGGCTGCCGCAGGGCAGATTTTCTTCGCCAAGAAAATTCAAAATCACCGCTAAATCGCGGCGGCGGACGCTATCGTCATCGATCAGCAGAATTTTGGTTTCACGCCACATGCAATAGCAACTTCCCTAGTAAAACGCTCTGCCCAGTGTAGGGGCAATCGAGACGGCCGTAAGACTTCTTACTTTATAGACGTCTGAAATCTGAAAACAGCACTAGTTAAGTCAAAAAAGCTGGCACGGTCAAATTTATGACGCGCCGTTCGGATTAACTGCGCCTGTTCAGCCGAACAAATGGTAAACCTTTGACGCGTTCTTCGCTTGGTTGATCTGCGACATCTCTTCAAAAATCGCCTGGCGCTCGCCCGTCGTCACCTCAAGCAACTGCTGGTATACCGCCAACAGGCTCTCAAGCTTTTCACGCAACGCATCCTCATCCACCGGCGCTTCGCTGAGCACCTCGTCGATCACGTTGCGACAGCCCATGTCCAGCTCGCCAATGGCGTCCCAGTTACGGTCTGCCAGCGCGCCGATCAGCGCTTCACGGGTTTCATCAATGCGTTGCAATGCTTGGCTCATGACGTATTCCTCAAGGCCCTCAGGCCCTTCTCTGCTGCGCCTTACTCGGTTGCAGCCTGTGGCACAGCGATGGCATCCCAGCCTTCTTTCACGGTAATCAGCAAACGGGCGACTTCGTCGATCATGTCGGCATCGTTATGCAGGTTCGCTTCCATCAGACGGTTGGTCATGTACGCATACAGACTTTCCAACTGCTGGACGTAAGCCGGGTTGTCACTCTTTTCAGCATTCAGGCCGTCGCGCAGGCCGATCACGATATCGATGGCCTTGCCCAGCATCAGGCCCTTCTGGGCGATGTCGCCACGCGCCAGCGCCCCCTTGGCCTGGGCCATACGGTCCAGCCCGCCTTCCATCAGCATCTGCACCAGGCGATGTGGGCTGGCTTCGGAGATCTGAGCATGGGAATTGACCTTCTGGTATTGGCGAAGGGCTCTCATGGGATTCATGTTTCTACCTCGTGACAGGCGACAGCGAAAAGGATTCTAGTAACCAATATGTCGACTGACCCGCAAAAAGCTTTAGGGCCAGTCGTACCCCGATAAAAAAAGCCAGGCAGTTTGCCTGGCCTTTTTGCATCAGCAGGGGATCAAGAATTGGTTTTGACGTTGTTCAACGCATTGAGTGTGGTCATGACACTGGTGCTTTGCTGACGCAATTGGGCGACCAGGGTGTCCATGGCGTTGTATTTGGCCGACAGGCTGCTGGTGAGCAGGGTCATGCGCTCGTCGAGCGTGGCTTGATCCTTGGTCAGATCCTTCAACGTGTTCGACAAGGAGGTAGAGCGCGTCGCCAGGATCCCGGTGCTTGCCTTGGCAAAGTCATCCGTGGCGCTTTTCATCCGCGCCAGCATGCCGTCTTTGCCACTGAACATACTGTTGATGTCGGCCCCGTTGGTTTTAACCGCCGCGTCCCACTTTTTGTCATCAATCGCCAGCAGACCAGTGGTCGAACTGGTGGTCACGCCGAACTGAGCCAGGGACTTGAAGGCCCCGTTGCCCGACAGCGCGTTGAACTCATTGCGGATCGTGCTCTGCAACGAACGCATGGTCGAGTCACCCGTCAACGCTGCCGCAGTGGTGCTGCCGTCCAGGTTCGTGGTGACCTTGGTTTCGGCGTTCATCGCTGTGATCAGGGCGTTGTAGGTGTCAATGAACCCCTTGACCCCGGACTTGAGCGCGGTGTTGTTGGTGCTGACGGTGATGAGCGTGGCGTTCTTTTCACCCTCACTGCCCGTTTTGTAAGTCGACGTAGCTACCAGCTTGATATCCACGCCACTAAGAGCACCAGTGATGGTGTTGGACTTGGACACAGACGCAACCCCATCAATGCTGTATTGCGCATCCTTGGGAGGATCAACGACCGTGGCGCCCACATCCAGCCCCGAGGTGCCAGACAGCGTGAGGTCCGAGCCCGTCCCCATATTGGTAGAGGTCAGGATCAATCGAGAACCGTTGGAATCGGTCTGGATGTTGGCACTCAGCCCCGACGTGCCAAACTGCGTATTGATCGAGTCACGTACCTGCTGCAGGGTCGCGCCGGCTGGAACGCTGAGGTCGTAAGCCTTGCCGGACTGACTGATGGTCAACGTGGTCGGCTTATCCGTCGCGTTGACAACCGTCGAAGTGCCACCGCTGAAGATCTTGCTCGACAGCTTGGACGCCTGGGCCAACTGGTCGACGATCAACCGGAAGCTGCCGTTCGAGGCCGTATTGCTGGCCGTCATGGTCGCGGTCTTTTCATCCGACGACGAACCGCTCAAACCGGTGAAGCTGCTGTCCTTGGACATGGTGTCCAGGGCGTTACGAAACGCATCCAGCGCGGCCTGAACCTTGCCGATCGAAGACAGCGTGGTGGTCGCTTTCGCGGACGCGGTATTGATCTGCGTCTGCTTGGGCACCTTTTCGGCGTTAACCAAGGATGTCACGATCGCTTGCGTATCGATATTCGAACCGATACCACTTACCGTTGAACCCGCCATCATCTATCTCCTGTTCGGTGGCTGCCGTTATCTTGACTTATTACGCCTCAAGCCACGACAGCAACAAGTTTCATGCCAGCTCAGACTTTGTCGTCAAACAACAGGTTGCTTGCGCTGGAAAGGTTCTGTGCCAGCTTCAATGCCGTTTCCGACGGGATCTGGCGAATCACTTCACCACTGTCGGTGGCGATGACCTTGACCACCACACGGTGGGTGGAGTCATCAATGGAAAAGTCCAGTTTGCGCTGGGCCGCTTGTACGAATTCGCGAATATCAGTGACTGCTTTTTCCAGGTCGGCACGCTCAGGCTCTTTGCCTGTGGCCGGTGTTTCCTGGACTTTGGTGACGCTTTTGTCAGTTGCTGCTATCGGTGCAGGCGCGCTTTTAGGTGCAACCGGCGGATAAGACTGGTTCAGCTTTACACTCATGTCCATGTCCAATCTCCTCTAAACCGAAAAAACGGAAGGGCACGTAGACGCGCCCTTCCGTTAGTTACCAAGCGCTGGAATTACTGAAGCAGCTTCAGTACAGCGGATGGCAGCTGGTTAGCCTGCGACAGGATCGCGGTGGAGGCCGATTGCAGGGTTTGTTGCTTGGTCAGTTCGGCGGTTTCGGAAGCGAAGTCGACGTCCTGAACGGTGGAACGTGCAGCGGTGGAGTTCTTCTGAATGTTCTGCAGGTTGTCTGCAGTGGTAGTCAGACGGTTCTGAGTAGCACCCAGGCCCGAACGAACGCCGTCAATGGTGCCGATGGCCTTGTCGATAACAGCCAGCGCGTTTTGAGCGTTGGTAGCGTCGGTCACATCGGTGTTAGAGATGGTGGTCTTGGTCGACGAAACGGTAGCAGCCGAGAACAAGTCCGATACACCAGTACCAGCGTCGCTCAGGGAGTAGCCTTTAGCCGAATCCAGGGAAACCTGACCGGTCACAACGATTGCAGCAGCACCCAGAGCAGCCGGGGTGGCGAATGCGCCAGCGCCGTCTTTAGCGCCAACCAGGATGTTGGTCTGGGCGTTGGCATCAGCACCCGAGAACGACAGGTTTTCGCCGGAGTCCGACTTAACCGACAGGGTTTTGTTGGATTCGTCGTAGTTAACGCTGATGCCCAGTTTGGCAGCGTTCGATTTCAGCTGGTCAGCCAGGCCGGCCAGGTCCTTCACGCCGACGAAATCAACAGCATTACCGCTACCTACAGCCAGTTTGAAGTTCGACGGAGTGGCAGCGCCTACTTCCAGTTTGACTTCAGTGCTGGCGGTAGCGGTCAGGCCACCGATCGAACCGTTCAGGCCCGCAGCGATGTCTTTAGCCGAAGCGCCTGCAGCGTAAGTTACGGTTTTGGTCTGACCGTTGCCGGTAACAGTGATGTCGCCGCCAGCCAGGCCAGTTGCGCTAGGCACGATGGCCTTGGTTTTGATCTGCTGCGAACCAATGTTGTTGGCTGCAACGTTTTCCAGGCTCAGGTTGATGGTTTCGTTAGCGTTAGCGCCAACCTGGATGGCTTTGGTACCGTACGAACCGTCCAGCAGCTTCTGGCCACCGAAAGTAGTGGTTTGCGAGATACGGGTCAGTTCCGAAGTCAGGGCCTGGTATTCGTCGTTGTTCGACTTACGGTCGTCAGCGCTGAGGGAGCCAGTCGCGGAAGACAGAGCCAGGGTACGCATTTTTTGCAGGATGTCGGTCGAAGCCTGCATCGCGCCTTCAGCGGTCTGAGCGATGGAGATACCGTCGTTCACGTTTTTTACTGCTTGGCCCAGGCCGTTGATTTGGCTGGTCAGGCGGTTAGCGATCTGCAGGCCGGCTGCGTCGTCTTTAGCGCTGTTGATACGCAGGCCGGAAGACAGGCGCTGCATGGAGGTGGCCAGGGCGCCGCCGGCTTTGTTCAGGTTGCCCTGAGTAGTGATCGAAGCAATGTTGGTGTTTACTGTTAAAGCCATGACGAAATCCTCGTTGGATGGATACTGCGGCTTCCGGCCCTGGCAACCGCCGGGTGTGGCCTGAGAACCTACGTAATAGTTATCGTCGTGGTAGCCGGTTGCTTGAGGATTTTTTTTGATTTTTTTAATGGCGCCGTGCCACCCCTTGTAATTCAAGGGCTTACGACGGCTAAAAACCCATATTTCATTGGGTTTTCTGGCGCCAAATAAAAAACGCCGATGCTCTTTCGAGCATCGGCGTTTGCTTTTACGCAGAAAGCAGTCTATCGAAGCGTCACGGACGATAGAGAATCGCCGATCCCCACGACAGGCCCACGCCAAAACCGCTGATTGCCACGCGCTTCCAGGTGGCGTCCATCACATGCTTTTCCAGCAGCAACGGAATGCTCGACGACACGGTGTTGCCGGTCTCGACCATGTCCTTGATGAACTTCTCCACCGGCGCGTCTTCGAAACGCCGGGCCACGGCGTCGACAATCGCCGCACTGCCCTGGTGAATGCAGAACGCATCGATGTCATCGGCCGCAAGGTCCGACTCGTCGAGCAGCTCGTGCAAATGCGCCGGCACCTTGAGCAAGGCGAAGTTGAACACCTGGCGGCCATTCATGAAGAACACGCCATCGCTGACCTTGAGATGCGGTGCGCCGGAACCGTCGGTGCCGAACTTGGACTTGCCCAGCAACCACGGCGCGTCTTCGCCCATCCAGGTGGCGGTGGCGGCATCGCCGAACAGCATGGTGGTGTTGCGGTCTTCCGGGTCGACGATCTTCGAATACGGGTCGGCGGTGACCAACAGGCCGTTTTTCAGGCCGGTGGCTTCCATGAAGCCCTTCATCGCGTAGATGCCGTAGACGTAGCCGGAGCAGCCCAGGGAAATATCAAACGCCGCCACGTGGGTGGGCAGGCCGAGTTTGTCCTGGACGATCGCGGCCGTGTGGGGCAAACCCTCTTCATCGCCGTTCTGGGTGACGACGATCAGGGCATCGATGGACTCGCGCTTCAAATCCGGGTTGTTGGCAAACAAAGCGTTGACCGCCTCGACACACAGGTCGGAGGTTTCCTGCGCGGCTTCCTTGCGCGGCAGGAACGCCGAACCGATCTTGCCGATGATGAATTCTTCATCCTTGGCGAACTTGGCACCCTGGGCGTAGTTATCGATCCCGTCTGCCGGCACGTAACTGGCGATGCTTTTTATGCCAATCATTGTGGCTTCCCAATACTAAATAGCTGGAGAACACCCCAGACGTGGCCTGGAGTGCTGACAATAAAGGGGATAACCCCATAAAAATCTCGCTGAAAGCCGCCCCGCAAGGACCCTGTGACGACTTATCCTTTTCACACGATACAGTGAAGATGCGCTTTATGACTCACAGGTCACTCAATTGTGTGTGCTTTGTGCAAAACCTTCAAACAATTAAGTCCCAGAAACGGCAGCGGCCCGCCCTGTTTCCAGAGCGGGCCGCTTGACTTGACGCCACTTACATCTTGTTGAACAGGCTCAACTGCGAGACTTTCACGAAAGCCAGCTGCGAGGCCTCCAGCATGGTTTGCTGCAGGGTCAGGTTGATCGCTGCCTCGCCCATGTCAATGTTGGCCAGGTCACTCATCGTGGTCTTGTTGGCCAGGCCGACACTGGTGTTTTCACTCGACTGCACCGTGAGTGCATTCTGTCGCGCACCGATGGAGCCACGCACGTTGTCCACCTGGTCGGCCGAGTTGGTCAGGTTACTGACCGCGGCGTTCAGGGCGTCCTGAAGCTTGACCCGCGCACCGGGAATACCATCCGCCGGCTGTTCCAGGGCCTGGCGCAGCTGGCTCAGGGTGTCGAGGGCATTCTGGGTTTTCTGGGTGGTGTTGCCGACCGAAAACTGATCGCCGGTGTTCGGCGTACCGCTCAACTCGAAGGTGACACCCGCGGCGGTGATCGTGTCCTTGGCTGGCGGCGTACCGCTGACGATCACGCCATTATCGACAATCGGCTTGCTGTCGGGGGTATACGGCTGGGCATACACCTTATAAGCAGTCGGGTCGACATCGTCGAACTTGATCAGTACGCCGCTGTTGGGAAACGTACTGGAGTAGTCGGCTGCACTGCTGACGCGGGCATTGGTCAGTTGCGCCGCCGAAGTGTTGCTTGCGGTGCGAGAGACATTGAACGCGTCCGGCTTGGCGGCCAGGGTGAACTCACGCCCTGCGACCAACGCATCGGCATCCGGCCCGGTGGCCACGCCGGTGAGGTCCGCGGTGATATCGAATTTGACCCCGCGTACATTGATACTGGCGCTGCCTTCCTTGGTGGAGTCGAACGTACCATTACCTGGAAGCTGCGAAGTAATGTCGTTGTTGTCCTTGTCGGTCACAACGTACTGCGTGCTACTGGTAAAGGTCACCTTATAGGGCTGGCCGTCGGCAAACTGCTTGGTGTAATCGATGCCCGACGTTACCAGGCCTGCCGAGATCGCGACCTTGTGGTCATCCACCGTTGCAGGCGTCGTGTAGGTGGCTTGGGTGCGGCTGGTGTTGACCGCGCCTTCCAGGATGGTCTTGCCCGTATCGCTGGTGCGCACCTTCAGCGTCTCGGAAACCTGCAGGCTCAGCTCGTTTTCGTCGCCTTGATAGCTATAAGTACCATCATTGTTGCGCGAATACGGCGGCGTATCGGTCTTGGAACCGGAGAACAGATAGTTGCCCGCCGCATCCTTGCTGTTAAGCAAACCCAACAGCTGATTTTCAAGCGCGCCCACCTCGACCGAGATGGACTTGCGGTCAGCATCACTGGTCACGCCACCCGCACGCAGCGCCAACTGGCTGCCGGCCTGGATCGTTGTATTGATCGCCTCCAGCACGCTTTCTTCGTTCGTCAGGGTATTTTGAATGCTGGTGATATTGCCGCTGTACTGGGCCAGCATGTCTTTTTGCTGTTGCAGCATCAGCAAGCGCTGGGCGGCAACCGGATCATCCGAAGCGGTCTGTACACGCACGCCGGAGCTCGCCTGTTCCTGGGCCTTCACAACGCTGGAATAGTTGTTCTGATACTTGACGGCACTGGTGTCGTAATACTGCTGTGTAGAAATGCGCATCGTCCCAGACTCCCTTAAAGACTATTGATCAGCGTGCTGAAGGTTTCTTGCGCAGCCTTGATGATCTGCGACGACGCCGTGTAGTACTGCTGGAACTTGATCATGTCGCCCGCCTCTTCATCCAGGTTCACCTGGGATACGGAGTTGCGCGCGTTCTTGTTGGCGGCCAGCAGCGCACCGGTAGCGGTGTTGTCAGTGCCGGCCGAAGCGGCCTTGGCGCCGACGGTGGAGACCAGCTTGCTGTTGGCGCCCACCAGGCTGGTGCCGCCGCTGCCATCGGCCGCCAGGCCCACGGTTGCCTTGGTCTGCAGGTCGAGCAGTGCCTGGGCGTTGCGATTGTCGGACTTGCCGGTGGCATTGAACGAGAACGAGGTGCCGTCGCCGTTGGCCGGCGAACCGCCCACCGTGGTGTCGAAACTGAAGCTCTTGGCTGGCGACACCAAGGCACCGCTGGCATCACGCATCGGCACGCTGATGCTGATCTTATTGGCCTGTCCCGGAATGATGGTGCCGGAACCGATGGGATCGCCCTGGGCGTTACTCAGCGTATAAGGCTGGGTGCCATCGGCCGCCGGTTTACCGAAAACCATCTTCACCGGCATCGAGTATTCGATGCCGGTACGCAGTTGTGCCGTATCGGCACCACCCTGTATGTCCAGGGGCACGGTGAGCGTCGGCGGCGTGAAGGTGCCGGTGCCCTGGTTGGTCTTGCTGGCCTCGCCCTGCAACGGCGCGGCAAAGGCAATCTTGCTGGGGTCGCTGAGGACCGTGCCGATTTCCTTGGCGCCGTTGGCGGTGGGGCTGACCTTGAAGCTGTCACCGGCCTGCACCGTACCGCTCTTGACCGCCAGGGTGAACCCATCGATGACCGGAGGCGGCGTGGCACTGAGGTCATAGGTGCCCATGGCCTTGCCGTCGGAACGCAGTACCGTGATCTTGTTGAGGTCGGTGTCGTCGTTGAAGCTGACCTTGTAATCGAAGTTGGTCAGCTGAGTGGTGTCCTTGATCGTCACGCCCAGGGCGCCGTCGCCCAGGTTGCCTTGGGCAGCCAGGCTACGCAGGGCAACCGAGGCTGCGTTATTGATGTCGGTGAACATCGAGGCGCCGAACTCGCCATTGAGGTCCAGGCCCTGGCCCAACTGGCTGTTGACCGTATCGGCGGTGGCAATCGCGATGCGCCCCAGGTCATTGATCGCAGGAATCAACGCGTCGCTGCGATAGCGCAACAGGCCGCCGATGCTGCCGCCGCTGATCACGTTGCCCAGATCCATCGTCGTACCGCCGGCCGCATTGAGCTGGATCGTGTACTGGCTGGTGTCGCTCTTGCTCGGTACGGCGGAAATGGTATTGGACTTATCACCCAGCACCAGGGATTGGCCGCTACCGGTGCTGACGCTGAACACACCGTTCTTCTCAGTGGCGGTCACACCGATCAGCTCATTGAGCGAACGCACGGCTTCGGCGCGGGAGTCCAGCAGGTTGGCCGGGGTGGTGTTCGACGAACCCTGCACCTGGGCGATCTGCTTGTTGAGAGAGGCAATCGACGAAGTCAGTTGGTTGACCTGATCGCTCATCGAGGACAACTGGCTGTTAATGGTCTCTTTCTGCTGGCTCAACTGGCTGGAAATGGAGTTGAACCGGTTGCTCAGCGTCTGGGCGTTCGTGAGCAGGATCTGGCGGGCCGAGGTATCGTTGGGGTTCGCCGAGGCGGTCTGCACAGCAGCGAAGAACGAACTGAGTACCGCCGACATGCCGGTGGTCTTGTCCGACAGGGTCTTGTCGACGGCACTGACCTGATCCAGGTAAGCCTTGGCATCGCTGTTGAGCGAGGTGCTGTTCTGGTAGGCGGTGTCCAGGTATTCGTTGTACACCCGGCGCACGTCGGCCAGGGTGGTACCGCTGCCGATGAACACGCCGCCATACTGGTTCGACGCATTTGCGCTCTGGGTGGTCTGCTGACGCGAATAACCCGCGGTATTGGCGTTGGCGATGTTGTTACTCA
Organism: Pseudomonas sp. NFX5; assembly: GCF_049132125.1. Classification (NCBI taxonomy): domain Bacteria; kingdom Pseudomonadati; phylum Pseudomonadota; class Gammaproteobacteria; order Pseudomonadales; family Pseudomonadaceae; genus Pseudomonas; species Pseudomonas sp. NFX5. The sequence continues at coordinate 229,028 of NZ_JAFMZG010000009.1, forward strand.
AGACCGACAACGATCCTTGAGCGGCGTTAAGCCCCGACATCCCGATATTGAGCAAACTCATGGTTCAGACCTTATAAATGAGTGGTCGCGCCCGCGGCAGCGTAATTCTGGTAACTGTTCATGGTTTTTGCGATCTGCGAAATCTTGCTGGCGTAGGCCGGGTCCGTGGCGTACCCGGCTTTTTGCAACTCGCGTACAAACTGTTCGGGGTTATCGGCCGATTTCACCACTTCTTTATAGCGATCATTGCTTTGCAGCAATGTCACGAGGTCATGGAAGCTGTCCTGGTAAGAATCGTAGGACCGGAACTGCGCCGTTTCCTTGACCATCGCCCCATCACGAAACTCGCTGGTGATTGCACGGGCCTGGCCGCCCTGCCAGCTCTGGCCGGCCTTGATGCCGAACAGGTTGTGGCTGCTGCTGCCATCCTCGGCGCGCATCACCGACTTGCCCCAACCGGTTTCCAGGGCGGCCTGGGCCACCAGGTACTTCGGATCGATACCGATACGCGCGGCGGCCGCCTTGGCCATCGGCAACATGGTCGCGACAAACTCATCCTGGGAGCTGAACGCCTTCTTCACCGGTGCCAATGGCGGCTGGGCCACAGCGCGGCCGTAGACCTGCATGCGCCCGCTCGGCACGGCAAACGTGCGCGCCGTGCTGTTGACCACATTGTCGGCGGCCGCGCTGTTACGCAGCGGCGCCGCCTGGGCAACGGTGGTGGTGTCGGTGCTCGGCACGATACCGGCGAGCAGGCGATCGGTCAGCTTGCTCGGCAAGGCGATACGGCGCTGGTTCATCAGTGCGATGTCGTTGCTGTGGGCCGCTGCGGCGCCCGCCTGGGGCTCCGCCACGCGATAGGCCCACAGTGGACGCTGGCCATTGGAACGCCCCAGCGGGCCCTCGGCCTGGGTTCCGGCGGCAATTTGCGTCGGCACATCGACCTTCTTGACCGCCTCAGCCGACGCCGGGCCCTGCAAGGTGGCCGCCTGGGCGTCCACCGGCTTGTTCTTCTGCATCTGGCGCATCAGCACATCGGCCAGGCCGATACCGCCGCCTTCGCGGGACATGGAAACCGCCAGTTGCTGGTCGTACATTTCCTGGTACTGCTTGGCGGCCGGGGTGTTCATCGGGTTGTCCTTGCCCAGGGCCTCGGTGGCCGAGCGCATGGACTTGAGCATCTCGCTCAAGAACAGCGATTCGAATTCCTGCGCCACCTTGCGCATGTTGCCTTCGCTGTTCTTGTCGCCGACCTTCAGTTGGTTCAGGCGATTCAAGTCGGAATACGAACCCGAATCCGCCGTGCTGGTCAGGCCGCTGTTACGCATGTCCATGGCCATGGCCTTAAATCACGATCAGGTCGGCTTGCAACGCGCCGGCCTGTTTCAACGCTTCGAGGATCGCCATCAAGTCGCCTGGCGCTGCCCCCACCTGGTTCACCGCACGCACAATCTCATCCAGCGTCGTGCCGGGGCCGAACTTGAACATCGGCTTGGCTTCCTGCTGGGCATTCACTCGCGAGCGTGGCACCACCGCCGTCTGGCCATTGGACAACGGCCCAGGCTGGCTGACGATCGGGTCTTCGGTGATGGTCACGGTCAGGCTGCCGTGGGTCACCGCCGCCGGCGAGACCTTGACGTTCTGGCCGATCACGATGGTACCGGTACGCGAATTGATGATGACCTTGGCCACCGCCTGGCCCGGATCGACTTCGAGGTTTTCCAGGATCGACAGGTAGTCCACGCGCTGGCTGGGGTCCAGCGGCGCGGTGACGCGGATCGAGCCGCCGTCGATGGCCTGGGCCACACCAGGGCCGAGCATGTCGTTGATCTTGTCGACTACACGCTTGGCGGTGGTGAAGTCCGAACGGTTGAGGTTCAGGGTCAGGCTGTTGCCCTGGTTGAAACCGCTCGGCACCGTACGTTCAACCGTAGCGCCACCCGGGATACGCCCGGCCGACGGCACGTTGACAGTGATCTTCGAACCGTCGCGACCTTCGGCGTCGAACCCGCCCACCACCAGGTTGCCCTGGGCGATGGCATAGACGTTACCGTCGATACCTTTAAGCGGGGTCATCAGCAAGGTGCCGCCACGCAGGCTTTTGGAGTTGCCGATGGACGACACGGTGATGTCGACCACCTGGCCCGGCTTGGAAAACGCCGGCAAGTCGGCACTGATCGACACCGCCGCGACGTTCTTCAACTGCACGTTGCCCGAACCCGCCGGCACCTTGATGCCGAACTGCGAGAGCATGTTGTTGAAGGTCTGCAGGGTGAACGGGGTCTGGGTGGTCTGGTCGCCCGTGCCATTGAGCCCCACCACCAGGCCGTAGCCGATCAACTGGTTGGAACGCACGCCAGAGATGCTGGCGATGTCTTTCAGGCGTTCGGCCTGGGCGACCGCGCTCAGACTCAGCAGGAGTGCCGCCGCCATCAGCTGTTTGAGTTTCAAAGTGGCCACCTAGAAAGGGAACAGCGGGCTAAGGAAGAACCGGTCGAACCAGCCCGGCTGACTCGCATCAGCGAACGAACCCGTACCCGAGTAGGTAATGCGTGCATCGGCAATGCGCGTCGACGACACAGTGTTGTCGGTGGAAATATCATCGGCACGGACCATGCCGGCAATACGCACCAGCTCGTCGCCGGTATTAAGCGTCATCCACTTCTCACCGCGCACGGCGATGATGCCGTTGGGCAATACATCGGCCACCGTCACAGTGACCGAACCGCTCAAGCTGTTGCCCTGCGCTGCCGCGCTCTTGCCGTTGGTGGCGCGATCACCGCTGTAGCCGGCATTCAGACTCAGGTCACCATTGCCCAGGGGGTTATTGGTGTTGGGCACGGCGCCAAACAGCGAGCTCAAACCAATGCTGGCCGTACTGGTCTTGTCGATCTGGGAGTTGGCGTTCTTGCTCGCCTGGGTTCGCTCGTTCAGGGTGATGGTGATGATGTCACCCACGCGGAACGCCTTGCGGTCGCTGTACAGGTTCTGTTCGAAACCGGCCTGGTAGATCGAACCATTGTTGGCCGCCGCCGGCAACGGCGTGCGCGGCAACACCGGCGCGTAGTACGGGTCATTGGGTTTTGGCGTCGGGGCGACACAGCCCGCGAGCACGGCAATCCCACTCAATGCCAGAACGGAAACATAGCGATTCATGACCCTTACCTCACGGTGTTGCAGGCGCTCTCAGGAGCGCCCCATAGACTTGATTACAGATTCTGCGTTACGAACGAAAGCATCTGGTCTGCGGTGGAAATCACCTTGGAGTTCATCTCGTAGGCGCGTTGAGTGGTGATCATGTTGACCATCTCTTCAACGGTGCTGACGTTGGAGGTTTCCAGGGTGCTTTGCAGCGTGGTGCCGAAACCGTTCAGGCCAGGGGTGCCGATTTGCGGCGCGCCGCTGGAAGCGGTTTCCAGGAACAGGTTGTTACCCATCGCCTGCAGGCCGGCCGGGTTGATGAAGTCGGCGGTTTGCAGGTTGCCGATCACTTGCGACGCCGGGTTACCGGCCACGGTGATCGACACGGTGCCGTCGTTGCCGACGGTGAAGGTCTGGGCGTTGTTCGGCACGACGATAGCCGGTTCCAGGGCAAAACCGTTGGCCGTCACGATCTGGCCATTGGAGTCCAGGTGGAAGGTACCGTCACGGGTGTAGGACGTGGTCCCATCCGGCTGCAGGATCTGGAAGAACCCTTTACCGTTGATGGCCATGTCCAGCGGCTGCCCGGTCTGCTGCAGGTTACCGGCGTTGAAGTTCTTCTGGGTGCCGACGATCTTCACACCGGTACCCAGTTGCAGACCCGACGGCAATTCGCTGTCCTGGGTCGACTGGGCGCCTGGCTGGCGCTTGATCTGATAGAGCAAGTCCTGGAACTCGGCGCGGTCACGCTTGAAACCCGTGGTCGACACGTTGGCCAAGTTGTTGGAAATGGTGGTCAGGTTGGTGTCCTGGGCGGACAGGCCTGTTTTGGCAACCCATAGAGCCGGAAGCATGCTGTTCTCCTTCGTGCGCCTGTTTGTTGGCGCTGCGCTGCAAAAATTGGTGGTCGGTCAATAACGTGGCTATCAGCTCATCGCCATTACGCGGGTCATGGCCTGGTCGTCTTCCTTGGCGCTGTTCATCATCTTGATGTGCAACTCGAACTGCTTGGAAAGCGCCAGGACCGCGGTCATTTCTTCCACGGCGTTGACGTTGCTCGCCTGCAGGAAACCCGAGGTCAGCGTGACGTTCGCGTCGGCAACGGCCGGCTGGCCATCCTTGGTATGGATGGTGCCATCCAGGCCTTTATTCATATTCTTGAAATCGGGCTGGACCAGCTTGATGCGGTCCACTTCAGCCATCACCCGCGGGCCTTCGCCCATGGCGCGGATGCTGATAGTGCCGTCGGCGCCCACTTCGACTTTCTGCTGCGGCGGTACGGCGATCGGGCCACCGTTGCCCATGATCGGCATGCCGTTGCCGGCGCGCAGCACACCCAGCGCATCGACGTTCATGCTGGCACTGCGCACGTAGGCTTCACCGCCATCGGGGGTTTGCACCGCCATCCAGCCATTGCCGTTCACCGCCACATCCAGGTCGCGACCGGTCTCGATCATCGCGCCAGGGCTGAAGTCGGTCGCGGGACGTTCGGTCATGGCAAACGCACGCGCCGGAAAGCTGTCACCGAACACCGGCATCGAACGCGCCTGTTCCAGGTCGCGTTGGAAACCGTTGGTGGAAATGTTCGCCAAGTTGTTGGCATGGGCCTTCTGCGCCAGTGCATTCTGGCTGGCGCCGGTCATTGCCACATAAAGGTACTTGTCCACGCTCTTTCCTCTTTCTGACGCAGGCTTGCCGCCCACCGCTGTACTGATGAGGCTTAAGCAATTTGCGAACCAACTTTTAAAAACAGGGGAAAGTCCAGGCGGGCTGGGGTTTTCGGGCAGGCAGCAGGATTTGAAGGACTGGAGATAGTCGAAAAAACGGCGGACTTATGCCGCTTACGGCAAGTACCCGTCTTACGGGTGACAGAGAACCAATGCGGGGGGGCGCAGTTGGTTATTTGTCCGCCTTGAGGATTTCGTAATCGCGCAACTTATTGGCGATGGTGGTGTGCGACACCCCCAGGCGTTTCCCCAACTGCCGGCTGCTGGGATGCTCGGCATACAGGCTCTCCAGCACCGCCTTCTCGAAGCGCCCGACGATCGCCTCCAAACCGCCCTCCAGGGAAAAGTCGCCAAGGGGTTGGCGCACGCCGTAGTCCGGCAGGCGGATGTGTTCGACCTTGACCGTCCCGCCGTCACACAGCGACACCGCCTGGAACAGCACGTTTTCCAGCTGCCGCACATTCCCCGGCCAGTGGTAGTGGCTGAGTTTGTCCATGGCGGCAGGCGCCAGCCTGGGCAACGGGCAGCCGATCTGCCGGCTGGCCTGGTCGAGAAAGTGCTCGACCAGGGGCGCAAGGCCGTCGAGGCATTCGCGCAGGGGCGGGATATGCAAGGACAGCACGTTGAGGCGGTGATAGAGGTCCTGGCGGAATTCGCCACGGGCGCAGAGTTCGGAGAGGTCCACCTGGGTGGCGCAGATCACCCGTACATCCAGGTACACCTCTTCGTCACTGCCCACGCGCCGAAAACAGCCGTCCTGCAGGAAGCGCAGCAATTTCACCTGCAAGCGCGCGCTCATTTCCCCAACGCCATCGAGAAATAACGTACCGCCGGCCGTCAGCTCCAGCAGCCCGAGCTTGCCTTCGGCCCGCGCGCCTTCAAACGCGCCGGGGCCGTAGCCGAACAATTCGGTCTCGGCCATCGACTCGGGCAACCCGGCGCAGTTCAGCGCCATCAACGGCGATTGCCCGCGCGGGCTGGCCAGGTGGCACGCGCGCGCCAACAACTCTTTGCCGGTGCCGGTTTCGCCTTCTATTAATAGAGGCGCATCCAACGGCGCCATGCGCCGGGCTTCACGCACCACGGCGGCCATGACCTTGGAGCTTTGGAAAATACTGTCGAAACCGCGCAGCTCCTGTTTGCGCACATTGTAGATACGCTCGCCCACGCGGTCGGCACGGTGCAGGGTCAACACGGCACCGGCCATGGCTTCGCTGTCGTCATGTTCGGAGGATTGCAGCGGTGCGATATCCGCCAGGAACACGTCACCCTTGACCTTGACCCGCAGGCCATTGATCCGCGATTTACTCGCGCGTACCAGTTCCGGCAAGTCGAAATCCTCGGCGTAGCGTGACAGCGGAATGCCCGGCACCTCGTCCACCCGCACCCCGAGCAACTGCGCGGCCGCACGGTTGGCGGCGACGATGGAGCCGCCCATGTCGATGGACAGCACCGGAAACTCCAGGGCACCGAGCAGCGCATTGAGCTCCATATGCCGACGCTCACTGGGCATCAGCCCTACCCTTTTGACGCCAAACACCCCGGCAATCGCCTCGAACTGCGGGCGCAGCGCCTGGAATTGCATGTTCACCAGGTTCGGGCAGAACAGGTAAATGGCGTTGCCATGCTCGCCGCCCACCTCACCCTTGGCGACGTTGACGCCGTACTCCACCAACAGGTTGAGGATGTCCCGCAGGATGCCGATGCGGTTCTGGCAGTGCACTTTGATACGCATGAAAAGGCTCGAAAAGTGGGTAGGCGCCGCGTCTTTTTGTCGCTGGGCGCAGATAGTCGTCAAGATTATGTGACAGCCTGGGGGCTTTTCCCAGCCCAATACGCCAACCAGTCGCACTTCCGTAACGAATACTTTACGAAAACCAGTAATTTTTCCTACACAGCCGATGCTGAAGCCGATGGAATCTTGCCCCGCACGGCGTATCAATAGGCTCATCCCAGGACATAACAAGAACGAATGCCTAGCAGGAGAGCCGTATGAAGCAGACGCACTACGTGGCCCGCGAGCCCGATGCGCAAGGTTTTATCCACTACCCGGCGGAAGAGCACGCGGTGTGGAACACCCTGATCACCCGCCAATTGAAAGTGATCGAGGGCCGCGCGTGCCAGGAATACCTGGACGGCATCGACAAGCTCGGCCTGCCCCTGGATCGCATCCCGCAACTGGGTGAAATCAACCAGGTGCTGGCCTCGACCACCGGCTGGCAAGTCGCCCGCGTGCCGGCGCTGATCCCCTTCCAGACCTTCTTCGAATTGCTCGCCAACAAGCAGTTTCCGGTGGCGACCTTTATTCGTACCCGCGAAGAACTGGACTACCTGCAAGAGCCGGATATTTTCCACGAGATCTTTGGCCATTGCCCGCTGCTGACCAACCCCTGGTTCGCCGAATTCACCCACACTTACGGCAAGCTCGGCCTGGCGGCCAGCAAGGAGCAACGGGTATACCTGGCGCGCCTGTACTGGATGACCATCGAGTTCGGCCTGGTGGACACCCCCGACGGTCGGCGTATCTACGGTGGCGGGATTTTGTCGTCGCCCAAGGAAAGTGTTTACTGCCTGTCCGACCAGCCTGAACATCAAGCCTTCGACCCGCTGGAAGCGATGCGCACGCCGTATCGCATCGACATCCTGCAACCGCTGTATTTCGTGCTGCCCAACCTCAAGCGCCTGTTCGAAGTGGCGCAGGAAGACATCATGGGCATGGTCGAGCGCGGCATGCAGCTTGGGTTGCATGCGCCGAAATTCCCGCCAAAACCCAAGGCCGCGTGAACCGTGGCTTTTAAGGCCAGGTGAGTCTGTTCCCCGGCCCCGCGTTGCTTTAGGGTGACGCCACTGACGACCGTTTTTAAACACTCGAATTCAGGACACCATCACATGACCACCTTGAACCAAGCCCACTGCGAAGCCTGCCGCGCCGATGCCCCGCAAGTCAGCGATGAAGAACTGCCGGTGCTGCTCAAGCAGATCCCCGACTGGAACATCGAAGTGCGCGATGGCGTGATGCAGCTGGAAAAGGTTTTCCTGTTCAAGAACTTCAAGTTCGCCCTGGCCTTTACCAACGCCATGGGTGAAATCTCCGAAGCCGAAGGCCATCACCCAGGCCTGCTCACCGAATGGGGCAAGGTCACCGTGACCTGGTGGAGCCACTCCATCAAGGGCCTGCACCGCAACGACTTCATCATGGCCGCGCGCACCGACGAAGTGGCCAAGGACGCCGAGGGCCGCAAGTAATGCATTTCGATGCCATAGGCCGGGTACCCGGCGACCCGATCCTCGGCTTGATGGACCTGTATGCCCAGGACGCCAACCCGAACAAGTTCGACCTTGGCGTGGGCGTCTATAAGGACGACCAGGGCCTGACGCCGATTCCCGCTTCGGTAAAGCGCGCCGAGCAGCGCCTGGTCGACACCCAGGCCACCAAGACCTATATCGGCGGCCACGGCGATGCAGCGTTCGGCAGCCTGATCAGCGAACTGGTGCTGGGCGCCGACTCCGCCCTGCTGCGCGAACACCGTGCCGGCGCCACTCAAACCCCAGGCGGCACCGGCGCCCTGCGCCTGAGCGCCGACTTTATCGCCCACAACCTGCACGGCCGTGGCGTGTGGTTGAGCGACCCGACCTGGCCGATCCACGAAACCATCTTTGCCAAGGCCGGGCTCAAGGTCAGCCATTACCCCTACGTGGGCGCGGACAACCGCCTGGATGTGGCGGCGATGCTGGCAACCCTCTCCACCGTGCCCAAGGGCGACGTGGTCTTGCTGCACGCCTGCTGCCATAACCCGACCGGCTTCGACCTGTCCCAGGATGACTGGCGCCAGGTGCTGCACATCGTACGCGAGCGCCAGTTGCTGCCGCTGATCGACTTCGCCTACCAGGGCTTTGGCGACGGCCTGGAGCAGGACGCCTGGGCGGTGCGCTTGTTGGCGGCTGAACTGCCGGAAGTATTGATCACCAGTTCGTGCTCGAAGAACTTCGGCCTGTACCGCGACCGGGTCGGCGCGCTGATCGTGTGTGCGGCGGATGCCGAGAAGCTGATGGATGTACGCAGCCAGCTGGCAAACACTGCGCGCAACCTGTGGTCGACGCCGCCGGACCATGGTGCGGCGGTGGTCGCGACCATCCTGGGGGATGCCGAGCTGAAACAGCAGTGGAGCGAGGAAGTCGAAGCCATGCGTGCGCGAATCGCGCAGTTGCGTTCCGGACTGGTGGAGGCGTTGGCGCCCCATGGTCTATCGGAACGGTTTGCGCACATTGGGGCGCAACGCGGGATGTTTTCCTACACCGGTTTGAGTGCCGAACAGGTCAAGCAACTGCGCGAGAAGCACAGCGTGTATATGGTCAGTTCGGGACGGGCCAACGTGGCGGGGATCGATGCGACACGCCTGACGCTCCTGGCAGAAGCCATCGCCGACGTCTCCAACTGAAGAAACACAAAACCAATTGTAGGAGCGAGCTTGCTCGCGAAGAACTCATAAGCACCGCGCCTATTCAGGCTGCACGCGTTATCGTTGACGTTTTTCGCGAGCAAGCTCGCTCCTACAGTTGGACTGTGGTTGGCCTTCAGTTTGTGATCATCTCAGCTTTCAACTGCGCTTCTTTCGCCTGCGCATCCGCCAAGCGATACAACTCGATGCTCCCATCCCAGTGCTCGATCAACGCCGTGCACGACTCCACCCAATCCCCGCAGTTGAGGTAATCCACCTCGCCCACCTTGCGAATCTCCGCATGGTGGATATGCCCGCACACCACGCCATGCAACTCGCGCCGGGTCACTTCGTGGGCGATGGCTTCTTCAAAATCGCTGATAAAGCTCACGGCGGTTTTGACCTTGTGTTTCAGGTACGCCGACAAAGACCAGTAGCCATAGCCGTAGCGGGCGCGCCAGTGGTTCAACCAGCGGTTCAAGGTGAGGGTGAACTCGTAGGCCGAGTCGCCCAGGAACGCCAGCCAACGGTGGTAGCGGGTGATCACATCGAACTGGTCGCCGTGGATCACCAGCAGATGGCGACCGTCGGCCGTCACGTGCACCGCCTCATCCACCAACTGGATATTGCCCAGGATCAGCTTGGAGTAGCGGCGCAGGAACTCGTCGTGGTTGCCGGTCACGTAGATCACCTCGGTCCCGCGCTTGGCCATGGTCAGCAGGCGACGGATCACGTTGGTGTGGGCCTGGGGCCAATACATGCCGCCGCGCATTTTCCAGCCGTCGATGATATCGCCCACCAGGTAGACCTTATCGGCGTGGTAGCCCTTGAGGAACTGCGACAGGTGTTCGGCCTGGCAATCCCGGGTGCCCAGGTGCACGTCGGAAATCCACAGGGTACGAACCCGCTGCTTGCGGCTGGGCTTGGTGAACTCGGCACTGGTCATGGGCATCCCTCGACGCTGTTTTCGCGAGCTTGCGCCCTGGCGATTAATAGCCCATGACAGTCGTGCGTCAGTCCGATGACAGCGCCCGCCGGCCGCGAAGCGTTGTAGACTGGCGCCCTGCCGCCCAGGAGACCGCGATGAGACCGTCGCTCACGCTACGCCACTACCTCGAAGCGCCCATCGCCCACAGCCATGACCATGCGCAGTTGGTGTTCGGCCTGTCCGGCCACCTGGACCTGGAAGTCGACGGCCGTGGCAGCCAGGTGCGCGAAAGCAGCGTGATGGTGCTGCCCTTCTCCGCCCACCACGCCTGTGGCAGTCGCGATGGCAGCCGTTGCCTGGTGCTGGATGTGCCCACGGAGCATTGGCTCCTGCAATCCCTGGGCGAACACGCCGACGCCAGCCGCCGCCTGCTCGATCAACCGGCACGCCTGGCCCTGGACTCCCGGCAACACCAACTGGTGCAATGGCTGGCGCACGGCCCCGTGGATGATCCATTGATCGTCCAACAGGGTGCGGTGCTGTTGCTGGCCAGCCTCAATCATCCGCAGGCCCCGCAGGTGCCGGGCCGCCGCCTGCCGTATGCGGCATTCAATGCGCATATCGAGCGACACGTCGCCCATCCGTTGCAGGTCGCCGACCTGGCGCGTATCGCCGGCCTGTCGGTGGCGCGCCTGCATGCGCGCTTTATCGCCGAATGCGGGCAGACGCCCATGGATTACATCCGCAGTCGGCGCCTGCAACTGGCCCTGAACCTGCTGCGCGAGACGCCGCTGCCCATCGGTGAAGTCGCCGAGCGGGTTGGCTACACCTCACAAAGTGCCTTTGCCGCCGCTATGCTGCGTGAATTCGGCGCCTCTCCCGGGGCGTTGCGGCGCGCCCCATAGGGCGAGCCTTGCGCTAAAAATCGCGAGTCCCACGACAGACGCACACACCGGCACCCTCTAGACTGCGAACCTGTCACTCCCGTTGGTTCAAGGATCGCAATGACTCCCCGCTCAGCCCTCGGCGCCCTGCATATCGGCGCACTGATGTTTGGCCTCACCGGCGTCTTCGGCAAGCTGGCGGCCGCCTCGCCGGCCATCATCGTGTTCGGGCGCGCCGCGTTTGCCGTGATCGCCCTGGCAGTGTTTGCGCGCTTCGCCAGCAACGCCCCCTGGAAAACCCTGGCGCTGCAGGACTGGCGCCGCCTGCTGGTCAGCGGCATGTTGCTGGCGGCACATTGGGTGACGTTCTTCATTGCGGTCAAAGTCGCCGGCGTGGCCGTCGCCACGTTGGGGTTCACCGCATTCCCGGCGTTTACCGTGATCCTCGAAGGGCTGATCTTCCGCGAGCGTATTCGCGCCAATGAGATCGTGCTGGTGGCCCTGGTCACCGTTGGCCTGGTGCTGGTGACGCCGGACTTCAATCTCGCCAGCGAAGCCACGGGCGGCCTGCTTTGGGGAATTGTCTCGGGCTTGCTGTTCTCATTGTTGTCGCTGAACAACCGCGCCAGCTCCGGACGGATTCCCGCCGTGCAGGCAGCGCTGTGCCAGAACGTGGTGGTCGCGGTGTGCCTGCTGCCCGTGGCCGCGCCGGGGCTGGCGGACGTTCGCGCGCTGGACTGGTTGTGGATCGGCCTGCTTGGGGTGTTCTGCACCGGCCTGGCCCACAGCCTGTTTGTCGCCAGCCTCGCGGTGATCAAGGCACGCACCGCCTCGGTGGTGTTCGCCATGGAGCCGGTCTATGGCATCACGGTAGCCTGGCTGCTGTTTGCCGAAACCCCGACCCTGCGCATGTTGCTGGGCGGCGCGTTGATCATCGTCGCCATCGTGCTTTCCGGGCTGATGGGCAGCGCCAGCCAGGCCAAGCAGCCCGCTGCAACGGCCTGATCTATACTTTAAACATCCGCAACAGTCAGCCGTCGTTCAACGGATACAGACTCCTCGACGACAGCCATGGTGTTTTCTGCAGTTGCTGCACGCGAGTGGTCACTCCATCAACGCGATGCAGGGGTTTCATCATGGAAATGTTCATCAGCTTGTTGGTTCAGATCATCAGCGGTGCCGTCGGTGGCAATTTGGCCGGCATGACCAAACAAAGCCTGGGCACCGGGCTCAATACCATGCTGGGGGGTGTCGGCGGGCTCGTGCTGGGCCAGGTCGTAGCCGCGCTGACCGGCACATCGGGCGGCGAGGCGCTGGATGTGGCAGCAGTCGGCAGCAATATCGTCGGCGGCGGCGTGGGCGGCCTGGTGCTGACCTGGGTCGTGGGCTTCATCAAAAGCAAGATGGCCGCCAAATAGCGGCGCACCAAGGGGTCACCGCCCTGATGTGGCGGTGACCTTCATGGCGTACGGTCGTTGTGGCCCAGGTCCCGTTGTGGGTCGATCTGGTCGCGCACCCGTTGCTTGAGCACCTTGGCTTCAGGGAAGCCACCATCCGCCTTGCGCTCCCAGATCTGCACACCGTCGCAGGTGATCCGAAACGCACCGCCGGTGGCCGGCTCCAGCGCCACCCGGCCGAGGTCATCGGCAAACGTACTCAACAACTCCTGCGCCAGCCACGCGGCGCGCAGCAGCCACTGGCACTGGGTGCAATAGGTGATGACAATCTCGGGTTTGCTCAACGACATAATTTGAGAGGCTCCTGGCGTAACGGGCTCGGTGGATCGGATGGCTATAATACCGGCCTTTATCGCCCAGCCTCGAGATTCATGATGCGCCGCCTGTTGTCCTGCCTGTTCCTGTGCCTGCTCCCGCTTCTTGCCGACGCCGTTGAGACGCCCCGCCCCAAAATCGGCCTGGTGCTGTCCGGCGGTGCCGCCCGAGGCCTGGCCCATATCGGCGTGCTCAAGGCCCTGGAGGAACAGGGTATTCATATCGACGCGATTGCCGGCACCAGCATGGGCGCGGTGATTGGCGGGCTGTATGCGTCGGGCTACAAGATCGATGAGCTGGAAAAACTGGCCCTGGGCATCGACTGGCAACAGGCGCTGTCCGACGCACCGCCACGGGAAGACGTGCCGTTTCGACGCAAGCAGGATGACCGGGATTTCCTGGTCAAGCAGAAGCTCAGCTTCCGCGATGACGGCAGCCTCGGCCTGCCCCTTGGCGTGATCCAGGGCCAGAACCTGGCGCTGCTGCTGGAAAGCATGTTCGCCCATACCAGCAACACGCGTAATTTCGACAAGCTGCCGATCCCCTTTCGCGCCGTGGCCACCGACATCACCACCGGCGAGAAAGTGGTATTCAGCAAGGGCCACCTGCCCCAGGTGATCCGCGCCAGCATGTCGATCCCGGCCGTGTTCGCGCCGGTGGAGCTGGATGGCCGCCTGCTGGTGGATGGCGGCATGACCGATAACATCCCACTGGATGTGGCGCGTGAGATGGGCGTGGACATCGCCATCGTGGTCGACATCGGCACCCCGCTGCGTTCACGCAAGCAACTGGCGACGGTGGTGGACGTGCTCAACCAGTCCATCACCCTGATGACCCGGCGCAACTCCGAAGAACAACTCAAGGCCCTGCAGCCCAGGGACGTCCTGATCCAGCCGCCCCTGGCCGCCTATGGCGTGACGGATTTCGGCCGCGCCAAGGACATGATCGATGCCGGCTACCGCGCCACCCGCGCCCTCGACGTTCGCCTGGCCCATTTGCGCCCCGCCGAGCCGATCGACCCGCAACTGGTGGCCGCGCGCACCGCGGGCGAACGCACCCCGGTGATCACCGCGATCAAGGTGGAGAACGACTCGAAGGTCAGCGACGACGTGATCCGCTACTACATCCGCCAACCGTTGGGCCAACCGCTGGAACTTGGCCGCCTGCAGACCGACATGGGCACCCTGTATGGCCTGGATTACTTCGAGCAGGTGCAATACCGCGTGGTGAAAAAGGGCCAGGACAACACCCTGGTGATCAGCGCGCGCGGCAAACGCAGCGGCACCGACTACCTACGCCTGGGCCTGAACCTGTCGGACGATATGCGCGGCGACAGCGCCTTCAACCTCGGCGCCAGCTACCGCATGAACGGCATCAATCGCCTGGGCGCCGAGTGGCTGACGCGGGTGCAGATCGGTGATCGGCAGGAGCTTTACAGCGAGTTCTACCAGCCGATGGATACCGGTTCGCGCTACTTTGTCGCGCCGTATATCAGCGCCCAGGCACAGAACGTCGAGCTGATCCTGGACAACGACCCCATCTCCGAATACCGCCTGGAACGCTACGGTTTCGGCCTCAACGTGGGGCGGCAGATCGGCAACAGCGGCGAGATCCGCTTCGGTGTCGGCGAGGCCTGGGGCAAGGCGGATGTGCGCATCGGCGACCGCGACCTGCCAAGTGTGAGCTTCAGCGAAGGCTTCTATGAACTGAAGTATTCCTTCGACTCCCTGGATAACGTGTACTTCCCCCACAGCGGCGAGGACATTGGCCTGGCGTTTCGCGAATTCGAACCGGGGCTGGGCTCGGACCAGCGCTATCGACAATGGGAGTTCAAGCTGGACAAGGCCATGAGCCACGGTCCGGACACGCTGGTGCTGGGCGGGCGCTACGGGCGCACCCTGGATGATTCGGACGTGGTGATTTCCAGCTTCCTGCTGGGCGGTGCGCGGCAGTTATCGGGCTTCCGCCAGGATGCGATTTCCGGGCAGAACATCAGCTTGATGCGCGCGGTGTACTACCGCCGGCTGACACCGCGCTCCTATCTGCCGCTGGATTTCCCGCTGTACCTGGGCGCGTCCCTGGAACGGGGCCGGGCGTGGAACAACGACAATGAGTTCGACAGCGGCTATATCAACGCCGCGAGTATTTTCCTCGGGTTTGATACGCCGCTGGGGCCGCTGAATTTCAGCTATGGGTTCAACGATGATAATCAGAAGGCGGTGTACCTGAACCTCGGGCAAACCTTCTAACCCTTGCTACAGGGCTCGGATCAGGATTTTTCCAGGTTTGCCAGGATGTGCCCATGCACCCGCATGCAGACACGCATATCTTCTTCGTCAATGCCCACAAACAGCTCGTGACGCAATGCCGTGGCGATCGTCTCGATCTGCTCGATCAACGGCTTGGCGGTGTCACACAGCAGGATGCGCTTGGCGCGACGGTCCTCCACCACGGCTTGGCGTTGCACCAGGCCCTGGCCTTCGAGGCTGTCGAGCAACCGGGCCAGGGTCGGCCCTTCTACGCCGACGCTTTGCGCCAACTCACGCTGGGTGGGGGCCTCTTCAAAACGGGCCAGGTGCAGCAGCACCAGCCAGCGCGCCTGGGACAGGCCCAACCCGGCCAAACGGCGGTCGAGCTCGGCGCGCCAACCTCGGGACATTTGCGCCAGCTGCATGCCAAAACGGTGTTGATCGGTTAACGGCATAAAAAACTCATGGTTTAGACTGAAAATAAAGTATGGCTAATTATTAGTCAGCTAAGCATGAGCCATGTCACTAGGCAAGAGTTGCTATGTACTGATTCGTTACATTGTCGTAATTGGCACACTAAATTTCGAATTCAGACTGCAAAGCGGCCCGCACGCAGTACAAAACCCCTTCAGGAACACGCCCGGTAAACAGCGGTGCAATCTCCGCAACCGGTGGCAATTCGCCTTCTCCGTCCAGGAATGCATCCTGGATCTCGCCGAGCAAATCTTCCGGCAAATCAAGGGCCTGCTCCAATGACAACTGCTGCTTGCCGATGGCTTCGGCCAGCAAGGTGTAGACGTTTTTCTCCGTGCATTGCAACTGGCCGGCGATCTGGATCGGGGTCATGCCGGCGCGGGCCAGGCTGATCAGCTCATGGCGAATATCGGCGATTTCCTTCGGCGCTTCGGCCTGGCCACCGAGCACTTCGAGGAACGCCTGGCCGTAGCGCTCCAGCTTACGCGCACCGACGCCGCTGACCCGCGCCATTTCGGCCATGGTGGTGGGCTGCTCGCGCAGCATTTCCAGCAAGGTGGAGTCGGGGAAAATAACGTACGGCGGCACGCTGTGTTCCTGGGCCAGTTTGCGTCGCAGGGTACGCAGGGCTTCCCACTGTTCGCGCTCCTCGCCCCGTACAAGCTGGCTGGCCTGGCTGGTGCTGGTCTTGGCGGTGGTTTGCGGCTTGAGGTCGCGGCGCAGCTCCAGGCTCACCTCGCCCTTGAGCAGCGGCCGGCAGCTGTCGTTCAGGCGCAGGCCGCCGTACCCTTCGATATCGATGTCCACCAGGCCACGCGCGACCATCTGCCGGAACAGCGAACGCCACTCGCCTTCGGCACGGGCCTTGCCGACGCCGTAGACCGAGAGTTTCTCATGGCCGAAGCTGCGCACTTTTTCGTTGTCCTTGCCCAGCAATACATCCACCAGATGACCGACGCCATAACGCTGGCCGGTGCGGTAGATCGTCGACAGTGCCTGGCGCGCGGGCTCGGTGGCGTCCCAGGTCTGCACCCCATCGATGCAGTTATCGCAGTGACCGCACGGTTGCGGCATGTCCTCGTCGAAGTAGGCCAGCAAGGTCTGGCGGCGGCAGCGGGTCTCTTCACACAACGAGAGCATCGCGTCGAGCTTGTGCTGCTCCAGGCGCTTGTGGCGCTCATCGCCTTCGGAGTTCTGCAGCATCTGCTTGAGCATCACCACATCCTGCAGGCCGTAGACCATCCAGGCATCCGCCGGCAGGCCATCACGGCCGGCACGCCCGGTCTCCTGGTAATAGGCCTCGAGGGACTTGGGCAGGTCCATATGGGCGACGAAGCGCACGTTGGATTTGTCGATGCCCATGCCGAACGCGATGGTGGCCACCATGATCAGGCCTTCCTCGTTGAGGAAGCGCTTCTGGTGGGCAGCGCGCGTTTCGTTGGGCAGGCCGGCGTGGTACGGCAGCGCCGGGTAACCCTGTTTGCAGAGGAACGCGGCCACTTCATCGACCTTCTTGCGCGACAGGCAATAGACAATGCCCGCATCGCTGCGCCGCTCGGAGAGAAACGCCAGCAACTGCTTGCGCGGCTGCTCCTTGGGCACGATGCGGTAGAAAATATTCGGCCGGTCGAAGCTCGACAGGAAACGCTCGGCGTTCTGCAGGTGCAGACGCTCGACGATTTCTTCACGGGTGCGCTTGTCGGCCGTGGCGGTCAGGGCGATACGCGGAACGTCCGGGAACAGCTCCGCCAGTTGACCGAGCTGCAAATATTCGCGGCGGAAATCATGCCCCCATTGCGATACGCAGTGGGCTTCGTCGATGGCGAACAGGGCAATTTCCAGGCTCTGCAAAAACGCCAGCATGCGCGGCTGCACCAGGCGCTCAGGTGCCAGGTAAAGCATCTTCACTTCACCGCGCTTGATCCGCGCGGCCAGGTCGCGTTGCTGCTCGGCACTGAGGGTGGAGTTCAAGGCGGCGGCGGCAACGCCGAGTTCTTCCAGGGTCGCAACCTGGTCGTCCATCAACGCGATCAGGGGCGACACCACCACTGCCAGCCCGTTGCGCAACAACGCCGGCACCTGGAAGCACAACGACTTGCCACCACCGGTAGGCATCAGGACCAGGGCATCACCACCCTTGGCCACGCGCTCAATGATCGCACCCTGGCGGCCACGAAAACTGTCGTAGCCGAAGATGTCCTTGAGGACGCGTTGAGCCTGATCGAGCATGTATAACTCCAACAAAATAGTGCCGAAATCCCTCTGTACAGGCTGGTCGAAAAAATGCGGGCTCACGGAAAATAATCCGTAAGCGAAGTTTTCTCGACCTGGCGCTTGGCCTGCAAGGGCATCACAAAACGCGGCAGTATACCCGAGCGTCATCCGGCAAAGGGTGCCGCTGACGAATTGCAGCCCGTCTCTAAAACCTGGCAAATATGCATGCCGACTGGCTTGGGCGCGCAAGAAAGCCTAGAATTCAGCATCGTTTATTCCCAAGGTAGTCCTTCAATGTCCTTCGCTGAGCAACTAACCCGCCTGCAAGCCTTCCTCGACGCCGATGAGCTGCATGACGAGGCGCTGGACTACGTGGCCGCCCACGGCTACCTGACCGCCCTGTCGATCTGCTCCGAGGTCGTTCCCGACCGTGAATGGATCGACGCACTGTTCGCCGAAGAGCCCCACTACGCCGACGCCGCCCAGCGCGAAGAAATCGAATCCACCCTGCTGGCCCTCAAGGCCCACATCTCGCGCCAACTGGCCTCCGATGAAGAGTTCGAGTTGCCGTGCGAGCTGGACCTGGGCGAGGAGCCGGACGACTCCGACCTGCGCGGCTGGTGCATCGGCTTCATGGAAGGTGTGTTCCTGCGTGAAGCCGCCTGGTTCGAAACCGCCGAGGAAGAAGTCAGTGAAATGCTCTTGCCGATCATGGTCGGTTCGGGGCTGTTCGAGGAAGAAGCTGAATTTTCCGACATCGCCGCCGACGCCAACCTGATGGACGACATGATCGTACAGATCCCGGAAGCCCTGACCGCCCTGTACCTGCTGTGCAACGCCCCTGACGAAAAACCGGCGATCCTCAAGCCACGCCACCACTGAGTCGCTTGCCCGTGACACCCATGGGCAATCGCTCGCTGCTCCTGCGCTACGTGCTGCTGGCCATCGGCTGGCTGAGCGTAGCGTTGGGAGTGATCGGTATTTTCCTGCCGGTATTGCCGACCACCCCCTTCCTCCTGCTCGCCGCCGCCTGCTTCGCTCGAAGCTCCCCGCGTTTCTACCTGTGGCTGGTGGAACACCCGCGCCTGGGCCCCTGGATTCGTGACTACCTGGACGGCAACGGCATCCCGCTCAAGGGCAAGGTCTACGCCATCGGCCTGATGTGGCTGAGTATCGGTTTTTCCTGCTACCTGGTGCCGTTGCCATGGGCACGTGGCTTCATGCTGACCAGCGCCGTGCTGGTGACAATCTACATCCTGCGCCAGAAAACCTTGCCACCGCGCTGAACGCCCACTGCGACATTAGATCCCACACGACCTTGGTCGACACTGACTAACCCCAGGCATCATGCGAGACTGTCCAACCGGGCCTGGAATGCCTGGGTGTTCTCATGCTCGGAGTTACCATGACGCTGTCCAGCGGGCTGATCGCCGCCGTTGCCCTGGCCTATATGGCCATTATGTTTGCCATCGCCTTCTACGGTGACCGCCGCCGTGCGCCGCTGCCGCCGCGCATGCGTGCCTGGGTCTATAGCCTGTCGCTGGCCGTCTACTGCACCAGTTGGACCTTCTTCGGCGCCGTAGGCCAGGCCGCCGAACAGCTGTGGGCGTTCTTACCGATCTACCTGGGACCGGTGCTGTTGCTGGTGTTGGCACCCTGGGTCCTGCAGAAGATGATCCTGATCAGCAAGCAGGAAAACATCACCTCCATCGCCGACTTCATCGCCGCACGCTATGGCAAATCCCAGTCCCTGGCGGTGGTGGTCGCGCTGATCTGCCTGGTGGGCGTGCTGCCTTATATCGCCCTGCAACTCAAAGGCATCGTGCTGGGGGTCAACCTGCTGATTGGCGCAGGTGCCGACACCACCGGCACCCGCGCGCAAGACACCGCCTTGATCGTGTCCCTGGTGCTGGCGTTGTTCACCATTGTGTTCGGTACCCGCAACCTCGACGCCACCGAACACCACCGCGGCATGGTGCTGGCGATTGCGTTTGAATCGTTGGTGAAGCTGTTCGCCTTTCTCGCGGTCGGGGCGTTCGTGACCTACGGCCTGTACGACGGTTTCGGCGACCTGTTCAGCCAGGCGATGCTCGCGCCACGCCTGGAGGAATACTGGAAGGAAACCATCAACTGGCCGTCGATGGTGGTGCAGACCGGCGTCGCTATGATGGCGATCATCTGCTTGCCTCGGCAGTTCCATGTGACGGTCGTGGAGAACATCGACCCCCAGGATCTGCGCCTGGCCAAGTGGGTGTTTCCGGCCTACCTGATCCTCGCCGCGCTGTTTGTCGTGCCGATCGCCTTGGGCGGCAAAATGATGCTGCCCGGCTCGGTGCTGCCGGATTCCTACGTGATCAGCCTGCCCATGGCCGAAGCCCATCCGGCCCTCGCCGTGCTGGCGTTTATCGGCGGTGCGTCGGCGGCCACCGGCATGGTGATCGTGGCGAGCATCGCCTTGTCGACCATGGTCTCCAACGACATGCTGCTGCCCTGGCTGCTGCGCCGCTCCAGCGCCGAGCGACCATTCGAAGTGTTCCGCCACTGGATGCTGTCGGTGCGCCGGGTCAGCATCGTGATCATCCTGCTGCTGGCGTATGTCAGCTACCGCCTGCTGGGCTCCACCGCGAGCCTGGCGACCATCGGCCAGATCGCGTTTGCCGCGGTGACTCAACTGGCCCCGGCCATGCTTGGCGCACTGTATTGGAAGCAAGCCAACCGACGCGGTGTATTTGCGGGGCTGGCGGCGGGTACGTTCCTGTGGTTCTACACCTTGGTCCTGCCGGTTACCGCGAAAAGCCTGGGTTGGTCCCTCGCCATTTTCCCGGGGCTGACGTGGATGCATTCGCACCCGCTCGGTTTGTCCGTCACCTCACTGACCCTGGGCACCGTGTTCTCCCTGACAGGTAACTTCACGCTGTTCGTGTGGGTGTCGATGCTGTCGCGCACGCGCGTGTCGGAACACTGGCAAGCCGGGCGTTTTATCGGCCAGGAAATCAGCCCGCGCGCCAATGCCCGCTCGATGCTGTCGGTACAGATCAGCGACCTGCTCAGCCTGGCTGCGCGGTTTGTCGGCGAAGAACGGGCCCAGCAGAGTTTTATCCGCTTCGCCTATCGCCAGGGCAAAGGTTTTAACCCCAACCAGAATGCCGACAACGACTGGATCGCCCACACCGAGCGATTGCTGGCCGGTGTGCTCGGCGCATCCTCGACCCGGGCCGTGGTGAAAGCGGCGATTGAAGGGCGGGAAATGCAGCTGGAAGACGTGGTACGCATCGCCGACGAAGCGTCCGAAGTGCTGCAATTCAATCGTGCCTTGCTGCAAGGCGCCATCGAGAACATCACCCAGGGCATCAGTGTGGTGGACCAGTCCCTCAAGCTGGTGGCCTGGAACCGGCGTTACCTGGAGTTGTTCAATTACCCGGACGGGCTGATCAGCGTAGGCCGACCGATTGCCGACATCATCCGCTACAACGCCGAGCGCGGCCTGTGCGGACCGGGCGAAGCCGAGGTCCACGTGGCACGCCGCCTGCACTGGATGCGCCAGGGCCGCGCGCATACCTCAGAGCGGCTGTTCCCGAATGGGCGGGTGATCGAGCTGATCGGCAACCCGATGCCCGGCGGCGGCTTCGTCATGAGCTTCACCGACATTACCGCGTTCCGCGAGGCCGAGCAGGCACTTACCGAGGCCAACGAAGGCCTCGAGCAACGGGTGACCGAGCGCACCCACGAACTGTCGCAGCTCAATGTGGCGCTCACCGATGCCAAGGGCGTTGCCGAGTCCGCCAGCCAGTCAAAGACCCGCTTCCTCGCGGCCGTCAGCCATGACCTGATGCAACCGCTGAACGCCGCCCGGCTGTTCTCCGCCGCCCTTTCCCACCAGAACGACGGCCTGTCCAGCGAAGCCCGGCAACTGGTACAGCACCTGGACAGCTCGCTGCGTTCGGCCGAAGACCTGATCAGCGACCTGCTGGATATCTCGCGCCTGGAAAACGGCAAGATCAACCCGCAGCGCCAGCCCTTTGTGCTCAACGAACTGTTCGACACCCTCGGCGCGGAATTCAAGGCCCTGGCCCAGGAACAAGGCCTGCGTTTTCGCCTGCGCGGCAGCCGCTTGCGCGTGGACAGTGACATCAAGTTGCTGCGGCGGATCCTGCAGAATTTCCTGACTAACGCTTTCCGGTATGCCGACGGCCCGGTGCTGCTGGGCGTACGTAGGCGCAAGGGCGAGCTGTGCCTGGAAGTCTGGGACCGAGGCCCTGGCATCCCGTTGGATAAACAGAAGGTGATCTTCGAAGAGTTCAAGCGCCTGGACAGCCACCAGACCCGCGCCGAGAAAGGCCTGGGCCTGGGCCTGGCGATTGCCGACGGCCTGTGCCGGGTGCTGGGCCATCGCTTGAGCGTACGCTCCTGGCCGGGCAAGGGCAGCGTGTTCAGCGTGCGTGTGCCGCTGGCACGCAACCAGGCCAGCCCGCAGGCCAAGCCTGCCCAGGAGAACGGCCTGCCGTTAAGCGGCGCGCAAGTGCTCTGCGTGGATAACGAAGAGAGCATCCTGATCGGTATGCGCAGCCTGCTGACACGCTGGGGCTGTGAAGTGTGGACCGCCACCGACCAGGCGCAATGTGCAGCGCTGCTGGAGCAAGGCGTACGCCCGCAACTGGCGCTGGTGGATTACCACCTCGACCACGGCGAGACCGGCACCGAGCTCATGGGCTGGCTGCGGGCGCAAATGGCGGAGCCGATTCCCGGTGTGGTCATCAGTGCCGACGGCCGCCCGGAGATGGTGGCAGAGGTGCACGCGGCAGGGTTGGATTACCTCGCCAAACCGGTGAAGCCCGCCGCGCTGCGGGCGTTGCTGAGTCGACACTTACCGCTGTAAACCGGATGTACTCAGTCAAAATTGGGGAGGGGGCTTGGCCCCTTCCACCTTTCGGATTGTGTTTATTCGGGAAGGTGCGCCACGCCGTCGGCGTCGGTCATCGCCCGCTCCAGCAAATCCGCCGGCAGGCTCTTGCTGGCACGCGCACCGAGCAACCTTAATTGCTCGGTGCGACTGACCAGGTTTCCGCGCCCATCTGTCAGCTTGTTCCGCGCCGCGCTGTAAGCCTTGTCCAATTGCTGTAGACGATTGCCCACTTCGTCCAGGTCCTGGATAAACAGCACGAACTTGTCGTACAGCCACCCGGCGCGTTCGGCGATTTCGCGGGCGTTCTGGCTTTGACGCTCTTGCTTCCAGAGACTGTCGATCACCCGCAGGGTGGCGAGCAGCGTCGTTGGGCTGACGATCACGATATGCCGGTCGAAGGCCTCTTGGAACAGATTCGGTTCGGCCTGCAAGGCCGCGGAAAAAGCGGCTTCGATCGGTACGAACAACAACACGAAATCCAGGCTGTGCAGGCCTTCCAGGCGTTTGTAATCCTTGCCGGCCAAGCCTTTGACGTGATTGCGCAGCGACAGTACGTGCTGCTTCAAGGCTGCCTGGCCGATCACCTCATCATCCGCCGCGACATACTGCTGGTACGCGGTGAGGCTGACCTTGGAATCCACCACCACCTGCTTGTCGCCGGGCAGCATGATCAGCACATCCGGTTGGAAGCGCTCACCGTCCGGGCCCTTCAAGCTGACCTGGGTCTGGTACTCGCGGCCCTTCTCCAGGCCGGCGTGTTCCAGCACCCGTTCGAGGATCAACTCACCCCAGTTGCCCTGGGTTTTCTGGCCCTTGAGGGCGCGGGTCAGGTTGGTGGCTTCGTCTGACAGACGCAGGTTCAGCTGCTGCAGGCGTTCAAGCTCCTTGGCCAGGGAAAAGCGCTCGCGAGCCTCGTTCTGATAGCTCTCTTCCACGCGTTTTTCGAAGGACTGGATGCGTTCCTTCAAGGGATCGAGCAACTGGCCAAGGCGCTCCTGGCTGGTCTCGGCAAAGCGCTGCTCACGCTCATCGAAGATCTTGCCGGCCAGCTCAGCGAATTGCGCACGCAACTCTTCCCGCGAGCCCTGCAGGTCGGCGAGGCGCTGCTGATGGCTTTCCTGCTGCTCGCGCAGTTCGGCGCGCAAGGCGGCCGACAATGCGTCGAGGCGGCGTAATTCGGTTTCCTTGGCGCTGCGGTCAAGGTTCCAGGCGTGGGCGGCGTCGCGGGCGTTGTCGCGGTCGATCTGCAACAGCTCGACCTCGCGGCGCACTGCAGCCAGGTCCGCTTGCTTGGCGGCGTTGGCCTGGCTCAGATCGCTGATTTCATCACGACTGGCATCCAGTTGAGCGGCGAGGCCCTCCTGGGCCAGTTGCGCAGTGGCCAGGCGCTCTTCGAGCAGTTCCCAACCGGTGGTCCGCGCGGTCAACCGCCGCTGAATCTGCCAGCACACCGCCAATAAAGGCACTGCGGCGCCAGCCAGGCCCAGGGCAACACTGGTCCAGTCAAAAACCATAGCCATTTCTGCCATCACCGAAAAGGAGCAAGGTTAACCAAGCGTAGAGCGTGAGGACAGCTCAGTCTTCGACCTGACCCAGTTCCCGTTGGGCACGGCGGTCACCGGCACGGGCGGCCAGGCGCAGCAGATCGTGGCCGATGCGGCGGTCGCGGGCGTTGCCGCACTCGCGGCACATCAATTGGCCCAGACGGCTTTGCGCAGCCACTACGCCCTCACGGGCCGGCTGCTTGAGCAAGCGCCCGGCGAAGTGTTTGACGTTGGTGCTATGCCCCAGGCGTGGGCTGTCGAGCAACCACAGGGCGACTTTCAAGGAAAAACGCTTGGGTGCGGTAACAGTCTGGGGGGTGTCGGTAACAGAAGGTGATACTGAGCGAAACTTCATAAAGCACTGTGGGACAGAACGGAAGGCGCGCCACTCTACTCTTTTTTTCGCACAGGTAAAGCTGAAAAAACCCGGCACGCCCGTTCTAGAGCAAGCGCTCGGGACAATCCACAGAAGCTGTGGATAACTCAGTGGACAACCAGCCTTTAACTCGCGCAAAGGCCCATGGAACGGGGCCCGCAGTCAAACTGACGATTTTTTCACCAATAAAAAAAAGCCAGATTTTTCATTGACTTAAATTTCCATTGCAGGCAAATGGCAGCCCTGTCCAGCGATTGACAGCCTGGTTACACACGCCGCAACTAATGTGCACAAGTACCGACCCGATGGTTATATCCCCGGCTTTTTTTGAAGCGATAGCCCTCAAAAATGTTACCGCCGAGGCAAAACAGGGACTTTTCAAATCTTTGCCAGCTCGCCACACTGCCCGACGGACAACACAACGCTGAGTGGGCCGATGAAAGGAATGCTGTTATTCGCCGTGTTGTTACTCGCCATCTGTGCCATTTCATTAGGGATCAATGTCGTGCTGCCATCCCCGGATGGGGCATTGTTTGCCATTGCCATCCTGCTATCGGCCGCGTTCACCGCCGTGAGCCTGTGCATCGAGCTGGGTGAAGGGCGTATCGATGACATGGGCGATGTGATGAGGATGGTCGAGACCGGCCAATCCTTGCGCCTGACCCTGGCCGCCTATGGGTTGGGTTGTTCCCTGGCCGCCGCCGTCACGGTGCTGGTGTATCGCGGCCTGCTGGGCGGCTGATTGAAGTTT
Source organism: Pseudomonas sp. NFX5 (assembly GCF_049132125.1). Lineage (NCBI taxonomy): Bacteria > Pseudomonadati > Pseudomonadota > Gammaproteobacteria > Pseudomonadales > Pseudomonadaceae > Pseudomonas > Pseudomonas sp. NFX5. Next base: position 254,430 of record NZ_JAFMZG010000009.1, read on the forward strand.
TTTGATTAACGCGCTTCCATTGCCTGTTTCAATCCGTTACTATCCGCAGCGTTAGTACCAAGCTGAAAGTCAATTCTGGTCGAACAACTCCCCTGAACAACACGGGATCGACCACCTCGATGGTTTCCAGGTATCACTTGCGACGACACTGCCTTTGAACAAGCAAAGGGTGCCGCGAAGTTTTCATACTCTGACCGAACCAACCTGCAAATTGATCAGGATCTTCACCCCGGGCCCAGAACCTTTGCCCTTGTTGTGTTGCCTGCCCTCCTAAGTACCTACCTGCCAGCCCAAGCGCGCCTAACTTAATCAGCGCTTCAAACTGGCTGCTTTGTTCCAGTCGGGTTCTTCGTTTGATCAATGGTGATCAACGTTACTGGAACGTTTTAACGTTGCACGGTTCTTATCCGTGTCATTTGTAGGAACACCAATAATATGTCCGCTATCCACACTCAGGATGCCATTCGCACCCTCACCAACGCTTTTGCCCCAATGAACTGCCTGATCATGGCCGCTCGCAAAGGTTGCTTCAGCTTCACCCTGGTCAACGAACATGGCATCGCCCGTCACAGCGAACGCCTGTACCCCGATCAATACTCCAGCGCTGAACCGCTGCAGGCCGTGATCGAGCGTACCCGTCAGGCACTGGTTGCCTGATCGACCCGAGTCGCTGAAACACAAAAAACCCTGTTTAAAACACAGGGTTTTTTATTGCCCGTCATTCTTGCCTCGAGTATTTGCACTAAGTTCAAATCGATATAAACGTTATAACTGGTTGAAGAAGATGTTTTAAAAACAGTCCTTTACCTCATGAATATGACACTACACTTCAACTCAAGCGGCATGATCCGCTTCCGACGAGCCTGAGAGCCGATCCACTGCTGCCAAGCCCCCTTTCTCAGGGCTCGTCGACCCTTTTCACGGATTGAGGCATGTATGGGTATCGCAGCCAGTGAATTGTGTCGTTATGTGATCCGGCCGACGCTGACGTACCTCGGCCAGCAGAGCCCCACGGCTGAGTCACTGCTGCTGGGTATCGCCGCCAGCCAGTCGGAATTGGGTTCTGCCCTGCATGATCGACGCGGCCACGGCCTGTACAGCATCACCGAACCTCGCCATCGCGCCTTGTGGGATAACTACCTGGCGCTCGACCCCGAGCGTGCCAGCCTGGTACGCGGGCTCGCCAGCCAACACGCCTTTCTCAGTGCGCCCCAACTGGAGCTCACCGTAAACCTGCGTTATGCCACGGCCATCGCCTGGCTCCTGGTCGAACAACACAGCCCCGCCCTGCCACCACCCGGTGATGTTTTAGCCATGGCGCGTATCTGGAAAGAAATATTTCATCCTCAAGGAAGGCTGCGGGATTTCGCCCAGGCCTGGCAAACCTGTGTTTCGCCCTTGAATCACGCGACCTGCTGACCGGGCAATTTGCAAGATTCGGCAAAAAAGCCGAATTTTGGTCGGATTGTCCTACAAAACCGCTCTATCTCCTGCATTACAGCCTATAGCGCGATGTTAATTTTATTGATACTTTCCGCTGCGGTGATCACCACGGAGTTCTAATAATGAAAAAAGTAATGCTCAAGACCACACTTAGCCTCGCCGTTGCCATGGCATCCTCCCAACTGTTCGCAAGCGGTTTCGCACTGAACGAACAGAGCGTCAGCGGGATGGGTACGGGTTTCGCAGGTCGCTCTTCTTCTGCCGATGATGCAAGCACTGTCTACGGTAACCCTGCCGGTATGTCGCGCCTGAATGGCCAGCAAATCACCGGTGGTGTTGCGGCTATCGATGCCTCTACCGACATCAGCAATACCGGTGGCAACTCTCGCGGCTCCAACAAAGGTGACATGGTTCCGTTCACCGCGGTGCCATTCGGTTTCTACACCAATAAACTCAACGATCAGTGGGCCGTCGGCTTCGGTGTATACGCACCGTTCGGCCTGGTGACCGACTATGAAAACGGCTTTCAGGGCCGTGGTTTCGGCAGCAAGAGCGAAGTGAAGGTCATGACCTTCCAGCCCACTGTCAGCTACGCGTTCAACGACCGTGTATCCATCGGTTTCGGCCCGACCATCAACCGGATTTCCGGTGTGCTCGAGTCAGACAAGACCCTCAGCCCGCTCGCTTCCGATACCAACGTCAAAATCAAGGGTGACGATACCGCCCTGGGTTTCAACGTCGGCGTATTGGTCCAGGCCACCGACACCACTCGCGTGGGCCTGACCTACCACTCGAAGGTCAAATACAAGCTGGAAGGCCACACCACGGTCAGCGGCCCAGCAGCCACTCAACCGTTCCTGCGTAACAACCGTTACGACGCTTCGTTGAAAATCGACACCCCAGAGTCCTACGACCTGTCGGTCACCCAAGACCTGACCGACGCCTGGAAACTCTACGGCGGTGCAACCTGGACCCGTTGGAGTCGCCTGAAAGAGATCACCGTCAACAACGAAGGCGTAACGGCTGCCGGCGGCGTACTGGCGCCAAGCCAACTCGGTTCCATCACCGAAGAACAAAACTGGCATGACACCTGGGCCTACGCCGTGGGTACCTCGTATCAGTTGACCAAGCAAGTCGTGCTGCGTACCGGCCTGACCTTCGACCAATCCCCGGCCAACAACACCGATCGTTCGCCGCGCATCCCGACGGGCGACCGTACGATCTTCAGCGTGGGCCTGGGCTACAAAGTCATGGATAACATGACCGTCGACCTGGCGTATTCGTACCTGAAAGAAGAAGACGTCAAGATCAACCAGACGGCTAACGCCCCGTCGACAGCCAGTTACCGCGCCAAATACGAAAACAGTGCCAACGGTTTCGGCCTGGGCATGACCTACACCTTCTGATCCGGATGGGTGTAAAAAAGCCCCGCTCTCCCGCAAGGGAGGCGGGGCTTTTCAGTGCCCGATAATCAGGGTTTGGACGCTATCGCCTGCTCCACCGCCTTGATCAGGTCGGGGCTGTCCGGCTTGGTCAGGCTGGAGAAATCGGCAATCACCTTGCCCTGGCGGTCGACCACGTACTTGTAGAAATTCCACTTCGGCGCATTGCTCTGCTGCGCCAATACCTTGAACAGGTGCACCGCGTCCGGACCCTTGACCTTCTGCGGCTCGGTCATGGTGAAGGTCACGCCGTAGTTCACGTAGCAGACCTTGGCGGTTTCTTCGCCGGTCTTGGCTTCCTGCTTGAAGTCATCGGATGGCACGCCGATCACCTCCAACCCTTCATCCTTGTAGCGCTGATACAGCGCTTCGAGGCCTTTGAATTGCGGCGCGAACCCGCAAAAGCTTGCCGTGTTGACGATCACCAGAGGCTTGCCGGCAAAACGTTGGCACAGGTCGATGGATTCCTTGGCGCGCAACTTGGGCAGTTGACCCTCCAGCAACGGCGGGCAATCGGCAGCCAACGCCACCCCGCCAAAAGCAGCCATCAGCACAGGTACAGCCAGCCAGCGCATCTGCATGTCGAAAAGTCCTTTAAAAAGTTCAGGCACCGAACTTAACAGATCGACATACCCAGTTGCATCAACGCCAGGCCACCGCGCTGCCAGCCCCACCAGGCCAGGGCCAGCAACAGCGCGGTCGCGGCGGCCCCGCCACACCAATACCAGGTCGAACTCATGCCGCCTCCATCTGCGCCTGCAATCGCGCCACCGGCCGCTCACGCACCGGCCAATTCAGGGCTGCGGCGAGCACGCTCAACAGGATCGCGACTTGCCAGATCAAATCGTAGTTACCGGTTCGATCATAGACCACTCCGCCCAACCAGCCGCCAAGGAACGAGCCAAGCTGGTGGAAAAGGAACACGATCCCACCGAGCATGGACAGGTTTCGCACTCCGAACAACGTGGCGACCGTGCCGTTGGTCAGCGGCACCGTGGACAGCCACAAAAAGCCCATGGCCATGCCGAACAGGTAGGCCGTGACTTCGGTCACCGGCGCCCACAAAAACAGGATGATCACCACCGCGCGCAGCAGGTACAACCCGGTCAACAGGCGCGGCTTGGACATGCGCCCGCCGAGCCAGCCGGCGGTGTAGGTACCGAAGATATTGAACAGCCCGATCAACGCCAACACCGTGGTACCGACCGTGGCCGGCAAGTGCTGGTCCACCAGGTAGGCCGGCAGGTGCACACCAATAAACACCACCTGGAAACCGCAGACGAAAAAGCCGAAGGCCAGCAGCCAGAACCCGGAGTGGGAGCAGGCTTCCTTCAAGGCTTCACCCAGGGTCTGCTGGCCGGCCATGACCGGCAGCGGGCGGTCCTTGAGCATGCTCACCAGCGGCAGAATCAGCGCCACCATCAAACCCAGCGCCAGCAAGGCGGCCGACCAGCCCAGCCAACTGATCAAGCCCAACGTGCCCGGCACCATGGCGAACTGGCCAAACGAACCGGCGGCGCTGGCAATGCCCATGGCCATGCTGCGCTTTTCCGGCGCCACGGCGCGGCCGACCACACCCAGAATCACCGAAAACGATGTACCCGACAGGCCAATCCCGATCAGCAGGCCGGCACTCAAGGACAATGACCACGCCGAATCCGACAGCCCCATCAACACCAGGCCTGCGGCGTACAACACCCCGCCGACAAACACCGCCCTGGTGGCGCCGAACCGGTCGGCCAGGGCACCGGTAAACGGCTGCGCCAGGCCCCAGATCAGGTTCTGCAAGGCGATGGCAAAGGCAAAGGTCTCACGGCCCCAGCCGAATTCGCTGCTCATCGGCGCCAGGAACAGGCCGAACCCGTGCCGCACGCCCAAGGACAACGCCAGGATCAGCGCACTCCCCACAAGGATCCAACCACTGGTGCGCCACATCGACGTCATTTCTTATTCTCCGTTCGCGGGTATATACCCGCTTGTATTCGAACAAACCCGCGTTCAGGCGAGTTCATCCAGCAAGGCCAACAGGGTTTCGCGTTTTTCCGCGCCGAGTTGATCGATCAATTTCTGTTGCGCCGCCTCCCAGGCGGGTAACGCTGCCGCCAGGCGCTCTTCACCGGCGGCGGTCAACAGCACCAGGCGGTTGCGCAGGTCATCGCCCTCTACCATCCGCACCAGGCCCTCACCTTCCAACACCCGCAGGTTGCGCCCCAAGGTGCTGCGATCCAGGCCCATGGCGTCGGCCAGGCTGGAAATGCTCGGTTGATCGAGGCGCTGCAGGTTGCACAGCAAGGAATACTGGGCGACGTTGATCCCGAAGCCGTCGAGGGCGCCGTCGTAGTGCCTGCTGACGCCACGGGCGGCACGTCGCAGGTTGGTGCATAAACATTGGGAGGCAAGCATGGAACGTGTATATACCCGCGATTAAGGAAATGCAAGAAAGTGTTACAACGCCAAACCGACCAGAACAGCCACTTCCAGCAGCTCCAGCAGCGCGCCAGCGGTATCGCCTGTGGTGCCGCCGAGGCGATTGACCATCAGTTGGCGCAGGCCGATAAAACACACGGCCGCGAGCAGCACGGCGAGCCCCCCGCTGAAACCACCGATCAGGATGCAGGCCAGGCCACTGAGAATCAGCACCTGTTGCCCGACGACGCGCGGTAGATGATCCGACAACGCCTGGCCCAAGCCACCCGCTCGCACATAACGGGTGGTGAGAAACAACCCCAGCATCGACGCCCGGCCGATCAACGGCGCGAGAATCAACGCCACACCGTTGCGCTGTTCGATCAAGGCCACCAGTGCGGTGAACTTGAGCAGCAACACCAGGCCCAGGGTGACCACGGCAATCGGTCCGCTGCGCGGGTCTTTCATGATGCTGAGGGTGCGCTCGCGGTCGCCGAAGCCACCCAGCCAGGCGTCGGCGCTGTCCGCCAGGCCATCGAGATGCAGGCCGCCACTGAGCAATACCCAGGCCGTCAGCAGCAGCGCGGCGTGCAACAACAGCGGCGATCCGATCAAAAGCGTATTGAGCCCCCACAGCAGCACGCCAAACAGCAACCCGACCACGGGATAAAACAGCAACGAGCGCCCCAGTTCCTGCGGCTGCGGCATACCCGGCAGGCGAATCGGCAAACTGCTCAGGAACTGCACGGCGATCCAGAACGGCAGCATGCTCAGATTCCTTCCTTCAACACGCCATCGGCGCCGACCTGCAGGTTGAACAACCCACCATGAGCGACTTCGACATTCAGCAACTGCTCACGGGGCAGCCCCCGAGCCTGGGCCAACAGCAAACGCATTACCCCGCCGTGACTGATCAACAGCACACGCTCACCGGCATACGCCTTATGCAGGCGCAGGACGGCGCCCAAAACCCGCTGGGAAAACGCGCTGACCGGTTCGCCCTGGGGCGGCGTGAAGCTATAGGGATCGGCCCAGAACCGGCCCAGGCCTTCGGCGTCGGTCTCCATCAGCGCCGCCGCACTCTGCCCTTCCCAGGCACCGAAGTGCAGTTCCTGCAGGTCCTTTTCCAGGCTCACCGGCACATTCAACCGCGCGCCCAGTTCCTCCGCGAACCGCGCGCAGCGTTGCAGCGGCGAGCTGATCAGCCGATCCCAGGGCCCCTGCGCCAGCACGGCGGCGCGCATCTGTTCCCAGCCCTTGGCGGTCAATGCATCGTCAAGGCTGCCGCGCAGGCCGCCACCCAGTTCGGTTTCGCCATGGCGCAACAGGTCCAGGTGCAAAGTCATGCCGGACGATCTGCCACGGCCGCTTCGGCAAACGTCGCCATCTGCCCGTGCAGCGCACACGCCAGGCGCAGCAACGGTACCGCCAACGCCGCGCCACTGCCCTCGCCCAGGCGCAGGCCGAGTTCCAGCAACGGTTGTGCATCGAGGCTCTGCAAGACATGGCGATGGCCAGGCTCGGCACCGCGATGGCCGAACAGCAGCCAGTCGCGGCACGCCGGGTTCAAGCGCGTGGCGACCAGCGCCGCGACGGTGCAGATAAACCCATCCACCAACACCACGATGCCTTCCTGGGCACAGGCCAGGTAAGCCCCCACCAGGGCAGCGATTTCAAAGCCGCCGAGATTGCACAGGGTGTGCAGCGCATCCCCACGCTGCGCGGCATGCAGCGCCAGCGCGCGCTCGATCACCGCCACCTTGTGACTGACGCCTTGGGCATTCAATCCGGTGCCCGGGCCCGTCAGCTCGGCAACCTGGCAATCGAGCAAGGCGCAGGCCAGCGCACTGGCGGCGGTGGTGTTGCCGATGCCCATCTCACCGCCGACAAACAACTGCGCACCGCTTTCACGGGCGCGCAGCACACTGTCGCGACCCGCCTGCAATGCCAATCGGCCCTGGGCGCCGGTCATTGCCGGGCCCTTGACGAAATTGGCGGTGCCCGCGCCGATATTCAGGTGACGGACGCCGGGCAGGTTCAGCGAAGGGGTCACCGTACCGAGGTCGACCACTTCCAACTGCGCATCCAGTTGCCGCGCCAATACACTGATGGCCGCGCCACCGGTGACAAAGTTATGCAGCATCTGCCCGGTCACTTCCTGGGGAAACGCCGATACACCCTCGGCAACCACACCATGGTCACCGGCAAAGATGGCGATCCACAGCCGGTCCACCGACGGTTTGACCTGGCCCTGCAAGCCGGCCAATTGCACGGCCAGCGCTTCCAGCTGGCCCAGGGAACCGGCCGGCTTGGTCAATTGCTGCTGGCGCGCCAGGGCTTGTTCGTACGCCGAGGCGTCAATGGCCTTACAAGGGTTGAGCCACCAGGTGTCAGTCATAACGCAGTACCTTTCAACGTCAGGGGCAGGCCGGCAACCGTCAGGACAACACGCTGACAGCGCTCGGCCAAGGCTTGATGCAGCCAACCGGCTTCATCCACATAGCGGCGAGTCAATTCGCCCAGCGGCACGACACCCAGACCGGTCTCGTTGCTGACAAAAATAATTTCACCCGGCAGCACGGCCAGGCTTTCCAGCAATTGATCGCGCTCGAACGCCAGGCGCTGCGCGTCTTCGAGCATCAGCAGGTTGGTCAACCACAGGGTCAGGCAATCCACCAGCAGGCAACGACCGGGCGCGGCGTTTTCGCGCAGCACACGCGCCAGCTCGACAGGTTCTTCGATCAAACCCCAGTGATCAGGGCGACGCTCGCGATGCAAGGCAACGCGGGCATTCATCTCGCCGTCAAGCGGTTGGCTGGTGGCGATATAGATGACGGGCAAAGCGCTGTCGCTGGCGAGCTTTTCGGCCAGGCGGCTTTTACCGGAACGGGCGCCGCCTAAAATCAGTTGAAGCATGAGACACCCCCTACCCACCCACCCATCCACGATGCGCAGCGAGTCGTTTTTGATCTGGCTTTTGATCTGAGGTCGCCCCGTAAACCACGCTGGCCGAACGCAGGCTTGAATCCGTGGGTAACCCGGCAGGACGCCGGGTTAGCCGCACCGGGCCAGGGATGGCCCATTGCGGCGGCCCACGGATTCAAGCCGGAGTGAGGGCACACCGAGCCCAAGCGAGGTGCCGAGTGGTGGGGCGAAGGCCTTTTGCTTACTTTTGGGCCTTTCCAAAAGTGAGCCGCTGTAAGAGCGGAACCATAAGTGGCCGTTACCGCAGGAATGGATATGTACTCGGTATACCCGAACAATTCAGCACCTGATACACCGCTATCGGGGGCAAGTCGAATCGTCGCACCGCCCCTCCCACATTTGAACCGTGTGTACACCCTTAAACCCCACACAGATTGCGCAACAAATCGGTATCCAAGTGGTTCTCCACCAGATCCGCCAGGCGCTCGATATCGCGCTCGCGCAGGGCGTGATAATCCACCGCCTGCACATCCTGCAACCCGGCCCAACGCAGCAACGCACCGCAGGCCGCCGGGGTCTCGAACACGCCATGCAGATACGTGCCGAGAATCTGCCCATCAGCACTGTGCGCGCCGTCACGGCGACCGTCCTCCAGCACCACGGCGGCGTTCGCCAGGGCCGCGCCGCATGTCACGCCGGCATGGATCTCATAGCCACTGACCTCGGCGTCCTCCAGCAACAAACGCCCGCGTACATTACGCAACTGTTTCTCGGCTTCCAGGGTGGTACTGAACGCCAGCAGCCCCAAGCCGTCGCTGGAACCGGCCGGCCCTTCCAGGCCCAACGGGTCGTGTACCTGCTCACCGAGCATCTGCAAGCCGCCGCAAATCCCCAGCACCTTGCCGCCGTAGCGCAAGTGCCGCGCCACGGCGGTGTCCCAGCCATGGGCACGCAGGTACGCGAGGTCGCTGCGCACGCTTTTCGAGCCCGGCAGGATGACCAGGTCGGCGGCCGGAATCGGCTGGCCCGGCCCGATGAACTGCAAATCCACTTGGGGATGCAGGCGCAGCGGATCGAAATCCGTGTGGTTGCTGATGCGCGGCAACACCGGCACCACCACCTTGAGCACCTGCGCCGCCTTGTCGATCTGACGTTGGTCGATGCCGTCCTCGGCTTCCAGGTGCAGGTCCATCACGTAGGGCAATACGCCCACCACCGGTTTGCCGGTGCGTGCCTCCAACCAGTCCAGGCCCGGTTGCAGCAGTGCGATGTCGCCGCGAAAACGGTTGATGATGAAGCCCTTGACCCGCGCCTGTTCGCTGGGAGAGAGCAGTTCCAGGGTGCCGACCAGATGGGCGAACACCCCGCCGCGATTGATGTCGGCGATCAGCAGCACCGGGCAGTCGACGGCCTCGGCGAAGCCCATGTTGGCGATGTCATTGGCGCGCAGGTTGATCTCCGCCGGGGAGCCTGCGCCTTCCACCATCACCACCGGGTAGGCTTCGCTCAACCGTGCGTGGGAGGCCAGCACCGCCTGCATCGCGATGGCTTTGTAGTCGTGATAGGCCACCGCGTTCATGCTGGTCACGGCGCGGCCATGGATGATCACCTGGGAGCCGGTGTCGCTGTTGGGCTTGAGCAGCACCGGGTTCATGTCGGTGTGGGGCGCCAGGTTGGCCGCCTGGGCCTGCACCGCCTGGGCGCGGCCGATCTCGCCGCCTTCGGCTGTCACGGCGCTGTTGAGCGCCATGTTCTGCGGCTTGAACGGCACCACGGCAATGCCCTGGCGTACCAGCCAGCGGCACAACGCCGTCACCAGGGTACTTTTACCGGCATCGGAGGTGGTGCCTTGCACCATCAGCGTCGTCATGAGGCGTCCTTGTAGGCCGCCAGCGCTTCGTCAAGGCGCAGCCAGTCGGCCTCGGTGTCGGGCAGGCCAAACCGTACGCTGCTGTTGTGCACAAACAGGCGCAGCAAGATACCGCGCTGGGCCATGAATTCGTGCATGCGTTCGGCGTGCGGGGTGATCAGCCATTGGAACAACGCGCAGCCGCCCTGGGGTTGAAAGCCACGGCGTTCGAGCAGTTCAAACAAACGCTGGCCGGCCTCGATGCAGCGTGCCCGCTGCCGCGCATGGCCGGCGGTATCGCGCAGGCACACTTGCCCCAGCACCCGCGTCGGCCCGCTGACGGCCCAGGGCCCGACCTGTTCGGCCAGCAACTTGAGCAGCCTGCGCTCGGCCAGCACAAAGCCCAGGCGCACCCCGGCCAGGCCGAAAAACTTGCCGAACGAACGCAGCACAATCAGGCCGACCTGATGGGCCTGGCTCGCCAGGCTCAACTGCGGGGTGACATCCATGAACGCTTCGTCCACCACCAGCCAGCCGCCGCGCTGGGCCAGCCTTGTGTGCCAATCCAGCAGGCGTTGCGGGGCCAGGCTCAGTCCGGTGGGGTTATTGGGATTGACCACCACCAGCACGTCGAGGACGTCGAGGAAGAAGTCGACTTCCTGCTCCTGCACTTCACGCACCACGTAGCCGGCACGCCGCCAGGCCTCGGCATGTTCGGCGTAGCACGGCGACAGCACGCCGACCTTGCCGGCACGGCGCAGGCGCGGCAGCAACTGAATCGCCGCCTGGGAGCCGGGCACCGGCAGGACATGCGCAGCGCCGTAATACTCGCTGGCCGCCTGTTCCAGGCCGTCGTCCGATTCCGGCAAGCGCGCCCAGGCCCGCAGCGGAATCTCCGGGATCGGCCATGGCCAGGGTGCGAGGCCGCTGGACAGGTCCAGCCAATCGTCCTCGGCAATCCCGTACTGAATCGCTGCCTTGCGCAGCCGGCCACCGTGCTCAAGCATAAAATTGCCCCCCCACGCAGAGAATCAGCAACCACAACCATACGCCGCGCTGCACCAGTTGCCAGCCGCGGTCGATAGAGTCGGCATCCGCCGCCGGGCCTTCGCCCAGTGGCGGACGCTGGTGCACCTGGCCGTGGTAAATCGCGGCACCGCCCAGCTCAACACCCAACGCGCCCGCGCCGGATGCCATCACCGGCCCGGCATTGGGGCTGTCCCAGGTCGGCCCCTGGGTGCGCCAGCATTTGAGGGCCAGGCGGGTTTTGCCCAGCACGGCGTAGGTCAAGGCCACCAGGCGTGCAGGCACATAGTTGAGTACATCGTCGATCTTGGCCGCGGCCCAACCGAAACGCTCGAAGCGTTCGTTGCGATAGCCCCACATCGCGTCGAGCGTATTGCTCAGGCGGTAGAGCACCACGCCCGGCACGCCGGCGACGACAAACCAGAACAACGCGGCAAACACCGCATCGCTGCCGTTTTCCAGCACCGATTCGGTGGCGGCGCGGGCGACTTCGGTGCGGTCCAGTTCACTGGTCTGGCGGCTGACCAGGTAGCTCACCCGTGTGCGGGCCGCGTCGAGGTCATCGCTGCGTAGGGCCTGGGCCACCGGGATCACGTGCTCGCCGAGGCTGCGCATGCCGAGGGCGCAGTACAACGCGAGGATCTCCAGGACCCAGCCGATATACGGCGCCCACGACAACGCGGTGGCCAGCAGGGTCAACGGCACCACGGCGATAACCCATGCGGTCACGCCATGGCTGCGCCAGCCCCGGCCACCGCTGTTGAAACGCTGCTCGATGCGCCCGGCAAAATTGCCGAACGCCACCAGCGGATGCCAGCGCCTGGGCTCGCCCAGCAGCGCATCCAGCGCCACTGCTGCGACACACAGCAAGGCCACACTCATTGACTCACTCCCCACGCGTTTTCATACACCATGTCACTCAACGGCCGAGGCTCGGTCCAGCCTTCGAGCTGCAACATCGGTGCCGGGTAAAACTCCGTCACCGGCCCCAGGCACAAGACCGCCAGGGGTTTCGCGCCGGGCGGCAGGCCCAGCAGGTCGGCCAGGGCCTGGGGGTCGAACAGCGAGACCCAGCCCATGCCCAACCCCTCGACCCGCGCCGCCAGCCACAGGTTCTGGATCGCACAGGACAGCGACGCCAGGTCCATCTCCGGCAAGGTGCGCCGCCCGAAGATGTGGCGCTCGCGATCATCCATCAACGCCGCCACCAGCACTTCGGCGCAGTCGTGGATGCCTTCGACCTTGAGCTTCATGAACGCATCGGAGCGCTCGCCCAACGCCTCGGCGGTGCGCACGCGTTCTTCTTCCACCAACTGTTGAATCCGGCTGCGCAATGCGCGGTCGCTGATGCGGATAAACCGCCAGGGCTGCATCAGGCCGACACTGGGGGCCTGGTGCGCGGCCTGGAGCAGGCGATGCAGCAATTCGGGCGCAACACTGCCACCGCTGAAGTGGCGCATGTCGCGGCGTTCGGCGATGGCGCGGTAGACGGCGTCGCGGTCGGCCTGGGGGAAAGCGTTGTCGGTCATGGCCCTATCGGGGGCAAGCCCCCTCCCACAGTGGATGGGGTTTCAGCTCGGTCCGGGGCAAACAACGCGGCTACCGCCGTCGGATTCGACGGGAAATAGAAGTGCACGTAAGAGGCCGTCATCCGCCCCTGCCGGAACACCGCTTCGGCACCGCGCCCACCGTTCGGGCTCAGGCCACGGGCAATCGGCTGGCACTCGGTGCTGGTCAGGGAATGGTGATACGTGTGCCCGCGCAGCACGCCTTCCGGCAATTCGACGCTTTGCAGGGCGAGGGCCGCGAGTTTCTTTTGCATCACCGCATCGCCTTGCAGCAGGCCGACCAGTTCGGCGCGGGTGCCGTCGACATCGGTGAGCGAATCCAGCAGGTAGAGCATGCCGCCACACTCGGCGAGCAAGGGTTTGCCGGCTGCATGGTGGTTACGAATGGCGTCAAGCATCGGCGTGTTTTGCGACAGCGCCTGGTGGTGCAATTCCGGGTAACCGCCGGGCAAGTACAGGCTGTCAGCCTCGGGCAGTTGGCAATCATGGATCGGCGAGAAAAACGTCAGTTCGGCCCCCATCGCCCGCAGCAGGTCGAGGCTGGCGCCATAGGTGAAGGCGAAGGCTTCGTCACGGGCCACCGCAATGCGCACACCGGCCAGCAACGGCTCGGCCTCGATCACTTCCGGCGCGGCGAAGGTCACCGGTGGCGGCAATGCGACTTCGCAGCTGCTGCCCAGGGCCTGGGCGGCGGCGTCCAGGCGTACGTCGAGGTCATTCAGCTCGCTGGCCTGCACCAGGCCCAAATGGCGGCTGGGCAGTTCGATCCCGGTTTCGCGGGACAGGGCGCCATACCAGCGCAAGCCTTCGGTGAGGCTGCCTTCCAGCAACTGCGCATGGCGCAGGGTACCGACGCGGTTGGCCAGTACCCCGGCAAACGGCAGGTCCGGCTGATAACGCGCCAGGCCCAGGGCCAGGGCGCCAAAGGTCTGGGCCATGGCGGTGCCGTCGATCACACCGAGCACCGGCACGCCGAAATGCCGCGCCAGGTCGGCGCTGGACGGTGTGCCATCGAACAGGCCCATCACGCCTTCAATCAGGATCAGGTCGGCCTCACCCGCCGCTTCCCACAGCAGCCGACGACTTTCCTGCTCGCCCACCATCCACATGTCCAATTGATACACCGGCGCACCGCTGGCGCGCTCGTGGATCATCGGGTCCAGGAAATCCGGGCCGCATTTGAACACGCGTACCCTGCGCCCCAGGTTGCGGTGCAAACGGGCCAGCGCGGCGGTGACGGTGGTTTTGCCCTGGCCGGACGCCGGTGCGGCGATCAGGACGGCCGGGCAATGACGGGGCTGATTCAAAGTTCGACGCCCTTCTGTGCCTTGATCCCGGCCTGGAACGCGTGCTTGAGCATGCCCATTTCAGTGACGGTGTCGCCCATTTCGATCAGTTCAGGCTTGGCGCCACGGCCGGTGACGACCACGTGCTGCATCGGCGGACGCGCTTGCAGGTCGCTGAGGACCTGGTCCAAGTCGAGGTAACCATGCTTGAGGGCGATGTTCAGCTCATCCAGCACCACCAGGCCGATGGTGGGGTCTTGCAGCAGCTCACGGGACACGGCCCAGGCGGCTTCGGCGGCGGCGATATCGCGCTGGCGGTCCTGGGTCTCCCAGGTGAAGCCTTCGCCCATCACGTGGAAACGCACTTGCTCGGGGAAGCGGCGGAAGAACAACTCCTCACCGGTGCTGTTGCGCCCCTTGATGAACTGCACCACACCGCACTGCATGCCGTGGCCCATGGCGCGCGCGAGCATGCCGAATGCCGAGCTGCTCTTGCCTTTGCCGTTGCCGGTCAGCACCAGCAGCAAGCCGCACTCATTGGGGGAATTGGCGATGCGCTCGTCGATCACGGCTTTTTTGCGCAGCATGCGCGCCAGGTGGCGTTCGTCGCGGTCGGGGGTATCGGTCATGGCAGCTCTCCATTGGGGCTGGACAAAAACGGCAGGCAGGAAAAAACAGACAGCCAAGCATCGCCCACCGTGATGCTGTTGGATGATCCAGGCCGGTCTCCGGGCTCATGAGTGGTGCGCTGGCTCATCGACAGAGCGAACACGCCGACGGCGCGCCTTCCCATATCGCGGGCGATACAGTGGCAAAAGGCACCGTCTTGACTCATTTACCGTTGCGGGGGCAGCGCCGGAATCGCGGCAGCACTGTGTACAAGTGCGCTCGCTCACCGGCTTCCCTGTTTCACTCGGTCGACCCATGGGTCACAGAGCACCTGGAACAAGCCGCGAAGGTTAGTGGGTTGGGGGTGGAGCGTCAATTAAAGCTGGCCTTGCACTTGAACCATCGCACCAGCGCCCTCCTCTACCCTTACAGGTATCAAGGAGAACACCATGCATAAAACCAGACTCGCCCTGCTCATCATGCTCGCCGGCACCCTCGCCGCCTGCGGTGAAAGCTCCACCCTGCAGGTGTCCGACGGCACCGGGCCGTCGCCGCAGCTACCGGAGCCGAACAAAACCCTGATTCCCACGGTGAACATTGCCCCGGCTATCGGCTGGCCGGAGGGCGTGAAGCCAACGGCAGCGGCCGGCACCCAAGTGGCGGCGTTCGCCGAAGGCCTGGATCACCCGCGCTGGCTGTATGTATTGCCCAATGGCGATGTGCTGGTGGCAGAAACCAATGCGCCGCCCAAGCCGGATGATTCCAAGGGCATTCGCGGCTGGGTCATGGAGAAGGTCATGGGCCGCGCCGGTGCCGGTGTACCGAGCCCCAATCGCATTACCCTGCTGCGCGACGCCGATCACGATGGTGTTGCCGAGACCCGTACGGTGTTCCTGGAAAACCTCAACTCGCCCTTCGGTATGACACTGGTCGGCAATGACCTGTACGTCGCCGATTCGGACAAGCTGCTGCGCTTCCCCTATCAAGCGGGCGAAACCGCGATCAAGGCAGCTGGCACCAAGGTGGTCGACCTGCCTGGCGGCCCCCTGAATCATCACTGGACCAAGAACGTGATCGCCAGCAAGGACGGCAGCAAGCTGTACGTGAGCGTCGGCTCCAACAGCAACGTCGGTGAGAACGGTCTTGAGGCGGAACAGGGCCGGGCGGCTATCTGGGAAGTGGATCGCGCCAGCGGCCAGCAGCGCATTTTCGCTTCCGGCCTGCGCAACCCTAACGGCATGGCCTGGGAACCCCAGAGCGGCAAGCTATGGACGGCGGTAAACGAGCGCGACGAGATCGGCAGCGACCTGGTGCCGGACTACATCACCTCGGTCAAGGATGGCGGGTTCTATGGCTGGCCCTTCAGCTATTACGGCCAGCATGTGGATGTGCGCGTCACGCCGCAGAACCTGGACCTGGCGGCCAAGGCAATCGTGCCGGACTATGCGGTAGGGCCGCACACCGCGTCTTTGGGCCTGACGTTCGCCGAGGGCAGCAAACTCCCGGCGCCGCTCAGCAACGGCGCGTTCATCGGCCAGCATGGCTCGTGGAACCGCAAGCCCCACAGTGGCTACAAGGTGATCTTCGTGCCGTTCGAGGCAGGCCAGCCTAAAGGGCAGCCGGTGGATGTGCTGACCGGGTTTCTCGATAAAGATGAGAACGCCATGGGCCGGCCGGTAGGCGTGGTGATCGATCAGCAGGGGGATTTGCTGGTGGCGGATGACGTGGGGAACAAGGTGTGGCGGGTGTCGGCGGCTCAATAAACGCCCCCAGAAGCAACACAGAACCAATGTGGGAGGGGACTTGCTCCCGATAGCAGTGGGTCAGGCACAGATACTGTGACTGATACTTCGCTATCGGGGGCAAGCCCCCTCCCACATTTGGTTCAGGGATTACGTGCCAGGTTTGCTGGCAACACACGCTTGGCGCTCAGATAGGCATTCTGCCAATACGCCTTGGACAAGGTGTCCAGCTTGACCGTACCGCCGGTCTGCGGCGCATGCACAAAGCGGCCTTCGCCCACATAGATGCCGGCGTGGCTGACCTGGGAGCCGCCACCGGTGGCGAAGAACAGCAGGTCGCCGGTCTGCAGGTTCTGCTCGCTGACATCCTGGGCGCGCATCACGATCAGCTCGCGGGTGGTGCGCGGCAGGGAGATGCCGGCGGCATCGCGGAAGACGAAGCCGATCAGGCCACTGCAATCGAAACCCGAGTCCGGCGTGTTGCCGCCCCAACGGTAAGGCGTGCCGACCAGGCCCAGTGCACGAAAGAGTACGTCTTCGGCCGCAGGCGAGAAATTCTGGGTGGAATAGTTGAATACCGGCTTGGGCTTGACCGCAACGGGAGCGGGCGGCGGCCGGCTGGCACAGGCGCTGATAAGCGCGGCGCAGAGAATAAGGAGCAGGCGGGCTGAGGTCGACATGTGCAGAACAATCCTGGTCTGGATGCGGCTATCGCTGCCGAACGCTGAAAACCAGAACGCGCAAGCAAAGCTCGCGCGAACGGATTACAACAATGTCCAGGAATTCTAGCGCTTACACGTCAAACTTCAAGTATCACTTTAAGTTTACTTACTGGCGGTAACCGTAGTCGGTGCCATGGCGAGTGCGCGCTTGGCTTCGATGAAGGTTTTGCTCCAGTAGCTGTCACCCAGGCTGTCGACTCGAACACCACCACTGCGACGGCTGCTGGAGTGGATAAACTGGTTATCGCCCAGGTAGATACCGGCATGGCTTACGCGACCACGGCCCGCAGTACTGAAGAAAAGCAGATCACCGGGCTTGAGGTTGTTGCGCGCGACCAACGGTGCTTTCACGTTGATCATTTCGCGAGTGGAGCGTGGCAGGTTCATGCCAGCTTCTTCACGAAACAGGTAGCCGATGAAACCGCTGCAGTCGAAACCGGCTTCAGAGGTACCGCCGAAACGGTAACGGGTACCGATCAGAGACATGCCGCGTTCGAGGATGCTGTCGGCCAGGACTGGAAGCTGGTAAGGCTTGTTGCCGGAGAAATCGGCCAGTTCCTTTTCGGTTGCCACCTCTTCTTCATAGACAGAAGCAGACTGTGCAGCAACGAATTTTGCCTGGGACTGTTGTTGAGGTTTTTGCTGCTCAACCACCTGTTGAGGGTGGGAGGCGCAACCAAACAACAGGGTAACGAGTGCGAGGGGCACGAGGGGTGCGAAGCGATTTAGCATGGGCACGACCGTGGCTGGTATGTAAAGAAGTCGAGACTATGCCTTCTATCACATCGATTTGCAAATTCAATCGTGATCTATGTGACTTCGCGATTGGACTATGACATCTAAGCCGTAATTCCATTTATCGGTTCACATGCGTAGCCAACGTGGCTTAAACGCAGGATTTCTGGCGCCTGGAAATTGCCGAAC
Organism: Pseudomonas sp. NFX5; assembly: GCF_049132125.1. Taxonomy (NCBI): domain Bacteria; kingdom Pseudomonadati; phylum Pseudomonadota; class Gammaproteobacteria; order Pseudomonadales; family Pseudomonadaceae; genus Pseudomonas; species Pseudomonas sp. NFX5. The sequence continues at coordinate 272,372 of NZ_JAFMZG010000009.1, forward strand.
CCCGTAGATTCAAGCAGTTACCAGCCCAACGTTTCCTTGAGAAAAGGGATCGTCAATTTTCGTTGAGCCTGCAGGGAGGCCTGATCGAGCTGCTCGAGCAAATCGAACAACGCGCTCATGCTGCGGGTGCCACGGGTGAGGATAAAGTGCCCGACCTCATCGGTGAGGTGCAGGCCGCGACGGGATGCGCGCAATTGCAGGGCCCGCAGTTTGTCTTCGTCGGAGAGTGGGCGCATCTGGAAGATCAGCGCCAGGGTCAGGCGCGACTTGAGGTCGGCCAGCTTGACCGGCAACTCCCGTGGCGAGGTGGAGGCCGCAATCAACAAGCGCCGGCCGCTGTCCCGCAGGCGGTTGAACAGATGGAACAGCGCCTCTTCCCAATCCGCCTTGCCGGCCACTGCCTGCAGATCGTCCAGGCACACCAGTTCGTATTGCTCAAGGTTGTCGAAGATCCCGATGCCGCGATCCATCAACTCGGCCAGGGGCAGGTAAACCGCCGGCTCGCCCATCTGCTCGAAACGCAGGCAAGCGGCCTGCAACAGGTGGGTACGCCCTACGCCGTGTTTACCCCACAGATAGATCAGGCTTTCGGTCCACCCGGCGTCGGCTTCGCAGAGCCGCTCGACATAGCCGAGTGCAGCGGCATTGGCGCCTGGGTAGTAATTGATAAAGGTAGCGTCATCACGCAGACGCACACCTAAGGGCAGCTGAATCGGTTTCATGCTGACTGAACGGCTCCCATCGAACCGTTAGTGGCCTCTGTGTAAAGTTTGCAAAGTTTATACCCGTGACGCCGGGCGCACAATGCAGCAGACCACAAGCAAAATCAAAGGTTTGCGTTAACTTGCCGGTTTTGAGCGGATTGTTTGACGCCATACCCCCATAAACAACAAACCCGGCCGAAGCCGGGTTTATGACGCAGCGGTTACAGGTCGGGGTCTTCGACCCCCGTATAGGCGTCGGAATCCTTGTACAGATCGTGCATATGACGCACCAGCACCATGATCACCGCCGCCACCGGCAGTGCCAGCAGAATGCCGGTAAAGCCGAACAGCTCGCCGCCCGCCAGGATCGCAAAGATCACCGCCACCGGGTGCAGGCCAATCCGGTCACCCACCAGCAACGGTGTGAGCACCATACCTTCCAGGGCCTGGCCGACCATGAACACCGCGACAATCCCCAGCATCGGGTACAGGTCGCCGCCAAACTGGAACAGGCCAGCCACCAACGCCGCGCCGATCCCGATCACAAAGCCCATATACGGCACGATAGCGGCAAGGCCGGCGATCAGGCCGATCAACAGGCCCAGCTCCAGGCCGATGGCCATCAAGCCCGCCGCGTAGATGATCCCCAGTGCCAGCATCACCAGCAGCTGCCCGCGCACAAAGGCACCAAGCACCTCATGGCACTCGCCGGCCAGGGCCACGATGCGCTCTTCACGATTGCGCGGCAACAGGCTGCGGATCTTGGCCATCATGATGTCCCAATCGCGCAGCAGGTAGAACGCCACCACCGGAATCAGCACCAGGTTGGTCAGCCAGCCGATCAGCGCCAGGCTGGAGGCGGTCGCCTGGCTGAGGATCACCCCCACAATATCGGTGGTCTGGCCCATGTGCTCGCTGATCGCCGCCTTGACCTTGTCGAACTTCCAGAAGCCATCCGACAGGCCCAACTTGGCCTGGGCCCACGGCATCGCCGTGTGCTGCAGCCAGTCGAGCATCTGCGGCGCCAGCTCATAGAGACGAAACAGTTGCTTGGCCAGCATCGGCACCAGCACCAGCACCAGCGCGGTGATGATCAACGTGAACAGTGCAAACACCGCAACCACGCCCAAGGTCCGCGACAGACCGGCTTTTTCCAGGCGATCCACCACGGGATCGAACAGATAGGCGAGCAGCAACGCAACCAGGAACGGCGTCAGGATCGAATGCAGCAGGAACACAAAAACGCACAGCAGGACGATCCCGCCAAGCCACACCCAACGACGCGTATCCGCCATAAACCACTCCATTATTTGCTTCTATCTATATAGGAAGAACTTTTACCAACGAAAATGCAGTTGCGCCTGGGGCGCAGGTGCCGCCGGCGGTTGTGTGCCATCGACCGCAGGCTGCTGCACCGAGGCCTCACCGGCAGGCACTTCCTGCAACCTGGCCAGGCTCAACTGGGTACGCAACTGATCGGCACTGCCGTTGACCCGATACACAATACGATTGCCATCCACCCATTGCGGCTGACCGCCAAACGGCTCAAGCAGGTGCCCCAGGGCCGCGTACCGCTCCAGGTTCATGCCCTGCACTTCCAGCAGTTGCTCGGTGCTCACACCGGGCTTGACTGCAAAGCGCGGCGCCAGTTTTTGGCTGACCGCCAGCATGACTGCATCGGCCAGCGCGCCCGTGTCGGCGCCTTGCGCGGTGCCCTGCTCGCTCTTGTCACCCAGCCACAGGCGCCATTTGGCCTGCCATTGATTGCCTTCCTGGCGTGCATGCACGGCCAGCAAGGCGTCGGCACCGTAGCGCTCGGACGCGGCGCGCAATGGCGTGGCATCGGCGCTTTCAAGATTCGGCGCGGTGGCGACCACCTGTTCATCCAGGTCCCCCAGGGGCAGGCGCAATGGCAAGCCACGGTGCTGTGCCGCACGGCGCAGCGCCTGGGCAGCGGCCTGGCCATCGCCGACCAGGCTGCTGCCTTCGGTGGAGTCGTTCAGCCACCAGCCGAGGATCGAGGGCCGATTGCTGCCCCAGATCGACAGGCCGGCGTCACGCAAGGCGCGATCGGTGCTGACCGGGTCGAAGTCCACTTGCAGGCTCTCGGGCGGGCCGGCGTCGTAACCGTATTGAGTGATGATTTGCTGCGGATCCTTGCGAATCGCCGCCAGGCCCGGGCCTTGTGCGGCCTTGGCATCGCCGGTGAGGCGGATCACCAGGGTCTCCACCGCACGCTGGGTCGCCTGGTCGCGCTCTTGCGGCGATTGGCTGCTGACGGGTTCGAGTACCTGGTACAGGCCATTGAGGGTTTCGGCATGACTCGCCAGGCTGATCAACGACAAGCAGCCTACAAAAAAGACATTACACAGACGCATGGAAGATTCCCGAACGACAAATTTAGCGGCTGGAACAGACCGCGTGAAATCGGTGTAGCCAGGCTGTGACCACAGCGACAACTAAAACATTCACGGGGTCCCGGTAAGTTTTCGCCATGTCATTAACGACAGCGGTTTAAAGGCTATACCTTAATACGTGCCTGAACAGACCCGATCAGCATTTTTTTAACCGGCTTTTTTAAATCTATCTGCCCTGCCCGTCGGCCCGAGGATGGCCGCTGCCCCTCAAGCCTGATAAAATCGCGCGCCTTCGCAGACCGTCAACGGCTGGGCCTTTTACCAAAAGCGCCTGCCCGCTCGGTCGTTACCCCTGAATCCCCCCTAAAGGCCTGGATCATGAGCAAGCAACCCTCCCTGAGCTACAAGGACGCCGGTGTAGACATCGACGCCGGTGAAGCATTGGTCGAACGCATCAAGAGCGTTGCCAAGCGCACTGCGCGCCCCGAAGTCATGGGCGGCCTGGGCGGTTTTGGCGCCCTCTGCGAGATCCCGGCCGGCTACAAGCAGCCTGTATTGGTTTCCGGTACCGACGGTGTGGGCACCAAGCTGCGCCTGGCACTGAACCTGAACAAGCACGACAGCATCGGCATCGACCTGGTCGCCATGTGCGTCAACGACCTGGTGGTATGCGGTGCCGAGCCGTTGTTCTTCCTCGACTACTATGCCACCGGCAAGCTGAACGTCGAGACCGCCACCCAGGTGGTGACCGGCATCGGCGCCGGCTGCGAACTGTCGGGTTGCTCCCTGGTCGGCGGCGAAACCGCTGAAATGCCAGGCATGTACGAAGGCGAAGACTACGACCTGGCCGGCTTCTGCGTCGGCGTGGTGGAAAAAGCCGAGATCATCGACGGCTCCAAAGTGGCTGCCGGCGACGCCCTGCTCGCCCTGCCATCCTCCGGCCCGCACTCCAACGGCTACTCGCTGATCCGCAAGATCATCGAAGTGTCCGGTGCCGACATCGAGAACATCCAGCTCGACGGCAAGCCGCTGACCGACCTGCTGATGGCCCCGACCCGCATCTACGTCAAGCCACTGCTCAAGCTGATCAAGGACACCGGCGCGGTCAAGGCCATGGCCCACATCACCGGCGGCGGCCTGCTGGACAACATCCCGCGCGTACTGCCAAAAGGCGCCCAGGCGATCGTCGACGTGGCCAGCTGGCAGCGTCCTGCGGTATTCGACTGGCTGCAGGAAAAAGGCAACGTCAATGAAACCGAAATGCACCGCGTGCTGAACTGCGGCGTGGGCATGGTGATCTGCGTCGCGCAGGAACACGTTGAAACCGCGCTGAACGTATTGCGTGAAGCCGGCGAGCAGCCTTGGGTCATCGGCCAGATCGCCACCGCTGCCGAAGGCGCGGCTCAGGTTGAACTGAAGAACCTCAAGGCTCACTGATGCCTCGGACCTGTGATGTCGTGGTGCTGCTTTCCGGCACCGGCAGTAACTTGCAGGCCCTGATCGACAGCACGCGCACCGGCGACAGCCCGGTGCGCATCGCTGCGGTGATCTCCAACCGCAGCGACGCCTACGGCCTGCAACGCGCCAGGGACGCGGGTATCGAAACCCGCTCGCTGGATCACAAGGCTTTCGAAGGCCGCGAGGCCTTCGACAGCGCCCTGGTCGAACTGATCGACGCCTTCAACCCCCAACTCGTGGTGCTGGCCGGTTTCATGCGCATTCTCAGCGCAGGTTTCGTGCGGCACTACGAAGGGCGCCTGCTGAATATCCACCCTTCCCTGCTGCCCAAATACAAAGGCATGCACACGCACCAGCGCGCCCTCGATGCCGGTGACAACGAGCATGGCTGCAGCGTGCACTTCGTCACCGAGGAACTCGATGGCGGGCCTCTGGTCGTACAGGCAGTGGTTCCGGTAGAGTCTGACGACTCGGCGCAGACCCTTGCGCAACGGGTGCATACCCAGGAACACAGGATTTACCCGCTGGCTGTGCGCTGGTTTGCCGAGGGGCGGTTGATTCTTGGTGACCAGGGTGCATTATTGGACGGTCAGTTACTTGCGGCCAGCGGCCACTTGATTCGAACCTAGGAGATTTTATGCGTCGCGCCTTGCTCTTCGCTTTTGCGCTGTTCGCCTTGCCTGCCGTGCAAGCGGCAGATCTACACCCGTTCTCCGCCAGCTACACCGCCGACTGGAAACAGTTGCCCATGAGTGGTTCGGCAGAACGCAGCCTGACCAAGAACGGTGACGGCACCTGGACCTTGAACTTCAAGGCTTCCATGATGATCGCCAGCCTGACCGAAACCAGCGTGATCCTGTTCGACAAGGACACCCTGCAACCGAAGAGCTATGCCTTCGAACGCGGCGGCCTGGGCAAGACCAAGAAGATCAATCTGGACTTCGACCCGTCGACCAAGAAAGTCACGGGCTTTGAAAACAAAGACCCGGTCAATGTGCCCCTGCAAAGCGGCATGCTCGACAAGTCGACCTACCAGTTGGCCTTGCAGCGCGACGTGGCAGCCGGCAAGAAAAGCATGAGCTACAACGTGGTTGAAGGCACCGACGTCGACACCTACGACTTCCGCGTGATCGGCCCGGAAAAGGTCCAGACCAAGGTCGGCAGCATTGACGCGATCAAGGTCGAGCGCGTACGCGACCCGACTCAAAGCAAGCGCATCACCCAGATGTGGTTCGCCAAGGACCTGGGTGGCATCCTGGTAGCCCTGCGTCAGGTGGAAACCGACGGCAAGGAATACAACATCATGTTGCAAGACGGTACCGTTGACGGCAAAGCCATCAAGGGCAGCTGATTGGATTGATGAGCAGAGAAGAGCCTCGCTGAATGCGGGGCTTTTTTTCGTCTGGGGGTTTTGGGTTCAAGTGTCTGCCGTCATCGGGAGCAAGCCCCCTCCCACAGGGGAAAGTGTTCGCAGTTCAAATGTGGGAGGGAGCTTGCCCGATGCCGCCCAACATGAAACTTCTGTCATAAACCTCTAAAGCGGTTTACTTAGCAAGCTAACAAACCGTATAAAAAGACCTGCGACGACTTGCCGCATACCCACCAGAAATTGGAGCAAGCAGATGACTGTAAAAGTAACTGAACGCGACGACGAACATATGTCCCACGAAGCGCTGGGCCATGGGATTCACATCTGGGATGTCCACCAACAGGACCTGCTGGTCGGCATGTTTCATAACGAGAGCGACGCTCATAATTATAAAAACGAGCTCGAAGCCCTTGAGATGAAACGCCAGACGCAAAGCGCCTGAAACTTCGAAATCCTGTAGGCCCCCCAGCCCCACGCAGCTGGGGGGCCTATAAAACACAAACCCCGCCTTCTGAGCGGGGTTTGTGTGTTCTGGGGCTGCTTCGCAGCCCAACGCAGGGCACGCCTGCTCACCACAATTCGTTGCTACAGCCTTACCACATCAAATCATCCGGGATCTGGTAAGCGGCGTACGGATCATCCTCATCCGGCACCTGGCTTTCGGTGAGGATATTGAGCTGCACGATACGCTCCGGGGCGCGCTCCTGGATCTTCAGCGCGGCTTCACGGGGGATCACCTCGTAGCCGCCACCGTGATGCACGATGGCCAGGGAGCCGTTGCTCAGCTTGTTGCGCATCAAGGTGTTGACCGACAGGCGCTTGACCTTCTTGTCATCCACGAAGTTGTAGTAGTCCTCGGTCGTGAGCTTAGGCAGGCGCGAGGTCTCGATCAGTTGCTTGACCTGGGCCGTACGGGCCTTGGCCTCGGCTTTTTCCTGCTGCTGGCGGTTCAGCTCCTGGTCACGCTTGACCTTCTCGGCCTGCGCTTCGGCGGCCAGGCGAGCCTGGGTGTCATCGGCCTCGATCTGGCCCTTGTGGACCAGGCGCTGCTGCTTCTGTTTCTCTTTGCCGACCTGCTTGGCCTGCTTTTGGTTGACCAGACCTGCTTTGAGCAACTGGTCGCGAAGGGAAAGGCTCATGGTGCTTACTCACTTAGGCAACTGCTCAACCGCAGCTGGACACGTTCTTTTCCTGACGTTTGGCTTCGCCCCACAGGGCGTCCAACTCTTCGAGGGTGCAATCTTCTATGGGTTGGTGGGTATCGCGCAATGCCTGTTCGATAAATCGGAAGCGTCGCTCGAACTTGGCATTGGCGCCACGCAGCGCGGTTTCCGGGTCGACCTTGAGGTGACGGGCCAGGTTGACCGCCGCGAACAGCAGGTCACCGACTTCATCGGCGATGGCTTCCGGGTCGTTGTCGGCCATGGCTTCGAGCACTTCGTCCAGCTCTTCGCGCACGTTATCCACCACCGGCAACGCCGATGGCCAGTCGAAGCCGACCTGGCTGGCGCGCTTCTGCAATTTGGCGGCCCGGGACAGGGACGGCAAGGCGCTGGGCACATCGTCCAGCAGGGACAGCTGCTCCGGCGCGTCGGATTTTTCCGCACGCTCCTCGGCCTTGATCTGCTCCCAACGTTCCTTGACCTGCTCTTCGCTCAGTCGAGGAATATCCAGCGGCGCATACAGATCGCCGGTCGGGAACACATGGGGATGGCGGCGAATCAGCTTGCGGGTGATGCTGTCGATCACCCCGGCAAATTCGAAACGTCCCTCTTCCCGCGCCAGCTGGCTGTAATACACCACTTGGAACAACAGATCGCCCAACTCCCCCTGCAGATGATCAAAGTCGCCGCGCTCGATGGCGTCGGCCACTTCGTAGGCCTCTTCCAGGGTGTGCGGGACAATGGTCGCGTAGGTTTGCTTGATGTCCCACGGGCACCCGTATTGCGGGTCCCGCAGGCGACTCATCAGGTGCAGCAGGTCTTCAAGTGAATACATCTTTCTGTGTCCGATCAGTGTGGGAGCAAGCCCCCTCCCACATTTAGCCTGCATTCATTGCGCGAATCATGGGGTACGGTTGCGCCGCGTCTCAATGATATTCGGCAGCTGGGAAATCCGCCCCAGCAACCGCCCCAGTGCGTCCAGCCCCGGAATCTCGATGGTCAGGGACATCAACGCGGTGTTGTCCTCTTTATTCGAGCGGGTGTTGACCGCCAGCACGTTGATGCGCTCATTGAGCAGCACTTGCGAGACGTCGCGCAGCAGGCCGGAACGGTCGTAGGCACGGATGATGATGTCCACCGGGTAGGTGAGCACCGGCACCGGGCCCCAGCTGACCTGGATAATCCGCTCCGGCTCGCGCCCGCCCAGTTGCAGCACCGAGGCGCAGTCCTGGCGGTGAATGCTGACGCCACGGCCCTGGGTGATGTAGCCGACGATGGCATCCCCCGGCAACGGCTGGCAGCAACCGGCGATTTGCGTCAGCAGGTTGCCGACGCCCTGGATCTGGATATCGCCGCGCTTGCCGGGCTTGTAGCCGGTGGCCTTGCGTGGGATCAGCTCCAGTTGTTCGTTGCCGCGCTCCGGCTCGACCAGTTGCTGGGCCAGGTTGACCAGCTGCGCCAGGCGCAGGTCGCCGGCACCGAGGGCGGCGAACATGTCTTCGGCGATCTTCATGTTGGCCTTTTCGGCCAGCTTGTCGAAGTCCACCTGCGGCAGGCCCAGGCGGCCCAGCTCGCGTTCGAGCAGGGTCTTGCCGGCGGCGACGTTCTGGTCGCGGGCCTGCAGCTTGAACCAATGGACGATCTTCGCCCGCGCCCGCGATGTGGTGATGTAGCCCAGGTTCGGGTTCAGCCAGTCGCGGCTCGGCGTGCCGTGCTTGCTGGTGATGATCTCGACCTGTTCGCCGGTTTGCAGGCTGTAGTTGAGCGGCACGATGCGCCCGTTGATCTTGGCGCCTCGGCAGTTATGGCCGATCTCGGTGTGCACGCGGTAGGCGAAGTCCAGCGGCGTCGCGCCCTTGGGCAAGTCGATGGCATGGCCGTCGGGGGTGAAGATGTAGACCCGGTCCGGCTCGATATCCACGCGCAACTGTTCGGCCAGGCCGCCGATGTCGCCGAGTTCTTCGTGCCATTCCAGCACTTGGCGCAGCCAGGAGATTTTCTCCTCGTACTGGTTGGACCCGGCCTTGACGTCGGTGCCCTTGTAGCGCCAGTGCGCGCACACGCCCAGCTCTGCCTCTTCGTGCATGGCGTGGGTGCGGATCTGCACTTCCAGCACCTTGCCCTCGGGGCCGATCACCGCGGTGTGCAGCGAGCGATAGCCATTTTCCTTGGGGTTGGCGATGTAGTCGTCGAACTCCTTGGGAATGTGCCGCCACAGCGTATGGACGATCCCCAGCGCGGTGTAGCAGTCGCGCATTTCCGGCACCAGCACGCGCACCGCACGCACGTCGTAGATCTGGCTGAAGGCCAGGCCCTTGCGCTGCATTTTGCGCCAGATCGAGTAGATGTGTTTGGCGCGGCCGCTGATGTCGGCATCGACCCCGGTGGCCTGCAACTCGGCGCGCAACTGGCCCATCACGTCGCTGATAAAGCGCTCACGGTCGAGCCGCCGCTCATGCAGCAGCGTGGCGATCTGTTTGTATTGATCAGGTTCGAGGTAGCGGAAGGACAAGTCCTCCAGCTCCCACTTGATATGGCCGATACCCAGGCGGTGGGCCAGGGGCGCATAGATGTCGAAGACTTCGCGGGCGACGCGGTTGCGCTTCTCGTCGTCGGCGGTCTTCACCGCACGGATCGCGCAGGTGCGTTCGGCCAGCTTGATCAGGGCGACACGTACATCGTCGACCATCGCCACCAGCATCTTGCGCAGGTTTTCCACCTGGCCCTGGGTGCCCAGCACCATGGACTGGCGCGGGCTGAGGCTGGCGCTGATGGCGGCCATGCGCAGCACGCCGTCGATCAGCTTGGCCACCACCGCACCAAAACGCTGGCTGACGGTCGGCAACTGGATGTGCCCTTCACGCACGCCGCGATAGAGCACGGCGGCGATCAGCGAGTCCTGGTCCAGCTTGAGATCGGCAAGGATCTCGGCGATTTCCAACCCGGTGCGAAAGCTGGAAGTGCCTTCGGCCCACAGGTTCTTGGCTGCATTGTCTTGTTGCTCAGACTCACGAGCGAACTCGCAGGCTGCTTTCAAGGCTTCACGGTCCAGTGCCGGGTCGACACTGATGGCATGATCCAGCCATGCCTCGAGATTGATACTGCCGTCGGTGTTGATCGGCTGGTGTGCTCTCACCTGTACCATCTTGCTTACCTTCCCTATGACGCACCTTGGATGCGCCAAAATCATCGCCGACCTTTTTACTGCGAGCTCCGTGGCAGATCATAGGCCTTGGAGAACGCAGGCCAGTCGGATTAAACGGGCATCCTAGCCCGCTTCAAATAACGCCATGGCCTCGACATGCGCTGTCTGCGGAAACATGTCGAGGATCCCGGCACGTTTTAGCCGGTAGCCTTGCTTGACCAGCTCAACCGTGTCCCGCGCCAGCGTCGCCGGGTTGCAGGACACATACACCAGGCGCTTGGCCCCCAGGGTGGCGAGCTTGCGCACAACCTCTTGGGCACCATCGCGGGGTGGGTCCAAGAGTACCGCAGAAAAGCCCTGTTTGGCCCATTCCGCGTCAGTCAACGGCTGGGACAAATCGGCCTGAAAAAACTGCGCATTATGCAAATTGTGGCTGATGGCGTTCTGCGCAGCCCGGTCCACCATGGCCTGCACACCTTCCACCGCCACCACGTCGCGCACCTGTTTCGCCAGCGGCAAGGCAAAGTTGCCCAGGCCGCAGAACAGGTCCAGCACCCGCTCATCAGGCTGTGGCGCCAGCCAGTCCAGGGCCTGGGCCACCATCGCCTCGTTGACCCCGGCGTTGACCTGGACAAAATCCCCCGGTCGGTACGCCAACTCCAAGTCCCATGGGCCCAATCGGAAACCTAGTGACTGATCAGGCTCAATCGGTTCCGGCTGACCTTCACCCTGCAGCCACAGCTGGGCGTCATGGAAGCTGCAGAATTCTTTCAGGATCAGCAGATCCGCCTCCGACAACGGCGCCATATGCCGCAGCAACACAGCGACGGACGAGCCACTGAACAACTCCACATGCCCCAGGGCCTGAGGTTTGCTCAGGCGGCGCAGCATGTTCGGCAGACGCTGCATGATCGGTTGCAAGGCCTGTACCAGCACCGGGCAATCATCGATGGCGACGATGTCCTGGCTGGCCACGGCGCGGAAACCCACCTCAAGCTTCTTCGCCTTGGCATCCCAACGCACGGCCACCCGGGCGCGGCGCCGGTAAGCGAATTCCGGCCCACTCAATGGTGCGGCCCACTCCTGCGGTTCGACACCGGCCACGCGGGACAGTTGCTCGGCGAGCATGCGCTGTTTCAGGGCAAGTTGTTCGGCATGGGGCAAGTGCTGCACGCTGCAACCGCCACAGCGACCGAAGTGCGCGCACGGTGCCGGGCGACGCAGCTCGCTGGCCGTGAACACGCGCTCGGTGCGGGCCTCGACCACCTTGCCGTGGGTGCCCAACACCCGCGCTTCAACCTCTTCGCCGGCCAGCGCACCGTTGACAAACCAGGTGCGACCTTCAAAGAACACGATGCCGCGGCCGTCGTTGGCCAGGCGCTCGATGGCCAGGCGTTGCTTCTTGCCCACGGGAATCTGTGGGGCCCGGCTGCCGCCCGTCGGTTGGAAGCGCAGGCCTCTCTCGTGCTTGGCCATCAGTTGGGTTCGTCGAAAATGCCGGTCGACAAGTAACGGTCGCCTCGGTCACAGATGATCGCGACGATCACCGCGTTTTCCACTTCCTTGGACAAGCGCAACATACCCGCCACGGCGCCGCCGGACGACACGCCGCAGAAGATGCCTTCTTCACGGGCCAGGCGGCGGGTGGTGTCTTCGGCTTCACGCTGGGCCATGTCGATGATGCGGTCCACGCGGGTCGCGTTGTAGATCTTCGGCAAGTACTCTTCGGGCCAGCGACGAATGCCTGGGATCGCCGCGCCTTCCATCGGTTGCAGGCCGACGATCTGGATCGCCGGGTTCTGCTCCTTGAGGTAGCGCGAGTTGCCCATGATGGTGCCGGTGGTGCCCATGGAGCTGACGAAATGGGTGATGGTGCCCTGGGTCTGGCGCCAGATTTCCGGACCGGTGGTGGTGTAGTGCGCTTCGGGGTTGTCCCCATTGGCGAACTGGTCCAGCACCTGGCCACGGCCTTCGGCGGCCATGCGCTCGGCGAGGTCGCGGGCGCCTTCCATGCCTTCTTCCTGGGTGACCAGCACCAACTCGGCGCCATAGGCGGTCATCGCCGCCTTGCGCTCGGCGCTGCCGTTGTCGGGCATGATCAGCACCATCTTGTAGCCCTTGATCGCGGCGGCCATGGCCAGGGCGATCCCGGTATTACCCGAGGTGGCTTCGATCAGGGTGTCGCCGGGCTTGATCTGCCCGCGCAGTTCGGCGCGGGTGATCATCGACAGCGCCGGGCGGTCTTTTACCGAGCCGGCCGGGTTGTTCCCTTCGAGCTTGAGCAACAGGGTATTGCTGGTTTCACCCGCCATGCGTTGCAAGCGGACCAGGGGCGTGTTGCCGACGCAATCGGCGATTGTAGGGTACTGCAAGGTCATGGCGTATTCGCAATCCAGACTGCGGGGGCGAACATCATACCGGGAAAGGTCGGCGGGCCATATCACGCAAAGTGTGGTGCTTATGGCTTAAAGGAATAAGCGAGGCGGTGGTGGCTGAGCGGGCGCCATCGGGAGCAAGCCCCCTCCCACACTGGACCGCATTCTCATGCTGGAACTCGATCGAATGTGGGAGGGGGCTTGCTCCCGATGGCCGCGCCTCGATATCCCGCCTAGCGCAAATGCCCATCGCCATGATTTCTCCGAAAGACCTCCTCCCCCATCGCCGCAATCTGCCCTTCGATCAATGCATCAAACGGCTTGAGCAACGGCTCGAACGACACTGGCGCCTCCAGCACCTGCAACGCCTGCACAATCGCCTCCACCGTCGACAACGCCCCCGGTCCGGGCGCCTTGCGCAGTCGATAGCGAGACACGGCGCCCTCGACCAGCGTGACCCGTGGCAACGCCGCCAACACAGGATTGAGGTGCAGCAGTTTGCGCGCCTTGCGCCAGGTGCCGTCGGGCACCACCAGCAACAGCGGCTGGGCGCCGGGTGCATAGGCTTGCAGCGGCTGTGCATCGTCAGCCGGAAACAACAGCCGCGCCTGATAGCCGGGCGGGTTCAACAGGGTCGGCAAGTCATCAAAGACCTCGCCCACCACCAACTGCGCATTGTTCAATCCCAACGCCGCCAGCCGCGCGGTATTGAGCGCATGGTTGACCTCGCTCGGGTGCTGCAAAACAAGCACACGTGTGCGGCTGTCGAGGCTGGGAATCAGCGCGCACAGGCAATGGGCGGCGGGCCTGAGGCAGCGGGAACAGTGGGGTCGGGACATGGTTTTCAGGCCTGGTTGAGCTGCGCTTTGAGTAGATCGCGGAAGGTCTGGATCAGCGGTTCGCGGCTGCGGCCCCGGCGCATGATCATCGAGAACGGCGCCTGGTAGCCGAAGGTCGCTGGCAGCAATACGCGCAGGTCGCCCTTGTCGGCCCAGGCCTGGGCGTAGTGCTCGGGCAGGTAGCCGATGTAGGCACCCGAGAGCACCAGGATCAACTGCGCCTCCATACTTTCCACCGTCGCGGCGCTGTGCTTGAAGCCGTGGCGCGCCAGTTCGGCCTGGCTCCAGTAGCCGCGCCCGACCATGCGCTGCTGGGTGATCACCTGCTCGGGGATGCGTCGTTCGCTGAACAACGGATGGCGGGTGCTGCAATACAACCAGTGCTGCTCGCGGTACAGCGGCATGTAGATCAGCCCGCTCATGCGGTTGGAGAAGGCACCGATGGCCAGGTCCAGGCGGTTGTCCTGCACGCCGAGTTGCAGTTCGTAGGGGCTCATCACCGATAAGTTCAGGTGCACCGCCGGGTGCTCCAGGCTGTAGGCGCCGATAACCTCGGCGAACGGCAAAGCCTTGTCGCTCACCGTGGAGTCGAGCACGCCGAGCTTGAGCGTCCCGCGCAGCTCGCCCTTGAGCGCGGCGGCATATTGTTCGAAGCCTTCCAGTTCGCCGAGCAGGCGCAAGGTTTCCTGGTGGAACAGCTCGCCCTTGCTGGTCAGGCTGAACCCACCCCGCCCGCGATGGCACAGCACCAGGCCCAACGCACTTTCCAACTGGCTCATGTAGGTGCTGATGGCCGAGGTGGACAGGTTGAGTTCGTGCTGGGCATTGGCGAACCCCTGGTGGCGCACGACGCTGACGAAGATGCGCAGGAGTTTCAGGTCGGGCAAGGCGCTGGCCATGGTCGGCTCCGGGTGTAGATGTGGGCAGTCTACCTGCCCGCATTAGTTTAGAAAAACCTGAACTAAGTATTTGCCCCTGCCGATTCTTCCCTTCCTGCGCTTTTCGCAGAATCGGCCCCTGATAAACACAACAACGATGAGGCAATCCCGTGGACAAGATTTTCCACCAACCACTGGGCGGCAACGAAATGCCGCGCTTCGCCGGCATCGCCACCATGATGCGCCTTCCCCACCTGCAATCGGCCAAGGGCCTGGATGCGGCCTTTATCGGCGTGCCCCTGGACATCGGCACCTCGCTGCGCGCCGGTACCCGCTTCGGGCCGCGTGAAATCCGCGCCGAGTCGGTAATGATCCGCCCCTACAACATGGCCACCGGTGCCGCGCCGTTCGACTCGCTGTCGGTGGCGGACATTGGCGACGTGGCGATCAACACCTTCAACCTGCTGGACGCCGTGCGCATCATCGAAGAGGCCTACGATGAGATTCTCGAGCACAACGTGATCCCGATGACGTTGGGCGGCGACCACACCATCACCCTGCCGATCCTGCGGGCGATCCACAAGAAACACGGCAAGGTCGGGCTGGTGCACATCGATGCCCACGCCGACGTCAACGACCATATGTTCGGCGAGAAAATCGCCCACGGCACCACCTTCCGCCGCGCCGTGGAAGAAGGCCTGCTCGATTGCGACCGCGTGGTGCAGATCGGCCTGCGCGCCCAGGGCTATACCGCCGAAGACTTCAACTGGAGCCGCAAACAGGGCTTTCGCGTAGTACAGGCCGAAGAATGCTGGCACCACTCCCTCGCGCCACTGATGGCCGAGGTGCGGGAAAAAGTCGGCGGCGGCCCGGTGTACCTGAGCTTCGACATCGACGGCATCGACCCGGCCTGGGCGCCCGGCACCGGCACCCCGGAAATCGGCGGCCTGACCACCATCCAGGCAATCGAAATCATCCGTGGCTGCCAGGGCCTCGACCTGGTCGGTTGTGATCTGGTAGAAGTTTCGCCGCCCTACGACACCACCGGCAACACCTCGCTGCTGGGCGCCAACCTGCTGTACGAGATGCTCTGCGTACTGCCTGGCGTGGCGCACCGTTGATGAGCGTGCCGCAGGTATTGAAAGCCGCCGCCGACCTGGTGTCGGCCTTTGCACGCAACGACCGCGCCGCCTACTTCGGCGCGTTCACGGCCGATGCCAGCTTTGTGTTCTACACCCTCCCCCAGCCGCTGCTCAGTCGCGATGCCTACCAGGCGTTGTGGGACAGCTGGCGCCGGGATGAAGGATTTGAGGTGCTGTCCTGCACCTCAAGTAACGCCGTGGTCAGCCTGCAGGGTGACGTGGCGATATTTATCCATGACGTGGCCACCGAGCTGCGCATGAACGGGGAGGAATTCTTTAGCCAGGAACGCGAGACCATTGTCTTCAAACGCCAAGGATCTCGCACAGAACAACAAGAAGGCCCGTGGCTGGCCTGTCACGAACATTTGTCCGCTATGCCGGAAGGGCTGCCGCCCCCTTAGCCAATGTGATCGGAGCTGATCATGAATAATAAAAACAACGATAAAAGTATTCGCACAATAGAAACCAACGGGGTCGAACAGATCCCGGACAACGAACGTACCGCCACCCCCAAGGATCTGTTCCGCCTGATCTTCGGCGGCGCCAATACCTTTGCCACCGCCGTGCTCGGTTCCTTTCCCGTGTTGTTCGGCCTGTCGTTCCAGGCCGGCGTCTGGGCGATTGTGCTGGGCGTGCTGGTGGGTGCGTTGATCCTGGCGCCGATGGGTCTGTTCGGGCCGATCAATGGCACCAACAACGCGGTGTCTTCCGGTGCGCACTTCGGCGTGCACGGGCGGATTGTCGGCTCGTTTCTGTCATTACTGACGGCAATTGCCTTCTTCTCACTGTCGGTGTGGAGTTCAGGCGATGCGCTGGTCGGCGGTGCGAAACGGCTGATCGGCCTGCCGGAAACCGACCTGACCCTGGGCCTGGCCTACGGCGTATTCGCCATGCTTGTCCTGACGGTGTGCATCTACGGCTTTCGCTTCATGCTGTGGGTCAACCGCATTGCGGTCTGGGCGGCAAGCCTGCTGTTTCTGTTGGGCATCTTCGCGTTCGCGCCGACCTTCGACAGCCACTTCGCCGGCAGCGTAGCCCTGGGCCAGACCGGCTTCTGGGCGGCCTTTATCGGCGCGGCGCTGGTGGCCATGAGCAACCCGATTTCCTTCGGGGCGTTCCTGGGTGACTGGTCACGCTATATCCCACGTGAGACGCCGAAAATGCGCATCATGCTGGCGGTAGTCCTGGCACAGATCGCCACCTTGATCCCGTTCCTGTTCGGCCTGGCCACCGCCACCATCGTGGCGGTCAAGGCGCCGGACTACATCGCGGCCAACAACTACGTCGGCGGTCTGCTGGCGGTGGCACCGACCTGGTTCTTCCTGCCGGTGTGCCTGATCGCGGTAATTGGCGGCATGTCCACCGGCACCACTTCGCTGTATGGCACCGGGCTGGACATGTCCAGCGTGTTCCCGCGCCTGCTGTCGCGGGTCAAGGCCACGCTGCTGATCGGGGTGATGTCGATTGCCTTCATCTTTATCGGACGTTTCGCCGCCAACCTGGTGCAGAGCGTATCGACCTTCGCCGTGCTGATCATCACCTGCACCACGCCATGGATGGTGATGATGATCATCGGCCTGATCGTGCGTCGCGGCTTCTACTGTCCGGATGACCTGCAGGTGTTTACCCGGGGTGAAACCGGCGGCCGCTACTGGTTCAGCCATGGCTGGAACTGGCGCGGGCTGGGGGCCTGGATTCCGAGTGCGCTGGTGGGCCTGTGCTTCGTCAACTTGCCGGGGCAGTTTGTCGGGCCGCTGGGCAACCTGGCCGATGGCATCGATATCAGCCTGCCGGTGACGCTGGGGTTGGCGTCGGTGGTGTACCTGACGTTGTTGCGTGTGTTTCCGGAGCCGGCTTCGGTGTATGGCCCCAAGGGTCCGCTTCGCAGCCCTGCGGGAGCAAGCTCCGCTCCCACAACAAGTTCGCCTGTTACCTAAAACAATAATCGGAGACCCGCCGTCATGGCTTTGGATTTATTCGTCGTACTCATCTACGCCGCCGGCATGCTCGTGCTCGGCTATTACGGCATGCGCCGCGCCAGGACCCACGAAGACTACCTGGTAGCCGGTCGCAACCTGGGCCCGTCGCTGTACATGGGCACCATGGCCGCCACTGTACTGGGCGGTGCATCCACCGTCGGTACCGTGCGCCTGGGTTATGTGCATGGCATCTCCGGCTTCTGGCTGTGTGCGGCGTTGGGCATGGGGATCATCGCGCTGAACCTGTTCCTGGCCAAGCCGCTGCTCAAGCTGAAAATCTTCACCGTCACCCAGGTACTGGAAAAACGCTACAACCCCATGGCCCGCCAGGCGAGTGCGGTGATCATGCTGGCCTACGCGCTGATGATCGGCGTGACCTCGATCCTGGCCATCGGCACCGTGCTGCAAGTGCTGTTCGGCCTGCCGTTCTGGATTTCGGTGTTGCTGGGCGGTGGTGTGGTGGTGGTCTACTCGACCATCGGCGGCATGTGGTCCCTGACCCTCACCGACATCGTGCAGTTCGTGATCAAGACCGTCGGCCTGATGTTTATCCTGCTGCCGATCTGCCTGTACCGCGTCGGCGGCTGGGATGAGCTGGTCGCCAAGCTGCCGGCATCGAGCTTCAGCTTCACCGCGATCGGCTGGGACACGATCATCACCTACTTCATGATCTACTTCTTCGGCATCCTGATCGGCCAGGACATCTGGCAGCGGGTGTTCACCGCCCGTGACGAAAAGGTCGCCAAGTACGCAGGCACTTTCGCGGGTTTCTACTGCATTCTTTACGGCCTCGCCTGTGCGCTGATCGGCATGGCGGCCCATGTGCTGATTCCGGACCTGGACAACGTCAACAACGCGTTCGCGGCCATCGTCAAAGTCTCGCTGCCGGACGGCATCCGCGGCCTGGTGATCGCGGCGGCACTGGCGGCAATGATGTCGACGGCCAGCGCCGGCTTGCTCGCCGCCTCCACCGTATTGACCGAAGACCTGCTGCCACGCCTGCGCGGCGGCAGACAATCGAGCCTGGCAATCAACCGCCTGTTCACGATGCTGACCGGGATCGTCGTGCTGGGCATCGCACTGGTGGTCAATGACGTGATCAGCGCCCTGACCCTGGCCTACAACCTGCTAGTGGGCGGCATGCTGATCCCGCTGATCGGCGCGATCTTCTGGAAGCGCGCGACCACGTCGGGGGCAATCACCTCCATGAGCCTGGGTTTTGTAACGGCGCTGGTGTTCATGTTCAAGGATGGCCTGGATGCGAACACGCCGATCTACTACAGCCTGGCAGTGGCGCTGGTGAGTTTTGTGCTGGTGAGTGTGTTGTCACGCCGGCCCGAGGCGGGGGTGGTTCGGGCGGTGTAAGCAATAAAGAGGGTTGGAGCGGTTTCTTCAGCGGGTGCGACGTCGGATGTCGCACCCGTTTTTTATCATGAGTACATTGTGGAAACTGCGGGCGCCTTTGCCTGGATGATTTCCTCGACCAAGGAGGCCCACACCAATCCCTGGGTGGTGCCCCCGGCATACGTCCCGCCGGCGGCAATGCGGTTGTAGGCGGAGCAATAAACTATCGACAGTCCATCAGGCTCCTCTCCTTCCATGGCCGTGACGACGAACTGTTCCCTGCTCAGTTCAGCAATGCGGGCCGGACTCAGATGCTGGGACAGGAACCGAACCCCAGCGCGCCGCAAAAGCGCCTCTATCTCATCCATCAAATGCGCAATGCCCAGATCGTCGCCCGATGCGTCAATCGATGGATTGTCGGCCAGAAACTTTTCAAACAGCTCAATGCCTGCACGATTGCACTCCACGGCCAGGTACTGGTTTCCAGGCATCAGATAAGCGTTGTCCAGCGGCTTTGCAGTCGTCTCCGTGGCTGAAAGGTGGCGCATGTTCACCTGCTTATGACTGGCGCCATCGCTCTGCTGATGTCCTCCGTAGACCGAGACCTGATAATTGGCCAGGCGGAACATCACGGCTTGGAGCAGGCCGTTGATGCCTCGACCGATGATCGATACGCGCGGCGCGCGGGCATCTGCCTGTTGCGCGGGGATCATCAATGAGTGGGCAAGTTTGCGCCGGACCAGGCAGCGCAAGGCGGTCAGGCTCAGTTGAATCGAGACGGCGTAGTCAAGGTCGCCGTGGCAGGCTTCAGTCATTGCCGCCTGGGTTGTCAGGGTCGCCGGCTTGCGCCACTTGGAGACACTGCAGCCGAGTGCCTGCGCGCGCACCCGAAATGCATCCAGTGTCCCAGGCCCGTAGTCCAATACAAGCTGGATAGCTTCAGCCGTTGCCAGGGCCCGTAAAGCGTCATCGCTGAAGACATCGGGCTTGGCGACGCAGACCAGGCGAGCCTGCCTGTGCAGGCACTGAATAAGGGCCCGATCAATGCGATGGGTGGACTCATCATTCAGGGATAAACAGATAGCGACGGCACGGGCCCCCTCCAGCACCTCGTGCCAGTCCACGCCAAAGGACACTCGGCTGTCGGAACAGGCTTTGCCGAGAGTGTCCGGCCTCTGAACGTGCCGATCCAATACCTTGATCCGAACCTCCGGATCTCGATCAAGCAACAACTTGACCAGCTCCCTGCCCACGTTGCCGTATCCCAGCACACAGATGTCGCGCGGCAGGGAGCCATCGGCCAGTGTCAGCCAGCGCGCCATATAGGCGGCGACATGTGGCGCGTTGACCCCCGGCGTATTGACTACGCGGATGTCGTTGGAACCGCAAAGGTCCAGTCGCACCTTATCCAGGCTCGTACCTCTGCGGATCAGATGGAGGTCGCCAAACGGATGGGATATGCGCCATTGGGCGATGACGTCTGCATCGATCGCCTGGTCCCCGACAATGATCGCCGATGGACTCAGGAGACCGATCTGAATGAGCAGATCATGCTTGGTCAATGTCGGGGGAAAGAACACCACGTTACTGGGTGCGTGAGCTTTCCAGGCTCTCGACACCGGTGCGAGATGCAGGATATTTCCGGTTATGGCGATGAGTGACGCGGCGACTGGCGGAATGGAAGAGAGCCTCATAGCTGTGTCTCCAACACTTCTGACGGACTGATGCCTCGCAGAGAGCCCTTCAATAAAGGTGGGGCGTTATTGGAGGGCCGTTGAGAAACTCAACCTACGCTCATGGTTTGAATTGAATAAGCCAGCCACTTCTGATGAACGAGTAGCCTGA
The DNA here is from genome assembly GCF_049132125.1 of Pseudomonas sp. NFX5. Lineage (NCBI taxonomy): Bacteria > Pseudomonadati > Pseudomonadota > Gammaproteobacteria > Pseudomonadales > Pseudomonadaceae > Pseudomonas > Pseudomonas sp. NFX5. Next base: position 292,970 of record NZ_JAFMZG010000009.1, read on the forward strand.
TTCCGACACGTGAAGGTCAGAGGCCTGACTGACCTGCATGGATTCGGACTACTTGCCTGGGTTACCGAGGGATGACAGACGGTTCCTGAAAGCAAACGCTCGCATCCGAACGATTGTTCAGATCACTGGGGCAAGTGAGTGTTATGGCGTGAGGGTTCTATCGCGCAGGCCCGGGGCAAGGGTGACTGGGGCGGCGGGAGGTAGGACTCGCGTTGGAAACGCTGTATGGACGCTGCGACGTGGGATGTCACGCCCGCGGGTTTTGCCTGGCGCAAAATAAACGGTGGGAGCGGGCTTACTCGCCCCCACCTTCAATCCTGCTTCAGCCAGAGATTATCTGCGGCGCGGACGACGCTGCTCGTCATCGGTACGAATCGGCACCGGTTGCAGGGGGGGCTCGATCAAGCCCAATGCAACGCCAAGGTCGTGGAGCCAGTTCTGGATTTTCTCTTTCATGGTTTGCCCCCTTTGAGGGAAATGCTGGTCGGCGCAAGTTCTGTCGCCTTTTCCTACATTGATAGTAGCCCTAAGTCCTACGTATTGCTTGAATGAAACCACAACGAACTGTTACTGAATTGATGCAAATCCTGACGGATCGCTCAAGCAATCGCACGTGCGTCTTGCAGGACCTCGGCCCTGCCCTCTTGCTGCAGGTCGATCCATGCGTTGAGGTTAGCGCCGAGCATACCCTTTCGCCACATCAGCCAGGTCGTCGCAGTGGCAAATTGCCCTGTCAGCGGATGAACGGACACGCTGTCCTTGCCCGGCAGGCTGTCGAGCATGGATTCGGACATCAGCGCCACACCTGAACCGGCGATGACACAGGCGAGCATGCCTTGATAAGACTCGATCTCAATCGCCCGCCCCATGGCGACGTGCTCGTGGGAAAACCAGGTTTCCAGGCGCGTGCGGTAGGCGCAACTGCGGCGAAAAGTGAACACCGAACGGCCGGCAACATCCTGCGGCCCGCGCACCGGTGGGTGGTCGGCTTCGCATATCAGCACCAGGCGTTCTTCGCACAGGGCCACACCGTCCAGGGAGGCAATCGTGATGGGCCCGTCCACAAATGCGGCGTCCAGGCGACCGGTGATCAACCCTTCGAGCAGTTCACCGCTGGGCGCCGATAGTACCTGGAGGTTCACCATCGGATACGCCTTGTGATAGCACGCCAGCAGCTTCGGCAAATGCACTGCCGCCGTGCTGTACATGCTGCCCAGCACAAAATTGCCAGCCGGTTGCCCACCTTGCACGGCGCCATGGGCTTCATCATGCAGCGCCAGCAGACGAGTGCTGTAGTCCAGCAACACCTTGCCCGCCGGAGAAAGCTGCAAGCGCTGGCGTTCGCGCACGAACAATTCCACGCCAAGCTGTTCTTCCATCTGCTTGAGCCGGGTCGACAAGTTCGACGGCACTCGATGCAGGCGCTCGGCAGCGCGGGTAATGGAGCCCTCTTCCGCCACGGCCTGGAAGATGCGCAATTGACTGAACTCCATGACTTTCTCCAAAACTGAACAAGTTACTCACTATTATTCATTTTTACAGAAAGTCAATCCACTCTAGCCTGACGGTATTCGCTTACCCGCAGGACACCCGACCATGTCACCCCTTACCCGCTTACTCGCCAGCTTTATCGCCCTGATGATGGCCATGGGCATTGGCCGCTTCGCCCTTACCCCGCAAATGCCCCACTTGCTCAGTGAAGGCCAGATCGACCTGACCGGCGCCGGACTGATCGCAGCGGCCAATTACCTGGGCTACTTCGTGGGCGCGGTGGATTCGATTTTTGCGCGCAGCCATCACCATGTGCGGGGTCGCCTGTATGGCGGGCTCTGGTTGTGCGTGTTGCTGACCCTGGCGTCGTACTGGGCCCAGGGTTTCTGGCCTCACATGCTGTTGCGCTTCGGTACCGGCGTTGCAAGTGCCTGGGCATTGGTGATGATCACCAGCCTGAGCCAGCCGCTGGCGATTGCCGCCGGGCGTGCACGCCTGGGCGCCCTGGTGTTCGCCGGGCCGGGGCTGGGGATTGTGTTGACCGGGTTGCTGGCGCTGGGCTCCAACCTGTTGGGCCAGAGCTCAGCAACCTTGTGGCTGATCTATGCGGTAGTGGCGCTGGTGATGCTGCTGGCAATCTTGCCCTTCCTGCCACAGCCGTCCGCCGTCACTGCGCCTGTTGCAAGCCACGCCGACACGGCCAGCAACGGCAGCATTACTCACCTGTGCTGGATCTACGTGTTGTTCGGCCTGGGCTACATCATTCCGGCGACCTTCCTGTCACAGATGGCCAGCGCGCAATTCAACGGCGCCTGGCAGGCTGATCTGTTCTGGCCCTGCTTTGGTTTGGCCGCGGCGATTGGGGTAGTGGTCGCAAGCCTGCGTCCCAAGGACCCGGACACCACCCGCCGCTGGCTGATGACCACGTTGTGGCTGCAGGCGGCCGGGGTATTCGCCTGCCTGCTGGGTAACGGTTGGGGCCTGGCGCTGGGGGTGTTGCTGTGCGGCGGGCCGTTCCTGGCCTGCATGCAGTTGGTGATGGCGCGCCTGCGGGACGTTGCGCCCCACGGCTATCAGCGCAACACCGGGCTGCTGACCGCCAGCTTTGCCATCGGCCAATTGAGCGGGCCGTTGCTGGCGTCGGTGAGCAGTCACCTGAGCGGAGGCCTGCAACCGGCGTTGGTGATTGCCGGTGCAGGCCTGTCAGTGGCGGGAGGGGTGTTGGTCAGCCGGCGACCAACGGTGCCGGCGCACGAACCTGCTCACGCCGCGCCAACACCAGGAAAAACAGCCCACCCAGGAAGCAGCCGGTGAACCAGGCAAAGTTAGCCATGCCCTGCAACGCCGGCGTGAAGGTGATCGCAACACCTGCCAGGGTCGCGGGCACCAGCGCCTTGACCGCCGTCCAGTTCACTCCGCCGTCGAAGTAATAGCGCCCGCTCGGGCTGTCATCGAACAGCGCGTCCACGTCGATCTTCTGCTTTTTGATCAGGTAGAAGTCCACCAGCAGAATCCCGAACAGCGGGCCGATAAAGGCCGCGAGGATATCCAGGGTGTAGTGGATCATCAGCGGGTTATTGAACAGGTTCCACGGGGTGATGAAGATCGACGCCACCGCAGCGATCATGCCGCCGGCGCGCCAGCTGATCTTGCTCGGCGCGACGTTGGCGAAGTCGAACGCCGGGGACACGAAGTTGGCGACGATGTTGATGCCGATGGTGGCAGTCACAAATGCAAAAGCGCCCAGCAGCACCGCCATGCTGTTATCAATGCGCGAGACGGTCGCGATCGGGTCATGGAGCATTTCGCCAAACACCGGCAAGGTGCCCGAGACGATCACCACGGTCACCAGGGAAAACGCCAGGAAGTTCACCGGCAGGCCCCAGAAGTTGCCGCGCCGCACGTCCTGCATGCTGCGGCAGTAACGGCTGAAATCACCGAAATTCAGGGTCGGCCCGGAAAAATACGACACCACCAGCGCCGTCGCCACGATGACCTGGCCAAACGCCTGCCAGCCCGACAGGGATTTTTCCGCGAGGGTAAAGCTGATATTCGCCCACCCTGCCTTCCACACGATCCAGCCGGCCAGGGCAAACATCACCGCATAGACCACCGGCCCCGCCCAATCGATAAAGCGGCGGATGGACTCCATGCCGGCCCAGAACACGGCCGCCTGCAACACCCATAAACTGAGGAAACCAAACCAGCCCAGGTAAGACAGGCCGGCAAAATGCGGCTCTGCAAACACCGCCATCTGTGGGAAAAAGCGCAATACCACAATGATCAGGGCACTCGACGCCAGGTAGGTCTGAATCCCGTACCAGGCCACCGCAATCAAGCCGCGAATCACGGCGGGAATGTTCGCACCGAACACGCCAAACGCCAGCCGGCAGATTACTGGATAGGGCACGGCGGCCTGCTGGCTGGGCTTGGCCACCAGGTTGGCAATCAATTGCACAATGCAAATGCCTGCCAGCAAGGCAATCAACACCTGCCAACTGGCCAGCCCCAAGGCAAACAGACTGGCGGCGAACACATAGCCGCCCACGCTGTGCACGTCACTCATCCAGAAGGCAAAGATGTTGTACCAGGTCCACTTTTGCGGCAGCGGCCCCAGGTCCTGGTTGTACAGGCGGGGGCTGTAGCCTTTGGGCAATTGTTCGGTCATCGCGGGCTCCTCGTCATACCGGCCTGCGCTTCCGTCACGGGGTGCATACGGGAGGCGGCATGGTTTGTATACGAGACAGTCAGCAGAATACGTGCCAATAGCACACAATCCCTCTGAAACCGCGTTCCAAAGGGCTACACAGAGCCTTAGTGACGGGGACTGCGCTCAGCAACGGTGCAGATTAATCCTGTACACAATCACTGGTGCACCCGATGTGCACACACGTACCCAACCGTGCAGCACGCCGCTGTGAGGAAGGCGCCCCAGGCCATGTCCATCACTGCCAACCCGCCGGACCAACCCTGCAGCGTGGCCCAATTGCTCAGGTCATAGGTGCCGTAGGCCACCAGGCCCAGCAATGCACCCAGTCGCGCCGCGCGCTGCCAACTGGCACTGGGCAAGACCACGAACACCACGCAACCGAGGACATACAAGAGATAGAACAGCGCGGCGGGCAACAGGCGAGGCTGATCGAGCATCAGCGGGCCCAGCAGGGATTTGTAGGTCGGGCCCATAAGGACGCCAAGCCAGAGGCCGTCGAGGACCAGGAAGGCAAGCAAGGTGCCGAGGTAGGCAAAGACAGACTTCTTGGACATTGATGCAGCCTCTGTAGGAGCGAGCTTGCTCGCGAAAATATTCCAGGCGCATCACGGTGTCGGATGGACCTTTTTCGCGAGCACGCTCGCTCCTACAGAAGAGCAAACCGCACTCAGCTTAGTTCAATGCGATCCGCGTGAATCACGATCTGGCCCTGCTTGTAGAGTGCACCAATGGCTTTCTTGAAGTTGCCCTTGCTCACGCCAAACAAGTTGCTGATCACCGCCGGGTCGCTCTTGTCGCTGACCGGCAAACTGCCGTTGTTTTCACGCAACTTGGCGAGGATCTTCGAGTTGAGGCTGGACGCCGCTTCCTGGCCGACCGGTTGCAGGCTCAGGCTGATGTTGCCATCGGCGCGGATCTCTTTGATAAAGCCTTTTTCTTCCTTGCCCGGGCGCAGGAACTTGAACACTTCGTTCTTGTGGATCAGGCCCCAGTGCTTGTTGTTGATGATCGCCTTGAAGCCCATGTCGGTGGCTTCGGCGACCAGCAGGTCGACTTCCTGGCCCACGACGTAGTTGGCCGGCGTCTTGTCCAGGTAGCGGTCGAGGCGTGCGGTCGCGGTAATACGCTTGGTGTGTTTGTCGAGGTAGACATGCACCACGCAGTATTCACCGGCGGTCAGCTGACGTTTCTCTTCCGAATACGGCAGCAACAGATCCTTTGGCAAGCCCCAGTCGAGGAACACGCCAATACTGTTGACTTCCACGACTTTCAAACTGGCAAATTCGCCGACTTGAACTTTCGGTTTTTCGGTAGTGGCGATAAGTTTGTCATCGCTGTCCAGATAAATGAAAACGTTAAGCCAGTCTTCATCTTCACTGGGAATATCCTTGGGGATATACCGATTAGGCAAGAGGATTTCGCCATCTTGCGCCCCATCGAGGTACAAACCAAAGTTAGTGTGTTTAACCACTTGCAAGCTGTTGTAGCGCCCGACTAAAGCCATTTCCAATACCCTCATTGCGTGGGCGGCATTCTACCCGAGTTGCCCTCGCCGCGCGCGCGCGCCTGAAAAATCGCGGGTTTGCCTGGCGTTCCAGTGGCACCGCCCCGCTCGTCCGATCATTCGGCTGAATTTTGCCACGCCACCGGTGCCGGCTCAGCCCGTGGTTTCGAGTTAAAACAGTAAGTTAGGGGTTTATTTCAAAGATGAACTTTGGCTGTTTTCCGCCGCCGCGCTTATTCCCGGGGGATATTTACCAAGCAATTGTCAAGTATTTCCTGTACGATGCCTGGCCAAGTTAATTTTCTACAGGTTAGTGGCCGCCATGCGCGTAAAAGCATCCAACAGCAAAGCAAAGCCAGCTCCCGCCGTTGAAACCAGCGAATCGATCAACAGCCAGATTGCTGCTTTCCTCAAGTCCGGTGGCGAAATCCAGCAAATTGCCAAGGGCGTGAGCGGCCAGACTTTCGGCCCGTCCAAGCAGATCAGCCTGGGTAAAAAGTAATACCGCGCAGCACATCTGGTCCCTAAGCGTCTTGCCTTCAAGGCGCTAGGACTAGAGCCCGAAATACCCTCTCGCGTCACCTTCAGAACGTGCAAATCGACGAACGGGCCTCACCTCCTGGCATTCGCCGGTATGCTTGCACACGTCTAGCACGGGCATCTGCCCTATTTTTCCGTTACTGCTCCTCGCTTTTCATGGAGTGAAGCATGCTTAAACGCTGCATTTTCGTGGCCAGTATCCTGGCGGCCAGCCCTCTCGCCGAAGCGCAGATTTTCCAGCGTGAACTGGGCGACTTCGACCTGAAATTGGGCACCACCCCCAGCCGTAGCATGGCCCAGGGCCTGGTCAAGCCGACCTCGCCGGGCAGTGACTCGTTCCATGGCGGGCTGGACCTGAGCCATGACAGCGGCCTTTACTTCGGCCAGTTTTCGCCGAACATGGGCCTGTCCTCGGCCAGCACCCTCGAAGTCGACTCCTACATGGGGTTCAAACACCCCTTCGACCAGACCCTGGGCTACGAAGTCGGCCTGATCCACTACAGCTACCCCAAGCTCAGCCCCCTCGACAGCCAGGAGTTCTACGGCGGTCTGAATCTACTCGGCAATCGTTTCGGCGCTTCCTTCAGCAACGACCCGGACCGCCAGGACAGCACGCTGTTCGCCGACCTCGGCGGTACCCAGCCCTTCGGCATCGGCGTCAGCATGAAATACACCACCCATCAGCTGGGCACGCCGGCTTCGGTAGAGGGCGGCACCATCAGCAGCTTCAGCGACTGGTCGGTACAGTTCTCCCGCGCCTGGAAAGGCATCGACCTGGACCTGATCTACAGCGACTCCAGCCTCAGCGGTGGCGATTGTTCGGCCTACTCCGGACACAATTCGCAATGCGATGGCCTGTTGACCCTGAAGGCGGTGCGGTCGTTTTATTGATGGGCTGAACTGTCGCGTGCGCCGCGGGTTCACATGCATTGACTCCCCTCTGCGCAAGGACACGCCCATGCTGCGTCGGCTCAAACTGCTGGTGGTATTCCTGACCCTGAGCCTGGTGCTCGCCGGCTGCAACCGCGTGGGCCTGGCCTACCGCAACCTGGACGTGATCATCCCCTGGACCCTCAACGACTACCTGGACATGAACGCCGGGCAGAAGAGCTGGTTCAACGACAAGCTCAAGGACCACCTGGCCTGGCACTGCACCACCCAATTGCCGGGTTACCTCGACTGGCTCGACCGCCTGCAAGCAATGGTCGAGAGCAACCAGGTCACCGATGCAGCGCTGCAAACCCGCACGGTTGAGGCCAAGCAGGCGATTGCCGAGGTGGCGCGGGAAATCACCCCGTCGGCGATTGAATTGTTACAAGGGCTGGATGACCAGCAGGTCAACGACATGAACGATGCCCTGGCCAAGGACCTGCGCAAACGCCAGGACGAATACCTCAAGCCGCCGCTGGCCAAGCAGATCCAGGACCGCGCCGAGCGTATGAGCAAGCGTCTGGATGCGTGGATGGGGCCACTGAGCGATAGCCAGAAGAACCGGGTAATGGCCTGGTCCATCAGCCTGGGCGAGCAGAACGAGCAGTGGATCGGCAACCGTGCCCACTGGCAGGCACAATTCATCGACGCCGTGCAGCAACGCCACAGCGCCGATTTCCCGCAGAAAATCCAGCAACTGCTGGTGGACCGCGAAAGCCTGTGGACACCGGAGTATCGCGCGGCATATGCCCAGACCGAAGCCGCTGCACGCAGCTTGATCGTCGACGTCATGGCCGACAGCAGCGTGCCGCAACGGCTGAAACTCACCCAGAAAATCGACAAGGTCCGCAGTGACTTCCAGGCGCTCAAATGCCTGAAAAGCGCGCAGTCCTAATTGGGCGCCAGGGTGCCTAACCAGGCCACCAGCGCGAGGATCAGCGCCCCGGCCCCCATCTCCAGCACCATGCTGCGCCGTAGCGCAGCCATGGCAGCGACATAATCACCGGCCGCCACGGACCGTTGCAGAAGCGGCGTCAGGTGGAAACGATTGAGCGCCGCCAGCCCCAGCATCAGGCCAAACAGTCCCAGTTTCAGGCACAACAGGATCGCGTAGACACCGCCGGTAAGGCCGTCCAGATTCAGCCCGACCACCAACAGATAGTTGGCCACCCCGGTGCCGATCAGCACCGCGACAAATCCCGCTCCCACATGCTCGAACCCCTTCAGCGCCCTTGCCAGCACCCGAACGTGATAAGCATCGTGCAAAGACGTGCGCCTCGACAACAACCCGAACGCCGCCAACGCCCCGACCCAGCCACCCGCTGCCAACAGATGCGCGCCGTCGCTGAGGATGTGCCACACACCCAGCGTGCCTTCATGCATCACGCCGTGCCCGGTCCACGCCAGCGTCACCAACGCGGCGGCGCCCGACAACGCGGTCAGTGGCAGGCTAGGGCCAAGCGCAGCCACCACCAGCGCCCCCATCCGTAGCCACCACGTCACGCCCAGGTCGGTCTGCCAGAGCATCATGTGCAGATGCGGCCACAGCGTCTGCCAATCCGTTGCGCCACTCATGGCCTGGGTCAGCGCCAACAGCGACGCTATCGACAGCACTATTCCGACGCCAGCCGTCAGCCGCAGCAGGCCCCTCAAATTCAGCAGCACGCGCTCCGGCGCCTTGAGTCCGTAAAGACCAAAGAGCCCCAGGCCAAACAACAGCATCAGGTCAAGATAGAGCGCAAAGCGCAGTGTGACTTGGGTCAGTTCGCTCATGGCTGGACGCTGAACACCACGTTACCGGTAATCGGGTGCGTGTCGGATGACACCGCGCGCCAATCGACCCGGTAGGTGCCGGTGGCCAGTGCAGAAGCCGGCTTGATCAGCATCACCCTGGGGTCGGTGCTCGCCGCGACACTGGCCTTGATGGGCATCGGCGAATTGGGCATGCCGGGCATATCGGTCATGGTCAGCCTGGCTCCGGAAAACTGCGTCAGCAGGTTCTCCGAAAAGCGCAGTTCAATGACGGCCGGCGCGGCACCTTGGGCCCCGGCTGGAGGGAGGGAGGACAACAGTTTCGGATGGGCCGAGGCCGGCAGGCTGATCATCAATCCGACCCACAGCGCCCCCCCCGTTAACGCGGTTTTCAACATCGACATGCAAGGCTCCAGGCCGCTCAAGGCGGCGAGTTATAGGAATAAGAAACCGGTTAAAACCAAAGGCGCACACCGACCACCCAGCGCAGTTGGCTGATGTCCTCGTCTTCGTCGCGAGCGTATTGCGCCGTCCGCCCATAGCTGCGGTTCCAACTCACACCCACGTAAGGCGCCAACTCCCGGCGCACCTCGTAGCGCAAGCGCAGGCCCAGCTCGCTTTCCGACAGGCCTGCGCCCACCCGGCGCTGCGGATCGTTCTGCGCATAAAAATTGAGTTCGGCCGTCGGCTGAAGGATCAGGCGATTGCTCAGCAGGATGTCGTAGTCACCTTCCAGGCGTGCCGCGGTGTGGCCCGACTCGCCCACAAACAGCGTCGCCTCGGCCTCGAAGTTGTAGAGCGCCATGCCCTGCAGGCCGAACGCCGCCCAGGTCTGGCTGTCCCCGGGCTTGAAGTCCTGGCGCACGCCGCCAACCAGGTCCCACCAAGGGCTGATGGCGTGCCCCCACAACACCTGGGCTTCGGCGTTGTCAGTGCGACCGGCGCTGCGCTCGCCTTCGCTGCGCAGCCACAGACGGTCGATGTCACCACCGACCCAACCCTTGATGTCCCAGTTCAGCGCACCACCGCCACCGCCGCCTTGCCATTCCAGCTGGTTGACCAGCAGCATTGAGTTGATGCCGCTGTCATGCACCACATGCCCGCCCGGCGCGTTATACACGGCGGCGCGATCAGCGTCGGTGAGCAGCGGGATCGGCGTACGGCTTTCGCTCAGCGCCGGAACCGCCGGGCTCATGCCTTGAAACTCCTCGGCCTGCGCCAGCGAGCCGAATGCCCACCCGGCCAGCGCGATACACACCGATAAAACTCGACGATTCATGCTCGCGTCCTCATTCATGCACGCGCACTTCACGGAACATGCCCATTTCCATGTGGTACAGCAGGTGGCAGTGATAGGCCCAACGGCCCAGGGCATCGGCGGTCACCCGGTAACTGCGGCGCGAGCCCGGCGGCATGTCGATGGTGTGTTTGCGGACCTGGAACTGGCCGTTTTCATCCTCCAAGTCGCTCCACAGGCCGTGCAGGTGAATCGGGTGGCTCATCATCGTGTCGTTGACCAGCACCAGCCGGACGCGCTCGCCATAGGTCAGTTGCAAGGGCTCGGCATCGGAGAACTTCACGCCATTGAATGACCAGGCGAACTTCTCCATATGCCCGGTGAGGTGCAATTCAAGGGTGCGCGCGGGGTCGCGGCCATCGGGGTCCTCAAAGGTGCTGTGCAGGTCGGCGTAGGTCAGCACTCGCCGACCGTTGTTGCGCAGGCCGATACCGGGATCGTCGAGCTTGGGCACCGGGCTCATCGCCTGCATGTCCACCAAAGGGTTGTTCTGCTCGCTGGCCGGGTGGCTCTGCATCGACATCGCGCCCATCCCACTGTGATCCATGCCCGCCATATCCGGCATGTCCGCCATGGCGCCGTGATCCATCCCACCCATGCCCATGTCGTCCATGGTGAGCCAGGGGCGCGGCTCAAGTGCCGGTACGGGGGCCGTCGCCCCCGCCTGGCGGGCAAGCGTGCCACGGGCATAACCCGTGCGGTCCATGGACTGGGCAAACAGCGTGTAGGCCGCTGCCGTGGGCTCCACCAGCACATCGAAGGTTTCGGCGACCGCAATGCGGAACTCATCGACGCTGACCGGCTTGACCGGCTGGCCATCGGCGGCGATGACGGTCATCTTGAGCCCCGGGATGCGCACATCGAAATAGGTCATCGCCGAACCGTTGATAAAGCGCAGGCGTATTTTCTCCCCGGCTTCAAACACCCCGGTCCAGTTGAGGCCGGGGGGCTGGCCGTTGAGCAGGTAGGTGTAGGTCTGGCCGCTGACGTCCGCGAGGTCGGTAGGGTTCATCTTCATCTGCGCCCACATCAGCCGGTCGCTGACGGTGGCCGACCAGCCCTGCTTGCCCACATCCCGTGCGAAATCGCCCACGGTGGGCTTATGCAGGTTGTAGTAATCGGACTGCTTCTTGAGGGTCTTCATCAGGGCGACGGGGTCTTCGTCGGTCCAGTCCGAGAGCATCACCACGTAGTCGCGCTGGCAGGTGAAGGGCTCGGGCTCCAACGGCTCGATGACCAGCGGGCCGTACACCCCCTGCTGCTCCTGGAACCCGGAGTGGCTGTGGTACCAGTAAGTGCCGTGCTGTCTGACCTTGAACTGATAGACAAACACGCCACCCGCCTCGATACCCTTGAAACTCAGGCCGGGCACGCCGTCCATGGTCGACGGCAACAAGATGCCGTGCCAGTGGATCGACGTCGGCTCGCTGAGGCGGTTGTGCACGCGCAGGGTCACGGTGTCGCCCTCACGCCAGCGCAGCAACGGGCCGGGCAGGCTGCCATTGATGGTCAACGCGGTGCGCTGTTGACCCGTGAGATTGACCGGCGTCTGCTCGATAAACAGAGCGAATTCGCTGCCCGCCAGCACCGTGGGCTCGCCCGCACTTGTCAGCGCCCATACCGGCGTGCGCCATAGCCCGAGCCCGCCCAGCAGGCCGCCGGCGGCCAGGCCTTTGACGAAGGTTCGTCTGGAGGTAGTAGAGTGCATGCCGATTCAAGTCCGTCAGTTGAATGGCAGCAGATTAGGGGTCGCCGGCTGTCAGCAACCTTAGCGGCAGATTACCGATCCGACAGTTTCGGCGTGCCCGGCACCGCCTGGGTGCCGGGGCATGGAGGGGTCAGGCAATCTGTGCCTTGGACGCCACCTCAGCGAAGGTCGCCGGATCCAACGCATCGGCCTGCTCATCCAGCACCTGGCGCGGGTGATCGTTGCCCGGGATGGAGCTGTCGATCAGCGCCAACAGCTGCGCGCCCAGGGCGGTCAGAATGAAATTCTCTCCGTTACCGCCTTCTTCCTCAGGCCGCGACTCGATAAACCCACGCTTGAACAACAGCGCTTCATAGTCCGCGGCGGTCTTTTTAAGCGCATCCAGGTTACCGGTGGACTCGCCCGCAGTGGCCTTCTCGGCCGCTTCCTGCTCGGCGTATTTGCGTGGGGCAAAGCTGCCCTCGCCGTTCTGCACTTCATGCAGCAGACGTTCGATCAGATCCCAGTTGTAAGTCGTCATCCTGATTCCTCCTGCAGGCCTAAGGAAAGTAGCCCGTCTGTAGGAGTGACCCTGTGGGTCTGTGGCCGTTCATACCAACCGACGGGCGTCATTTCTCTGAACTTTCCAGACGTTCGCCCCCTCAACTGAGCATCACCGCCAAGGAGGTCCGACCATGAAAACCCTGATGAACCTGGCCATCGCCGCCACGTTGCTCACCGCCCTGCCTGCCTGGGCCTGCACTCCGGAGGAGGCCACGGCCAAGCGCGAGCAACTGGCCCAGGAAGTGGCCAAACTCACCGAGCAGAACCCGACCAAGGCCAAGGAGATGAACGACGAGCTGCAGAAGATGGACCTGGATACTGAAAGCGCGGAGTTCCCCGACAAGTGCCAGTTGATCGACGCCCGGCTCAAGGAATTGAAAGAAGCGGCGGCCAAGGCGAACAACTGAGGTTAAAAAAAACCGGACAACGTCCGGTTTTTTCACATCCCCCACGCCTTACTCGGCAGCGGGTGCTTCTGGCTTGCGACGCTTGAGCGGCGCCATGCCATCCTTGCTGACGAGCGACAGGTTGTCGGTCTTCGGCCGGTTGGCGATCTTGCGCTTGGTCGGCGACTTGGCACCGGCCTTTTTCTTCTCGCCCTTGGCGTCGGTTTTTTTCTTCTTCACGCCAACGGCCTTGCCCGACGCCTTGACCTTCTTCGGCCCGGTGTAGGTGCCTTTGACTTCCTTGATGGTGCGGCGCTCGAACGACTGCTTGAGGTAGCGCTCGATGCTCGACATCAGGTTCCAGTCGCCGTGGCAGATCAGCGAGATCGCCAGGCCATCGTTGCCCGCACGCCCGGTACGGCCGATACGGTGCACGTATTCGTCGCCGCTGCGGGGCATGTCGAAGTTGATGACCATGTCCAGGCCGTCCACGTCCAGGCCGCGCGCGGCGACGTCGGTGGCGACCAGGATCTTCACGCCGCCGGCCTTGAGGCGGTCGATCGCCAGTTTGCGGTCCTTCTGGTCTTTCTCGCCGTGCAGCACAAACGCCTTGTAGTCCTGGGCCACCAGGCGGCCGTAGATGCGGTCGGCGGCAGCGCGGGTGTTGGTGAACACGATGGCCTTCTGATAGGTCTCGTTGGCCAGCAACCAGTTGAGGATCTGTTCCTTGTGCACGTTGTGGTCAGCGGTGACGATCTGCTGGCGCGTGGTGGCGTTCAGGTCGCTGACGTTGTTGACCTGCAGGTGCTCAGGGTTGTTCAGGACCTTGGCGACCATCTCGCGCAGGGTCGAACCACCGGTGGTGGCGGAGAACAGCATGGTCTGCTGGCGGTTCACGCATTCAGCCACCAGGCGCTGCACGTCGTCGGCAAAGCCCATGTCGAGCATGCGGTCGGCTTCGTCGAGCACCAGCACCTCGACTTCCTTGAGGTCAAGGTTACCGGCGTTGAGTTGCTCGATCATGCGCCCAGGCGTGCCGATCAGGATGTCCGGCACCTTGCGCAGCATGGCGGCCTGGACCTTGAAGTCTTCGCCACCGGTGATCAGGCCGGACTTGATGAAGGTGAACTGCGAGAAGCGCTCGACTTCCTTCAAGGTCTGCTGGGCCAGCTCGCGGGTCGGCAGCAGGATCAGGGTCTTGATGCTGACGCGGACCTTGGCCGGGCCGATCAGGCGGTTAAGAATCGGCAGCACGAAAGCGGCGGTCTTGCCACTCCCGGTTTGAGCCGTCACCCGCAGGTCACGCCCTTCGAGCGCGAGCGGGATGGCCGCTGCCTGCACAGGCGTAGGCTCGACAAATTTAAGCTCGGCCACGGCTTTGAGCAGGCGTTCGTGCAGGGCGAATTGGGAAAACACGGGTGCTACCTCGAAGAAATACAAAAAATCAGCTGCATAGGGTACCGGTTTCGGGCGTCCAAACCGAGTGTCTTTACGCGAACGGCGCTAATCAGTTGCTTTTTTGTCAGAGCATTTGTCCACGGCATCAACTTTGTTGCACTTAAATGCTCTAATCGCGCCGTCTTGTCTTACAGAAGAATCGGTTTCATCCATGGATATCAAACAGCTCTGGCTCAACGTCCAAAACCTCTGGGGCACCCTCGACGAACACCCGCTGCTGCATGCCAGCCTCGGTTTCCTGGTGTTGCTGGTGGTGGCCCTGCTGCTCGGACGGGTGGCCCGTTACCTCATCCTGCACGCCGTCAAATTGCTCGGACGGCAACCGGCGCTGCACTGGCTCAACGACCTGCGGCACAACAAAGTCTTCCACCGCCTGGCGCAGATGACGCCTTCGCTGGTGATCCAGTTCGGCCTGTACCTGGTGCCGGACCTGAGCAAAACCGCCATCCTGTTTATCGGCAACGTGGCCCTGGCCCTGACCATCCTGTTCCTGATGCTGGCCATGAGCGCCCTGCTCAACGCCCTGCTGGACATCTATGCGCGCACCGAACACGCGCGTACCCGCTCGATCAAGGGCTACGTGCAGTTGGCGAAGATGGTGCTGTACGTGTTTGGCGCGATCATCATCGTCGCGACCCTGATTGACCGTTCGCCACTGTTACTGCTGTCGGGCCTGGGTGCGATGTCGGCGGTGATCCTGTTGGTCTACAAGGACACGCTGTTGTCGTTCGTCGCCAGCGTGCAATTGACCAGCAACGACATGCTGCGCGTCGGCGACTGGATCGAAATGCCCCAGGTCGGCGCCGACGGCGATGTGGTGGACATCACCCTGCACACGGTCAAGGTGCAGAACTTCGACAAGACCATCGTCTCCATCCCGACCTGGCGCCTGATGTCCGAATCGTTCAAGAACTGGCGCGGCATGCAGGCCTCGGGTGGGCGACGCATCAAGCGCAGCCTGTTTATCGATGCCAGCGGCGTGCGCTTTTTGCGTGACGATGAAGAAGTACGCATGACCCAGGTGCATCTGCTCACCGACTACATCGGGCGCAAGCAGGCCGAACTCAAGGCCTGGAACGAAGCCCAGGGCCACAGCGCGCAACTGTCGGCCAACCGCCGGCGCATGACCAACCTCGGCACCTTCCGCGCGTATGCCCTGGCCTACCTCAAAAGCCATCCGGACATCCAGCCGAACATGACCTGCATGGTGCGCCAGATGCAAACCACCGCCGAGGGCGTGCCGCTGGAGATCTACTGCTTTACCCGCACCACCGCGTGGGCCGATTACGAGCGGATCCAGGGGGATATTTTCGACTACCTGCTGGCCGTGTTGCCGGAGTTCGGATTGAACCTGTACCAGCAACCCAGTGGCACCGACTTGCGCACCGGGATACTGGCCCTGGCAGGCACTGCCCGAACCTTGGAAACCCCGGAGTAGTGACAACGATATCGACGAGGGGCTGGGAAGCGCCTCGTCGCTATCTATATAGGACGATGGGCGCAACCGTATTCATCTAAACACGACCGATAAAAGCCAGCATCTATGTATAGCCGCTGCTGCCGATTATTCAACGGGCCCACCCCATAAAGAAAATTTCTCCTACGCCTTTAGTGAATTTCACTACTTGCGCGCACTATTTCTAATCTGTTTTAAAAAAAATCCACGCCTTAGCATCTGGCCATCAAACAACGCCAGCAAAAGGCCTCCCTCATGTTATGGACAACTCAGCTTTCCGATAATGCAGCAGACTTTGTATTAAGTTCGAATGCCGAAGCATTGACCCACTATTGTGGTGCTGGCGCCTTTGCTCAACCCCACGATTTTTATACCCAAAACCCCTACCAGCGCCCTTCGCGGCCGCAGGACGTCACCGATTCAATCATCACCACCTGCCTGACCAGCGACCAGCTTTCAAACAGCCAGCATCTATTGGCACAGCGGTTGTTATTGAATATCTACGAACAAGACCTGGTCTTCTTGCCCAAGCCGCCATTGGAACTCGACTTCAAGGCGTTCAAGCGTTTCTATGATCCCCAGCACGCGGCCAGTGGCAAAAAGATCCGCCCGTTGCTGGAACACTACTTGTACAACTGGCTCAAGGAAGAAGTACATATCAATGGCCCTTGGTGCCTGGACTCTTTTATCGCCCACACCGATAAAGTATTGGATGACGTCGCCCGATCCGAGTCCAAACTCCATGAAGTACTGACCACCAGCCGCCACCCCGAGCGAGCCGCCAGGTTTTTCATGACGCAGTGTGCGGGAGACTTCCTCAGTGAAGCATCGGCCATGGCCCGCAACGTACTGGGTAACAGCGGTGTGTACACCAGCGAATTGTTCAAGATCCTGATCGACGAGTACGGCTACGGCGTCGACAAAAAGAAGCACAGCACCATTTTTGAAGACATGCTCCAGGACATGGGCATGTCCCATCACGTGCACCACTACTGGCAGTTCTATACGCCGGCGTCGCTGTCGCTCACCAACTACTTCCACTATGTATCGGCCAACCATGGCGAGCTGTTCCGCTATATCGGCGCCATGTACTACACCGAAGCCACGTTGGCGCTGACCACCAAGCACCAGTCACGCGCGATCAAGACCATCTTCAACGGCAGCGTCTCCACGGACTATTTCGATGAGCATGCCCACATCGATGTGCACCACGGAAGAATGGCCCTCCAGCGCCTGATCATTCCCATGATCAAGCAGTTCGGCACCCAGATCATCCCCGATCTTATTCGCGGCTTTGAAGAGTTCAGGCTGCTTCAGGACATCGCCGACGAAGAGTTGTATGCCCATATCAACTGGCATGACGCGTTCGATGAGCATCGCGCACAGGCAGCGGCGCTCCAGGGCCACAAACCCGTGGACCTGAGGATTACCGAGACCGAACACGAGCTGTCGGTGCTGCATACCCACCCGAATGACGAACTGTTCTGGGTCGAATCAGGCGAGCTGGAGTTTGTCGCCAGCCCCGAACTGACGGTGCGCCTCAAGGCCGGCGAAGGCGTGGTAATTCCCAAGGGAATGCTGCACGGCACCCGCATCACCAGCCCGTCCTGCACGTACACCGTCACCGCCATCTGAGTAGGCAACCCAATGAAAGCCATCAGCCTGAATCTCGACCACGCCAACTTTGTGGCCGTGGGGGAAAGAACCTACTTTCTCAAGCGTCACGCCTATTCGACGCAATTGCTGCCCACCGCATGCCCCCACCGTGGCGGCCCGCTGCACATGGGCGAAGTGACAGGCGACGGCCAAAGCGTGATCTGTCCCTGGCACGACAATGCCTACAAGGTCTGCAACCTGGAAAAAAAGGCGCTGCCCACCGTGCGCGTCATGAACCAGATCAGCACCGTCGTCGGCGACACCGAGCGCTGTGTGCCGCTGCTTAAAATCTCCCGTTACGACTGATGAAGCCCATGAATACTAAATCGACATTGACCGCGTTCTATTCAATCGTGACCCTCTTCACCGGCCTCGACATGGCGATTGTCATCGCGATGGTCTGGTTCGGCCTGGAGACTACCGGTTCGACATTCCTGGTCGGCGCCACCTTGTGCGTGGCCACCGTGGTGCCCTATTTATGCGAACAGTACATCGGCAAGTTCTTTACCATTGAACTCAGCCTGAAACGGCTGCTGTACATTCGCCTGGCGGCCTTCGCCGCAGTACTGGGGCTGTCGTTTACCCAGGCCGCCTTGCTGCCCATCGGCTTCCTGGCCATCGCGTTCGTGGTGGGCGTCACCGACTACTTCACCATCAGCACCCTGGAATCGAAAAATACCAAGCTGGTGCTGGCCGGCCTCACCGACAGCGATACCTGCGCGCGGTTGATGCAAACCTCCATCCAGATCGGTGCCTTCGGCGGTGCGCTGCTGGGCGGGTTGATCGTGGATGTGTTCTCGGTCAACCAGACGCTGCAGATCATCAGCCTGGCGGCGATCCTCTCGCTCGCGGCCATCCTCCTGGTGGCCGACAACCCCAACGAACACACCGCCGAACAGGCCACAGGGCCCTCCACTGCGCGGCCGCTGGACCTGCCGCGCAACCTCTACATCCTGATCATCGTGTTGAGCATGATCGGGTTCCATATCGGCGCGTTCAACAGCCTGGTGCCCATCGTTTTTCAAAAGCTCAATGAGTGGAATGCCACCCTGTTCGGCGTCGCCAGTGGCCTGGCCGGCCTGGGCGCCTTCAGCGCCGCGGTATTGCCGCGCATCAAGCTCAACAGCTACGGGGCCATCTCGCTGGTGATACTGGCGGACGTGGCAATCGTCTACTTCCAGAACCTCTACGTGATGATGGCCGCGGCCTTCCTGCTGGGTTTTTGCATCAACAGCCTGCGGATCCAATTGCGTAAAACCCTGATCGAGTCGGCGCCCAACGCCCGGGTAGCCGATGTGATCGCGGCCAAGAGTTCGCTCTACTACCTGCTGGTCAGTGGCTCGGCACCGATGATCCTGACGTTCTTCACCACCTCGGGATTTCTCGGACTCGAAGGCGCCCGCCTGTTGATGATCGTCTCCGCCGGCCTGTTGGCCACCGCCGTACTGGCATGGAAACTGACCCCGGCCGCCGCGCCCACGGCCACCACGGAATAAGGAATGCACGACGTGAAAACCGTACTCATCGTTGACCCGTTCTCCACGGGCAAACTCTACGCGCCCTTGCTCAACGCACAGGGCATACGGTGCATCGCCGTGATCTCCACACGCGCCTTGCCTGAACACTTCACCAACGACTTGATCACCGAGAACTTCCATGAGGTGTATGCCTGGGAAGAGAGCCTGTTGATTACCCTGGAAGCCTTGTCACCGAGCGCCGTGATCGCCGGTTGCGAAACCGCGATCTACCTCACGGACTACCTGACGGAGCTGCTCGACATCCCGGGCAACAGCCGTATCACCAGCGACCTGCGACGCAACAAATTCTCCATGCAGCAGGCGCTGAAAAAATACCAGTTGGCCCACATCGATTCGCACTTGCTGAGCTCACCGAGCCGTATCGGCGAAGTGCTGGGCAAACTCGACGAGGCGGCCACCTATGTGGTCAAGCCGCTGAACTCGGCCGCCACCGAAGGCGTGGTGTTTGCCCAGGGCAAACGCGAAGTGGAGACCGCCTTGAAAAACGCGGCCTGGCAGCAGAAAAACGACCTGGGCGAAGTCAATCTCGGTTTTATCGTGCAGTCGTTCATAGCGGGACCGGAGTACGTGGTGGACATGGTCGCCTTTGACGGCACCTACGTCGTTGCCAGCGTCTGCAAGTACACCAAGATCCAGAAGAACGGCAGCATGTTTGTCTACGAAAGCCTCGACACCCTCGACCCGCGGGCTGAAGAACTGCAACCGCTGACCGATTACGCGCGCCAGGCGGCAGCGGCCCTGGGCGTGCGGGTCGGGCCGATTCATATGGAAATCATCTGGTCTGAGGCCGGGCCGGTGATGATCGAGGCCGGCGGTCGCTTGCACGGCGGCATCGCGCCCCTGCTGTTCCAGCAGGTGTATCACCCCGACTTGCTGTCACTGTCGATCGACAGCTACCTCGGCCACCCACGCCCCCAGGCCGATGCGGTCAGCCAGATCAGCCATGGCCGGATCGGTTTCTTCTGTTCCGATGAACGCCATGCCTTCGCTCCGCCCTCACCCCAGGCCATACAAAGCGCCCAGGCGGACGAGGCCTATTGCGGGCACCGTTATTTCATCGGCGCCGGCGATACCACGCCGGTCACGATCGACTTCGCCACCTGTCCAGGGCTGTTCTGGCTGCAAAGCCCTTCGGCGCAGCAACTGGACGCCAGTACCGCCAACCTGCGAAAAAAACTGTGGGGCTAAGGTTATGAAAAGTCGCTTGATCATCAGAAAGTCAGCCTGTGAGCTGGGCATCAATAATGCGTGCGCCGCCGTGATCGAAGACATCACCGTCTCGGATGACCAGAGCTTCGTCGGGGTACTGCAAAGTAACCTGAACCACGTGGCCTCGCGCCTTAACGAGCTGGACTCGAACGTCGTATACGAGGGGTTTGCCAAACAGCTCAAGAAACTCGGCTACGAAAATACCGTGAGCGCCAACGAAAAGCTGCTGCGCCGCTTCATCGCCAAAGGCGTGTACCCCATCAACAACATCGTCGACGCCTATAACGCGGTCGCGATCCGACATGGGGTCAGCATCGGCGTGCACACCTATCATCAGAAGGATGACATCTACGTGATGCGGTCGGAAAAACCGAGGGTGCTACGCCCCCTGTTCGCCAAGAAGGCCATCACCATTCCCGTCGGCGATATCGTCTATACCTGCGGTGATGTGCCGTTGGCGAGCATCGGCAAGGTGGATGCCGATGCCCATGACTTCCGGCTGACAAAAGACTCGTCGAGGTTGTTGGTGGTGATCCTGGGGCACGACGACACATCGTTCCAATTCAACCAGGCGGTCATCGAAGAACTCGTGGACACCCTGCGCCAGAAAATGCCGAACCTGAGCCATCATTTTCTTGAAACCGTGCGCGACCACGCCTGAAGCCAGCACATGAAGGGGGGGCCGGCGCCTAGCGCCAGGCCTTCAGCACCGGGTTGACCACCACTTCCTTCACATGCTCGATCTTCAGCAGGCTGTCCTTGAAAACCATCAGTTCTTCAAAGCTCCTGTACCGAACGTCGAGCATCATGTCCACGTCGCCAAACAGGGAATAGGCATGCACCACCTGGCTGAACTGCTGGATCTTCGGAAACACCAGATGGCAGTTGCTGCCATTGAGCGTCAGCATCAAGAACGCCGCTTGCAGGGTCTCATCGCCCTCGGCGACGTTGATGGTGAAGCCCAGGATGATGCCTTTTTCAATCAGCTTTTGAACGCGCGACTCCACTGCGGTTCGAGACTTGTGAACTTGCCGCGCCAATTGCGCCAGGCTGACTCGGGAGTCATCCTTCAAGGCTGCAATGATCAGTTCATCAATCTTGTCCACTCTGCCGCCCCCACACCGTTCTTTTCGATAGCAGACTTTCATTGTCGCTCACGCATGCCTTCGGCCGATCACGTCGCAGACTGTACGCCAGGCGCGGGCTTTACGCCCAATCGACTTATCCACACCGCCCCCAGGATCACCAGGCCACCCAAGGCCAGGCGACCCAACGGCTCGTGCTGGTTCCAGATCAGCAGGTTCAGCAACAATCCTACCGGCACATGCAGGTTGTTCATCACCGCCAGGGTTCCGCCATGCACCAGGCAGGCGCCTTTGTTCCACCAATAAATGCCAAGGGCAGTGCTGACCAGCCCGAGGAACAGCAAGACACCCCATTGCAGCGGCGCTTGCGGCAGGAAATCGGCCTTGCCGAACAACAGGAACGCCGGCAACACCACCAGCAACGCACCGAGGTAGAAATAACCGAAACGCCGGTAGTGCGGCAGGTCACTTGGGTAGCGTGCCACCAGGTGCTTGTACATCACTTGCCCGGCGGCGTAGGTGAAGTTAGCCAGTTGCAGCAGCAGGAAGCCCATCAGGAAGTGCGGGGTGATCTGGTCGAAGCGAATCACCGCCGCCCCCGCCACTGCCACCAGGGCAGCAACCAGTGCCCACGGGTTGAAGCGCCGGTTGAGCGCATCTTCGATCAGAGTCACGTGCAACGGCGTGAGGATGGTGAACAGCAGCACCTCCGGCACCGTAAGCACACGAAAGCTCAGGTACAGGCACACATAGGTCACGCCGAACTGCAGCGCGCCGATCACCAGCAGGCCGCGCATAAAGGCAGGTTCGACCGAACGCCAGCGAGTCAGCGGGATAAAGACCAGCCCGGCCAGTACCACACGCACCAGCACCGCGAAGTAGCTGTCGACGTGACCGGCGAGGTATTCGCCGATCAAGCTGAAGGAAAATGCCTGAATCAGGGTGACAACCAGTAGATAGCCCATGTGCGCCTCGCATCGAATGGGCGGGACATTAAAGGTTTTCGGCGATTGAAGAAACTCGGGGCAAAAAAAACCCGACCTCGCTAAAGCGGCAGTCGGGCAGGAGCACTCAGGAGCAACAAGTGCAAAGGGAGGTTCGTACGCGTACTTGAAGGGTTTGCGTGGAGCGATATAAACACCGCGCGATTATCTGACGATTAAAGGATCAACCACCTCATGCCACGAGCTGTACCAGCTGGGCCTTGGCGTGGTTGATGCCCTTTTCCTGGAAGTCCCCGCTCAGGTTCACCCCTTCGGCGTGAATGAAAGTGACATCGTGGATGCCGATAAAGGCCATGACCTGGCGCAGGTACGGTTCCTGGTGATCGGAACTGGCACCGGTGTGGATGCCACCCCGGGCGGTCAACACAATGGCACGCTTGCCGGTCAACAAACCTTGCGGCCCGGTGGGGGTGTACTTGAAGGTCACACCCGCCCGCAACACGTGATCCAGCCAGGCCTTGAGGGTGCTGGGGATGGCGAAGTTGTACATCGGTGCGGCCATCACCAGCACGTCGGCGGCCAGCAGTTCGTCGGTCAACTCGTTGGAGCGGTCGAGGGAAGCCTGTTCGTTACCGTTGCGCTGATCCGCCGGTTTCATCCAGCCGCCGAGCAGGTTGGCGTCCAGGTGCGGAACCGGGTTGAGCGCCACGTCACGCACCGTGATCCGGTCCGTCGGGTGGGCGGCCTGCCATTGGCTGATGAACTGCTGGGTCAGTTGACGGGAGATTGAATCCTGCTGGCGGGCGCTGCTTTCGATGATCAGGACATTGGACATGGCTTCGTAGGCTCCATCTGTAATTGCTGTAAGTCGATGGAGTGGAGATTAGACAGAGCCAATTCGATAAAAAAGCGCAAAAAACTGCTATAACCAATCTATAAATTTGTTTATAAGCGGAGTATCGCGAGGGGCATGCTCCGCTGCTGTGTTATTTCGGCGCGCAGGCCAACGCGATACGCATCTTGATAATGGCGCGGTTGAACTTGACCGTGGTGTTGGTGCTTTTCCCCGCTGGCACCGTAACCGTGCGACGACGCGGCGATTCCGGGCCATTGGTGAACGTTACCGAACACACGGCGTCCTGGGTGCCGTAGTTATTCAGCTGGATCGAGCTGATATCGCCGTCCACGTCGGAGGCGGTGTAATCGATGCTCACGCCGTCGATCTTTTTCGTCACGTCGATGGGGTAGGCAAACGCGCTCATCGGCAGCAGCGTCAGCAACACACAACAGAATTTTCTCATTCGGCAGTCTCCAATAGGGACCGCCAGCTTAGGACAAGAGGAACACATCTTGAAAGCGCCCCGCGTTACCCTCGATCAATGGCGCACGCTGCAAGCCGTCGTCGACCACGGCGGCTTCGCCCAGGCAGCGGAAGCGCTGCACCGTTCGCAGTCCTCGGTGAGCTACACAGTAGCCCGTATGCAAGACCAACTCGGCGTGCCGCTGCTGCGCATCGACGGGCGCAAGGCGGTACTCACCGACGCCGGTGAAGTGCTGCTGCGCCGCTCCCGGCAACTGGTGAAAAACGCCAGCCAGCTGGAAGACCTCGCCCACCATATGGAACAGGGCTGGGAAGCCGAAGTGCGGCTGGTCGTCGATGCGGCCTATCCCAACGCGCGCCTGGTACGCGCACTCACCGCGTTCATGCCGCAGAGCCGTGGTTGCCGGGTGCGTTTGCGGGAAGAGGTGCTGTCCGGCGTCGAAGAGCTGTTGATCGAAGGCGTGGCCGACCTGGCGATTTGCGGCTTCAGCATCCCCGGCTACCTGGGCACCGAAATGAGCGACGTGGAGTTCGTCGCCGTGGCCCACCCCGAGCACGCCTTGCACCGTATGAACCGCGAGTTGAGCTTCCAGGACCTGGAAAGCCAGATGCAGGTGGTGATCCGCGACTCCGGCCGCCAGCAACCCCGGGATGTGGGCTGGCTTGGCGCTGAACAACGCTGGACCGTCGGCAGCCTGGCCACCGCCGCCGCCTTTGTCGGCAGCGGCCTGGGCTTTGCCTGGCTGCCACGGCACATGATCGAGCGTGAACTCGCCGAAGGCGTGCTCAAGCAGCTACCCTTGGAACAGGGCGGCAGCCGCCACCCCACGTTCTACCTGTATTCAAACAAGGACAAACCCTTGGGGCCGGCAACGCAGATCCTCGTGGAGCTGCTGCGCACCTTTGACACAGCCCCTCTGGACGCGCCTTTCGCCGCCCCCCAGCAAGCCTGAAACGGAGTTCATGCATGGCCTGGTTCGACCATGAAGGCTGCAGCCTGCACTATGAGGAATACGGCCACGGCACGCCGCTGATCCTGATCCACGGCCTGGGCTCCAGCAGCCAGGATTGGGAACTGCAGGTGCCGGCGCTGGCCCGCCACTACCGCCTGATCGTGGTGGATGTGCGCGGCCATGGGCGCTCCGACAAGCCTCGGGAGCGCTACAGCATCGAAGGGTTCACCTACGACCTGGTCGCCCTGATCGAGCACCTGGACCTGCCGCCCGCCCATGTGGTGGGCTTGTCCATGGGCGGCATGATCGCCTTCCAACTGGCGGTGGACGAGCCCGGCCGGGTCAAGAGCCTGTGCATCGTCAACAGCGCGCCGCAGGTCAAGGTACGCAGTGCCCGGGAGTACGGGTGGTGGGTCAAGCGCTGGACGCTCGCCCGTGTGCTCAGCCTCGCCACCATCGGCAAGGCACTGGGCGAGCGCCTCTTCCCCAAGCCGGGTCAGGCCGACCTTCGCCGCAAGATGGCCGAACGCTGGGCAAAAAACGACAAACGTGCTTATCTCGCCAGCTTCGATGCGATTGTGGGCTGGAGCGTACAGGAACGACTTTCGAGGATTACCTGTCCAACCCTGGTCATCAGCGCCGACCACGACTACACCCCCGTGGCCCAGAAAGAAAACTATGTAAAACTGCTGCCCGATGCGCGACTGGTGGTGATCGAGGATTCCCGCCATGCCACGCCCTTGGACCAACCCGAAGTCTTTAATACCACCCTGCTCGATTTTCTAGAGACAGTCGAAACCACTACCCAGGATCACTGACCCATGCTGAAAAAAATCGCCTTTTTTGCCGGTTCCGTTCTGTTCGCTGCCAACCTGATGGCCGCCGAGCCTTCCAAGGCGCCACACGTATTGATCTCCACCACCAACGGCGACATTGAAATCGAACTGGACCCGGTCAAGGCGCCGATCAGTACCAAGAATTTCCTCGCCTATGTCGACAAAGGCTTCTACACCAACACGATCTTCCACCGCGTGATCCCGGGCTTCATGGTCCAGGGTGGCGGGTTCACCCAGCAGATGTCGCAAAAGCCGACCGAAGCGCCGATCAAGAACGAAGCCAGCAATGGCCTGCATAACGTGCGTGGCACGCTGTCGATGGCCCGCACCTCGAACCCGGATTCGGCCACCAGCCAGTTCTTCATCAACGTGGCTGACAACGCCTTCCTCGACCCGGGTCGCGATGCCGGTTATGCCGTGTTCGCCAAAGTGGTCAAGGGCATGGATGTGGTCGACATCATCGTCAACTCCCAGACCACCACCAAGCAAGGCATGCAGAACGTGCCAATCGATCCTGTCCTGATCAAGTCGGCCAAGCGCATCGACTGAGGTCTGCAGGAAACTCCGCGCACGGCCCACAAGGCCGCGCGCGCATTTGAAAGGAGAGCCCGCCAGGCGGGCGTCAACCCTAATGCTCTATCGTCGTTTTGAACAACTGATCGATATTTTCCGCGACGCACCCAGCGCCGCCCCTCCCGACAAAGTCCTGCCCTTCTACCTCTACTACCTGCGCCAGGTGTGGCCGCACTTCGCCGCCTTGCTGGTGGTGGGCCTGATCGGCGCGCTGATCGAAGTCGCGCTGTTCAGCTACCTGAGCCGTATCATCGACCTGGCCCAGGGCACGCCACCCGCCAACTTCTTCCAGCTCCACAGCACCGAGCTGATCTGGATGGCCGTGGTCGCCCTGCTGCTGCGCCCGATCTTCGGCGCCTTGCACGACCTGCTGGTGCACCAGACCATCAGCCCCGGCATGACCAGCCTGATCCGCTGGCAGAACCACAGCTACGTGCTCAAGCAGAGCCTCAACTTCTTCCAGAATGACTTCGCCGGGCGTATCGCCCAGCGCATCATGCAAACCGGCAACTCCCTGCGCGACTCCGCCGTGGCGGCAGTGGACGCTATCTGGCACGTGGCGATCTACGCCATCAGCTCCCTGGTGCTGTTTGCCGAGGCCGACTGGCGCCTGATGATCCCACTCGTGACCTGGATCGTTTGCTACAGCCTGGCGCTGCGCTACTTCGTGCCGCGCGTGAAAGAACGCTCGGTGATCTCGTCGGAGGCACGCTCCAAACTGATGGGCCGCATCGTCGACGGCTACACCAACATCACCACCTTGAAGCTGTTCGCACACACCCAATACGAGCAGCAGTACGCCAAGGAAGCGATCATCGAGCAGACCGAAAAAACCCAGCTGGCCAGCCGCGTGGTGACCAGCATGGACATCGCAATCACCAGCATGAACGGCCTGCTGATCGTCACCACCACCGGCCTGGCCCTGTGGCTGTGGACACAGTCGCTGATCTCGGTGGGCGCGATTGCCCTGGCTACCGGCCTGGTGATTCGTATCGTCAACATGTCCGGCTGGATCATGTGGGTGGTCAACGGCATCTTCGAAAATATCGGCATGGTGCAGGACGGCCTGAAAACCATCGCCCAACCCCTGGCCGTGATTGATCGCGACAACGCCCCGCGTTTAAGCGTGCCCCGTGGCGAAGTCCGCTTCGAGCACGTGGATTTCCACTACGGCAAGCAGAGCGGGATCATTGGCGGCCTGAACCTTGAGATCAAGGCCGGTGAAAAGATCGGCCTGATCGGCCCGTCCGGCGCGGGCAAGTCGACCCTGGTCAACCTGCTGCTGCGCCTCTACGACCTGCAAGGCGGGCGGATCCTGATCGACGGCCAGAACATCGCCGAAGTGGCCCAGGAAACCCTGCGCGAACAGATCGGCATTATCACCCAGGACACCTCGCTGCTGCACCGCTCGATCCGCGACAACCTGCTGTACGGCAAGCCGGACGCCACCGACGAAGAACTCTGGGCCGCCGTGCACAAGGCGCGTGCCGACGAGTTCATCCCGCTGCTGTCGGACTCGGAAGGCCGTACCGGGCTGGATGCCCACGTGGGCGAACGCGGGGTGAAACTCTCCGGTGGGCAGCGTCAACGTATCGCTATCGCCCGTGTACTGCTCAAGGATGCGCCGATCCTGATCATGGACGAAGCCACCTCGGCGCTGGATTCGGAAGTGGAAGCGGCGATCCAGGAAAGCCTGGAAACCCTGATGCAAGGCAAGACGGTGATTGCGATTGCGCACCGGTTGTCGACCATCGCGCGGATGGACCGCCTGGTGGTGCTGGAGAAAGGCCAGATTGCCGAGACGGGCAGCCATGCCGAGCTGCTGGCCCATGGCGGCTTGTATGCACGCTTGTGGCAGCACCAGACCGGGGGGTTTGTCGGCATCGACTGAAGCAAGCCCCCTCCCACATGGGTGGCCTGGATTTGTGTAAAAACCGTGCTGTACTCAGTGCAGTGCCCAGACGGGCGCTGAAGTAAATCTGCAGGGAGCATCACTGATTTACTGATTGGGTAGAGCGATCTATCAAGGACGTGCTGCATGTCTTTGTTCAAGCGTTCAGTCACAGAGGGGTTGGGAACGTTTTGGCTGGTGTTGGGCGGTTGCGGGAGTGCGGTGTTGGCCGCCGCTTTTCCCGCCGTCGGGATCGGGTTGCTGGGTGTGGCCCTGGCGTTCGGGCTCACGGTGCTGACCATGGCGGTGGCCATCGGGCATATCAGCGGTTGTCACCTCAACCCGGCGGTATCGGTGGGGCTGGTAGTGGGCGGGAGGTTTCCGGCCAGGGAGTTACCGGCGTACATCGTGGCCCAAGTCATCGGCGGGGTGGTCGCCGCCGCATTGTTGTACTTCATCGCCAGTGGCAGGCCGGGCTTTGAACTGGCCGGCGGACTGGCCTCCAACGGCTATGGCGAGCATTCGCCGGGCGGCTATTCAATGGCAGCGGGGTTTGTCTGCGAGCTGGTGATGACAGCGATGTTCGTGCTGATCATCCTCGGCGCCACCGACCACCGTGCCCCGAAGGGCCTCGCGCCCATCGCCATTGGCCTGGCCCTCACCTTGATCCACCTGATCTCCATCCCCGTGACCAACACCTCGGTCAACCCGGCCCGCAGTACCGGCCCGGCCTTGATCGTCGGCGGGTGGGCGATCCAGCAGTTGTGGATGTTCTGGCTCGCGCCGATCCTGGGTGCGGTGGCGGGCGGTGTTGTCTATCGATGGCTGGGCAAGGAGGAGCCGGCCTGAGGCAAAGGGTCAGCCCTGCCGGTAAGGCAGGGCTGCCCTCGCCTCTTCGGCATACGCCACAATCCCCACCCGTTCGCGCTCGAGGAAATCCTCGACGGCATTCTTCAACCCGGGATGGCGCAGGTAGTGCCATGACCGGGTGATCACCGGTTCAAACCCGCGAATCAATTTGTGCTCGCCCTGGGCGCCGGCGTCGAAGCGTTGCAGGCCGTGGGCGATGGCGTAATCCATGCCCTGGTAGAAGCAGGTTTCGAAATGCAGCCGGTCAAACTCCGCCAGGCAACCCCAGTAGCGGCCGTAGAAGCTGTCGCCACCGATCAGGCTGAAGGCCATGGCCACTGGGCGTGTGCCTTGCTTGGCCAGCACCACACGGATCGCCTCGGGCATGCGTTCGGCGAGCAGGCTGAAAAATTCGCGGGTCAGGTAGGGTGTCTGGCGGCGGACCGCGTAGGTATTGGCGTAGCAGGCGTAGACAAAATCCCATTGCGCCTCGCTCAACTCGTGGCCTTGCAACCACTGGAAGTCGATGCCCTGCCCCGCCACTTGTTCGCGCTCCTTGCGCATCTGTTTGCGCTTGCGGGAACTGAGGGCATCGAGAAAATCCTGGAAGTCACGGTAACCACGGTTCTGCCAGTGAAACTGACAACCCAGGCGCTGCAACCAACCCGGTTGTTGGGCTAACGCCTCATCGGCCAAGCCGTCGGTGAAGTTGATATGGGCACTGGAGAGCCCTTCGATTTCCAGGTAGCCCGGCAGGCTCTTCAGCAGTTCGAAACCATCGTCGACGCTGGCCGCCAACAAGCGGGGGCCGCTGACCGGGCTGAATGGTACGGCCGTCAGCAGCTTGGGGTAGTAATCAATGCCCGCACGCTCGCAGGCATCGGCCCAACCATGGTCGAACACGTACTCGCCATAGGAATGCCATTTGCGATAACTGGGCAATGCCGCCACCAGGCGGTCGCCTTCCCAGTGCAACAAATGTTCCGGTTGCCAGCCCGATTGAGGGCCCAGGCTGGCACTGTCTTCCAGCGCGCTGAGGAAGGCGTGCCGCACAAAGGGCTGGGCGTCCGGCACCAGTGCGTCCCAGGCCTGCGGAGCGATTTCGGACAGGTTGTCCAGGCGTTGCAGCGGCATCGGCATCCTCACTACGTCATGGCATGAAAGCCTGGCGAGTATCGCTTATCGCAGGTCCGGGCACACCCCCAAATCGCCCGACAAGGCTCTAAATCAATAGTTCCATTCTTAAATAATTTGTCATCTACATGACATCACTTCGCCACTGCGCCGTCATAAACGATCGTGATACTGACGCCTGTTTTTAGAGCGCCTGGTTCTATCAGGTGGTTACTTTTCCGTCCGTCATCGGTCGGTTGTGTCCTGGATGGTTTGCCATCCCTCCTCACTTTCGGAGATTGATATGCGTCTTGCTTCCACTAAAACTGCAGCGGCCCTGTGCGGGGGCCTGTTACTGGCCCTGAGCGTTCCGGCCAGCGCTGCAGTCGACGCTAAATTGCTCGACATGCTCAAGGCCAACGGCCAGATCACCGCTTCGCAGTACACCGAACTGCAAAACGAGTTGGCCAAAGACCAGAAAGAACAGCAGATCGCACGGCAAGCTCAACAAGAGACCAACGAACAGATCGCGGCCACCGCGAAGAAAACCAACGAGCTGAGCAGCTTCGACCAGAAGCTGGCCTGGGCCGCCAAGACCCAGTTCAAGGGTGATGTGCGCATGCGCCACGAGACCATCAAGGTCGAAGGCGAAAATGGTGTCACCCGCGCCGGCGTCACCGGTCGTGACAAGGACCGCGAACGGATCCGCGCGCGCCTCGGCGCCTACACCGAAATCAACCCGCAGGTAGACACCGGTATTCGTATCGCCACCGGCGGCGGCAGCGATGCGCGCTCCACCAACCAGGACCTGGACGGCTACTTCGATAAAAAATCGATCTGGCTGGACCTCGGCTATATCGACTACCACCCCGACCAGATCAAAAACCTGCACATCATTGGCGGCAAAATGCTGCAGCCCTGGGTCAACATGGGCGATGTGATCTGGGATAGCGACATCAACCCGGAAGGCCTGGCACTCACCTACAAGTACCCACTGGGCGGCAGCGCCGAGCTGTTCGGCAGCCTGGGTAACTACAACCTCAAGGACAACGTGGACGGTGACGGCGTGCAGTACCGCCATGACCTGCGCCTGACCACCGGCCAGTTGGGGACCCGCTTCTCGGTGACCGACAACCTGAAAATGACCCTGGGCGGCAGCGTCTACGCCTACCAGAACGATGAAGACAGCCGTGCCTCAGGCACCAGTACCCCGAACGTGCTGGCAACCAACGGTAACACCCCCAACGGCGAGTTCCGCCTGTATGAAGGCTTCGGTCAAGTCGATATCGGCGGCCTGGCGGTCCCCCTGTCGTTCTACGGTCAGTACGTGAAAAACAACGACGCAATCGACGATGCGGACACGGCCTGGTTGCTGGGTGCCAAGTCCAAGGTGTTCGGTTTCAACCTGGACTACAACTATCGCGACGTGCAGAAAAACGCCGTGGTGGGTGCCTTCACCGATTCGGACTTCGGCGGCGGCTTCACGGGTTCCCGTGGTCACAAGTTCAAAGTCGGCTATGACATCGACAAGAACTTCGCCGTCGGCGCGACCTACTTCCTGACCAAGACCGACACCTACAGCCGCACGCTGGTGGACGGTAGCGCCAAAGCCAACACCTTCCAGCTGGATGCAGAAGCCAAGTTCTAAAGATAAGTGTTCAAGACCTCGGGCCAGGACGGCCCGAGGTGGCTGTACCAGACTTGCGTGGGTGGATCGGTCCCCATCATCCGTCCGATCGCCCCACGCGAGCCTGCTTATTCCCCGTCTTTCTGATCCTTGAGCCGCTCGGCAGCCAGCCGCTGCGCCAAGGCATCCACATCCTTCACCGGTTCCTGCGGCAGCATCCGCAACGTCGCCTGCAGCAGGCGCATCTGGCGGATAAACCGTCGGCAGTTGGGGCAGAACATCAAGTGATGACGCACCAGCAGACGTTCGCGAAAGGTCAATTGCCCATCGAGATAGTCACTGGAACGTGCCACTTGTTCTTTACAGGTCAACATTCGCCCGTTTCCTCAAAATGCTCCACCGTGGCGAAGACTTTAAGCCGTGCTCGATGCAACAGCACGCGGACATTGGAGAGTGAGAGCGTCAGAAGATTACAGATCTCCTCCAGCTCCAACCCCTGGCGTTCACGCAGCACCAGCACGCTGCTTTGCAGTTCGGACAAACTCAGCAACGTGTGCTCCAGGCACTTGCGCAGTTCATCCTCGGTCAGCAAGGCTTCCGGGGTGTCCTGGTGCCAGGCATACGGGGCGACGGCCCAGTGGCCATCATCGGGGGAGAATCGATCATCGCCGATGGTGCCGTGGGGCGAAGGCAAGTCGTCGAGCAGCACTTCCCGGCGATTCTGCTTGTAGCGCCCCTTGGCGGCGTTGGCGGTGATGGTCAGCAGCCAGGTCTTGAGGCTGGAGCGCCCTTCGAATTTGGCCAGGTTGCGCACCACCGACAGCCAGGCGTCCTGCACCACTTCGTCGGCATGGCGCTGGCCGGCGATGGCATACGCCACCGCCCGCATCGCGCTTTGGTACGTGGTGACCAATTCCTTGTAGGCCCGTTGCTCGCCCTTGAGCAGTCGTTCAAGCAGGTGCGCGTCGTCCGCTGCTGCCATTCAAGACCTCGATTGTCTTAACGCTTGCGCAGGATCACGCTACCGATCGAATAGCCTGCGCCAAACGAACTGAGGACCGCGACGGCGCCCTTGGGCAGATCGTCCTGGTAGGTGTGGAATGCAATCACCGAACCCGCCGAGCTGGTGTTGGCGTAAGTATCGAGGATCACCGGTGCTTCTTCCACCGTGGCTTCGCGGCCCAGCAGTTTCTTCACGATCAGGTGGTTCATGCTCAGGTTGGCCTGGTGCAGCCAGAAGCGCTTCACATCGGCCACGTTCAACTGGTTCTCGGCCAGGTGCACACCGATCAGCTCGGCGACCATCGGGCACACGTCGCGGAAGACTTTGCGGCCTTCCTGCACGAACAGCTTGTCGGGCGCACCGATGCCCTCTTCCGCCGCGCGGTTGAGAAAGCCGAAGTTGTTGCGGATGTTATTGGAGAACTTGGTCAGCAGCTTGGTGCTCACCACGTCGAACTGATGCTCGGACGTTGCCAGGTCGGCGCGCTCGAGGACCACCGCCGTGGCGGCGTCGCCGAAGATAAAGTGGCTGTCGCGGTCACGGAAGTTCAAGTGGCCGGTGCAGACTTCCGGGTTGACCATCAGGATCGCCCGGGCCTGGCCCAGCTGGATGCTGTTGGCGGCGTTCTGGATGCCGAAGGTCGCCGAGGAGCACGCCACGTTCATGTCGAAACCGAAGCCTGCGATGCCCAGGGCTTCCTGGACTTCGATGGCGATGGCCGGGTAGGCACGTTGCAGGTTGGAACAGGCGACGATCACACCATCGATGTCGGCGGCAGTCTTGCCGGCGCGCTGCAGGGCCTGCTCGGCGGCACCGATGGCCATCTGGCAAAGCACCGACCACTCGTCATTGCTGCGTTCGGGCAGGCGCGGCGCCATGCGCTGCGGGTCAAGGATGCCGTCCTTGTCCATCACGAAGCGGCTCTTGATGCCCGAGGCTTTTTCGATGAACGCAGCGCTCGACTCCGTCAGCGCCTGGACTTCACCGCGCTCGATGGCAGCGGCGTTGTCCGAGTTGAACTGGTGCACGTACGCATTGAAAGACTGCACCAGTTCTTCGTTGCTGATGCTGTTGGCAGGGGTGTAAAGGCCAGTGCCGCTGATGACGACGTTATGCACGATCGTTCCTCTAAATCTGTCAGGCAGATGATATTGGTACCGACGTACCAAACCGTAAGTAGTTCTATTCCGCCCAGCGGACATCAAACTGGCATCGCTTTATTCCATCGCGCCGTGGCTACACACCAGCCCATCACGACGATCCCGGCATTTATAACCGCGAAGTTTGCCACAAACCCTGGGGTTTGGCGCCATATGCCGGATAAACACCCCGATCAAAACGCCATCAAGTTTCAATGTGGGAGGGGGCTTGCCCTGATAGCGGTGTACCAGACACAGGTTCTGCCACTGACACATCGCTATCGGGGGCAAGCCCCCTCCCACATTTGGACCTGTCTGGTCTGGATAACCGAGAAAGGGATCAGGCCTCGACCAGGCTCCACTGCTTGCTCAAGCGCTTGTCGGAAATCGGCACCTTGGTCCCCAACTGCTGTGCAAACAACGACACCCGGTATTCCTCCAACCACCAGCGATAAAGCTCCAGTTGCGGGTCGCGCTTGCCTTCCTGGGTGTGCTTGTTCAAGCGGTTCTGGTACTGCGCCCACAGGCCGCCCAGTTCGCTGCTCCACACACGATCCTTTTGCACCTGGCTAGGCAGTTTCTCCAGGCGCAATTCGATGGCCTTGAGAAAACGCGGCAATTCCTTGAACCACTGCGCCGGGGTTTCGCGCACAAAGCCGGGATACACCAGGCTGCTCAATTGCTGCTTGATGTCGTTCAGGGCCACGGCCTGGGCCAGGTCGATCTTGCCCTTGAAGCGCTTTTGCAGGCCATGCCAGAGCTTCAGCACTTCCAGGGTCAGGCGCGCCAGGCGTTCGGCGTGTTCGGTCCAACTGCCACGCTTGCGTTCAGCCAGCGCCGCCAACCCAGCACCGTCACGGGGCAAACTGGCTTCGCCTTCCAGCACACAGGTGTCGAGGCTGGCCAGCAGGATGTCTTCCACCAGGGCGTCGATACGCCCCAGTTCGCGGTACATCAGGCCCAGTTCAGTGAGGCCGGGCAATTTGCCGCGCAGGAATTTGGCCGGTTCCGCCAATTGCTGCATCAACAGGCGCTGCAACGCCCGGCGGTGCTGGAACTCAGCCTCGGCGGCGGTGGAAAAACGGCCCTCTTTCACGGTGCCGTTTTCTTCCACCAGCGCCGGATAGACCGTCATCGACAGCCCGGCGATCTTCTGCTGGGTTTTCTCGGCCACCGCCGCGAACACCTTGGCCTCCACCGGCTGCTGGCTTTTCGCGGTGTGCGGCACGGCCAGCGCGGCCTGGCTGGCTTCGGCAAACCGCGCAGTCAACTCGGCCAGGTCGCGGCCTTCGCCGAGGAACTTGCCCTGGCCGTCGACCACTTCCAGGTTCATCTTCAGATGGTTTTCCACCTGCTGCGCCGCTTCGGCCCAGGCCTCATCGCTGACCCGCGCCCCGGTCATGCGCAGCAATTCGCGCCCCAATGCCTGGGGCAGCGAACCCTGGCCAAACTCGATGCGCTGCAGCGCCGCCTTGACGAAATCCGGCACCGGCACGAAGTTCTTGCGCAGGGCCTTGGGCAGGTTGCGCACCAGGGCGATGCACTTGGCTTCGATCAGCCCCGGCACCAGCCATTCCAGGCGCTCCGGCGGCAAGGCTGGCAGCAGCGGTGCCGGTACGCGCAGGGTCACGCCGTCGCGGGGGTGGTTGGGTTCAAAGTGGTAACTCAGGGCCAGTTCCAGGTCGCCCAGGTGCAGGGTGTCCGGGTAATGGGCGGCAGTGACTTCACTGGCCTCGCGGGCCAGCACGTCTTCCTCGCGCATGATCAGCAACTGCGGGTCTTTCTGGCTGTTGACCTTGTACCAGCTGTCAAAGGTGGCGGTCTGGTGGATCTCCGCCGGCAGCCGTGCGTCGTAGAACGCGTACAAGGTCTCTTCGTCGGCCAGGATATCGCGGCGGCGCGCCTTGGCTTCCAGTTCGTCGAGCTGCTCCAGCAGTTGCTGGTTGGCCGTGAGGCACTTGGCGCGGGACTGGATCTCGCCACGCACCAAGCCTTCGCGAATAAACAACTCCCGCGACACCACCGGGTCAATCGGCCCGTAATGCACCGGCCGACGCCCGACCACGATCAGCCCGAACAGGGTGATCTGCTCGAACGCCACCACCTGGCCGCGCTTCTTCTCCCAGTGGGGCTCGAAGTGGTTTTTCTTGATCAAGTGCCCGGCCAGCGGTTCAATCCAGTCGGCATCGATCTTCGCCACCATGCGCGCATACAGCTTGGTGGTTTCCACCAGTTCGGCGGTCATCAGCCATTGCGGGCGTTTCTTGCCGATACCCGAGGACGGGTGGATCCAGAAGCGTCGCTGACGGGCGCCGAGGTAATCGCCGTCTTCGGTCTTCTGGCCGATCTGGCTGAGCAGGCCGGACAGCACCGCCTTGTGCAGCTTGGGGAAATCCGCCGGTTCTTTGTTGACGGTCAACTGCATGTCGCGGCAGATCAGGCTCAACTGGCGATGGGAGTCGCGCCACTCGCGCAGACGCAGGTAGTTGAGGAAGTTCTTGCGACACCAGTTACGCAGCGGGCTGGCGGTGAGTGCCTGGCGCTGCTCTTCAAAGCCACGCCACAGATTGACCAGCCCGGCGAAGTCCGAGTCCGCATCTTTCCACTGTGCATGGGCCTGGTCGGCGGCCTGCTGGCGCTCCGGTGGGCGCTCGCGCGGGTCCTGGATCGACATGGCGCTGGCCACGATCAACACTTCCTGCAAGCTGCCGAGCTTGGCGGCTTCAAGCAGCATGCGGCCCATGCGCGGGTCCACCGGCAGGCGCGCCAACTGGCGACCCAATGGCGTGAGCTGGCTGTTGCGGTCGACGGCCGAGAGTTCCTGCAACAGGTTGAAACCGTCGCTGATGGCCTTGCCGTCCGGCGGTTCGATAAACGGGAAATCGGTGATTTCGCCCAGGCGCAGGTGCAGCATCTGCAGGATCACCGCCGCGAGGTTGGTGCGCAAAATCTCGGGATCGGTAAATTCCGGACGGCCGATAAAATCCTCTTCGCTGTACAAGCGAATGCAGATCCCCGGCTCCACCCGGCCGCAACGGCCTTTACGCTGGTTGGCACTGGCCTGGGAAATCGCCTCGATCGGCAGGCGTTGCACCTTGGCGCGGTAGCTGTAGCGGCTGATGCGTGCGGTGCCGCTGTCGATTACGTAACGAATGCCCGGCACGGTCAGCGAGGTTTCCGCGACGTTGGTCGCCAGTACCACGCGGCGCCCTGGATGGGACTGGAAAATGCGCTGCTGTTCGGCCGGCGACAGCCGCGCGTACAACGGCAGGATCTCGGTGTGCTTGAGCTGGGCCTTGCGCAGCATCTCGGCTGCATCGCGAATCTCGCGCTCGCCGGGCAAAAATACCAGCACGTCGCCAGGGCTGCGGCGTTCGCTGCGCTCATAGGCGGCGATTTCATCAAGGGTGGCGAGGATCGCCTGGTCGACGGTCAGGTCGTCTTCGACGCGGTTGCCCTCCTCGTCCTGTTCCAGGGTCAATGGGCGGTACCAGGTGTCCACGGGGAAGGTGCGGCCCGAGACCTCGACAATCGGTGCGTCGTCGAAGTGCTTGGAAAAACGCTCCAGGTCGATGGTCGCCGAAGTGATGATGACTTTCAGGTCGGGACGACGCGGCAGCAGGGTCTTGAGGTAACCCAGCAGGAAGTCGATGTTCAGGCTGCGTTCGTGGGCTTCGTCGACGATGATCGTGTCGTAGCGTTCCAGGTAACGGTCGTTCTGGGTCTCCGCCAACAGGATGCCGTCGGTCATCAGCTTGATCAGGGTGTTGGCATCGCTCTGGTCTTCGAAGCGCACCTGATAGCCGACCAACGCGCCCAGCGGCGTGGCCAACTCTTCGGCGACGCGGCTGGCGACGCTGCGCGCAGCGATCCGGCGTGGCTGGGTATGGCCGATCAGGCCATATTGGCCGCGGCCGATCTCCAGGCAGATCTTCGGCAACTGGGTGGTCTTGCCCGAGCCGGTCTCGCCGGCAATGATCAGCACCTGATGCTTTTGCAGCGCGTCCTTGATCTCATCGCGCTTGGCGGCGATCGGCAAACTGTCGTCGTAACGAATCACCGGCAGGCTGGCCCGCCGCGCCGTGACCTGGGAGCAAGACGCCTGCATGCGCGTGACCCACTGCGCCAGCTTCTCCTCGTCGGGCTTCTTGCGCAGCTCGAGCAACTGGCGCCGCAAGCGGTGGCGGTCGGCGAGCATGGCGTGGTCGAGGTTTTTCAGCAGTTGGTCGATAGCGGGCGCTTGGTCAGTCATCAGGTACGCAAAGGTCGTCTATTTATGCCGGGTGCGGATTGTCGCAGAAAAGCAGCTGCGAGCGGCAAGCTTCAAGCGGCAAGTCAGGGCGGATCTGCTTTTACTTGCCGCTTTGAGCTTATGGCTGCTCTTTTCTTTTATAAGGGAAGACATCGATCACCTTGCCTGCACGAATCGCCTCCTGCAGGCCTTTCCAATAATCAGCGTTATACAGCTCGCCGTGCAGTTCATCGAACAGCTTGCGCTGGCCGGCGTCGGCGAACAGGAACGGCGGGAACTCTTCCGGGAACACGTCCAGCGGGCCGATGGAGTACCAGGGCTCCGAGGCCATTTCATCCTCGGGCGTGCGCGGCGCGGGGATGTGGCGGAAGTTGGCTTCGGTGAGAAAGCAGATTTCGTCGTAGTCGTAGAACACCACGCGGCCGTGACGGGTGACGCCGAAGTTCTTCAGCAGCATGTCGCCGGGAAAGATGTTCGCTGCCGCCAGTTGCTTGATCGCCAGGCCGTAGTCTTCCAGGGCTTCGCGCACCTGGGCGGGGTTGGCGTTTTCCAGGTAGAGGTTGAGCGGGGTCATGCGCCGTTCGGTCCAGCAGTGGCGGATCAGTACCGTATCGCCTTCCACTTCGACGGTGCCGGCAGCGACGTCCAGCAGTTCAGCCAGGCACTCGGGCTCGAACTTGCCCAGGGGAAAGCGGAAGTCGGCAAACTCCTGGGTATCGGCCATGCGCCCGACGCGGTCGACGCTTTTGACCAGGCGGTACTTCTCGATCACCGTGGCGCGGTTGACGTTTTTCGACGGTGAAAAACGGTCCTTGATGATCTTGAACACGGTGTTGAAGCCCGGCAGGGTGAACACGCTCATGACCATGCCACGCACGCCAGGGGCCATGATGAATCGATCGTCGGTGGTCGCCAGGTGGTTGATCAGCGCGCGGTAGAACTCCGACTTGCCGTGTTTATAGAAACCAATCGAGGTGTACAGCTCGGCAATGTGCTTGCCCGGCAGGATGCGCTTGAGAAAGCCGATGAATTCCGCCGGCACCGGCACGTCGACCATGAAGTAGGAGCGGGTGAACGAAAAGATGATCGACACCTCCGCCTCGTCGGTGATCAGCGCATCGATCTGGATGCCCTGGCCTTCGCGGTGCAGCAGCGGGATCACCAGGGGCCATTGTTCGTCGCGGGTGTAGATGCGCCCGACGAGGTAGGCGCCTTTGTTGCGGTAGAGCACCGAGGAAAACAGCTCGACCTTGAGGTCCGGGTCCTTGCACACCCAGTCCGGCAGGTTTTCCCGCAGTTGGGCTTCGAGGCGATGCAGGTCGGCTGCCAGGTCGGCGTAGGGCTCGCTGAAACGATAGTCGGCAAAAATCTGCGCGAGCATCTCGGGAATCTGGCCGGCGGGCGCGTAGGTACGGGTTTGTGCCGCCCGTGCCCGGCGCAGGCTCGGCCGCGTGGTGTGGATGAACATGCAGCCGTCGCTGATCAGGTCATGGCTGAACAGCCCGCAGAAGATCGAGTTGTACCAGGTCTCGGACAGCTCATCGTCAAAGCGCAGGTCGATCAGGCCGATATAGGCGCTTTTCACCAGGGGCCACAGGTCAATGTCGAGCAATGCGCTGCCCTCGAAGTTCGCACGCAGGCGCGCGCTGACTTCACCGACCTTGTCTTCGTACAGGTTGATCCGCGCCGCCGACGCCGCCTGCCCCTGTTGCCACTGGGCCTTTTCGAAACGCTCGCGGGCGCCATCGGTGATCTGGCGAAAGTGTTCGCGGTAATCGTCGAAGCCTTCGAGGATGGTGCGGGCGATAGCGAGGGCAGGCGTGGATGGCGACATGCGGGAAACCTCGAGCGGGCATCGGGAAGCCCTGAGCTTAGCCAGTGTACGCAGGCAGGAGAAGGGTCATTTTTTGCACTGACCTGTACAAGTCTGTTCATTTCGTACATTTATTTTCAATTTTTTTAATTCGACCATCCGGTCAATAAACGCACCTTATAGTCGATCCGCGTTTGATCCACAGGCCTTGAGCGCCGTGGCCTGGCAGGTAGAAGCCGGAAAACCGCCAACCAGAACGGCCGCGGGTCCTCCATAAGGCTTTGGATCCAACTAAGGGAAACCCCGATTACCACCTTGATGGCACTTTGATATATAGCGCGCCCTCTCCCACCCTAACAAGGTCCGAAGACCGATCCGGGAGCAGGTTCTAATCGCCCAAGGAGCATTGAGATGTCATTGAGGAACATGAGGATCGGTCTGCGTGCCAGTCTGAGTTTTGGGGTTTTGGCCAGCTTGCTGGTGATTGTGGGAATGTTTGGCCTGGGCCAGATGGCCAAGCTGCGGGAAAGTGCGCTGGTCATTGAGCAAACCTGGATGCCGAGCATCGAGAATATCCATGACAGCGCAGCCTTGGTGGCCACCATCCGCCTGGAGTCCCTGCGCCTGGTGAGCACCGACGAATCTCGCGTGCGTGACACCAGCAGAGGCCTGATCAGCCGCACCAGCAGCGAACTGCAAGCCCTGCTCGATCGTCATGAAACCTTGCTGAGCAATGACGAAGAGCGCGAACTGCTGAAAACCCTCAAGGGCAATGTCGCGACGTACCTGGCCATCGTCGGACAGATGGTTGCGTTGGTGGACAAGGATCAACAGCAAGACGCCCTCGACCTGCTCGTCAGCCGCCTCGCCCCCCAGGGCACGATCCTGAGCCAGAGCCTGGAAAACCTGATCGTCTTTAACCAGAACGGCGTCGAAGCGGCGGCCGATTCGGCCGCACAGATGTATTCGAGCGCACAGTGGATTGTCGGCCTGATTATCGCAGTCGCATTGATCGCCACCTTGCTGCTGGCCTGGCTGCTGACCCGCAGTATCACCGCGCCGATCGGCCAGGCCCTGAACGTGGCGCGCACCATCGCCGCCGGCGACTTGAGCCAGCCGATCGTGGTGCGCGGCCATGACGAACCCGCGCAATTGCTGAGCGCCCTGGCGACCATGCAAGCGCAGCTGCAGACCACCATCCGAGGCATCAGCGAATCGGCGCAGCAACTGGCTTCCGCCGCGGAAGAAATGAGCGCGGTGATGGAACAAAGCACGCGCGGCCTGCAGGCGCAGAACGATGAAATCGAGCAGGCGGCCACCGCCGTGACCGAGATGAGCACGGCGGTGGACGAGGTCGCGGGTAATGCGGTGTCCAGCGCCGAGGCGTCCCAGGCTTCCGATGAGGACAGCAAGCACGGCCACTACCAGATCAGCGAAACCATCAGCTCGATCCAGAACCTGGTGGACGAAGTGCTCGGCGCCTCGAACAAGGCCGAAGGCCTGGCGCTGCAAGCCCAGGACATCAGCAAGGTGCTGGAAGTGATCCGTGGCATTGCCGGGCAAACCAACCTGCTGGCGCTCAACGCCGCGATTGAAGCGGCGCGTGCCGGTGAAGCCGGGCGTGGGTTCGCGGTCGTCGCCGACGAGGTGCGTTCGCTGGCACAGCGCACCCAGGACTCCACCGAAGAAATCGAACAGATGATCACCGGTATCCAGCAAGGCACCCAGGCCACCGTCGAGGCGCTGAACAGCAGCGCCGAGCATGCCGGCCAGACCTTGCAGCGAGCCAACAGCGCCGGCAGCGCCCTGGAAAAAATCACCGCCGCCATCTCGCAGATCAGCCAGCGCAACCTGGTGATCGCCAGCGCCGCCGAGCAACAGGCGCTGGTAGCGCGCGATGTGGACCGCAGCCTGGTGAACATCCGCGACCTGTCCACCCAGACCGCCGCCGGCGCCACCCAGACCTCGGCCGCCAGCCAGGAACTGTCGCGGCTGGCGGTGGACCTGAATGGGCTGGTGACGCGGTTTGTCCTGTAATCAATGAAGGCGGCGTGCAACACTCGCGGCCTTATTGATGTAGGAGTGTTCCGTGAGGCCCGTTGACACCCTTTACCTGCTGGGGCTCGCCGCCATCTGGGGCGCGAGCTTTCTGTTCATGCGCATTATCGCGCCGGAAATCGGCACGGTGCCGACCGCATTTTTCCGCGTATCGATTGCCGCCGCCGGGCTATTGGTGATCCTGGCGATGGCGCGGGTGAACTGGGATTTCCAGGGCAAGTTCAAGACAGTCCTGTTGCTGGGGGTGATCAACTCGGGGATCCCGGCGACCATGTATTCGGTGGCCGCCCAGGTGCTGCCGGCGGGTTACTCGGCGATCTTCAATGCCACCACGCCGTTGATGGGCGTGTTGATTGGCGGGCTGTTTTTCAGCGAACGCCTCACCCCGTCGAAAATCGCCGGGGTGTGCCTGGGTCTGTTCGGTGTAGGCGTGCTGACCCGTGCAGGACCGGTGGCGTTTGACCTGGAATTATTGATGGGCGCACTGGCTTGCCTGTTGGCCACCACCTGTTATGGCTTTGCCGGGTTCCTCGCCAGGCGCTGGCTGGACCAGCGCGGCGGCCTGGACAGTCGTCTCGCGGCCCTGGGCAGCATGCTGGGCGCGACGCTGTTTCTGCTGCCGTTGTTTGCCTACAGCGCGATCAGCCATCCGCCGGCGAGTTGGGGTGGGTGGCAAGTGTGGCTGTCGTTGCTGGGGTTGGGGCTGGTGTGTACGGCGTTTGCGTACGTGTTGTACTTCCGGCTGCTCACCGCGATTGGGCCGGTGAGGTCGATGACCACCACCTTCCTGATCCCGCCGTTCGGCGTGTTGTGGGGGGCGTTGTTGCTCGACGAGCCGTTATCGATGGCGCATTTATATGGCGGCGTGTTGATTGCCGGGGCGTTGTGGCTGGTATTGCGGCCTCGAAAACCGTAGGCGCCGGCTGGCCGGCACCTACGGGGGGCATCAGTTTTTGCGGAACACGAAGACCAGCCCAATGATGATCAAGCCCATCCCCAACAGGCTCAGCATCGCGAGCC
Organism: Pseudomonas sp. NFX5; assembly: GCF_049132125.1. Classification (NCBI taxonomy): domain Bacteria; kingdom Pseudomonadati; phylum Pseudomonadota; class Gammaproteobacteria; order Pseudomonadales; family Pseudomonadaceae; genus Pseudomonas; species Pseudomonas sp. NFX5. The sequence continues at coordinate 335,625 of NZ_JAFMZG010000009.1, forward strand.
GATTGCCGAAGATCAGGTAATCCATCACCGCCGTCACCGCCGGCACCAGGTAGAACAGGCTGGTGACGTTCACCAGGTTGCCCCGGGCGATCAGGCGGTACAGCAACAGCGTTGCCAGCAACGACACCACCAGGCCCATCCACAGCACCGGCAGGTAAAAGCCGGCGTTGTGTTCAACATGGAACGGCTGGAACGGCACGAACACCGAACACAACAGCAGCCCCGCCAGGTACTGCACCGGCAGGGTACCAAGGGGGTTGTCGGTGATGCGCTTTTGCATGATCGAGCCGAAGGTCATGCTTGCCAGGGCCAGCAGCCCGAACAGCATCCCGGCCAGGGACATGCCCGCCAGCCCGATGCCTTGGTAGACCACCATGATCAGCCCGGCCAAGCCCAGACTCAGGCCGAACATCCGGCGCCAGGATCGCTGGCGCTCCATCAGCACCACGGTGAGGATCGGCTGCACCCCCATGATGGTCGCCATGACGCCGGGGGTGACGCTGAGGTCCAGGGCCAGCAGATAGAAAATCTGATAGGCCCCCAGCAACACCAACCCGGTTGCCGCCGCGTACAACAGGGGCTTGCCGGGACGCGGCAGTTTCAGCGTGAGGATCGGCACCAGCACCACCAAGCCTGCAAGGGCGACGGCAAAGCGGATCAGCAGGAAGGCGAAGGGTGACGCATGGGCCAGGCCCAGCTTGGAGAAGATCGCCCCGCTGCTCCACAGCAGGACAAACAGGCTCGTCGAGGCCGCCGCGGCCACGGAGTGTTTCGAAAGAACGGACATGGTTACCACCTGTAATCAGGCAAAAAAAGCCGATTCAGCCGCAGAGGCTGAAATTCAGTAGTTTTTTTCAGGCAGGCAGAGCGGGCACAGCAACGTGCCGATCAGCCCGAAATGCCAACACCCGGCGGTGATACGACTGCGTACACCGGCGTGCTACTGACAGGTGGGGGGTAGTGACTGATCTGCGCAGGCTGCTTGTTCGCGCACGGCACGCGCACAGCGTTGACCGCTGAATCGACTACCGCTATGCGCAGGGAAGCTGGCATGTGCTGATCTTTTTGACGGGATAAGGACGCAAGGACTATAACCAGCCGATGACATGTTTTGCAATCACTTGCCCAAGCCCTTTTGCGGGGAGGCGTTTTCACGTTTCGGGGCGCGGGCCGTCGCTATAATGCCGACCGGTTTTTTCCAAGGATTCCCCCATGCTCGCACTGCCCTGGCTGTACCTGGCGCTTCTTTCCATCGGCTATGTGCTGGCCTTGGCCTACGGGCAATTGGGCGTACTGGCGCTGGTGTCCGTCGCCCTGCTGTTGATCGCCGGCTATGCCGTACGCCAGCAGCGCACGCCGTGGGCGCGTTACCTGGGTCACGGGCTGTTTGTCGTGTTGGCGCTAGGCCTGGCGATGCATTGGCTGCCGGGGTTCTATAACGGTCGCGGCATTGCCCCGCAGCGCTTCACCCCCGATGCCGTGCCGTTCTCGATGTACCTGAACCTGGACAAGCCGTTGATTGGCTTCTGGTTGCTGCTGGCCTGCCCGTGGATTGTGGCGCGGCGTTCGTTGCGCCTGTCGATCTGCGTCACCGCGTTGTTACTGACCCTTACCGCCATCGTTGCGCTGGGTGGCGCAACCCTGCTGGGCGTGATCAGTTGGGCGCCGAAATGGCCGGACCAGGCCTGGCTGTGGGTACTCAACAACCTGTTGCTGGTGACCCTGGTGGAAGAAGCCCTGTTCCGTGGCTACATTCAAGGCGGCTTGAGCCGGCGCTTCAGACAGTTGCCCTACGGCGAAAACCTCGCACTGCTGCTGGCATCGCTGCTGTTCGGCCTGGTGCACGTGGGTGCAGGGTGGCAATGGGTGCTGCTGGCGGGCATCGCCGGGGTCGGTTATGGCCTGGCGTATCGGTTTGGCGGGCTGGGTGCGGCGATTGCCACGCACGTTGGCTTGAATCTGCTTCACTTCGGGTTGTTTACCTATCCGATGCTGGCAGGCTGATGACTGCCTTCGGCGCTGCCCGGGTACTTTTACGACATTGGTAACACCTCGTAACCAGCCGAACGGTCAGTAGTCGGCTCCGCGCCCTTTGGGCAGAATCCCCCTTCGTTACCGACCCACTCCGCACAACCCGGTCCCTACGCGCTGACACGCCTGGCACTGCGTTGAAGGCAGCTGTGCACCCGCGTTTCAGACCCAGCTTTTACTCACCCTCCATACAAGAAGCCATCCCCATGCCTCTCAAGACACTGTCTATCTTCGGCACGCGCCCGGAAGCCATCAAAATGGCGCCGATGGTGATCAATCTCGCCAATGACGACCGTTTCCACTCGAGAGTGTGTGTCACGGCGCAGCACCGAGAGATGCTGGACCAAGTGCTTGAGCTGTTTGGATTGGTACCTGACTACGACTTGAACATCATGAAGCCGGATCAGAACCTGACGGATGTGACGACGGCAATCATCCAGGGGCTGCAAGCTGTCCTGGAAGACTTCAAACCCGATGTGATCCTCGTCCACGGGGATACGGCGACCACTTTTGCAGCCAGTCTGGCGGCCTATTACCAACAGATACCCGTTGCCCATATCGAAGCCGGGCTGCGTACCCACAACCTCTATTCCCCCTGGCCCGAGGAGGGCAACCGACGCCTGACCGGCAGCCTTGCCTCGATGCATTTCGCCCCCACCCAAACCTCGCGGCAGAACCTGATCAATGAGGGGGTGGCCGCCGAATGCATTCATGTCACGGGCAATACAGTGATCGATGCACTGCTCAGCGTTGTAGAGAAACTTCACGCCCCGACATCCCCTCTGCGCGGCCGCCTTGACCGGCAATTTGCCTTTCTGCCCCAAGACCAGCGGATGATCCTGGTGACAGGCCATCGCCGGGAAAACTTTGGTGACGGTCTTGAACGTATCTGCCAGGCCCTGGCTGAAACCGCCGCGCGTTTCCCGGCGGTGACCTTTGTCTACGCCGTGCACCTGAATCCCAATGTGCAGGAACCCGTGCGACGGCGACTGGCGAGCATCAGCAATGTACATCTGATCGAGCCGCTGGATTACCTGCCGTTTGTCTACCTGATGACCCGGGCGTACCTGATTCTCACGGATTCGGGCGGTATCCAGGAGGAAGCACCTGCACTGGGCAAGCCGGTGCTGGTGATGCGTGACACGACTGAACGCCCCGAGGCAGTCGATGCCGGGACGGCGCGGCTGGTGGGCACGGAGATCGCAAGCATTACCCACCACCTCAGGGAGCTGCTCAGCGATGACGCGGCCTACCGGGAGATGAGTAATGCCCACAACCCCTACGGTGACGGCAGAGCGTGCACACGCATTCGCGAAGTTCTGATCACAACCTGGCGAAAAAACGAGGCCGCGGCATGAGCGTGCCGACGCTCTGCGTCCTGGGCCTGGGTTATATCGGCTTGCCCACCGCCGCGCTGTTTGCCTCGCCGCAACGAACAGTCATTGGCGTCGATATAAACCCGCATGTCGTGGACCTCATCAATCTCGGCCAAGTGCATATCATAGAGCCCGACCTGGACCGGTTGGTCCGCTCGGCGGTCAGCCACGGCTACCTGCGGGCGACAACCCGGCCGGAGCCGGCGGATGCCTTCCTGATCGCCGTGCCCACCCCATTCCTGGAAAACCGCGAGCCAGACCTGAGCTATATAGAAGCGGCCTGCCGTGCCATCGCCCCGGTGCTGAAAAAGCACGACCTCGTGATCCTGGAGTCGACTTCTCCGGTCGGTACCACCGAACTGCTGGTGAAATGGCTGGCCAGTGTGCGTCCGGACCTGACCTTTCCCACCACCCATCAGCAAGCCAGTGACATCCGCATCGCCCACTGCCCCGAACGGGTACTGCCAGGGCATGTCTTGAGGGAATTGGTCAGCAATGACCGCATCATCGGGGGCATGACCGATGCCTGCTCAGCCGCAGCAGTACGGCTTTACCAGCAGTTTGTCGAAGGCCAGTGCATTGTCACTGACACACGCACCGCGGAAATGTGCAAGCTGACCGAAAACAGTTTCCGCGACGTCAATATCGCCTTCGCCAACGAACTCTCGATGATCTGCGCACAGTTGAAGATCGACCCATGGGAGCTGATCCGCCTGGCCAACCATCATCCGCGTGTGAATATCCTGCAGCCCGGGCCTGGCGTCGGTGGGCACTGTATAGCGGTGGACCCGTGGTTCATCGTCAGTAAAACACCGGACCTGGCGCTGTTGATCCGCACCGCACGCCTGGTCAACGACAGCAAACCCCAGTGGGTCATCCAGCAAGTCAAGGTGGCGGTGGCCAACCTTTTGTTCAAGCACCCCGGGCTGCGCGCGCACAACGTGCGAATTGCCTGCTATGGCCTGGCGTTCAAGGCAGACATCGACGACCTGCGTGAAAGCCCGGCACTTGGCATTGCCCGCCAGTTGGCCAACGAACTGGGGATAACGCTGCTGCTGGTCGAGCCCAATATCGATGCACTGCCCGACGACCTGACTGGCCATTCCCTGACCGACGTGGCCTGTGCCTGGGACAGCGCCCATATCCATGTGTTGCTGGTCGGGCATCGCGAATTCAGATCCATGTCAGCGCGACATAGCAACGGCGTGGTGATTGATGCTGCCGGCGTACTGGCGAACTGACGATGAATAATCCACAGCCACTCGCCGATACCCATGATCGCGTCATGGAAGCCTATTACGGCAAGCTGGGCGAACACTTCATGCAGGAAACCCGTGCGCGGATCCATTGGATCTGCGCACAGGTCACCGGCAGGACAGTACTCGACGTAGGTTGCTCCCAGGGCATTATCCCCGTGTTGCTGGCCCGTGAAGGCCACAGGGTCACGGGCGTGGATAACGACCCCAGGGCGTTCGAGCAGGCCAAAGATTACCTGAGGGCCGAACCCGATCACGTGCAGCGCAACGTCCGCTACTTGAATGCAGACTTTATGTCGCTGGACACCCAGGGCATGGAACCTGACAGCATCGTGATCAGTGAAGTGCTTGAGCACCTCATCCACCCGGCAGCCTTCGTCGAAAAAGCCGCATCGATGCTCAAGCCGCGTGGCCGGCTGATCATCACCGTGCCGTTCGGGGTGAATGACTTCCTTGACCACAAGCACACGTTCTACCTGCTGGAACCCTTTCGGCTGTTGAGTGCGTACCTGCAGGTCATCCAGGTCGAAATGCTGGGCAAGTGGGTGGGAATGGTCGCCATCAAAACAGAACCCGAGGGCTGTTCGCTGGGTGTCGAGCATCTACGTCAACTGGAAGCGGCGTTCGAGTCCGTCGAGCGTAACCTGCTAGGCCAGGTAGCCGGCGGTCGCCAACAGCGGGAACAGGTCAATCAGAAATACCGTGAAGCGACTGAGCGCATTCAGCAACTCAAGAACGAACTGGCGTACTCAACCGAGAGCAATACCCGGCAGCAAGGGCAAATAGAAGTCCTGACCGCCAATCTGCAGCGCGCAAACGCCAGGTGCCACCTGCTGGAAAATCGCTTGATCAAGACGCGGGCCAGCACCACTTATCAGTTGGGGTATCAACTGCGTGTGGGGGTGGGCTCGCTACGTGAATGCCTGCTTTTGCCTGGCGCCTTGTTCAAGCTGTATCAACAAGCCCGCGCACGTCGCAAAGGCAACGCACCTACGGCCCCCCCTGGCGATGATGCGATCCCACCGGCGCTGCCTGGCACCGCCGCTTTCCTTGTCACGCCGGCCCCCACTCCGCTGGCGGATGCAGAGCATGTGCGCAGCCAGCTGTTGCTTGCCCCCCATGACACGGCCAAGCCCTTCAGAATGGCCTGTGTGATGGACACCTTTACCCATGAGGCCTACCGGTATGAATGCGAGCTGTTGCAACTGACACCGGACCAGGGCCTGGCCGAACTGCAATCGTTCCAACCCGACCTGCTGTTTATCGAATCCGCGTGGCGCGGCCAGGATGGCCGCTGGCATAACAAGATCGCCCAGAACAGCACAGAGCTGCGCCAGGTCTTGCAGTGGTGCCGGGAACACAAGGTGCCAACGGTGTTCTGGAACAAGGAAGATCCGGTGCACTTCGAGACGTTCCTGGGTACCGCCACACAGTTCGACCTGGTGTTCACCACGGATATCGACTGTATTCATCGCTATAAAAGCGCGCTGGGGCATGAGCGTGTCTACCTGCTGCCCTTTGCCTGCCAACCGGCGATGCACAACCCGATCGAGTTGTACGAGCGCAAGGATGCGTTCTGTTTCGCCGGTGCCTACTACTGCCGATACCCCGAACGGACGCGGGACCTGGAACACTTCGTCAATGCCCTGCCGGGCTTTCGTCCGCTGGAAATCTACGATCGCAACTTCGGCCAGCCAGAAGCCAACTATCAGTTTCCGGCCCGATATCGGGGCTACATTGCCGGTACGCTTGAGGCGACACAGATAGACCTGGCCTACAAGGGCTACCGGTATGCGATCAATCTCAATTCGGTCAAACAGTCGCAATCCATGTTCGCCCGTCGTGCCTTTGAATTGCTGGGTTCCAACACCCTGACCGTCAGCAATTTTTCTCGCGGCCTGCGTGTGCTGATGGGCGACCTGGTCATCTGCAGCGACAACGGCCAGGAGGTCTTGCGTCGCCTCGACACGCCCGCCGGACACGCCAGGCTGCGGTTGGCAGGGCTGCGAAAGGTGATGCTGGAACACACCTATGCCCACCGGTTGATGTATGTGATGAGCAAGGTGACCCATCGCGTGCATGACCTGCCACTGCCGACGATTTGCCTGGTCGCTGAGGCGGCCGACGAGGCTCAATTGCAGGCGCTCATTGAGCATCTGCGGCGTCAGCGCTACCCCCGCGTCAAGCTGTATGTCGTGGTAAGCGACGCGCCGGCAAGGCAGCCCGCCACCGTTGACCCGCGCTTGCAGCTGATTGAGCGCAAACAGCTGGACAAGCTCACCCTCGGCGAGCTGGCAGGCGGCGCCGACTGGTTCGGCGCCATGCTTGCCGTGGACTACTACGGCCCTCACTACTTGCTCGACCTGGCCTTGGCCACGCGCTACAGCAAGGCCCGGGTGATCGGCAAGATGGCGCACCATGCCGCGGACGAACAGGATATACGCCTGATCAACCCAGGCCAGGAATACCGCAGTGCCACCGGGATAGCGGCACGTCGAGCCTTGATCAAGACAGAAGCGCTGGCACAACAGCCCGCCCGTGCCTGGCTGGAAAGCCTCCCGGCGCTCACCTACACCCACCCTCCATCCCTCGCGATCGATGCGTTCAACTACTGCGAAAACGCCGCGGGCACTGATCGACAGCACGTCGTTGCGGTGGTGGATGACCTCGAGCTGAACAGCGGAATCAGCCTCCAGCATCTCCAGCGCAGCAGTGAAACGATCCCGCCACTGAGCGCAGATACTGATGGCCCGCTGAGCAACGGCCGGGACCTGTCAGAACTGTTCGGCCCGCTGCGCAGCAAGTATCTGCGCGCGCAGGTCGAAGGCGGCACCTGGCATATCGACTCCTCCCTCGCGGACGGAAAACATGAATATCACTACGCCAGGCACGAGTTGAACGTTGCCCAGCTGAAACAGGCCGACGACACCTTGAGATTGCTGCTCGATGCCACGCCGGGCCTGAACCTGCAACTGGTCGTGCTGTATCTGGATGCGCAGAAACAACGGATCAGCCATGTCATGCAGCAGGCCAATCGCAATCAGGCCTGGGATATACCGCCCGAAACAGCGTACCTGCGCCTGGGCCTGCGGGCCCACGGCAGCGGCAGCACGACGATCAAGGCATTGGTTCAAGGACACCGGGAAATCCAACCCTCCCACCTCCTCGCCAAGGCCGCGCACCTGCTGCTGACCAACCACTACCCGGCCTATGACGACCTGTACCGTAATGGCTTTATTCATACCCGTGTCATGGCCTATCAGGAACAGGGCCTGGCGGTAGATGTCTTTCGTCTGCGCCCCGACGAGTCGATCAGTTATCACGAATTTGAAAATGTCGACGTGGTGACCGGCCCGGGCAGCGCCCTGGCAAGCATGCTGGACAGCGGACAGTACACGACACTGCTGGTGCACTTCCTGGATCCGCAGATGTGGGAAATAGTGCGCCCCTACTTGCCCCGCCTCCGGGTGATTGCCTGGGTGCACGGCGCGGAGATCCAACCTTGGTGGCGCCGGGCTTACAACTATGGCGACGAAACACTGTTGCAACTGGCCAAGCTCGACAGTGAGCGACGCATGGGCTTCTGGCTCAGCCTTTTGCAACCCATGCCGCCCAATCTGCAACTGGTATTCGTCTCCCGACAGTTTGCCGAAGACGTCATGGAAGACCTGGGGTTCAGGTTGCCGAGGAGTCAATACCGAGTGATCCACAACCCCATCAATACGCGGCTGTTTGCCTATCAGGAAAAACCGCCTGAGCAGCGCAAGAAAATCCTCTCGATCCGCCCCTATGTGTCACGCACCTACGCCAACGACCTGAGCGTCAAAACCATTCAACTGCTGGCGACCAAACCATGGTTCAACGAACTTGAGTTCCTGATGGTCGGTGACGGACCCTTGTTTGAAGAAACCCTCGCACCGCTGCGTCAGTACCCGAACGTCACCCTCGAAAAACGCTATTTGAAACAATCCGAGATCGCCGACCTGCACAAACACTATGGCGTGTTTCTGTGCCCCAGCCGCATGGACACACAAGGGGTATCGCGTGACGAAGCCATGGCGTCGGGCCTGGTCCCTTTGACTAATCGGGTCGGGGCCATCCCTGAGTTTGTTGACGACGACTGCGGTTTTCTATCGGCCCCCGAGAGTTTCACCGGGCTCGCCGAAGGAATAGAAACACTGTTTTTCAACCCGGAAATATTCAGGGCGAAATCATTCAACGCCAGGCAACGCGTGCTTGCGCAGAGCGCTATGCATTTGATCACCGCGGCCGAACTAAGCCTGATACGGGAACCCCACGGTGAGCCGAGACGTTAAGGCATTGCAATACCGTATCCTGTCGGCACTTCTCTGGTGCGTATGCCTGGGCCAGCACCTCATGAGCATCGCTCCACGTGCGGTGTTGATGGCCCATACCGCACATTTCTGCGCACAAGTGTTGTTGATAACGACGTACTTCCTGCCGATCAAGATTGTCATCCTGCTCGGTTCAGAGACGGTCCCCGCCTATTTGCCAGCCCCGTTGAAAGGCCTCGATCAAACCGCCCTGATCATCGGGCTCGGTCTGTTGACGGTGATCCTTTACGCTTTTTACCTGGGCGCCGGGTTCATGGCCTCCCGTTACTCAAGGGCGGGGGCACGCGCCCTGATAGACGGCGGTGCCGAACCTGCGCGGCTAAAAACCCAATTGGCCCTGGCAGCCAGGACATTTTCCAGGTTTGCGCGGGGTTTATCCGACGCCATGTTTACCCTGATCGTCTTCTGCGTGCTGCTCTACCTCTACCCGTCCCTCCTGGCGATCGGCCTGGCTTATTCCGTGCTCGCTGCGGCTGTGCTGATTGGCTTGAACAACCGTAGCCAACGTGTGCAGGCGGTACTCTCCCGTCACCCACTCACGGTGGCCGATGCGTTTTACTCAATGGGCTTTCTGGCGGCATTCGCCTTCATCATTGTCGACTTTCTCTGCCTGACGCCTCCCCACCTGTACATCGCGTTGATAGCGCTGATCCTGATACGTCAAAGCCTCAGCAGACTGAAGGTCCTGACCCAGGACATTCTTTACCTGAACACCCACGCCCCGAGCATCAACCGGATGTTTCTCGCCCTCCACCCGACCCGCTGAACCCCGTCCACATCAACAGGAGTCTCCCGTGCCCCGCATCGCCATGATCGTCTGGAATGAGTTCCGCAACGACGCCCGCGTATTGAAGCAAGCCCGGACACTCCAGGCAGCCGGTTATCAAGTCACCGTGTTCGCCCTGCATGCGCCCGGCGTGACGCATCGCAAGGAGGTGCTGGCCGAAGGCATCCGCGTGGTACGCGTAGCGCGCAGCGTGCGCTGGGGTGCGGCCAACGCCGGATCGCCCCCATCGCCAGGCCCGTTCGCAGCCGAACAATCGATGCCCCTGCGACGCATTCTTTCGCGGCTTTGGGTACATGCAGGGCTGCTGCTACGCATCGCCCTGCATCGCGCTGCGGTGGTGCATGCCCACGACGTCAATACCCTGCCCACCGCCTGGCTGGCGGCCCGGCTCAGCGGCGCCAGGCTGGTGTATGACGCCCACGAAATCAGCACCAGCCGCGAGGGGTATGCGCGCTTTCGCAGCTGGGTGGGTTGTGTCGAAAAAACCTTGATGCCCAGGGCCGAAGGCATCATTACCACCACGCAAAGCCGGGCCAGGTTTTTTGCCAGGGCCTATGGAATCGCCCGCCCGCTGGTACTGCAAAACCGCCCCTGCCTGAGCGCCACCTCACCCGGCCAGAGGATTCGCCTTGAGTTGGGCTTGCGACACCCCTGGCCCATCGTTGTCTATCAGGGCGGCCTTCAACAGGGACGCGGGCTGGAACGCTTGCTACGCGTGGCGGCGTCGTTGCAAGGCGCTTACCTTGTATTGATCGGGAGCGGCAGGCTTACCCCTGCCTTGATGGCATTGCGCACGGAACTTGGCCTGACAGACCGAGTGCACTTTATCCCGACCGTTGCACTGGCGGATTTGCCCAGCTACACCGCATCAGCCGATATCGGTGTGCAGCCGATCGAAAATACCTGCCTGAACCACTTCACCACCGACTCGAACAAATTATTTGAATATGTCATCGCCGGGCTGCCCGTGGTGGCCACGGACTTTCCGGAGATTCGCAAGATTGTCCGGGCCTACTCCATAGGACTTTTGGTACCGGCAGGCTCGGAGCAATCACTGCGCACCGCACTGCAGTGCCTGATCGATGAACCGTTATTGCGTCAGGCACTGGCGCAAAACGCAAAAAATGCCGCGCTGCATTTAAATTGGGAACGGCAGGAAAGCACGCTGGTGGCGCTGTACGAGCGTGTACTGCGGCGTAAAACCGAGGTGCGCGTATGACCAAGCGCATTCTCATATTGAGCTATTACTTTCCACCCGATCTGTCGGCATTTCGCGTCGAGGCGTTGGTCAAGGCCTTGTTCACCCACGGTAACGGCGAGATAGAGATCGAGGTACTGACCACCCAGCCAAACCGCTACCCGTCCTATGAGGCTGACCCTGCCCACACCGCGCATCAGCCGAAGCTGTCCGTCACCCGCATCGGCCTCCCCGCGCACAGATTCAGCGCATGGGGCCAGGCCTGGGGGTTTGCCCACTATGCCTGCGGCGTCCTTCAGGCCGTGAAGGGTAAGCCGTATGACGTGATCGTGGCCACCTCTTCGCGACTGATGACGGCCGCACTGGGCGCCGCCATCGCGCGCAGAAAACACGCGCCTCTCTACCTGGATATTCGCGATATCTTTGTCGACGTCCTGCCCGAGCTTTTCCCCGGTGTTGTCGGCAAGCTCCTGGCACGGGTGTTTTCCCGCCTGGAAAAAGTCACCCTTGGGTATGCGACGCGGGTCAACCTGGTATCCCCCGGCTTCCTGAGTTACTTCGCGCCTCGTTATCCACACAAGACCTTCTCAACCTACACCAACGGTGTGGATGATCTGTTTCTTGAAACCCCCTTCCCTACCGAACCGCCTGACGACCCGACACGCCTGCTGAAGATCGTCTACGCTGGCAATGTCGGCGCCGGCCAAGGCCTGGAAAAAATCCTGCCCGCCCTGGCCGAACGGCTGGCAAACAGGGCCTGTTTCTATGTCATTGGCGATGGCAGCACGATGAAAAAACTGAGCGAGGCGCTGATCAAAAGAAACGTAAGGAATGTCGAGCTTATTCCTCCCATGCCTCGCCATAGACTGATTCACTACTATCAGCAAGCGGATGTGCTTTTTTTGCACCTTAATAGCTTTAAGGCATTCTTGAAGGTCATCCCTTCCAAGCTGTTTGAATATGCAGCCACTGGAAAACCAATCCTGGCGGGGCTGGAAGGCTATTCAAAAGCGTTCACTCTTAACCATATTCCCAATGCTTGCGTGTTTGCCCCCGCAAACCCGGACGCTGCCGTTGCCGCACTCGCCCGTCTTGATCTGGGTACCACCGACCGAGCGGCATTTCTACAGGAGTATTCCCGCAGCAGGATCCAGCAACGCATGGCTCTGGACATTCTCGATACCACAACACCCGAAGAGCCGTGACCCTGGAAACTGCCAAGCCGATTGTTGCAAAAATAAGTTAAATAAACCCCCGTTACCGCCGATACCCAATGAAAGCCTTGCGGATTGAACAATCATGCGTAATAACCAGCCCGTTACCCAGCGCGAACGTACCTTCCCCGCTCAGCAACGGTTGATCTCCACCACAGATGCCAAAGGCGTGATCACCTACTGCAACGACGCATTCGTCGAAATCAGTGGGTTCTCGCGCGACGAACTGGTGCGTGCCCCGCACAACCTGGTCCGTCACCCGGACGTGCCAGCGGCCGTGTTCGGGCATATGTGGACCACGCTCAAACAAGGCTTGCCATGGATGGGCATCGTTAAGAACCGTTGCAAGACGGGCGATCACTACTGGGTCAACGCCTATGTGACGCCGGTCTTCGAAGGCAACCAGGTGGTCGGCTACGAATCGGTGCGCATCAAGCCCACCGCCGAGCAGATCCGCCGTGCCGAGGCGCTCTACCAACGCATCAACCAGGGCAAGTCGGCCGTTCCCCAGCGGGACAAGTGGCTGCCGGTGTTGCAGGACTGGCTGCCGTTTATCCTGATCAGCCAGTTGAGCTTCATGATCGGTGCGTCGCTCAACTCCCACTGGGGCTTTGCCCTGGCGGCGGGTTTGTCGGTGCCATTGGGCCTGCTGGGCCTGAGCTGGCAACAGCGCGGCCTCAAGCGCCTGCTGCGCCTGGCCGAGCAGACCACCTCCGACCCGTTGATCGCGCAGATGTACACCGACAGCCGTGGTGCACAGGCGCGCCTGGAGATGTCGATCCTCAGCCAGGAGGCACGCCTGAAGACCTGCCTGACGCGCCTGCAGGACACCGCCGAGCACCTCAACGACCAGGCGGCGCAGTCCAATACCCTGGCGCATAACAGCTCCAGCGGCCTGGAACGCCAGCGCGTGGAAACCGAGCAGGTGGCCACGGCGGTCAACCAGATGGCGGCAACCACCCAGGAAGTGGCCAGCCATGTGCAGCGCACGGCCGATGCGACCCAGGAAGCCAATCGCCTGACCGGTCGCGGTCGCGATATTGCCGGGGAAACCCGCGAGGCGATTCAGCGTCTGTCGGTGGCCGTGGGGGAAACGGGCGTGACCGTCACCCAACTGGCCAAGGACAGCGACGAGATCGGCGGCGTAGTCGACGTGATCAAAGGCATTGCCGACCAGACCAACCTGCTGGCGCTCAACGCCGCCATTGAAGCGGCGCGGGCCGGTGAGATGGGCCGTGGGTTTGCGGTGGTCGCCGATGAAGTGCGCCAACTGGCGCAGCGCACGGCTGAGTCGACCGGGCAGATCCATGCCCTGATCGCCAAGCTGCAGCAAACCGCTGCCGCTGCCGTGCAAACCATGGACACCGGGCATCGCCAGGCCGAAGAAGGCGTGGCGCGGGTGATGGAGGCGGACCAGGCATTGGTGGGCATCAGTGAAGCGGTGGCGCATATCACCGACATGACCACCCAGATCGCGGCCGCCACCGAAGAGCAAAGCTCGGTGGCCGAAGAGATCAGCCGCAATATCAGCACCATTGCGCTGTTGGCGGACCAGACCTCGGAACAGGCAATGAACTCGGCACAGTTGAGTGAAGAGCTGACGCATACGGCGAATACCCAGTATTCGTTGGTCGAGCGTTTCAACCGGTAGACCGCTATCGGGAGCAAGCCCCCTCCCACAGTTAACCGCGTACATCCCTTGGAATGCGGTCGAATGTGGGAGGGGGCTTGCTCCCGATTGGCCCTAACAGGCGCTGAGAAACTCAGTCACCTGCACGGCCGCAGCCTCCAAATGCTGCTCATGCGTAAACCCCGAAGCCTTCAACGGCTTCAAATCATGATCTCCCGCCACCAGCCACATCACTTCGATGCTCGGCGACAAGTCATACCCTTCCACGGCCGCCCGATTGCCCAGTGCATCACGCTCGCCCTGCACAATCAACGTCGGCGTCTTCAATCCGGCCAAATGCGCTACACGTGGTTTCTCCGGTTTCCCCACCGCATAGAACGGATACCCCAGGCACACCAGCCCGTCGGCGGCCAATTCGTCCGCCAACAGACTCGCCATGCGCCCGCCCATGGACTTGCCGCCAATGGCCAGTTTCCCAGCGACATGACGTCGCACCTCGGCATACACCCCGCGCCAGGCTTCCAGCAGTCTTGGCGCCGGGTTGGGCGGGCGTTTGCCGCCGTCCAGTCGGCGCTGGGCCATGTAGGGAAACTCGAAGCGCAACACGTTGACGCCATGCCCGGCAAGGCGTGCAGCCATGTCGTTCATGAAGGATGAGTCCATCGGTGCGCCGGCACCATGGGCCAGGATCAACGTCACGCAATCACCCGAAGCAACGCCCGACGCGACATCCCAAAGCCAACCGTGTTCCCGCACACACTGCGCCCATTGATCCCCGTCAATACTGGCCTTGTGCTCTTTGCCCATGCTTGCCTCGCTATTCAGTCTGCCTATAACTCCAGCCCAAGTGCCGCATTTGCTTGGGTTGAACCGTGGATGGGGAACCATGAACACTACTTTAAGTACCGCCTATAACTACAAGGTGGTCCGCCAATTCGCCATTATGACGGTGGTGTGGGGCATCGTCGGCATGGGGCTCGGGGTTTTTCTCGCCGCCCAATTGGTTTGGCCCGCGCTCAACTTCGACTTGCCCTGGACCAGCTTCGGCCGCCTGCGCCCACTGCACACCAACGCGGTGATCTTCGCGTTCGGTGGCTGTGCGCTGTTCGCCAGCTCCTTCTACTCGGTGCAGCGTACCTGCCAAACCCAGCTGTTCGCGCCGAAAATCGCCGCGTTCTGCTTCTGGGGCTGGCAACTTGTCATCCTTCTGGCCGCGATCAGCTTGCCCTTGGGCTACACCAGTTCCAAGGAATACGCCGAGCTGGAATGGCCGATCGACATCCTGATCACCATCGTCTGGGTGGCCTACGCCATCGTGTTCTTCGGCACGGTGATGAAGCGCAACACCAAGCACATCTACGTCGGTAACTGGTTCTTCGGTGCGTTCATCATCACCGTGGCGATCCTGCACATCGTCAACAACCTGGAAATCCCGGTCAGCCTGACCAAGTCCTACTCGCTGTATGGCGGTGCGACGGATGCCATGGTGCAGTGGTGGTACGGGCATAACGCGGTAGGCTTTTTCCTCACCGCCGGCTTCCTCGGGATGATGTACTACTTCGTGCCGAAACAGGCCGAGCGCCCGGTGTACTCCTATCGCCTGTCCATCGTGCACTTCTGGGCGCTGATCACCCTGTACATCTGGGCCGGTCCTCACCACCTGCACTACACCGCGCTGCCGGACTGGGCACAGTCCCTGGGCATGGTGATGTCGCTGGTACTGCTGGCGCCGAGCTGGGGCGGCATGATCAACGGCATGATGACCCTGTCGGGCGCCTGGCATAAGTTGCGCAGCGACCCGATCCTGCGCTTTTTGGTGGTGTCCCTGGCGTTCTACGGCATGTCGACCTTCGAAGGGCCGATGATGGCGATCAAGACCGTCAACTCGCTGTCCCACTACACCGACTGGACCATCGGCCACGTACACGCCGGCGCCCTCGGCTGGGTAGCGATGATCTCCATCGGCGCGCTGTACCACATGATCCCGAAAGTCTTCGGTCGCGAGCAGATGTACAGCCTCGGCCTGATCAACGCGCACTTCTGGCTGGCCACCATCGGCACCGTGCTCTACATCGCCTCGATGTGGGTCAACGGCATCGCCCAGGGCCTGATGTGGCGTGCGATCAACGAAGACGGCACCTTGACCTACTCCTTCGTCGAAACCCTGGTGGCCAGCCACCCAGGCTTCATCGTGCGGCTGGTGGGCGGTGCGGTGTTCCTCAGCGGCATGTTCCTGATGGCTTACAACACATGGCGCACCGTGCGCTCGGCACAACCTGTCGAAGCCGCCCCTGTCGCGCAGATGGCCTGAGGAGTCTGTGATGAAACACGAAACGATTGAAAAGAACGTCGGCCTGCTGATGCTGCTCATGGTGCTCGCCGTGAGCATCGGTGGCCTGACCCAGATCGTCCCGCTGTTCTTCCAGGACGTGACCAACAAGCCGGTGGAAGGCATGAAGCCCTACACCGCGCTGCAACTGGAAGGCCGCGACATCTACATCCGCGAAGGCTGCGTACAGTGCCACTCGCAGATGATCCGCCCGTTCCGCGCCGAGACCGAGCGCTACGGCCACTACTCGGTGGCCGGTGAAAGCGTGTGGGACCACCCGTTCCTGTGGGGTTCCAAGCGCACCGGGCCTGACCTGGCGCGCGTCGGCGCACGCTACTCGGACGACTGGCACCGCGCGCACTTGTACAACCCGCGCAACGTCGTGCCCGAGTCGAAAATGCCGGCCTACCCGTGGTTGGTCACGGCGGCGGTCGACAGCAGCCACACCGAGACCAAGTTGAAAGTGATGCGCACCCTCGGCGTGCCGTACACCGACGACGACATCAGTGGCGCCGTGGCCAGCCTCAAGGGCAAGACCGAAATGGACGCGCTGGTTTCGTACCTGCAGGTACTCGGCACTGCCATCAAGAGCAAGAGGTGAGCCATGGGATTTGAATTCGATGCGGGCACCATCCGCGGCCTCGGCACGCTGGTGGTCGCCATCGCCTTTATCGGCCTGTCGCTGTGGGTGTTCAACAACCGGCGCAATGCGGAATTCGAGCAGGCGCGCCTGCTGCCCTTCGCCGATGAACCCTCTCCAACCGACGCTCAAGAAGAGCCTGTAACAAGGAGCAACCGGCCATGACTACCTTTTGGAGTACATGGATCTGCGTACTGACCCTCGGCAGCCTGATCGGCCTGACCTGGCTGTTGTTCGCCACCCGCAAGGGCGAGACCAAGGGCAGCGTCGACCAGACCATGGGCCATGCCTTCGACGGTATCGAGGAATACGACAACCCCCTGCCCCAGTGGTGGTTCATGCTGTTCGCCGGCACCCTGGTGTTTGCCGTCGGCTACCTGATCCTCTACCCGGGCCTGGGCAACTGGAAAGGCGTGTTGCCGGGCTATGAAGACGGCTGGACCTCGGCCAAGGAGTGGGACAAGGAGATGGCCAAGGCCGACACCAAGTTCGGACCGATCTTCGCCAAATTCTCGGCCATGCCCGTGGAACAAGTCGCCAAAGACCCGCAGGCGCTGAAAATGGGCGGTCGCCTGTTCGCCTCCAACTGCGCGGTGTGCCACGGCTCGGATGCCAAGGGCGCATTCGGCTTTCCCAACCTGGCTGACAACATCTGGCGTTGGGGCGGTTCGGCCGAAGCGATCAAGACCACCATCATGAACGGTCGCCACGCGGCGATGCCGGCCTGGGGCGACATGCTCGGCGACGACGGCGTGAAAAACGTCGCCGCCTATGTGCGCCACGACCTGGCCAAGTTGCCATTGCCGGCCGACAGCACCGCCGACCTGGCCGCAGGGCAAGCCGCATTCAACACCACCTGCGTGGCCTGCCATGGTCCGCAGGGCCATGGCATGGAAGCCATGGGCGCGCCGAACCTGACCCTGCCCGCCGGCTACATCTACGGCACCAGCCTCGCGCAGTTGCAGCAGACCATTCGCCACGGCCGCCAAGGCCAGATGCCCGCCCAGGAAGTGCTGCAGGGCAACGACAAAGTGCACCTGCTCGCCGCCTACGTTTACAGCCTGTCCCATAACGCTGATGGCGCAACGCCAGAAAGCCCAGCCCAGTAACACCTGACTGCCGCCCCAGTCTGGGGCGGCAGCTCTACCGCGCTACGCGACCAAGTGTCGCACCCTTCCAAAGCACACCTTTCCCCTCCTGCCATTCGGGTCTACGCTTGCTTGCACAGCGGACCGATCCTGGCGTACGCGACGACAGTCGTTGCGACCCCCGAAATTTCCTGTCCACTCGATCAGCTTTAGATTTCGGATTTTATCCTTACGCCAAACATGGAAAGGGCGCAGAATCTGGCGTGGAACGCATTGACACAGGTCAGCCTTGCGTTGCAATGGCCCCTTGCTTTCTACATACTTGCGGCCGAATTTTACCTATAAAAAAACCTAAACCGTGGAACCTTAGAATGAGCACAGCAATCAGTCCGACTGCTTATAACTATAAGGTAGTCCGCCAGTTCGCCATCATGACGGTGGTCTGGGGGATCCTTGGCATGGGGCTCGGGGTGTTCATCGCCTCGCAACTGGTTTGGCCGGAATTGAATTTCGGTCTGCCATGGACAACCTTCGGCCGCCTGCGCCCGCTGCACACCAACCTGGTGATCTTCGCCTTCGGCGGATGTGCATTGTTTGCCACCTCCTACTATGTCGTGCAGCGAACCTGCCAGACACGACTCATCTCCGACAGCCTCGCGGCCTTCACCTTCTGGGGTTGGCAAGCGGTCATCGTCGGCGCCATCGTCACCTTGCCGCTGGGCTACACCACGACCAAGGAATACGCCGAGCTGGAATGGCCGATCGCGATTCTGCTGGCCATCGTCTGGGTGACCTACGCAGTGGTGTTCTTCGGCACCATCGTCAAGCGCAAGACCAAGCACATCTATGTGGGCAACTGGTTCTACGGGGCCTTCATCCTGGTGACGGCGATGCTGCATATCGTCAACCACGCCTCGTTGCCGGTCAGCCTGTTCAAGTCCTACTCGGCCTACGCCGGGGCGACGGATGCGATGATCCAGTGGTGGTACGGCCACAACGCCGTGGGTTTCTTCCTCACCACCGGTTTCCTGGGGATGATGTACTACTTCGTGCCCAAACAGGCCGAACGGCCTATTTACTCGTATCGCCTGTCCATCGTGCACTTCTGGGCGCTGATCACCCTGTACATCTGGGCCGGCCCGCACCACCTGCACTACACCGCGCTGCCGGACTGGGCCCAGTCCCTGGGCATGGCGATGTCGATCATCCTGCTGGCCCCGAGCTGGGGCGGCATGATCAACGGCATGATGACCCTGTCGGGCGCCTGGCATAAGCTGCGCACCGACCCGATCCTGCGCTTTTTGGTGGTGTCCCTGGCGTTCTACGGCATGTC
Source organism: Pseudomonas sp. NFX5 (assembly GCF_049132125.1). NCBI lineage: Bacteria > Pseudomonadati > Pseudomonadota > Gammaproteobacteria > Pseudomonadales > Pseudomonadaceae > Pseudomonas > Pseudomonas sp. NFX5. The sequence continues at coordinate 354,862 of NZ_JAFMZG010000009.1, forward strand.
GACCTTCGAAGGGCCGATGATGGCGATCAAGACCGTCAACTCGCTGTCCCACTACACCGACTGGACCATCGGCCACGTACACGCCGGTGCCCTCGGCTGGGTAGCGATGATCTCCATCGGCGCCCTGTACCACATGATCCCCAAACTGTTCGGCCGTGTGCAGATGCACAGCGTCGGGCTGATCAACGCGCACTTCTGGCTGGCCACCATCGGCACCGTGCTCTACATCGCCTCGATGTGGGTCAACGGCATCACCCAGGGCCTGATGTGGCGTGCGATCAACGATGACGGCACCCTCACCTACTCCTTCGTCGAAGCGCTGCAAGCCAGCCACCCTGGTTTCATCGTCCGCGCCCTGGGGGGTGCGTTCTTTGCCAGCGGCATGCTGTTGATGGCCTACAACGTCTGGCGCACCCTGCGTGCCTCGGACCCGGCAGAAGCCGAAGCCGCCGCCAAGATCGCCGTTGTGGGAGCCCACTGATGAAGCATGAAGTCGTCGAGAAGAATATCGGCCTGCTGGCCTTCTTCATGGTCATCGCCGTGAGCATCGGTGGCCTGACCCAGATCGTTCCGCTGTTTTTCCAGGACGTGACCAACAAGCCGGTCGAAGGCATGAAGCCGCGCACCGCCCTTGAACTGGAAGGCCGCGACGTCTACATCGCCAACGGCTGTGTCGGCTGCCACTCGCAGATGATCCGCCCGTTCCGCGCCGAAACCGAACGCTACGGCCACTACTCGGTCGCCGGTGAAAGCGTGTGGGACCACCCGTTCCTGTGGGGCTCCAAGCGCACCGGCCCGGACCTGGCCCGTGTCGGCGGGCGCTACTCCGATGACTGGCAACGCGCGCACTTGTACAACCCGCGCAACGTGGTGCCTGAGTCGAAAATGCCGGCGTATCCGTTCCTCGTGGAAAACAAGCTCGACGGCAAGGACACCGCGAAGAAGATGGAAGTCCTGCGCACCCTGGGCGTGCCCTACACCGACGAAGACATCGCCGGTGCAGCCGCAGCCGTGAAGGGCAAGACCGAAATGGACGCATTGGTGGCCTACCTGCAAGGCCTGGGCACCATCATCAAAAGCAAACGGTGATTCTTCATGGATATCGGGATGATTCGAGGCCTGGGCACCGTCGTGGTGATGGTGGCCTTTATCGGCCTGGCGCTGTGGGTGTTCAGTCCCCGGCGCAAGTCGGAGTTTGACGACGCGACCATGTTGCCCTTTGCGGATGATCCCGAAGCCATCAAGCACGTCGAGCAAGCTTCTAGGAGTAACAAAGAATGACTACGTTCTGGAGTCTGTACGTCACAGTCCTCAGCCTGGGTACCATCTTCGCCTTGACCTGGCTGCTGCTGTCGACCCGCAAGGGCCAGCGCGCCGAGCAGACCGACGAGACCGTCGGCCACTCGTTCGACGGCATCGAGGAGTACGACAACCCGCTGCCCAAATGGTGGTTCATGCTGTTCGTCGGCACCATCATCTTCGCCCTTGGCTACCTGGTGCTCTACCCCGGCCTGGGCAATTGGAAAGGCCTGCTGCCGGGCTACAACTACCTCGACAACGACAAGCAAACCCCGTTCGCCAACGGCCAGACCGGCTGGACCGGCGTGCACGAATGGGAAAAGGAAATGGCCAGGTCGGACGCCAAGTTCGGGCCGATCTTCGCCAAATTCGCGTCGATGCCGATTGAAGATGTCGCCAAGGACCCGCAAGCCCTGAAGATGGGCGGTCGCCTGTTCGCCTCCAACTGTTCGGTGTGCCACGGCTCCGACGCCAAGGGCGCCTACGGTTTCCCCAACCTGACCGACGCCGATTGGCGCTGGGGTGGCGAACCGGCGACCATCAAGGAAACCATCATGAAGGGCCGCCATGCCGTCATGCCGGCCTGGCTGGACATCCTCAAGGAGCAAGGCGTCAGCGACGTCGCCGCGTTCGTCGTCACCAACCTCGACGGCCGCAAGCTGCCGGAAGGCGTAAAAGCCGATGTGGCCAACGGCGAGAAACTCTTCGCCGCCAACTGCGTGGCCTGCCACGGCCCCGCCGGCAAGGGCACTCCCGCCATGGGCGCGCCGGACCTGACCCACCCGGGTGCATTCATCTACGGTTCGAGCTTCGCCCAACTGCAGCAGACCATCCGTTGGGGCCGCCAGGGCCAGATGCCTGCGCAGGAGCAACTGCAAGGCAACGACAAGGTGCACTTGCTCGCGGCGTATGTTTACAGCTTGTCCCATGGGGATAAGAAGGCCGAAGAGCAGTAAGGCTCTCGGAAACAAAAGAGCCCCGCCCAGCGAAAGCTGGCGGGGCTTTTTCATTTCCAAGGCCGTGCCCCCCCATGGGAAAAGCACGTTGACCGCTTGTAGCTTTAGGCTTGTGGCTTGCCAAGGCCAAGTAGTAACGTAACTACATTCAACCCGCTCCAGGGGAGGCGCACCATGACTTTCACCACCATTTCCAGTCGCGAGTTCAATCAAGACACAAGCGGTGCCAAAAAAGCCGCTCGCCAAGGCCCGGTTTTTATCACCGATCGCGGCAAGCCTGCCCATGTACTGCTAAGCATTGAGGACTACCAAAAGCTGACAGGTCTCAATGCAAACATCGTTGACCTGCTGGTGATGCCGGAAGCGGCCGATATCGACTTTGAAACCGAACGTGCCGTGATCACTCATCGACCCGTGGACCTCTCTTGATGTATCTACTCGACACCAACGTCATCTCTGAACTGCGTAAACCCCAGGCTGATGCAAACGTGGTCGCCTGGGCCAAAAGTGTCAGCGCACCGCGTATGTTTATTTCGGCAATCACCCTGAAAGAATTGGAAACCGGGGTCTTGCGCATTGAGCGGCGCGACCCGGCTCAGGGGAAGGTGTTGCGAACCTGGCTCAAGCGTCATGTGATGCCGGCCTTTGATGCCAGAATCCTGCCCGTCGATGCTGCAGTCGCGTTGCGTTGCGCACACTTGCATGTGCCGGACCGCGCCAATGAAAGTGACGCATTGATTGCCGCGACCGCGCTGGTGCATGGGCTCACGGTTGTCACGCGCAACGTCAGCGATTTCAAATCCAGCGGCGTTCCACTGATCAATCCTTGGGACGAATGACCGCTTCCTCCACGAAAACCGTCCATACTTCCCAAGTCAATTGATCCAGGTCACGTACACCATCAATTGATTTCCCCCAACGCGACCAAAGGTCGCACCCTTTGAGCACCATCGGGGGCGTATCATTACGCCACTGCAAGACCCTTAATTTGACCCCGGTTGGCACGTACTGGCCGAGGCAAATCTCCACCGCCGTGGGATGCAATGATGAGCAACCAGATACCGGTACATGACGTTACCCCGCCTGCCAAAAACGCCAGCAGTGCTGACACCAAGACTGTCGACCTGTACGCCTCGCGCGAAAAAATCTACACCCGCGCCTTCACCGGCCTGTTCCGCAACCTGCGCATGCTCGGCGGTGCCGGCCTGTTCCTGCTCTACTTCGGCACGGTGTGGCTGAACTGGGGCGGCCACCAGGCGGTGTGGTGGAACCTGCCGGAACGTAAGTTCTTTATTTTCGGCGCGACCTTCTGGCCCCAGGACTTCATCCTGCTGTCGGGCATCCTGATCGTCGCCGCGTTTGGCCTGTTCTTCATCACGGTGTACGCCGGCCGCGTGTGGTGCGGGTATACCTGCCCGCAAAGCGTGTGGACATGGATCTTCATGTGGTGCGAAAAGGTCACCGAAGGCGACCGCAACCAGCGTATCAAGCTGGACAAGGCACCCATGGGGGCCAACAAGTTCCTGCGCAAATTCAGCAAGCACACGCTGTGGCTGTTGATCGGTTTTGTCACCGGCATGACCTTTGTCGGCTACTTCTCGCCGATCCGCGAGCTGGTGTTCGACTTCTTCACCGGCCAGGCCGACGGCTGGTCGTATTTCTGGGTCGGCTTCTTCACCCTCGCCACCTATGGCAACGCCGGCTGGCTGCGCGAACAGGTGTGCATCTACATGTGCCCGTATGCACGCTTCCAGAGCGTGATGTTCGACAAGGACACCCTGATCGTTTCCTACGATCCACGCCGTGGCGAAGTGCGTGGCCCGCGTAAAAAAGGCACCGACTATAAGGCCCAGGGCCTGGGGGACTGCATCGACTGTACGATGTGCGTCCAGGTATGCCCTACCGGTATCGACATCCGCGACGGCCTGCAAATCGAGTGCATCGGTTGCGCCGCCTGTATCGACGCCTGCGACACCATCATGGACAAGATGGAATACCCGCGCGGCCTGATCAGCTACACCACCGAGCACAACCTGTCGGGGCAGAAAACCCACAAGTTGCGCCCACGCCTGATCGGTTATGCCCTGGTGTTGCTGGCGATGATCAGCCTGTTGGCCGGGGCGTTCTTCATGCGTTCGCTGGTGGGCTTCGACGTGAGCAAGGACCGCGTGCTGTACCGCGAAAACGCCGAAGGGCGCATCGAAAACGTCTACAGCCTGAAGATCATGAACAAGGACCAGCGCGATCACACCTACGTGCTCGACGCCGCCGGCCTGCCGGACCTCAAGCTGCAAGGCCGACGTGAAATCAGAGTGGCGGCGGGCGATATCGTCAGCATGCCGGTGGAGCTGTCGAGTGCGCCGGAGCAACTGCCGTCGAGTACCAACGAGGTGAAATTCATCCTCACCGATGCCGATGACGCCAGCGTCCATGTTGAAGCCAAGAGCCGATTCATCGGCCCACAAGTTCGATAACGAGAGAACTGAACAATGCCCGTAGCCACTGCCGCAAGCCCCTGGTACAAGCACCTCTGGCCCTGGATCATCATTGGGATCCTGGCCTGCTCGGTGACCTTGACCTTGTCCATGGTGACCATCGCGGTGAACAACCCGGACAACCTGGTCAACGACAACTACTACGAGGCCGGCAAAGGCATCAACCGCTCCCTGGACCGCGAACGGTTGGCCCAGACCCTGCAACTGCGCGCCAAGCTGCACCTGGATGAGCTGACCGGCGAAGTCGAACTGCAACTCACCGGCTACAGCAACCCGAACACCCTGGAACTGAACCTCATCTCCCCGACCCAGCCGGAGAAGGATCGCAAGATCAACCTGACCCGCAGCGACAGCGAACCGGGCCGCTACATCGGCCAGGTCACCGACAAGGTCGAAGGCCGCCGCTTCGTGGAATTGCTGGGCGTGGAAGGCGACAGGACCTGGCGCCTGTTCGAGGAAGAAGAAGTCAGCCACGACAAGGATTTGCTGCTGGGTGATGAACCGTTGCAGGGTGCTGAAGACCTGAAAAAATAGCAGCGCCCATGACCAGCCCAACCCCCTGCTACCACTGCGCCCTGCCCGTCCCGTCCGGCAGTCGCTTCACCGCCGTGATCCTCGGCGAGCGCCGCGAGCTGTGCTGCCCCGGCTGCCAGGCCGTGGCCGAAGCGATTGTGGCCGGTGGGTTGGAAAGCTATTACCAGCACCGCAGCGAAGCCTCGGCCAATCCCGAGACGCTGCCAGTGCAACTGGTGGACGAACTGGCGCTGTATGACCGCGCCGACGTGCAAAAACCCTTCGTGCACCATGAAGGCGAGCTCGCCGAAACCACCCTGTTGATGGAAGGCATCAGTTGCGCCGCCTGTGGCTGGTTGATCGAGAAACACCTGCGCAGCCTGCCCGCCGTGGCCGAGGCGCGGCTGAACCTGTCCAACCATCGCCTGCAGGTGCGCTGGGCCGACGGGCAATTGCCGTTGAGCCAGTTGCTCAGTGAACTGCGCCATATCGGCTATGCCGCCCACCCGTATCAAGCGGACCGTGCGGCCGAGCAACTGGCCAGCGAGAACCGCCTGGCCCTGCGCCAGCTGGGGGTCGCCGGGCTGCTGTGGTTCCAGGCGATGATGGCGACCATGGCCACCTGGCCGGAATTCAATATCGACCTGAGCCCCGAGCTGCATGTGATCCTGCGCTGGGTGGCGATGTTTCTGACCACCCCCATCGTGTTCTACAGTTGTGCGCCGTTCTTCAAGGGCGCCATGCGCGACGTGCGTACGCGTCACCTGACCATGGACGTGTCGGTGTCCCTGGCCATTGGCGGGGCTTACCTGGCCGGGATCTGGACCGCAATCACCGGCGTGGGCGAGTTGTATTTCGATGCGGTGGGCATGTTTGCGCTGTTCCTGCTGGCAGGTCGCTACCTGGAGCGCCGTGCCCGGGAGCGCACGGCCGCCGCCACCGCGCAGTTGGTCAACCTGCTGCCCGCCTCATGCCTGCGCCTCAAAGGTGACGGCCAGAGCGAACGTATTCTCTTGAGCGAACTGGCGCTGGGCGACCGCGTGCTGGTGCATCCGGGCGCGGTTCTGCCGGCAGATGGGGTGATCCTCGACGGCCGCTCCAGCATCGATGAGTCGCTGCTCACCGGGGAGTACCTGCCGCTGCCGCGCCAAACCGGGGATGCGGTCACTGCCGGCACGCTGAACGTCGAAGGCGCGTTGACCGTCGAAGTGCGCGCCCTGGGCCATGAGACCCGCCTGTCCGCCATCGTGCGCCTGCTGGAGCGGGCCCAGGCCGAGAAGCCGCGCCTGGCGCAGATCGCCGACCGCGCCGCGCAGTGGTTCCTGTTGTGTTCGCTGATTGCCGCGGCGGTGATCGGCCTGTTGTGGTGGGAGCTGGATTCATCGCGGGCGTTCTGGATCGTGCTGGCGATGCTGGTCGCCACCTGCCCCTGCGCGTTGTCCCTGGCCACGCCGACCGCCCTCACCGCCGCCACCGGCACCCTGCACAAGCTCGGGCTATTGCTGACCCGTGGCCATGTGCTCGAAGGCCTGAACCAGATCGACACGGTGATCTTCGACAAGACAGGCACCCTCACCGAAGGCCGCCTGGCGTTGAAAGCGATCCGGCCCCTGGCCACTCTGAACAGTGACGAATGCCTGGGCCTCGCCGCCGCCCTGGAAAACCGCTCCGAACACCCGATTGCCCGCGCCTTCGGGCGTGCGCCGCTGGCCGCCGACGAGGTGCTCAGTTCCCCGGGCCTTGGCCTGGAGGGCCGTGTCGGCACACGCCAGTTACGCATCGGCCAGCCGGGGTTTGTTTGTGCACTCAGTGGGTGCCCGATTCCCGCCGCTCCGGAGGATGACGGCCAATGGCTGCTGCTGGGCGACGGCGACGGTGCCCTGGCCTGGTTCGTCCTCGACGACCGCCTGCGCAGCGATGCCCCTGCCCTGCTGGCCGCCTGCAAGGCGCGTGGTTGGCGCACGCTGCTGCTGTCGGGGGACAGTTCGCCGATGGTCGCCAGCGTCGCCGCTGAACTGGGCATCGATGAAGCCCACGGCGGCCTGCGCCCAGACGACAAGCTCCACGTGCTGCAACAACTGCACAAGGAAGGCCGCAAGGTGCTGATGCTCGGCGATGGCGTCAACGATGTGCCGGTGCTGGCCGCCGCCGACATCAGCGTGGCCATGGGCTCGGCCACCGACCTGGCCAAGACCAGCGCCGATGCGGTGCTGCTGTCCAACCGCCTGGATGCCCTGGTGCAGGCCTTTACCCTGGCACGACGCACCCGTCGGGTGATCATTGAAAACCTGCTGTGGGCGGGGCTGTACAATGGCCTTATGCTGCCGTTTGCCGCCCTCGGTTGGATCACCCCGATCTGGGCGGCGATCGGCATGTCCCTCAGTTCGTTGACCGTGGTGCTCAACGCCCTGCGCCTGACTCGCCTGCCGAGTGCGCAGGCCACAAGCGCCCCTTTGGTAACCCGCCCGCTGCCGGCTTGAGCCGCGCGGGCATGGAGTGCAGATGCCAGCTCTATACGTGATGATTCCGGCGGCGCTGCTGTTAGTGGGCGTGGCCATCTACATCTTCTTCTGGGCGGTGGACAGCGGCCAGTACGACGACCTCGACGGCCCAGCCCACAGCGTGCTGTTCGACGACCAGGACCCCAACCACCTGGCGGCCGTGGACGAAGCCAACGGCCCCGAGCAACCGCCCGTGCCCAAAGACCCGCCCCATGCTTGAGCTGGCGCCGCTGCTGGTCTCTGCGCTGATCCTCGGCCTGCTGGGCGGCGGCCATTGCCTGGGCATGTGCGGCGGGCTGATGGGCGCGCTGACCCTGGCGATTCCCAAGGAACAACGCAGCCGTCGATTCCGCCTGCTGCTGGCGTACAACCTGGGGCGCATCCTCAGCTATGCCAGCGCCGGGTTATTGATCGGCCTCGCCGGCTGGGCGGTGGCCAACAGCCCGGCGGCCCTGTTCATGCGTGTGCTCGCCGGGTTGCTGTTGATCTGCATGGGGCTGTACCTGGCCGGTTGGTGGAGCGGCCTCACCCGCATCGAAAGCCTCGGGCGCGGCCTGTGGCGCTGCATACAGCCCGTCGCCAACCGTTTGCTGCCGGTGTCCAGCCTGCCCCGCGCGCTGCTGCTGGGCGCGCTGTGGGGCTGGTTGCCGTGCGGGCTGGTCTACAGCACCCTGCTGTGGGCCGCCAGCCAGGGTAATGCGCTGGACAGTGCGCTGCTGATGCTGGCTTTTGGCTTAGGCACATGGCCAGTACTGCTGGCGACCGGGTTGGCGGCCGAACGCGTGACCGCGTTATTGCGCAAGCGCAGCGTGCGTATGGCCGGGGGCCTGCTGGTGATTATTTTCGGTATCTGGACCCTGCCAGGTCCGCACCAGCACTGGCTGATGGGCCATTAAAAGGCTATGTGGCATAGCGCCGCTCCCCGTTGATGCAAATCAAGATGCCCTACCGGCCACGCCCCTAGACTCGGCTCACTAGCCTATCCGGGGAATGCCCGCATGCTCGACGCCATTCGTTGGGACCCACATCTGATTCAACGCTACGACCTGGCGGGACCGCGCTACACGTCCTACCCCACCGCCGTACAATTCGACAGCCAGGTCGGCACCTTCGACCTGCTCCACGCCCTGCGCGAAAGCCGCAAGGCCACGCGACCGTTGTCGCTGTATGTGCATGTGCCGTTCTGCGCGAACATTTGCTACTACTGCGCGTGCAACAAGGTGATCACCAAGGACCGCGGCCGCGCCCAGGCCTACCTGCAACGCCTGGAGCAGGAGATTCAGTTGGTGGCCTGCCACCTCGACCCGAAACAGTCGGTTGAACAACTGCACTTCGGCGGCGGCACCCCGACCTTTCTCAGCCACGACGAACTGCGCCAGGTCATGGGCAGCCTGCGCCAGCACTTCAATCTGCTCGACGACGACTCCGGCGACTACAGCATCGAGATCGACCCGCGCGAAGCCGACTGGGCGACCATGGGCCTGCTGCGTGAACTGGGCTTCAACCGTGTGAGCATCGGCCTGCAAGACCTCGACCCCGACGTGCAGCGCGCAGTCAACCGCCTGCAAAGCCTGGAAGAAACCCGCGCGGTGATCGACGCCGCCCGCACCCTGCAGTTTCGCTCGATCAATATCGACCTGATCTACGGCCTGCCCAAGCAGACGCCGATCAACTTCGCGCGCACCGTGGAGGAAGTGATCAAGCTGCAGCCGGACCGCCTGTCGGTGTTCAACTACGCGCATCTGCCGGAACGCTTCATGCCCCAACGACGGATCAACAGCGAGGAACTGCCATCGCCGGAATCCAAGCTGCTGATGCTGCAGACCACCATCGAGCAACTGACCCAGGCCGGCTACCGCTATATCGGCATGGACCACTTCGCCCTGCCGGACGACGAACTCGCCATTGCCCAGGAAGAAGGCACGCTGCAGCGTAACTTCCAGGGCTACACCACCCACGGCCATTGCGACCTGATCGGCCTCGGCGTATCAGCCATCAGCCAGATCGGCGACCTGTACTGCCAGAACAGCAGTGACCTGAACGGCTATCAGAACGCCCTGGCCAGCGCCCAACTGGCCACCAGCCGTGGCTTGCTGTGCACCACGGATGATCGGTTACGTCGGGAAGTGATCCAGCAGTTGATCTGCACGTTCAGCCTGGCCTTCGAGCAGATCGAACAGGCGTTCAACATTGATTTTCGCGGGTATTTCGACGAGGTCTGGCCGCAACTTGAGGCGATGGCGCAAGACGGCCTGATCGAACTGGATGCCCAAGGCATTCGCGTGCTGCCCGCCGGACGGCTGCTGGTGCGTTCAGTCTGCATGGTGTTCGATGCGTACCTGGAGCACCAGAACCGGCAGCGGTTTTCGCGGGTGATCTAGTTACATCGACAACGACGCGGCTTTGAGCGCGTCATCGGCGCTCATGGTCTTCATCGCTTTGGCCAGAGAGGTCTGGGCCGTCATCAAACCTGCCTGCAACGAACTGATCGCGCCTTGCACATTGGCGGTCTTGGCCCGGGCCTGCTCCGGGGTCAAGCTTTTGTCTGCCGCGATCGCCTGAAGCTCAGCCATTTTCTCGGCGATCTGCTGTTTCAGCTTGCGGATCATTTTCAGCACCTCCTTGACGTTATCGTCCAGGCCGCTGTCGTCGATATCGGCATTCGCGCTTTTGGGCGCCCCGGCCGCCTTGAACGCTGCGGCGGAAATAGTCACCGTCACCCCTTCAATCACCTTGGTTTCAGGCGCCGGCGCGGTCACGGGCAGCTTTTCCTCGGCCTCGGCAGCGGGCTTCAAGTCCTGCACGCTGGGTACACGGATGGCAGGGTTGTAAGCCGCGATAACAGACATGATCCGAGCTCCGAAGGGTAGATATGCAACTGTATCGGCAACGGTACAAAAAGCTTTATACCGTTGCCTGTTTTTTGTACAGGCTGGCTTCACTGCCCACCAGTGCGGTACCCTTACGTCTTATGTGTGTTTTCCCACAAGGATTTAAGAAATGTCCGAGCCAGTCAAACTGCGCGCTCACAGCCAGGCTCACTGCAAGGATTGCAGCCTGGCCCCCCTCTGCTTGCCACTTTCGTTGAATCTGGAAGACATGGATGCGCTGGACGAAATCGTTAAACGCGGTCGCCCGCTCAAGAAAGGCGAGTTTCTGTTTCGCCAGGGGGACAAGTTCGATTCCGTCTATGCAGTACGTTCGGGCGCGCTGAAGACCTTCAGCTTGAGCGACAGCGGCGAAGAGCAGATCACCGGTTTCCACCTGCCCAGCGAGCTGGTCGGGTTGTCGGGCATGGACACCGAGATTCACCCGGTGTCGGCCCAGGCCCTGGAAACCACCTCAGTGTGCGAAATCCCCTTCGAGCGCCTGGACGAACTGGCCCTGCAATTGCCACAACTGCGCCGTCAATTGATGCGCGTGATGAGCCGCGAGATTCGTGACGACCAACAGATGATGCTGCTGTTGTCGAAGAAAACCGCCGACGAGCGCATCGCCACCTTCCTGGTCAACCTGTCGGCGCGGTTCCGTGCCCGTGGTTTCTCGGCCAACCAGTTCCGCCTGAGCATGTCGCGCAACGAAATCGGCAATTACCTGGGCCTGGCGGTGGAAACCGTATCCCGTGTGTTTACCCGCTTCCAGCAGAGCGAACTGCTGGCCGCCGAAGGCAAGGAAGTGCATATCCTTGACCCGATCCAGCTGTGCGCACTCGCCGGTGGTTCCTTGGAAGGCTGATGCAGACGCTTGCGGCCGCGCCAATCGGTGAGGCCGCAGGTATACTTCGAGTCCGTTTTCCGCCCAGGACTCTTCGACGATGACTTTCGATTCGTTCGACATCAAATCCCTGATCCGCCCCGTCATCGACTTCCCCAAGCCTGGGGTGATCTTTCGTGACATCACACCGCTGTTCCAATCGCCCAAGGCCCTGCGCCTGGTGGCTGACTCCTTTGCCCATCGCTATGTCGAAGCCGATTTCAGCCATATCGGCGCGATGGATGCGCGCGGCTTCCTGATCGGCTCGATCATCGCCTACCAACTGAACAAGCCGCTGATCCTGTTCCGCAAGCAGGGCAAGCTGCCGGCTGACGTGCTGTCCGAGGGTTACCAGACCGAATACGGCGAGGCCTTCCTCGAAGTGCATGCCGACAGCCTGTGCGAAGGTGATTCGGTGCTGATGTTCGATGACCTGATCGCCACGGGCGGTACCCTGATCGCGGCGGCCAACCTGGTGCGACGCATGGGGGCGAAGATCTTTGAAGCGGCGGCGATCATTGACCTGCCGGAACTGGGCGGCTCGCAACGCCTGGAAGACATGGGCATCCCGACGTTTTGCCTGACCCGCTTTGCCCTCACCGAGCGGTAACGGCTGCGCGGACTGACGTTATCAGGGGCAAGTGGATTCGCCGCACTGCCCCTCCCACATTTGATCCTGCGCTGATCGTCAGAGCGCGATCGGTTTACGACCGGCGAACGAATGCGCCAACGTGCCGCCGTCCACCAACTCCAATTCGCCACCCAGCGGCACGCCATGGGCGATACGCGAAGTGACCAGGCCTTTGTTGCTCAGCAGTTGGGCGATGTAATGCGCGGTGGCTTCACCTTCCACGGTCGGGTTGGTGGCCAGGATCACCTCGGTAAAGGTGCCCTGCTCCTCGATACGCGCCACCAGCTGCGGAATGCCGATGGCCTCCGGCCCCAGGCCATCGAGCGGCGAGAGATGGCCCTTGAGCACGAAGTAGCGCCCGCGATAACCGGTCTGCTCCACCGCATACACATCCATCGGCCCTTCCACCACGCACAGCAGCGTGTCATCGCGGCGCGGGTCGGCGCATTGCGGGCAGAGTTCTTCTTCGGTGAGGGTCCGGCACTGGCGGCAGTGGCCCACCCCGGTCATGGCCTGGCTCAAGGCCTGGGCCAACCGGGTACCGCCGCTGCGATCACGCTCCAGCAGTTGCAGCGCCATGCGTTGGGCGGTTTTCTGGCCGACACCCGGCAACGTGCGCAGGGCATCGATCAGTTGGCGAATCAGGGGGCTGAAGCTCATGGGCGAGTGGTCCGACAAAACAACGAGACGCGGTTTATACCCGCGCCTCGGATTAGCGTCAAATGCTCAATCCTGCGCGACCCGTACCACCAACTTGCCGAAGTTGCGCCCTTCCAGCAAACCGATAAAGGCTTCGGGCGCCTGCTCCAGGCCCTCGACCACGTCTTCGCGGAACTTGATCTTGCCGTCGCGTACCCACGGCGCCATGGCGCTGAGGAACTCCGGCTGGCGATCACCGTAGTCGTCAAACACGATAAAGCCCTGGATCCGTACACGCTTGGTCAACAACGTGCGTTGCAGCGCCGGCAAGCGGTCAGGCCCGCTGGGCGCTTCATGGGCGTTATAGCCGGCGATCAGCCCGCACAGGGGGATGCGCGCCTTGGGGTTGAGCAACGGCAGCACGGCGTCGAACACCTTGCCACCGACGTTTTCGAAATAAATGTCCACGCCCTTGAAGCAGGCCTGGGCCAAGTCGTCGGCAAACGTTGCGCTCTTGTGGTCGATGCAGGCATCAAAACCCAATTCGTCCACCACGTAGCGGCACTTCTCGGCACCGCCCGCAATCCCGACCACACGCAGGCCCTTGAGCATGGCCACCTGGCCGACCACCGAACCCACCGCGCCGGAGGCAGCCGCCACCACCAGGGTTTCTCCGGCTTTCGGCTGGCCGATGTCCATCAGGCCCATGTAGGCGGTCATGCCCGGCATGCCCAGCACCCCCAGGGCCATGGACGGGCTGGCCAGGCCATTGGGCACCGGGATCAGGTTGCGGCCGTCGGAAATGCTGTGGCTCTGCCAACCGGTGGCGCCGACGACCAGATCACCCACCTCGAATTTCGGATTCCGCGATTGCTCGACACGGCTGACAGCCCCGCCGGTCATCACCTCGTCGATTTCCACCGGCGCGGCGTAGGACGGTGCGTCGCTCATGCGCCCGCGCATATAAGGGTCGAGGGAGAGGTAGAGCGTCTTCAGCAGGACCTGGCCGTCTGCCAATTCCGGCAAGGTCACCCGTTCCAGGCGGAAGTTTTCCGGCGTGGGTGCGCCTTGAGGGCGTGAGACCAGGACAATGCGCTGGTTCAAAGTCGGTTCGTGAGGCATGAAGGGCTCCTTGATCGAATCTATCGGTATAGGGTGCAGACCATGGGTGCCGCGCCAGGGTTCGATTGGATTGGCACAAACAAAAATGCCAGGCACAAGGCCTGGCATTGGAGTCTAGCTAAAGCCTGGCGATCAGAACGGCAGCTTCATGCCCGGTGGCAGTTGCATGCCGGCAGTCACGCCGGACATTTTGTCCTGGCTGTTGGCTTCGATCTTGCGCACGGCGTCGTTGACGGCCGCGGCGAACAACGCCTCGAGCATTTCCAGGTCATCTTCGCCCACGCCTGGCAATACGCTTGGGTCGATGCTCACGCGCTTGATGTCGTGACGACCGGTCATCACCACGCTGACCATATCGCCACCGGCTTTACCGGTGACTTCGGCGTTGGCCAGCTCTTCCTGCATCTTGGCCATCTTTTCCTGCATCTGCTGCGCCTGCTTCATCAGGCCGGCCATGCCACCTTTCATCATGGGAATCACCTCAAAAGTACGTGGATCAATGAATAGCCCGGTGTCAGGATGACTGGGGCACCGGGGCTTCGACAGGTTCAATTGTATCTTGGCGAACGACCGCACCGAACTGCTGCATCATTTGCTGGATGAGCGGATCGCCGTGGATCGAGTCCTCAGCCTCGCGCTGGCGGTTGATACGCCGGCGGGTCGCGGCCTGGGCCGGGGTTTCCTGCTCGGGCTTGATCAACTCGATGGCGATGGTCAGCGTGCGCCCATGGTACTGGTTCAGGGCATCGTTGAGGCGCCGCTGTTGGGTCGCGTTGAACAGGGCGCTGTGGGCCGGGTCCAGGTGCAACAGCCAGTGGTCGCCATCGATGGCGATCAGGGTGCAGTTGGCGGCGATGCTGCCGGTCATGCCGGAAATCGGCAGTTTCGGGAACAGCTCCAGCCATTGCAGGGCCAGGCCGGTGGCCGGTGCCGCAGCAGGCTCCGCCTCGGGTTCCGGGGCCGGCTCGGCGGTGTGCTCGCTGGCCAGGTCGTCCAGGTAGCTGTAGGCCGAATCCATGTCCGGCTCGATGTAATCTTCGTCCAGCGGCGGTTCGTCGTCGAGGTCGATGCCCGGGGTTGCGGCTTCGACCTGGGCCACAGTCGGCTCGGGAACCGGGGCCGACACCCACTCGGGGGCGGCCGGTACCACGCTGTCCGGCGTCGGCGCAGGCATCGGCGTCAGCTCGGGCTGCTCACCGACGGTTTCCAGGACAGGCTCGACATAGGGCTGCTGTTCGACCTCGACCTCAGCGTCTACCGGGTCATTCCAGGGCAGGTCGACGACAGGCTCGGGCTCGACAACCGGTTCCGGCTCAACCACCGCTGCCGCCACTACCGGTGCCGGCTCAGGCGCCGGCGCAACAGGGGCAGCAACCACTGGCGCGACCACCGCCGCGCCAGCCACTGGTTTGGCGGAATCAACTGTGGCCTGGCTGATCCCCACTGGCTTTAGCGGCTGTCTCGGTGCGTCGGCCGAATCCGCCGGCCGGAAGGCCAGCATCCGCAGCAGGACCATCTCGAAGCCTCCGCGCGGATCGGGCGCCAAAGGCAGGTCGCGACGACCGATCAGGCCCATCTGGTAGTAGAACTGCACGTCTTCGGCCGGCAACGCCTGGGCCAGGGCCAACACGCGGTCGCGGTCGCCATGGCCGTTGTCGACACCTTCCGGCAATGCCTGGGCGATGGCAACGCGGTGCAGCACATTGAGGATTTCCGAGAGCACGCCGTTCCAGTCCGGGCCTTGCTCCGAGAGGTGGCGCACGGCTTCGAGCAACGCCTTGGCATCGCCCTCGATCAGCGCGTGCAGCACGTCGAACACCTGGCCGTGGTCCAGGGTGCCGAGCATGGCGCGCACATCGGCGGCCATGACCTTGCCTTCACCAAAGGCAATGGCCTGGTCGGTGAGGCTCATGGCATCGCGCATCGAGCCATCGGCGGCGCGGCCCAGCAGCCACAGTGCGTCGTCTTCGAACGGTACGTTCTCGACGCCCAGCACGTGGGTCAAATGCTCCACCACGCGCTCGGGGGTCATGTTCTTCAGGGAGAACTGCAGGCACCGCGACAGGATCGTTGCAGGCAGTTTCTGCGGGTCGGTGGTGGCCAGGATGAATTTGACGTAGGGCGGCGGCTCTTCCAGGGTTTTCAACAAGGCGTTGAAGGAATGGCTGGAAAGCATGTGCACTTCGTCGATCAGGTAGACCTTGAAGCGGCCACGGCTGGGCGCGTACTGCACATTGTCGAGCAGCTCGCGGGTGTCTTCGACCTTGGTGCGGCTCGCGGCGTCGATCTCGATCAGGTCGACGAAACGCCCTTCGTCGATCTCGCGGCACACCGAGCAGGTGCCGCAGGGCGTCGAAGTGATACCGGTTTCACAGTTCAGGCATTTGGCGATGATGCGCGCAATGGTGGTCTTGCCCACTCCACGGGTACCGGTGAACAGGTAGGCGTGGTGCAGCCGCTGGCTGTCCAAGGCATTGATCAGAGCCTTGAGCACATGGGTCTGGCCGACCATTTCGCGGAACGAGCGCGGACGCCATTTACGTGCAAGAACCTGATAACTCATCGAAAACCGTCGCAACTGGGAAGCGGAAGCGGGTAATGCTAGCGGAGCAAGGGGGAAATTGCATCCGGCACGCTCGCCTAATCTGACTAAGCTCTGCTGACTGGCCCCGAAAAGGCCTGAACCCGGAGAGTGTATGCGCGTAGTCTTGGGCGCTTTATGGATGATGACCACGGCTTGCCTGGCGGCGCCTGCACCGCTGCGCTTCTCGGTTTCCGACAGTTGGGCGATGCCCATGGTGCAGGTGGAGAACGGCCGGCCTACACAGGGGATTTTGTATGATTTGATGTTGAGCCTGGCCACCCAGGTTGGCCAGCCGGCGGAATTCCACGTGCTGGCCCGCGCCCGTATCGCCACAGCCATGGGGCACGGGGATATTGATGTGCGCTGTTATGTCACCCAGGCGTGGGTCGACAACCTGTCCGGCGACTACATCTGGAGCTTGCCTTTAATGGTGCAGCGCAATGTGCTGGTCAGTGTGCGCAACCAGCCGGTGCAGGTGCTCAAGCTGACACCCCAGCCGATCGGCACGGTGCTCAACTATCGCTATGGCGCCCTCGACCCACTGTTTGCCAACGGCCAACTCACCCGCGACGACGCCCGCAGCGAAGAACAGGTGCTGCACAAGCTGGTGGCGGGGCGATTCAACTACGCAGTGAGCAATGAATGGATCGTCGACCGTTTCAACCAGAAAATGCCAATCAGCCAGCGCTTGCACAAAGTTGCGCTGATTGAGGAGCAAAACCTCGGCTGCATCGTGCGCAACGATCCCGACGTGCCGGCCCAAAAGATCCTGCGCACTTTGCTGCGGATGAAAATGTCCGGCGAAATCGACGACATCATCAAGCTATACACTGGCGAAGACCCGGTCCCCCTGCACGCTCCTGACAAAAACTGACAGGCACTCCTTATAGACTCGGCGCCACACCACGCCCGTTCTCAAGGAGCCCACATGAACACCCTCGCCCATTACTTCCTGCTGTACGTCGACAGCCCGGCCACCAGTGCCCATTTCTATAGCCGCCTGCTGGGCAAGCCGCCGGTCGAATTGAACCCGACCTTTGCCCTGTTCATTCTGGACAACGGGGTAAAGCTCGGGCTGTGGTCGCGTCATACCGTCGAGCCGGCAGCCCGGTTCACAGGCGGTGGCGGTGAAGTGGGCTTCTCGCTGCCCGACATGGCCGCCGTGGACGCGTTGCACGACCAATGGGCAGAACGGGGCGCCATCATTGTCCAGTCACCGACGCCCATGGACTTCGGCTACACCTTCGTCGCCCAGGACCTCGACGGCCACCGCTTGCGCGCGTTTAGCCTGAACGACTGACCACCAGCGCCCCTCCAGGCTGATGGCCGCCACGCTGGCCAGCACGATCACAGCGCCCAGCATCACCTGCACGGCAATGTGCTCGCCCAGCAACGTCGCGGCCATCACCATCGCCACCGGCGGGATCAGGTACATCGCCACCGACGCGCGGCTGACCTCCACATGCTTCAACACATACCCCCAGGCCAGATACGCCAAGGCGCTGGGGAAAATCCCGAGCACCAGCACCGCCACGTTCTCTGCCAACGGCGCCTGCACCACTGCAGCCGGCAGGCCCGGCAGGTTCACACACAGCATCAGGGTGCCCGCCCACACCATGTAGCACGCCATGGTCAGCGGACTGTAGCGGTGGGCATAGTGTTTCTGCAGGGCGAAGTACACGCTCCACGACACCGCCGCCAGCAGGATCGACAAGCCACGCGGGTCGATCTCACCCAGCCCCTGATCCCCCCAGATCACCACCAGCACGCCGAGCAGCCCCAGCAAGACGCAGCCCCAGCGCCAGGCACTGACCCGTTCCTTCAGACAGAAAAACGCGACCAGCACACTGAACAACGGCGCCGACTGCGCCAGGACGCTGGACGCCGCTGCCGTTACCCATTGCTGCCCATAGTTGAGGCTGGTGTGATGCAGGAACACGCCGAAGAACCCCAGCACCAGCAACCACGGAACATCCCGCAGGCGCGGCCGGCCGATGCCCATCACCAGTGCCACACCGCCCATGAACAGCGAGGCAATCAAAAACCTTAGCAACGCCAATTGGCCGGGACTGTAGCTGTGCAGCCCCATGTGCACGCCAATCGGCGAATAGGCCCAACACAGGATGACGCTGGCGATGACTAGCGTAAGCTTTACAGGTGAAGGGGTATTCATCGATGGCGTCCAGAAACCGGGAAGGAGTGCCGTCAGTCTTGGCCCGGGCAAGGCGCAGGACAATTAACCGTTTCTGACTTCTGCAATCACTGGAACTGAGCAATGGAACTGGCCCAACTGAAAATGGTGCGAGCCGTGGCACAAACCGGCAGCGTGGCCCAGGCGGCCGTGCTGCTGCATTGCGTGCCGTCCAACATCACCACGCGCATCAAGCAGCTGGAAGGCGAGCTGGGCACACCGCTATTCATCCGCGCCGGACGTGGACTGGCCATCAGTGCCGCCGGTGAGATTTTCCTGGATTACTGCGAGCGCATCCTGGCGCTGGTGGATGAGTCCAAACGCGCCGTGGACGCCAATGCGATTCCCCGTGGCACCTTGCGTATCGGCGCGGTGGAGTCCAGCGCCAGCGGGCGTTTGCCGCCCCTGCTGGCGGAGTATCATCGGCGCTACCCCGATGTCAGCCTGGAACTGGTGACCGGCGCCTGGGGCCCGTTGCTCGACGACCTGCAACACCACCGCCTGGACGTGGCGCTGGTGGCCGCCGGCATCAAACGCACCAAGCTCGAACACAGCGTGGTCTACAGCGAACGCCTGGTGCTGATCGCCAGCGCGTCCAGCGCCCCCATCAGTGGCGCCGAGGACCTCGCCGGCCGCACCCTGCTGGTATGGCCACCCGGCTGCCCGTATCGCGCAGCCCTGGAAAACTGGGTCAAGCCCCATGACTTCAAGCCGACCATCGCCAGTTATGCCAGCTGGGGCACGATTATCGGCTGCGTCAGCGCGGGGATTGGCGTGGCGTTGGCGCCGGAGGGGATCCTGGCCCGCTATGAGCAGGCCAACCAGCTGGCGTCTTATCGATTTGAAGAGTTGGCGGCGGTGGATAACCTGCTGTTCTGGCACAAGGACACCCAGCGGCATCTGGCCAGGGACGCATTTGCCGAGCTGTTGCGGGAGACTTTTGACTAACTCGCAACATGTTGTTTCGGTTATCCTCCAGCGAAATTAATTCAAAATGTAAGGGACTACCATGAATTACTTCCGCCTGTTGTTGGCGGCGGCCGCTCTGAGCCTGCCTGCCGCGCCTGCCGTTGCTGCTGCCTCGCCTGCCCCCGTTGAAACCAGTGCCCCCGCCGAAACAGCCGAGCACTTTCTGGCGTCACTCAACCAAAAGACCGGCACGGTCACCCTGCCCAGCGGCATCGCCACCCTCAAGCTCACCGACGAGTTCTACTACCTCGACCCCGCCGATACCGAGCGCTTGCTCACCGATGGCTGGGGCAACCCGCCGGGCTTCAAGACCCTGGGCATGATCGTGCCCAAAGCCGTCAGCCCATTGTCGGAACGCGGTTGGGGCGTGATCGTCAGCTACAAGGCAGATGGGCACATCTCCGACGAAGATGCGGCAAAAATCGACTACGCCGACCTGCTCAAGCAAATGCAGGAAGAAGACGAAGCAGAGAACAAGGAACGCCAGAAACAAGGCTACGCCGGCCTGCACCTGCTGGGCTGGGCCGAGCCACCGCGCTACGACGACACCACCCACAAGATGTATTGGGCCCGCGAACTGAAGGCTGACGACGCCGACCAGAACACCCTCAACTACAGCATCCGCGTGTTGGGCCGTGAAGGCGTACTGGAACTCAACGCTGTGGCCGCCATGGCCGACCTGGCCACCATCCAACAGGAATTGCCTAAGGTGCTGGCCTTTACCAACTTCACCGACGGCAACCTCTATACCGACTTCAACCCGAAAACCGACAAGCTTGCCACTTACGGCCTCGCCGCGCTGGTTGCCGGTGGGATCGCCGCCAAGGCCGGGCTATTTGCCAAGATCGGTATCTTCCTGCTGGCTGCGAAGAAGTTCCTGGTGATCGGCGTAGTGGCGCTGCTCGCAGTGATTCGCAAGCTGTTCAACCGCAGCAAGGCCTGAACCCCAGGCACAAAAACGCCGCAGCGTGCCCGGCACACTGCGGCGATTGGGATGACTCAGTTGGGCGCGACCAGTCGACTGTATTGATCCTGGCTGATCCAGCCACTGAACGAGCGGTCGTCGTCATTGATAAACTCGACCTGGGCCCAACCGTCCTTGAAGGCCAGCACACCGACCACATCGCGCTTGACGATATACGGACGCTTGGCGGCCTTGGCGCCTGGGGTTTTCAGCAGGTAAGCCTTGTCGGCGGATACCGTCACCAGGCCGATCCATTGTTTGCTGGCGGTCTGGGTCAGGTCCAGGCCGGTGGCAATCTCCGGCATCAGTACGTTCAGGCAGCCGGGGTGCTGGCGGCCCTCTTCCACCGTCAGGGTCACGCCATCGGTCGAAGGCGCCAGGCTGCCGGGATGAGCCTCGTCAAGCCACGTGGTGAGCGCCTCAGGCTTACCTTGCAGGTAAAACGCGCAACGGCGGGTGACGCCCTCGCCCATGGCTTCCGAATAGAACCCTTCGACCTGATGCTCCGGCGTCACTGCCAGCATCAGCCCTTCGTACTTGCCCGAATGCAACGCGGCCGAACCGGCCAAGGCAGGGCCCACGGCGCACAACGACAACACACCTATCGCTAGAAAACGGATCATCCTATTTTTTCCCTTCAAGTTTTTCGTAGGCTTTTTGCATAAGGACGTCGTAGTTGCCGTAGTCCTCGCCGTTATAGTTACGTGCCATGCCGGTAAAATCCTTGGCTTTCATGGCCTTCATCAATGCCGGGCTCTTGCTGCAAAAACCGAGGAAGGCTTTTAGTTGGTTACCGGCATTCACCTTTAGTGCTGCCGAAAACTCAAACACCGTCTTGTAGCCGCACGAGGCAAAGTTAAAGCCCATGATCTGGAACATGCCCCACGACGCCGACATGAGGGCCGCTTCCTGGTCCAGGCCAAAAGCGGTGGCCATGGTTTCCCAAGCCTTGGCCTGGTCCTTGTTATTGGCCTGCCACTGCGGCCCGGCCTTTTTCTTGTAGGGGTAGGACAGCAGCGGGTGCGCCTGGTCGTAGATGTGCTTGGTGTACTTGCGAAACAAGTGCCCTTCAAACGCGATCACCGGCAACTTGGCCGGCCCGAACCCGGAACGCCCACCTGATTCCACGGTGGCGAAGGCCTTGATGATATTCACCGAAATACCGCTGCCCAATTGCGTGGCAGCATTCTGGAAATCCGTTTCACTGAGGGTCATGCCCCCGTCGCACGTGGCCTGGAGCATCAATTGCCGGTTACGCCGCTCGGCCTCGATCATCGCGCGCATGCGGTCCAGGTACACATTGACCGTGGCCTGCACCGCATCGCCCTGGTTGTTGCCGAATGCATTGAGAAAACTCGGGATGCGCATCGTCGGAAAGGCCTTCACCGGCACCTTCACCGCTTCTTCGATCAGGCTGTTGAACGTACGACCGGTGGGGTCGACCACACCATCGGGATGGGCATACTTGAGGTGGCGAAACTGGTATTGGCTGATGCACTGCACCAACTGGCCATCGCACTTGCCGTTTTCGGCCAGCGGGAAACCCATCTTGGGAATGATCAGATTGAATAAATACTGGATGCACTGCACATCGGCGGGCAAGTTGCGGGCTTTACCCGGCGCACCTACCGAAGCACTGATAAGACGGGGTAACCCTTGCAGGCTTTTCATCAAAGACATCCTTGTTAGTTAAAGAAGTGATAGCACTTCAATATCAAGTCGGCGCCCTCGTCATACTCTGTAACAAGTGGCCGGCGGAAACTAACAAGGCAGTTTGGGGTTGTCCAGAGGGGTGTTGGAAAGTTGTGAAACAACCATCATCGACCGCGCAATAAAACATCGGCAGTTGACTGAAAACAGGTCATTTGGATTTGAATAGAAGGGGGACTGCAAGAAAGAGCGCTATGGAGGCAACCCCACCAGCCACACCCCGGCACACAATGTTCCCGCTGTGGCTGCTGCCTTCCGGCTCTGACCAGGTTCACGGGTAATCGTTGCGGGGGGACCGATGGGGTCACCATAACGACGCTGGCCTCTCGGCAAGCGGGGCCATTGTACCGATCTCATCGGAAGTTACAACCGTTGGCGACGGATTAAAAATATGAAGAGGTTCAAGCACTTGCCATGGCCGTCAGCATCCCCTCCCACAGGGGTTCATCATTGTGCCTGCAACACCTCGTCCGCCCGGCCACCCTCTTCCTGGATCACCAGGTGGATGAAGTGCAGCTTGGCGATCACCGCCGGTGGCAGCACGAATGGGTAGAAGTCCGGCTGGCCCATGGCGCGGGACAGTTCATTGAGCATGCCCGCCAGTTCGATCCAGGCGTTGACGAAGGACAGGAATGCCACGCCGCCGGGATGTTCGGGGTCGTAGAGAGTGGTGAGTGGGAATGGCTGGTAATCCAGGTCCATCTCACGGGCGCTCATGCCAAAGCCCAGGGCGGTGTCGACGGCGTCCATCATGTGCAGGTAGTGGGCCCAGGTTTCGGCCCAGTCTTCCCAGGGGTGCATGGTGGCGTAGGCACTGACGCAGGTTTGCTGCCAGTCGGGGCGGGGGCCGTTCTGGTAGTGCTGATCGAGGGCGTCGGCGTAACTGGCGCGTTCGTCGCCGAACAGGTTGCGAAAAGGCTCCAGCCAGTGGCTGTTGGCGATCAGGCGATCCCAGTAATAGTGACCGACCTCATGGCGAAAGTGGCCCAGCAAGGTGCGATAGGGTTCGCGCATCTGCACGCGGATTTTTTCGCGGTGGGCGTCGTCGGCTTCCTTGATGTCGAGGGTGATCAGGCCGTTGGCATGCCCGGTCATGGGCGCGTTGCCTTCCAGGTCGATGCCGACAAAGTCGAACGCCAGGCCGCTGTCCTCGTCGACGCTCTTGGGCACCACTTGCAGGCCCAGGCTGATCAACTGTGCTACCAGCCGACGCTTGGCGGTCTCCACCTTGCGCCAGCGCTCGGGGTTCTCCGGGATCGACAGGTCGGGGATGGTGCGGTTGAGGCTGCACGCCACACACAACGGTGCGGTGCTGTGGGCGGGAATCAGCCAGTTGCAGGCCGCCGCGGTGTCGAGGTTGGCGCAGCGGCGGAAGGCGCCGGCGTCGAGGTTGTCGTCCTGTAGCCAGGTGCCTTCCACAGGCCCCGGCTGCAGGGAGGACAAGCGGCTTTGCTGCGGTTGATAGCCCAGCACCGCGTGGCAGGCCAGGCATTGGCTGTTGCGAAAGAACAGCGCTTGCCCGCACCGGCACTGCCACACCTTGCCGTTGCGCGAGGTTTCGGCCATGAACGGTGCGGCGATGCGCGAACTGAGTTGCTCGAAGTAGCGGAACATGGCGATCTCTCCCTGGGTGACTGAGACTAGATCATCTGGGACTCAGGATCGTTCCACTTTCTTCAAGGGCGGCTCCGCAGCCTGGCGCGGGCGGTGCGACGATTCGACAAGCCCGCTCACCACCGGCGCCGCGTCAGACCGAAATGTTGTGCTTGGCAAGGAACGCGACAAAGGCCTCTTCGTCCAGCACCTTCAACCCCAGTTCGCTGGCCTTGGCCAACTTGGAGCCGGCACCCGGCCCGGCCACGACGCAATGGGTCTTTGCCGACACGGAACCGGCCACCTTGGCGCCGAGGCTTTCGAGCTTGTCCTTGGCCACGTCGCGACTCATCAGCTCCAGGGAGCCGGTGAGCACCCAGGTATGCCCTGCTTCGGGCAGGCCTTCGACCACCTTCTTCTCGCTCTGCCAGTGCATGCCGAAGTCCTTGAGCTGCTGCTCGATGGCCAGGGCATGGCTGGCGTTGTCCGGGTTATCGAAAAACTCGCGCACGGCATTGGCCTGCTTCTCCGGCAGCGCCTGGCGCATGTCGAGCCAGTCCGCCTTGATCACACCTTCCAGGCTGCCGAACTTGTCCGCAAGTTTCTGCGCGGCGCCGGGGCCGACGGAGGGTACGTGCAGCTTGTCGAGGAAGCCGCCCAAGGTGGTACTGGCGGCGAACTCGGCGCTCAGCTCGCCCTGATCCTGCAATTGCAGGCCGCATTCATCAGGCGACAGCAACGCGCCGATCACGTCCTGGTTGTGGCTGTCTTCGAAGAAGCTGTGGATCTCATGGGCCACTTCCAGGCCCACATCCGGCAGGTACGTCAACACTTCCGGCAAGGCCTTCTGCACGCGCTCAAGGGACGCCAGGGAGCGCGCCAGCACCTTGGCCGTCTCTTCGCCCACATCGGGAATGCCCAGGGCGTAGATAAAGCGCGCCAGGGTCGGGGTCTTGCTGTTTTCGATGGCGGTGATCAGCTTCTTGCTGGAAATATCGGCAAAGCCTTCCAGGTCGATGATCTGCTCGTATTTAAGCTTGTAGAGGTCGGCCGGCGAACCGATGAGTTTTTCATCCACCAGTTGCTCGATGGTTTTGTCACCGAGCCCGTCGATGTCCATGGCCCGGCGCGAGACGAAATGGATAATCGCCTGCTTGAGCTGGGCACCACAGGCCAGGCGCCCGACGCAGCGGTACACCGCGCCTTCGCTGACGGTTTCCTTGCCCTTGCTGCGCTTGACCAGCTGGGTGCGCTCCACATGGGAGCCGCACACCGGGCAGCTTTCGGGGATCTGCACCGCGCGGGCGTGTTCCGGGCGGCGCTCGGTGACCACGGAGACGACCTGCGGGATCACATCCCCGGCACGGCGGATAATCACGGTATCGCCGATCATCAAGCCCAGACGCGCGACTTCATCCATGTTGTGCAGGGTGGCGTTGGACACGGTGACGCCCGCGACCTTGACCGGTTTCAAGCGCGCCACTGGGGTTACGGCGCCGGTGCGGCCGACCTGGAACTCAACGTCGAGCAACTCGGTGAGTTCTTCCATGGCCGGGAACTTGTGCGCGATGGCCCAGCGCGGCTCGCGGGCGCGAAAGCCCAGTTCACGCTGGGAGGCGATGCTGTTGACCTTGAACACCACGCCGTCGATTTCATAGGGCAGGCTGTTACGTCGCTCGCCGATATCGCGGTAATAGTCCAAGCACTCCTGGATGCCCTTGGCCAGTTTCAGCTCATGGCTGATGGGCATGCCCCACTTCTGCAGTTGCTTCAAGTTACCGATATGGGTGTCGCTGATATCCCCGGTTACCTGGCCGATGCCGTAGCAGCAGAACTCCAGCGGACGACTGGCGGTGATCTTCGAATCCAGCTGACGCAAGCTGCCCGCTGCCGCATTACGCGGGTTGGCGAAGGTCTTGCCGCCGACTTCCAGTTGCGAGGCGTTGAGCCGCTCGAAACCGGCCTTGGACATGAACACTTCGCCGCGCACTTCCAGGGTCGCCGGCCAGCCGCTGCCGTGCAGTTTCAACGGGATATTGCGCACGGTGCGCACGTTGACGCTGATGTCCTCGCCGGTGGTGCCGTCGCCACGGGTGGCGCCGCGTACCAATTCGCCATCCTGGTAAAGCAGGCTGACCGCCAGGCCATCCAGCTTCGGCTCACAGCTGTATTCCACCGCCGCGCCACCGCCGAACAGATCACCCACGGGCAGGTCGAGCCCCTCGGTGACCCGGCGATCAAATTCCAGCATGGTGGTTTCATCAAACGCATTGCCCAGGCTGAGCATGGGGATCTCGTGACGCACCTGGGTGAAGGCTGACAATGCCGCACTGCCGACCCGCTGCGTCGGCGAATCCCGCGTCACCAGCTCCGGATGCTCGGCCTCCAGGGCCTTGAGCTCGTGGAACAGGCGGTCGTACTCGGCGTCCGGAATGCTCGGCTCATCAAGCACGTGGTAACGGTAGTTGTGCTGATCCAGTTCAGCGCGCAGTTCGAGGATGCGGGTGTGGGCGGCGGTCATGGGTGTTCTCTCATAAAGCAAAAGAGCAGCCGAAGCTGCTCAAATGTTGGTGCGCTTATTCTAATGACAACGCTGGAAACCAATCCTCAGCGTTTCTGTGTCAGGGCGCGACGCTCGAACTCGACGATGCGCTGACGGTAGTGTTCGATGGTCTGGGCGGTCAGGACGCTGCGTTGGTCGTCCTTGAGCTCGCCGTTGAGTTCCTGGGACAGCTTGCGGGCAGCGGCCACCATTACGTCGAAGGCTTGTTTCGGGTGACGCGGGCCCGGCAGGCCGAGGAAGAAGCTCACCGCAGGGGTGCTGAACAGGTCGATGTCGTCCAGGTCGAAAGTGCCTGGCTTGACCGCGTTAGCCATGGAGAACAGCACTTCGCCGTTGCCGGCCATGCTTTCGTGGCGGTGGAAAATATCCATCTCGCCAAAGCGCAGGCCGCTTTCGAGGATGTTCTGCAACAGGGCCGGGCCCTTGAAGCCGGCGGCGTCGCGGCAGATCACGCTGATCACCAGCACTTCTTCGGCGGCAGGCTGATCGTTGACGGATTGACGCGGCGCATTCTTGCCGGCGTTTTCATCCGGGAAATCGTCATCACGGCTGCTGAAGCTCGGGCCTTCATCGACATCGAGGTTCAGGTCACCCTGATGGGGTTCGGCAACAGCTGCACTGGCGCGCTTGCCACGCTTGGAAGAGGGCTCGCGGGCTTCACGCACCGGTGCACTCATCGACGGCAGGTCATGCTCGTCCAGTTGCGGTTCCTTATGGGTATCCAGCACACGGGGCGGCCCCAGCAGCTCGGCGCTGCCGTCGTCGTCGGGCAAGTTGGACAGGTTGCGGTCCAGGCGGAATTTGAGCTTGCCCTTGCCACCGCGCATGCGGCGCCAGCCATCAAAAAGAATACCGGCAATGACAATAATGCCGATGACGATCAGCCACTCGCGCAGACCGATTTCCATGTAATCCCGTGCCTCTAATAAAAAATGCTGAAAAATAAGGGGTTTAGCACCGTGCAAACCGCTTTAAAACGTGGCGCCAACTCTATGTTCTGACTGACGTTTTGCCCACGCACACGAAAAATTGACATTAAACTAGCACGACCAAAGATAACTTTACACCGTCTGTCAAAATGCCTTGAACAAATATGTCCATTTGCCACTTTCACCAGGCCGGTAAATCACCTGACATCGCGCTGAAAACTTTCGCTCATGGCGCAGCTCAGGATTCCACCATCGCCATCGCTTCTTCGACATCCACCGCGACCAAACGTGAACAACCCGGTTCATGCATTGTCACCCCCATCAACTGATCAGCCATTTCCATGGCGATCTTGTTGTGGGTGATATAGATGAACTGCACCGTCTGGGACATCTCCTTGACCAGTCGCGCATAGCGTCCAACGTTAGCGTCATCCAATGGGGCGTCAACTTCATCGAGCATGCAGAACGGCGCCGGGTTCAACTTGAAGATGGCAAACACCAGGGCCAACGCGGTCAGGGCTTTTTCGCCGCCGGACAACAAATGGATGGTGCTGTTCTTCTTGCCCGGAGGCCGCGCCATGATCGTTACCCCTGTATCGAGTAGATCTTCGCCCGTCAGTTCCAAGTAAGCGCTGCCACCACCGAAAACTTTCGGGAATAACGCCTGTAAACCGCCATTAATCTGATCAAAGGTATCTTTGAAGCGGTTACGGGTTTCCTTGTCGATCTTGCGGATCACGTTTTCCAGGGTGTCCAGGGCTTCCACCAGGTCGGCGTCCTGGGCATCCAGATAACGTTTGCGCTCGGACTGCTGCTGGTATTCATCGATGGCCGCGAGGTTGATCGCGCCCAGTCGCTGGATACGTGCGGCAATCCGTTCAAGTTCTTCCTCGGCTTCTTTCTCGTTGGCCTGGGCGGTCAAGGTATTGAGCACGCCATGCAAGTCGTAGCCGTCTTCGAGCAATTGGTCTTGCAGGGCCTTGCGGCGCACGGTCAGGGCTTGCCATTCCATGCGCTGTTGTTCGAGCTGGCCGCGAATCAGCTGGGATTGCTGCTCGGCCTGGGTCCGGCGTTTTTCTGCGTCGCGCAGTTCGCGGTCGGCGTCTTCCAGGGCGATCTGCGCGGTCTTGAGTTCTTCGTCGACGGTCATGCGCTTGTCGAGCAACTCTTCAAGCTTGAGGCGCAGCTCTTCCAGCGGTGCTTCGCCCTCCTCCAGGTTGAGGCTCAGTTGCTCGCGCTTTTCGGTCAGGCGTTCGGACTGCATCTCCAGGCGCTCAAGGGCCTGGGCCGTGGACGCGTGCTGGGCCTTGAGCGAACCCAGGCGCACGGCCAACTGATGGGCGTGGTCCTTGTGCTGGCGGGCTTCCTGGCGCACACGATCAAGGCGCTCGCGCAGGCTGTCACGCTGAGCCAGCAGCAATTCGCGCTGCTCGGTGTCCAGGGCCATGCTGTCGAGGGCTTCCTGCAATTGCAGGCGCGCTTCGCCGATCTGTTCGTGTTCGAGGGCGCGCTGTTCGCCCATCTCGGCCACTTCTTCGTCGAGGCGGGTGCGGCGCAGGGTCAGTTGCTCGGCCTTGGCCTTGCTCGCGGAAAGCTGGGCTTTCAATTCGCCTTGCTGGCGCGCTTCGTCCTGCAACAGGCGCCGCAGGTGTTCGCGGCCGGTCTCTTGCTGGCGCTGGGTGGCGCGCAGGGTTTGCAGTTCGGTTTCGAGGCTTTCCAGGGTGGCTTCGCGCTCTTCACGCTCGGCGATCAGGTTGACGATTTCCTGGCCGCGGGCCAGAACGCCGCTTTCCGCTTCACTGGCGCGGCGCACCCGCAGGAAGTGGCGGCCGACCCAGTAACCGTCGCGGCTGATCAGGCTTTCGCCGCCCGCCAGTTGACCGCGCTGGGCCAGGGCCTGTTCCAGGGACTCCACCGGCTTGACCTGGCCCAGCCACGGCGACAGGTCAATCGCCGCTTCGACCTTGTCCAGCAGGCTGCCCGGCACTCGCGTGCCATCAGCGGCGGGGCTGAGCAGACGCAGATCGCCCTGGGCGAAGCCGGCCAGGTCGAAGCCGCCAAAATCATCCACCAGTACGGCTTGCAGGTCGGCGCCTAGAACGGTCTCTACCGCCAGCTCCCAACCGGCTTCAACTTTCAAGCCTTCGGCCAAGCGCGGACGCTCGGCCAGGTGCTGGTCACGCAGCCATTCGGCGGTGCCGGTGCCTGGGTCCAATGCCGCTTGCTGCAAGGCTTCAAGGGACGCCAGGCGGCCGTTAAGCCGCTGCAAATCACCCTGGGCCTGCTGCTGGGCCTGGGTCGCCTGTTGCAGTTGCTGACGCAATTGCTCCAGGCGCTCCACTTGTTGTTCTTCGCTGGCTTCCAGCTCTTCCAGCGTCATCTCGCTTTCGGCCAGTTGCTCGCTGAGCTCCATGATCGCCGCGTCTTCCGGGTCGGCGGCAAGCAGCACGCGCTCTTCCTGCAGGCGACGCTGGCGCTCGGCCAGGCGTTCCATGCTGGTTTCCAGTTGCTGGATGCGCGACTGCTGCACCTCGGCCTGGCGCCGCGGTTCGGCGGATTGCAGGTTGAAGGCGTCCCACTGCTCCTGCCAGCCGTGCATGGTGGTTTCGGATTCTTCCAGCGCAGCGGCGGCCTCTTCGGCGGCGGCGTTGGTGATGTCCTGCTCGGGGGTGAGCATGTCCAGCTCTTCGCCCAACGTCAGCAGCAAGGTGCGGTCGTGGCCCAAATGGGATTCGGTTTCCAGGCGCGCGCGTTCCGCTTCCTTCAAGTCATCCTGCAACTGACGCAGGCGCTGCTGGCCGTGCTGGATGCTTTGCTCGACCCGGGCGATATCACCGCCCACCGAATAGAAGCGGCCCTGCACCAGATTGAAGCGTTCGGACAGGTCATGGTGCCCGTCGCGCAGGCGCTCGATGGCGGCGTCGGCATTGCGCTGCTCGGCCACCAGCGCTTCAAAGCTGATTTCCTGGGTGCCGATGATCGCTTCGCGCTGACCCACCTGATCGTTCAACGCCTGCCAGCGCAGGGCCGACAGTTGCGCCTTGAGCTGACGCTCTTCGCCCTTGTATTCCTGATACTTCTCGGCCGCCTGGGCCTGGCGGTGCAGGCGCTCCAACTGGCGCTCCAGCTCTTCGCGCAGGTCGGTGAGGCGGGCGAGGTTTTCATGGGTGCGGCGGATACGGTTTTCGGTCTCGCGGCGGCGCTCCTTGTACTTGGAGATGCCGGCCGCTTCCTCGATAAAGTTGCGCAGGTCTTCGGGCTTGGCTTCGATCAGCTTGGAGATCATGCCCTGTTCGATGATCGAATAGCTGCGTGGGCCCAGGCCGGTACCGAGGAAGATGTCGGTAATGTCCCGGCGTCGGCACTTGGTGCCGTTGAGGAAGTAACTGTTCTGGCTGTCGCGCGTCACTTTGCGGCGGATCGAGATTTCCGCGTAGGCCGCGTACTCGCCGACCAGGGTGCCATCGGAGTTGTCGAACACCAGTTCGATGCTCGCCTGGCTCACCGGCTTGCGGCTGGTGGAGCCGTTGAAGATGACGTCGGTCATCGACTCGCCACGCAGGTTTTTTGCCGAGCTCTCGCCCATCACCCAGCGTACGGCGTCGATGATGTTCGACTTGCCGCAGCCATTGGGCCCGACCACTGCCGCCATGTTACTGGGGAAGTTCACCGTGGTCGGGTCGACGAAGGATTTGAACCCCGCCAGTTTGATGCACTTGAGCCGCACGTTTAGGCGTCCGCCAACGCAGCGATGACCAGCGAGCTGCTGCGCTGGCAGTAGGCCGACAGCACCTGGCGGATCTGCTCCAGGTCACGGGCGAGTACGGCGGCGAGCAGTTGCTCGAACAGCGCCAGGTACTCGCTCATGGACGCCTTGCGCTGATCCAGGGCCAGGTAATAGGCACGGTTCATCGCCGGCTGCAGGTTTTCGACGGTTTCCTGCAAATACGGGTTGTTGGCAAAGGGGTACGCGGCGCGCATCACATTGAAGCATTCTTCGACAAAGGCGCGGATGTCCTGGCGCTCGAAATTGCTCACCAGGCGCTGCTGGATCTGGACGAACGGCGCCATGTCGGCCTGGGTCTGCCAGCCCTGGGCGACCGCATTGCCAAGCAGGATATACAGCTCACTCATCAGCGTGCACAGGCTCTGCACCTTGTGCGCCGTGAGCTCGGTCACATGGGCGCCACGGCGCGGCAGGATCGCGATCAGGTGGCGGCGTTCGAGGATCAGTAAAGCTTCACGCACGGAGCCACGGCTGACATTGAGCGCCAGCGTGACTTTCTGTTCCTGGATCCGCTCTCCAGGCTTGAGATCGCCGCGAATGATACGTTCGGCGAGGTGGTGAGCGATTTGCTCGGCGAGACTGTCCGGCGCCTTGAACGTCATGTTTTCCCTTCAAAATCGTCTATCGGTACAAGCGCGGCAGTGTAGCGCATTGGCCCGCTGATGGCGCTACGCCCACCGTGGCGAATTTGGCATGAAATAAGCAACGCTGAACACCCACACGCCCCCAAAAACGCCGGTTTCAGAAGACTGAACCATAATTGAAAGTGTTGCGATCGCATTTTCCTGACCTTCTGGTCAGAAAATCATTGACCGAAAAGTCAGACATGACTAGATTCGGCGCAAAGCGGTTAACAACAATAATGAGTCTGCGAGGCCTTCCGTGATCCAGTTTTTACTTAACCAGGAACTCCGTAGCGAGCACGCCCTGGACCCCAACCTGACCGTGCTCAACTATCTGCGCGAGCATGTGGGCAAACCCGGTACCAAGGAAGGCTGCGCCAGCGGCGACTGCGGTGCGTGCACGGTGGTGGTCGGCGAGTTGCACACCGACCCTCAGGGCGTTGAGCAGATCCGTTATCGCAGCCTCAATTCCTGCCTGACATTTGTATCGTCGCTGCACGGCAAGCAGTTGATCAGCGTCGAAGACCTCAAGCACCAGGGCCAACTGCACAGCGTGCAACAGGCGATGGTGGAGTGCCACGGTTCGCAATGCGGCTTTTGCACCCCCGGGTTTGTGATGTCGTTGTTCGCCCTGCAAAAGAACAGCGACGCCCCCGACAGCCAGAAGGCCCACGAGGCCCTGGCCGGCAACCTGTGCCGCTGCACCGGCTATCGGCCGATCCTGGCCGCCGCCGAACAGGCCTGCTGCAACAAACCGGCGGACCAGTTCGACAACCGCCAGGCCGAGACCATCGCCCGCCTCAAAGCCATCGCGCCGACCCAAACCGGTGAACTCAACAGCGGCGACAAACGCTGCCTGGTGCCCCTCACCGTTGCCGACCTGGCCGACCTCTACGACGCCTACCCGCAAGCCCGCCTGCTGGCCGGCGGCACCGACCTGGCGCTGGAAGTCACCCAGTTTCACCGCACCCTGCCGGTGATGATCTATGTCGGCAATATTGAAGAGATGAAGCGCATCGAGGACTTCGACGACCGCCTGGAAATCGGCGCCGCCACTGCCCTCTCCGACTGCTACACCGCGCTGCACCACGAATACCCGGATTTCGGCGACCTGCTGCACCGCTTCGCCTCCCTGCAAATCCGTAACCAGGGTACCCTCGGCGGCAATATCGGCAACGCCTCGCCGATTGGCGATTCGCCGCCGCTGTTGATCGCCCTGGGGGCGCAGATCGTGCTGTGCAAAGGCAACACGCGCCGTACGCTGGCCCTGGAAGACTACTTCATCGACTACCGCGTGACGGCGCGCCAGGACAGCGAGTTCATCGAAAAAATCATCGTCCCCAAGGGCCACGCGCTGTTCCGTGCCTACAAGGTTTCCAAGCGCCTGGACGACGATATTTCCGCCGTGTGTGCGGCCTTCAACCTGAAGATCGACAACGGTGTGATCGGTGATGCCCGCGTCGCGTTCGGCGGCATGGCCGCCACGCCAAAACGCGCGAAAAACTGCGAAGCCATGTTGGTCGGCGCCACCTGGAACGCCGCCACCGTCGAGAAAGCCTGCGCTGCCCTCGCCGAGGATTTCACCCCGCTGTCGGACTTCCGCGCCAGCAAGGAATACCGTCTGCTCAGCGCCCGGAACCTGCTGCGCAAATACTTCATCGAACTGCAAACGCCGCACATCGAGACTCGGGTGACCGCTTATGTCTAACCATCACGCCGTGGAAAAAACCCAGGCCGAACTGGCCGCGCTGTTTGCCCAGGACCTGACCTCCGGAGTCGGCCGCAGCGTCAAGCATGACAGCGCCGCCAAGCACGTGTCCGGTGAAGCGCAGTACATCGATGACCGCCTGGAATTCCCCAACCAGTTGCACCTGTATGCACGCATGTCCGACCGCGCCCACGCCCGGATCATCCGCATCGACACCGCGCCCTGCTACGCCTTCGACGGTGTGCGTATCGTCATCACCCACGAAGACGTGCCGGGCCTGAAAGACATCGGCCCGCTGCTGCCCGGCGACCCCTTGCTGGCCATCGACACGGTGCAGTTCGTCGGCCAGGTGGTTTTGGCCGTGGCCGCCCGCGACCTCGACACCGCACGCAAGGCCGCGATGGCCGCCGTGATCGAATACGAAGACCTGGAGCCCGTGCTGGATGTGGTCGAGGCCTTTCGCAACAAGCACTTCGTGCTCG
The DNA here is from genome assembly GCF_049132125.1 of Pseudomonas sp. NFX5. Classification (NCBI taxonomy): domain Bacteria; kingdom Pseudomonadati; phylum Pseudomonadota; class Gammaproteobacteria; order Pseudomonadales; family Pseudomonadaceae; genus Pseudomonas; species Pseudomonas sp. NFX5. The sequence continues at coordinate 388,874 of NZ_JAFMZG010000009.1, forward strand.
ACAGCCACACCCACCAACGGGGTGATTCGGCCGGCGCACTGGCGACCGCCAAGCACCGCCTCCAGGGCACCCTGCATATCGGCGGCCAGGAACACTTCTACCTGGAAACCCAGATTTCCTCGGTAATGCCCACCGAAGACGGCGGCATGATCGTCTATTGCTCCACGCAGAACCCCACCGAAGTGCAGAAGCTGGTGGCCGAAGTGCTGGACGTGTCGATGAACAAGATCGTCGTCGATATGCGCCGCATGGGTGGCGGTTTCGGCGGCAAGGAAACCCAGGCGGCGAGCCCGGCGTGCCTATGCGCGGTGGTGGCGCGCCTCACCGGCCAGCCGACCAAGATGCGCCTGCCGCGCGTCGAAGACATGCTGATGACCGGCAAGCGCCACCCCTTCTATATCGAATACGACGTGGGCTTCGACGACAGCGGTCGCCTGCACGGGATCAACCTGGAACTGGCCGGTAACTGCGGCTGCTCGCCGGACCTGTCCAACTCGATCGTCGACCGCGCCATGTTCCACGCCGACAACGCGTATTACCTGGGCGATGCCACGGTGAACGGCCATCGCTGCAAGACCAACACCGCGTCCAACACCGCCTATCGCGGCTTCGGCGGCCCACAAGGCATGGTCGCCATCGAGGAAGTGATGGACGCCATCGCCCGCCATCTGGCGCTGGACCCGTTGGCGGTGCGCAAGGCCAATTACTACGGCAAGACCGAGCGCAACGTCACCCACTACTACCAGACCGTAGAGCACAACATGCTCGAGGAAATGACCGCCGAACTTGAAGCCAGCAGCCAATACGCCGAGCGCCGCGAAGCGATCCGCCTGTACAACGCCCACAGCCCGATCCTGAAAAAAGGCCTGGCGCTGACGCCGGTGAAATTCGGGATCTCGTTCACGGCGAGCTTCCTGAACCAGGCGGGCGCGCTGATCCATATCTACACCGACGGCAGCATCCACCTGAACCACGGCGGCACCGAGATGGGCCAGGGCTTGAACACCAAGGTCGCGCAAGTGGTGGCCGAAGTGTTCCAGGTGGACATCGACCGCGTGCAGATCACCGCCACCAACACCGACAAAGTGCCCAACACCTCGCCGACCGCCGCGTCCAGCGGTGCGGACCTGAACGGCAAGGCCGCCCAGAACGCCGCCGAAACCATCAAGCAACGCCTGGTGGAATTCGCCGCGCGCAAGTACGACGTGAGCGAAGCGGATGTGGAATTTCATAACGGCCATGTGCGCGTGCGCGAGCAGATCCTGACCTTCGAGGCGTTGATCCAGCAGGCGTATTTCGCCCAGGTCTCGCTGTCGAGCACCGGCTTCTACAAGACCCCGAAAATCTTCTACGACCGCAGCCAGGCCCGCGGTCGGCCGTTCTACTACTTCGCCTTCGGCGCGGCGTGCTGCGAAGTGATCGTCGACACCCTGACCGGCGAATACAAGATGCTGCGCACCGACATCCTCCACGATGTGGGCGCCTCACTGAACCCGGCCATCGACATCGGCCAGGTAGAAGGAGGCTTTATCCAGGGCATGGGCTGGCTGACCATGGAAGAGCTGGTGTGGAACAACAAGGGCAAGCTAGAGACCTGCGGCCCGGCCAGCTACAAGATCCCGGCGGTAGCCGACATGCCTTTGGATTTGCGTGTGAAGCTGGTGGAAAACCGCAAGAACCCGGAAGACACGGTGTTCCATTCCAAGGCCGTGGGTGAGCCACCGTTCATGCTCGGGATTGCCTCGTGGTGCGCGATCAAGGATGCGGTGGCGAGCCTGGCTGATTATCGCCATCAGCCGAAGATCGATGCGCCGGCGACACCGGAGCGGGTGTTGTGGGGGTGTGAGCAGATGCGCAAGTTGCAGACGGCGACAGCTGTCGAGACTGAAACTGAAATGGCTTCGCTCTAGACCGATGACGGCCTGACAGACACCACAAGAGGTGACTATGAACAACTGGATCAGCGCCCTCGCCGACCTGCAAAACCAGGGTGAGCCCTGCGTACTGGTGACCATCATCGAAGAGCTCGGCTCCACGCCGCGCAATGCCGGTTCGAAGATGGTGATCAGTGCCGCGCAAACCTTCGACACCATCGGCGGCGGGCACCTGGAATACAAGGCCATGCAGATCGCCCGCGACATGCTCGTGCGTGGCCAGCAGAACACCCATCTGGAGCGCTTCAGCCTCGGCGCCAGCCTGGGCCAGTGCTGCGGTGGCGTCACCGTGCTGCTGTTCGAACCCATGGGCCAGGTGCAGGCGCAGATCGCGGTGTTCGGCGCCGGCCATGTCGGCCGCGCGCTGGTGCCGTTGCTGGCGAGCCTGCCGTGCCGGGTACTCTGGATCGATTCCCGCGAGCAGGAGTTTCCGGAACATATCCCCCAGGGCGTGCGTAAAATCATCAGCGAAGAGCCGGTGGACGAAATTGCCGACCTGCCGGTGGGCAGCTACTGCATCGTCATGACCCACAATCACGCGCTGGACCTGGAACTCACCGCCGCCCTGCTCAAGCGCAATGACTTCGCCTACTTCGGCCTGATCGGCTCCAAGACCAAACGCGTCAAGTTCGAACACCGCCTGCGCGATCGCGGCTTCGACGCCGCGCAGTTGCAACGCATGCGTTGCCCCATGGGCCTCAGCGAGGTGAAGGGCAAGTTGCCGGTGGAGATCGCCATCTCCATCGCCGGCGAAATCATCGCCACCTATAACGCCAGTTTCGGCCAGCACACCGCGAGCGCCGAACCCATTGCCAAATTGCTGCCGGCCTCGCGCCGCAGCCAAGCTATCAATTGAGACGACCATGCCTTTGACTCGCAAAGCCTACCGTGCCGCCCTCCTGCACAGCATCGCCGACCCCGCTGAAGTTGGGATCGAAGCCTCCTACGAGTATTTCGAAGACGGCCTGCTGGTGATCGAAAACGGCCGGATCAGCGCCGTGGGCCATGCCGGCGACCTGCTGCCGAGCTTGCCTGCCGACATCGACATCACCCATTACCAGGATGCGCTGATCATCCCCGGCCTGATCGACACCCATATCCACCTGCCGCAAACCGGCATGGTCGGCGCGTATGGCGAGCAGTTGCTGGACTGGCTCAACACCTACACCTTCCCGTGCGAAAGCCAGTTCGCCGACAAGGCCCACGCCGAAGAAGTCGCAGGCATTTTTATCAAGGAACTGCTGCGCAACGGCACCACCACCGCGCTGGTGTTCGGCAGCGTGCATCCGCAGTCGGTGAACGCATTCTTTGAAGCGGCGGAAAAACTCGACCTGCGCATGATCGCCGGCAAGGTGATGATGGACCGCAACGCCCCGGACTACCTTACCGACACCGCCGAATCCGGCTACCAGCAAAGCAAGGCGCTGATCGAACGCTGGCACGGCAAGGGCCGCCTGCACTATGCGGTCACCCCGCGTTTTGCGCCGACCAGCACGCCGGAACAATTGGCGCTCGCAGGACAACTGTTGGGCGAATACCCGGACCTGTACATGCAGACGCACATCAGTGAGAACAAGCAGGAAGTCGAGTGGGTGAAGGCGCTGTTTCCGGAGCGCAACGGCTATCTGGATGTGTACGATCACTACCAGCTGCTGGGCGAGCGCTCGGTGTTTGCCCACGGCGTGCACCTGTGTGATGAGGAATGCGCACGGTTGGCGGAGACGGGGTCGGCGGTGGCGTTCTGTCCGACCTCGAACCTCTTCCTCGGCAGCGGCCTGTTCAACCTGCCGATGGCCGAGAAACACAAGCTGAATGTCGGCCTGGGCACCGATGTGGGTGGTGGCACCAGTTTCTCGCTGCTGCAAACCTTGAACGAAGCCTACAAGGTCATGCAACTGCAGGGCGCGCGGTTGAGCCCCTTCAAGTCGCTATACCTGGCCACCCTGGGCGGTGCGCGGGCGCTGCGCCTGGAAGACAAGATCGGCACGTTGCAGCCGGGCACCGATGCAGACTTCCTGGTGCTGGACTACAACGCAACGCCGCTGCTGAGCTATCGCTTGAAGCAGGCCAATAACATTGCCGAGACGTTGTTCGTGTTGATGACCCTGGGGGATGATCGGACGGTGTTGCAGACCTACGCTGCCGGCCAACTCGTGCACCAACGCTGATCTGCGCCACGACACAAAACAAATGTGGGAGGGGGCTTGCTCCCGATAGCGGCGGATCAGGCACTTAATTCAGTGACTGACACTCTGCCATCGGGAGCAAGCCCCCTCCCACATTTTTTAATCGGGTTTACAGCTTGACTGAAGAACGCCCCGGCTTCTTGGTCTGCAACAGATGCGAGAACACCGCATGCAAATCATCCGACGCACTTTCCTCGTCGAGGTTGAGCTTGCTGTCGATATGATCCATGTGATGCATCATCAAGTTCACCGCCAACGCCGCGTCCCGTGCTTCGATCGCATCGATCAGTTGGGTGTGCTCATCGTAGGAACAGTGCGAGCGGTTGCCGCTTTCGTACTGGGCGATGATCAACGAGGTCTGGGACACCAGGCTGCGCTGGAAGCTGATCAGCGGCGCGTTTTTCGCGGCTTCGGCCAGCTTGAGGTGGAATTCGCCGGAGAGGCGGATGCCCGCCCCGCGATCACCGCGGGAGAAGCTGTCGCGCTCGTCGTTGACCATCTGGCGCAGTTCGGCCAGTTGCTCGGCGGTGGCGTGCTGCACCGCCAGCTCGGTGATCGCTCGCTCTACCAGGCGCCGGGCCAGGAACACCTGGCGTGCTTCTTCCACGCTTGGGCTCGCCACCACCGCGCCACGATTGGGCCGCAGCAACACCACGCCTTCATGGGCCAGGCGCGACAGCGCGCGGCGAATGATGGTGCGGCTGACGCCGAAGATTTCGCCCAGTGCCTCTTCGCTCAATTTGGTACCGGGTGCCAGGCGCTGCTCGAGGATCGCCTCGAAGATATGCGCGTAGACGATATCGTCCTGGGTTCCGCTGCGACCGGCCTTGCCGGCTCGCGGTTGTTTCTTGAGAGGTTGCAACTGTTCGTTCATGGGCACTCGGGTAGGGAGAACGGCGGCGAATTAACGGTAATACGGCAACTTTAAGGTAATACGGCAACACGGGGTCGCTGGCAAGTATCACCTAAAAACAGCGCACATTGTACACAACCCACTGCGCCAACACACTGTACGGCTGTTTGCGGTGCCGTCTGTATTGCAATGAGTCGTTACGTTTGAGTTTAGGCTTGAATCTGCGCCGTCACCGGCAAACACCCAGGTAAAAGGAACACCTCTCCATGACCGACGCCACCCAAGCGCCCTTGCGCCCGCTGGCCGACACTTCTGCCTCCGCCGTCGTCGCCGGCTTTATCGCCATGATGACCGGCTATACCAGCTCCCTGGTGCTGATGTTCCAGGCCGGCCAGGCGGCCGGCTTGACCACGGCGCAGATTTCTTCGTGGATCTGGGCGATTTCCATCGGCATGGCGGTCTGCAGCATCGGCCTGTCCCTGCGCTATCGCACGCCGATCACCATTGCCTGGTCCACCCCCGGCGCGGCGCTGTTGATCACCAGCCTGGGCGGTGTGAGTTACGGCGAGGCCATCGGCGCCTACATCACCTGCGCGGTGCTGGTGACGCTCTGCGGGCTCACCGGCAGCTTTGAAAAACTGGTCAAGCGTATCCCTGCGTCGTTGGCGGCCGCGTTGCTGGCGGGGATCCTGTTCAAGATCGGCAGCGAGATTTTCGTCGCTGCGCAGCATCGCACCGGCCTGGTCCTGGGGATGTTTTTCACCTACCTGATCATCAAGCGTCTGTCGCCACGCTACGCGGTACTGGCCGCCCTGATGATCGGTACCCTGCTGTCGGGGCTGATGGGCTTGCTGGACTTCAGCGGTTTCCACCTGGAAGTGGCGACGCCGGTATGGACGACGCCGCACTTCTCGCTGGCGGCAACCATCAGCATCGGGATTCCGTTGTTCGTGGTGGCGATGACCTCGCAGAACATGCCCGGCGTCGCCGTCCTGCGGGCCGATGGCTATAACGTGCCGGCCTCGCCGCTGATCACCGCCACCGGCCTGGCCTCGCTGGTGCTGGCGCCCTTTGGCTCCCACGGCATCAACCTGGCGGCGATCAGCGCAGCGATCTGCACCGGCCCCCATGCCCATGAAGACCGTAATAAACGCTACACCGCCGCCGTATGGTGCGGGGTGTTCTACGGGATAGCCGGGGTGTTCGGCGCAACACTGGCGGCACTGTTCGCAGCCTTGCCCAAGGAACTGGTGCTGTCGATTGCGGCCTTGGCCTTGTTTGGCTCGATCATCAATGGCTTGAGTATCGCCATGAATGAGCCGAAGGAACGGGAAGCGGCGCTGATCACCTTTATGGTCACCGCGTCAGGCTTGACGTTGTTTTCCATCGGCTCGGCGTTCTGGGGGATTGTGGCGGGGGTGTTGACGCTGCTGATTCTGAATTGGCGCAAGGCATAAAAAAACGGCGACCCTCAGGTCGCCGTTTTTTTCAGTATCACTTAGCCGCGTTGATCGGCTTTTCCGGATACCACACGTCCAGCAGCGGGCTGACTTCAGCCTTGGTCAGCTCGGAACGGGTTTTCAGCCAGGCTTCGACGGCAGCACGCTGCTCTTCGGAGACCGAGCCACGCTTCTGCAGGCAAACCAGACCGTAGTCGTCGCCGCCGACATAGCCCAGGCCGTTGGCTTCCATGGCTTCTTTGATGAATGCTTCGAGGAAAGCGTCGATAGCTTCTTCACTCAGGCCTTCTTTGAAGTCCAGGTTCAGTTCGAAACCCAGCTCTTGAAATTCATCAACGCACAGTTTTTTGCGCAGACGCTGGGAACGGTTAGTCGCCATTGGAACAATCCTCATAAGTAATAACGGGCGGCACTTTAGCAGTTTAAGGCGACGATTGCCCGACTCTCTGGGACGGGCGGCCGTTTGCTGTTAAAAAAACGCCGATTACCAGCTATCGTTCAGCTACAAGTGCCTTCACCTTGGGGCATAATGCCGACACTTTCATGACCATTGAGGGATTTTTCCTATCTACCCCTCGCCTTTTTCACCCTCCTCAGCAGTAGGGTTTTATTTCTTATGATCAAATCTTTGCGTCCATTGCTACTTGCCAGTTTTCTCCTGCCACTGGCCTTTTCCACCTCCGCGGCCCCGATCAATAACACCTTGCCTGCCAACGTCCAGCAGGCACTGGCCAAAGCCAAGCTGCAAAACACTGCGCTGTCCCTGGTGATGATCCCGTTGAACGGCCCCGGCACCCCCACCGTGTTCAACGCCGACGTCTCGGTAAACCCGGCTTCCACCATGAAGCTGGTCACCACCTATGCGGCCCTGGAAATGCTCGGCCCCAACCACCAGTGGAAAACCGAGTTCTACACCGACGGCACCCTCAGCGGTGGCGTGTTGCACGGCAACCTGTACCTCAAGGGCGGCGGAGACCCCAAGCTGAATATGGAAAAACTCTGGCTGCTGATGCGCGACCTGCGGGCCAATGGCGTGCAGCAAGTCACCGGTGACCTGGTGCTGGACCGCAGTTTCTTCAACCAGCCGCAGTTGCCGGAATTCAATGACGACGGCAACGACGAGAACAAACCGTTCCTGGTCAAGCCCGACGCCCTGCTGGTCAACCTCAAGGCCCTGCGCTTTGTGACCCGTAACGATTCGGGCCGCGTGCTCGTCTCGGTCGAGCCGCCGATTGCCAGCATCCGCATCGACAACCAGGTCAAGGCCTCCAACGCCAAGCAGTGCACCGGCGACGTACGCTACAACCCGGTCACAGGCGCCGATGGCAGTATGACGGTCACCGTCAGCGGCCAATTGGCCGATGGCTGCAGCTCGCAGACTTATCTGTCGTTGCTGGACCACGCCACCTACACCGCCGGTGCGGTGCGGGCGATCTGGCAGGAACTGGGCGGCACCATCCAGGGCCGCGATATCCAGGCGCCGGTGCCCAAGGATGCCAAGGTCCTGGCCCGCGCCTTTTCGCCGGACCTGGCGGAAATCATCCGTGACATCAACAAATACAGTAACAACACCATGGCCCAGCAGTTGTTCCTGAGCCTGGGCGCGCAGTTTCGCAACGATGCCGACGGCGACGATGCCAAGGCCGCGCAACGTGTGGTGCGCCAGTGGCTGGCGAAGAAAGGCATCACCGCGCCACACCTGGTGATGGAGAACGGTTCGGGCCTGTCCCGTGCCGAGCGGGTCAGCGCCCGCGAGATGGCCGCCATGCTGCAGGCCGCCTGGAAAAGCCCCTACGCTGCGGAATACATCAGCTCGATGCCGATCGCCGGCACCGACGGCACCATGCGCAAACGCCTGAAGACCACGGCCATGCGCGGCGAAGCCCACGTCAAGACCGGTACCTTGAATACCGTGCGCGCCATTGCCGGGTTCAGCCGCGACAACAATGGCAACACCTGGGCGGTGGTGGCGATCCTCAACGATCCGAAGCCGTGGGGCGCGTCGTCGGTGCTGGACCAGGTGCTGCTGGATCTGTACCGCCAGCCAAAACTGGCGGCGGCAGCTCCCGTCCTATAGGAGCGAGCGTCAGGCCCGCGCCCTCTCGGCCTCCACCCGGTCCCTGCCCGCCTGCTTGGCCACGTACACCGCCGAGTCGGCACGCAACAACAGGCCATCAATGCCTTCATCCACCCGCCAGCTGGCCACACCAAAGCTGGCGGTGACGATGCCCACAGGCTCCATCGGCAGGTTACGCAGGGATTGCCACAACTCCATGGCCAGGCCATAAGCCTGCTCGCCATCGGTATTGGGGCACAGCACCATGAATTCCTCGCCCCCCAGGCGGCAGAACACGTCGGTGCGGCGCAGACGCTGACTGATGCGCCTGCACAACTCCTGCAACACCCCGTCGCCAACCGCATGCCCGTGCTGGTCGTTGATACGCTTGAAATGATCGATATCGAGCATGATCACCGACAGCGCCCCACTGGTCCGGTTGAGCCTCGCCATCTCGGCCCTGAGGCGGTCCTGGAAATAGCGACGGTTGTGAATCCCGGTCAGGGAATCTGTGATGGACAGCGCGCGCAGCTCCTCTTCAACCCGCTTCAAGTCGGAAATGTCCGACACATAGCCATGCCACAGCGTACCGCCCCCCGGTAACTCTTCCGGGGTGGCCTCGCCGCGAATCCAGCGCAACCCCCGTTGCGGCAACTGCACCCGGTACTCTTCGCGCCAGTGGCTCAACTGCAATGCCGACAGGCGAATCGAGGCCCGCACCCGCTCCGCGTCCAGCGGGTGGATTCGATCGAAGACCTTCGTCGCATCCCGCTGCAACGCGCTGACCTCGATTTCATAGATATCGCGCATGCCGTCGCTGGCGTAGATAAAGCGCCAGTTATCCTGGGGTTCCAGGGTGAATTGGAAGATCCCCCCGGGTACGTGGGCACTGAGTTTCTTGAGCAGGCGGTCCCGCGCCGCCAGGGCCTCGTAGGCGCGTTTCTGCTCGGTGACGTCCAGGTAAATCGCGAGGTGACCGATCCACAGACCATGGTCATCCAGCAAGACGGTGGCCAACATATTCACAATCAGCTGACTGCCATCCTGGCGGACCAAGGTCCACTCCCGGGCTTCGTGCAGGTTGTCGGGGCTTTCCACCAGCATCGCCTGGCTCGCCGGGATACGCTTGCCCAAGGTCACGCTCAGGCTCGCGGAACGTGCCTCCAGCTCCAACGCCAAGTGCAGGCTTTCCAGGGTCAGCTTGCCCACCACCTGCTCGGCCTCGTACCCCAGCATCTGCTCGGCACCGGCGTTGAAGGTGTTGATCACACCGCGCAAGTCAGTGGCAATGATCGCTACTTGGGTAGCGGCATTCAGTACGCTGCGCAACTGGCCATGGGCACCCCGTAGTTCCTGCTCACGCAAGCGCAACTGCACAGTGCGTTGCTCCACCAGTTTCAACGCACGCTGGCGCTGGCTCACCAGCACATAGAGCAAGGCGCTGAGCAGCAGGCTGAGTAGGCTACCCATGGTCAGGATCGTGGACAGCGAGGAATAGTTGGCCTGCTCGAACACCTTGCTCGGGCGCAGGCTCAGGGCGTACACATGATCGCCCAGGGTCAGGCGACGCGCGCCAGCGAGGTCGCTGTTGGCCACGGTATTGCCGGACTCGAAGAGCACGCGCTTTTGCAGGTCGGAGGTGTCGACGATCTGCATCACCAGGTTGTCCCGCTCCGCTTTGGGCAAGCCGTCGGCGACCAGCTGGCGCATGCTGATCACCGCCATCACGTAACCGTATGGCTCATTTGGGGACGGCTCGGACGTGGGCAGGTGACTCACCGGCGCGACCAGTAATACACCAGTGGCATAAGCAGGCTCGACCCCCACCAACTGCATGGGTTGGGACACCGCCAGCTTGCCGCTCTTTTGCGCCCGCTCAAGGGCCGAGCGCCGCAGGGGCTGGGCCAGCAGATCAAAACCCAACGGTGTGCCCAGCAGGCTTTGGGTCTGGCTGTAGAGCACCGGCACGTATTCATCACGTTCGGGCGCCGGGGCCAACTCACCGGCCGAATTCAATTCTCGGATCACAAACGGTGCGCCCCGCTGGCGGGTCACCTCTTGTTCAAATTGACTGCGCTGCTCGCGAAGCACCCGCGGCGCCCAGGAGTAGGCCCGGGCGCGCAACAACAACGGCTGGGCAAACCCATCGAACTCTTCGCGGGATACCTCATCAGAGTTGACGAAAAACCGCCGCAGGCTGTTCAGGCGTTGTTCCTGATCCTCGAAGCGTTCCTGCAAGCGGGTGTAACGCTCGTTGACCAGCAACTGAAAGCGCTGGCGAACCTGTTGCTGATAGAGGTCGGAGGCCGCCCAGGCGACGATGGCCGTCAGCGCAAAACCTGCCAATAACACCACCAATGCCACCAGCCAAGCCGACGCCTGTTCACTGATAAAGCCTAGGATTTTCGGGCGAACGGCTTGCAACGGCATAGGCAACACTCACAACGCCAGCGTGCGGGGGGTGTCACTTTGGCTAGGCCTTAAGTTATAGCCATCGGCCCAGGGTTTGACCAGCGTAAAAAAGCCGCAAGCCCGGAATAGTCCAGGCTTGCGGCTTTTTCGTGGCGGCGATCAGCGAGCAGTGATTTTCCACGCCCGGTGGATCTTCGCATTACGCGCAAAATCCGGATCGAGGGTCTTGTCGCTGATTTCCTCGACCGCATAGCGTTCGCTGAGATTGTCCTCCAGCTGGAACTTGCGGAAGTTGTTCGAGAAGTACAGCACGCCACCCGGTGCCAGGCGCGCCATGGCCAGGTCGAGCAACTGCACGTGGTCGCGCTGGACGTCGAAGATGCCTTCCATGCGCTTGGAGTTGGAGAAGGTCGGCGGGTCGATGAAGATCATGTCGAACTCATCGCGGCTGGCCTCCAGCCAGGCCATCACATCGCCCTGCTCCAGGCGGTTCTTGTCGGAAAAACCGTTGAGCGAGAAGTTGCGACGTGCCCAGTCCAGATAGGTCTTGGACAGGTCGACACTGGTGGTGCTACGCGCGCCACCCTTGGCTGCGTGCACACTGGCGGTGGCGGTGTAGCAATACAGGTTGAGGAAACGCTTGCCGGCCGCTTCCTTTTGGATACGCATGCGCATCGGACGGTGGTCGAGGAACAGACCGGTGTCCAGGTAGTCGGTGAGGTTGACCAGCAGCTTCACGCCGCCTTCGCTGACCTCGGTGAACTTGCCCTGGGCACTCTGGCGCTCGTATTGCTTGGTACCGCTCTGGCGCTCGCGGCGCTTGACCACCACGCGGCTCTTGTCGATGTTCAGCGCCTGGGGAATGGCCGCCAGGGCGTCGAACATGCGGGCCGAGGCTTTTTCCGGGTCGATGGATTTTGGCGCAGCGTATTCCTGGACGTGGACCCAGTCGTGGTACAGGTCGATGGCCATGGAGTATTCAGGCATATCGGCGTCGTAGACGCGGTAGCAATCCACCCCTTCACGCTTGGCCCACTTGCCCAGCAGCTTGAGGTTCTTTTGCAGGCGGTTGGCGAACATCTGCCCGCCTTCGCTCAGGCGCGCCTGCTCGACCACGGGGGCCGGGGCGGGCTTGATCGGGTTGCCGTTCTTGTTGTACTGGCGCTCCTGCGGCTCGACCGGAGCCTGGTCGTAAACGGCCTGCTCACGTTCGGCCTGGCGCTGTTCCGGGGTACGGCGCTCGCCGGTGACGAACTGATCCGGGTTGACCTTGATCAGCAGCAACTTGCACGGCAATGCGCCGTTCCAGAACGAATACTGCTTGTGGCTGCGGATCCCCATGCGCTTGCCCAGGTCCGGCGCGCCGGTGAACACCGCCGCTTCCCAGCCCATGCAGGCCTGGCGCAGGCGCTCGCCGAGGTTCTGGTAGAGGTACAACAGGCTGGCTTCGTCACCCAGGCGCTCGCCGTAGGGCGGGTTGCAGATCACCAGGCCTTTCTGGTTCTGGTCCGGGCGCGGCTCGAAGGTGCCGACTTCGCCCTGGTACACCTTGATCCAGTGGCTCAGGCCGGCGCGCTCGATGTTGTTGCGGGCGGGCTGGATCAGGCGCGGGTCGGCTTCGTAGCCCCGCACCCACAACGGCGGCTTGTTCATGCCAATGGCCGCGCGTTCAGTGGCTTCGGCGTGGAGTTTTTTCCACAGCGCCGGGACGTGGCCGAGCCAGGTGGTGAAGCCCCACAATTCGCGATTCAGGTTAGGTGCCATGTCGGCGGCAATCATCGCGCCTTCCACCAGGAAGGTGCCCACGCCGCACATCGGGTCAGTCAGCGCGCCGCCTTCGGCAGCAATGCGCGGCCAGCCGGCACGAATCAGGATCGCCGCCGCCAGGTTTTCCTTCAACGGCGCGGCGCCCTGCTGCAGGCGGTAGCCGCGCTGGTGCAGGCTGTGGCCGGACAGGTCGAGGGACAGGATGGCTTCGCCACGATCCAGGCGCAGGTGGATGCGCAGGTCGGGGTTGATCTTGTCGATGGACGGGCGTTCGCCGGTCGGGGTACGCAGCTTGTCGACGATCGCATCCTTGACCTTCAGCGCGCCGAAGTGGGTGTTGTCGATGCCTGAGCCGTGACCGCTGAATTCCACCGCCAGGGTACCGTCGGAGACCATGTGATCGGCCCATTCAATATCCAGCACACCGTGGTAGAGGTCTTCGGCGTCCTTCATCGGGAAGCGCTTGAGCACCAGCAACACACGGTTGGCCAGGCGCGACCAGAGGCATAGACGATAGGCGGTTTCCATGTCGGCCATGCCGCGCACGGCCGAGGTGTGCTCGCGGGCGTCCTCAAGGCCAAGCCCGACGGCTTCCTCGATCAGCAGGCCTTCGAGGCCCTTGGGGCAGGTGAGGAAGAGTTCAAAACGGTCCGACATGGGGCATTCCAGGCTTTTCAGCAATAAGTGAACGGGCGACGCATCGCCGGCTCGGTTTTCAATCAAGCACTTTTCTTGAAGAGTGCTCGCGTGGCACGAATGTGCCGTTCCACCCCGTCTGACGGGCCTTGGAGCCTTTATTGACGGGGCAGAGAGAGAATTTGACGCAACAAAAAGAAATATTCCGACCCTTCGTCGAATAATAACCGACTGCAACCAGCGGGCATTCTCACTAAAGGATTAAACCCGTCCTCTTTGCAGGGTGCATCATAGCTGGCTTTGCCCGACAAATGGGGCGAAAAGCCATCCCAGCTTATGGCTATAGCATCGTTATCGTTACGTGCTTATGACAAAACGATCATTGAATCCATGTGACCTATTGGTTAGAACTCAACACAGGTTGGCGCCGCAACGACGCCGACACATAGGCTCGCCACGCCGGCAGCGAGCCCACCAACGGCAGAAAAACTCTGCCCGGCCTCAGACGAGGCCGAAGGATATCAAGACAGTCAACAAGTGAGGGAAACACCCTATGAGAAGACTTAAGCGTGATCCGTTGGAAAGAGCATTTTTACGCGGATATCAATATGGCGTTCATGGCAAATCCCGTGAGCTTTGCCCATTTACTCTACCGTCGGTACGCCAAGCCTGGATCAACGGCTGGCGAGAAGGACGCGGCGACAACTGGGACGGTATGACTGGCACTGCGGGAATCCACAGACTCAACGAACTTCACGCCGTCGGCTAATCAAGGGCATTTAATTCCGACACCACCTCGAATATGTAGCGACTTAACCACGCACGCCCTATCCAGGCGGCGGGCTTCGGCCCAGGGGCTCCTCTTAAGGAGCCCTTTTTATTGGCGGTGTTTTTAATGACCATTCCCCGCCCAGCGTGCATCTACTATCAGCGCAAGGCCGCAATCGCATCCACTGACTGGCGGATCAGCGCCGGGCCTTTATAAATAAAACCCGAGTACAACTGCACCAGGCTGGCGCCCGCAGCGATCTTCTCGGCGGCATGCTTGCCTTCGGTAATGCCGCCCACCGCGATGATCGGCAAACGCCCGGCCAACTCAGCAGCCAGCACCTTGACGATATGGGTGCTCTTGTCACGCACTGGCGCACCCGATAGACCACCCGCTTCATCGCCATGGGCCAACCCTTCGACGCCGACACGGCTGAGGGTGGTGTTGGTCGCGATGACCGCATCCATGCCCGCATCCACCAGGGCCTGGGCCACCAGCACGGTTTCTTCGTCACTCATGTCCGGGGCGATCTTGATTGCCAGCGGCACGCGCTTGCCATGGCGCACGGCCAGGTCTTCCTGGCGTTGGCGCAGGGCTTCGAGCAGTTGCTTGAGCGAATCGCCGAACTGCAGGCTGCGCAAGCCCGGGGTGTTGGGCGAGCTGACGTTGACGGTGACATAGCTGGCGTGGGCGTAGACCTTGTCCAGGCAGATCAGGTAGTCATCCACTGCGCGCTCGACCGGCGTGTCGAAGTTCTTGCCGATATTGATACCGAGAATGCCCTTGTACTTTGCGGCCTCGACGCGCGACAGCAGATGATCGACGCCCAGGTTGTTGAACCCCATGCGATTGATGATCGCCTCGGCTTCCGGCAGGCGGAAGATACGCGGCTTGGGGTTGCCCGGTTGCGGTCGCGGCGTCACGGTGCCGATCTCCACAAAACCGAAACCCAACTGCGCGAAGCCATCGATGGCCGCACCGTTCTTGTCCAGGCCGGCGGCCAGTCCGACCGGGTTGGGGAAGTCGAGCCCCATCACCGACACCGGCATTTTCGCCGGTGCCTTGCATACCAGGCCATTGAGCCCCAGGCGGCCACCGGCGCCGATCAGGTCCAGGGACAGATCGTGGGAGGTTTCCGGGGAGAGTTTGAACAACAGCTGGCGGGCCAGGGTATACATGGGCGGGCTAGACTCGGATGGCGGCGAAAGGTGGCGGCGATTATAGCGGGGTGGCGGGGTGCATGCGAGGCGCGCCGCCCAAACGTCAGTAGCGTTGCTGTACCAGGGCCTCATAACGTGCCCAGATTTTTTCTGCATAGCGCATGCGCAACGCGTCGCGCTCAGGGCCGGAGCCGGGCCCGACATTGTAGGACCCCACCGCCGTCCAGTTGTAGCCAAAACGCTGGATAAACTCGGCCAGTATGGACGCCCCGACTTCCACCGACAGGCAGGGCTCACTCAACAGCCTTTCCTCGGTGATACCCAGCTTGAGCAGGCGAGGCAAATGGATACTGTTGATCTGCATCAGGCCGATATCCCGTGTGCCGTTACCGTTGGCGTAGTTCATCGCATCCGGGCGAAAATCCGACTCCACGGCGGCGATAGCCTGTAGCAACTCCGGCTCGATATCGTAGCGATGGGCGGTTTCCTCCCAGCAATAGGCCAGTGCCTGATTGCCGCTCGTCACCAGGCCAAGCCACAGCAGCCGGCGCCAGAACTCAGCCATGACTGACTTGGCCACAGGCCGAACACACATGCGGCACGGTATCCATAGGCCCGGGCCCCTGCCGCGCAGCCTTCACCGGGCATGTAAAGCGATACCCGCGACCATAAATGGTCTTGATAAAGCCTTTGTCAGCGCCAAGATGCTTGCGCAGCGAATAAATGCAACGGGTCAGCGACTCCTCGGCGACCTCCCCCTGGGGCCAGGCCAACTCCAGCAAACGATCCTTGGTCATCAGTGCACCGCCAGAGACCAACAACAGCCGCAAAACATGCAGCTCCTTGGGTGGCAACTGGACGTCGCTGCCGTCGCCGGTCAGGCGACCATCGCCATGCAGCGTCCACTGGGAAAAGAGCAGGGACGTCGTCGTCAACTCATCATTCACGACGGCCATATCTACCTCGACATCCGACTACTGACATTGAAGTCCTTATTTTCCAGTACTGGCTCTTGTGCCCACATCACGACTATAAAAAACCACCTTGCAGCCCACGCTAGGAAAAAACCCATACAGCCGACGCTTTTTAGCAACACCCTGTAAGACACTTCACCCACATACGTCAGGCGCTCCCCCATTTATAGACCTCGTGCAACTCAACACCCAACCGATCCTCCAGTTGCACCAACTCGCCCAATGCGAGCAACCGGCCATTAACCCGAACTTCCACGCAGTGGATGATGCCCGGCGACAATGGCAGCACCTTTCCAGCAGCAAAAGCTGCCAGGCGCCTGCGGCTGATCAGTTGTTCCTGTAGAAGAATTTCCAAATGCATGGGTCAACACCTTATTCACGGAGAGCTATCGCGACCCGGGCGTACAAACGCACGTTGCACGCGCTCGTATTGCGCCGCACTCAACGGTGGTGCGCCCACGCCTGTGGCCAACGCCTTCAACTCGCTACCCGCGGCCCGGGCCTGAATCACAAACAGGCGAACCTTGGCCGGGCCGGCTGGAGCGGTGCTGCGTCCCGGCTCATGCGCCTCACGGCTGAACGCTCCCAGCCACAGGCGCTTGCCCTGCGCGACCCTCACCACACTGCTGGCACTCACCCGTCCGACCGCGGTCGGTTTGCCGCGCCGCCCCGCCTGGCTCAATTGTCGACCATCCTCGACATGGAGCAGCATCTCGATCTGGTTCGCTTCGGCAAAACGCGGCAGTACGCTGACCTGGGAGCCGTATTGCACGGGCTTCCAATCAGCATGGTCGGCTCCGGGAGCAGGCAGGTAGAAGGTGTGGTTATCCTGGAACACGGCCGGCACATTCTCCTGGGTGAGAATCACCGGCAACGTCATCACCCTTGCTCGCCGCCGGCGCTCCAGCGTGGCGATTTGCGCCATCACGCGGTTATCGTCCATCGGCTCCAGAATGCGCGTGGCCTGGGCCTTCCCATCCTTGTCCCAGTCAAAACCCAGCTTTTTCAGCTCGTTACGGTCCACATCCACCATCCAGAGCGAGACTTCGATAGAACGCTTGGGCGTGTCCAACTCCGCCACCAGGCGCTCGATGAACCCCAACTGCGCAGGTTTACCCTTGATCAGCAGGCTATTGGTATCCGGGTATGCGATCACCACCAGGTTCTTGTCGGCCAGCGGTCCCTTCTGTTCGGAACCCAACAGGGTTTCGATCGTCGACGCGATTCCCGGCACCGTGACCTTTTCGTCACCCATGGCATAGCCGCGGTCTGCCACGTGGGTGTTGAGTACCTGAACGACAGCAAACGCCTGCTTACCTACTTGTAACTCAGCACGCTCGCGATCCATCAATTGGGCCAGGCGCAAAACGTGGTCGACATAATGAGGTGGGCCGGACACATCGAATGTGCGTGCCCCGCTCACGCGCAGGGGGTAGCGCGTCTCATCAAGCCCCCAACGGCGCATGAGGCCACGAAACCGCTCGACAGATATATGCCTCAGCACCACTGCCGAACGTTTTGCCTCGCTGGCGTTGTAGAGATAGAGCGCCTGGCCATCGCTGTACCAGATCAAGCCGTACTGCAACGCAAGCGTCTCCAGGGCGTGCAGCGGCATAGCGAGGTCAATGACCTCGCTGATGCGTATGCGCGCCACTTCACCGCTCACGACGATGGGCAGGCCCATGGGCACGGACAAGGCGGTAAAGACGGTATGCAGGCTCTCGTCCTGCGCCTGGTAGATTTCGCCCCGGGCACCGGCACTTCCCAGCATCAGCGCGGCAAGCAGCAGCCAGAGACAGGGAGTGGTTACGGAAAAGTGAGCGTACACCTGGGATTTCCTGGGCGGCCTGGCAGTAAGAAGCGGCCATACTGAGAGGCAGCCGAGTTTCAATCTTGATGAAAAGTTGACGGCTGGCGGCGCCCATCGGCCCGTGGCATGTGCCTTGCTACGGACTCTGTATCAAGGCGCGCACCAACGGCGGAGCGGGCTTACGGACAAAGGCGTCGTTACCCGCAATGGCCTTGCATCGCCATCTGAGGGAACGACGCTTTTTTGTGAAAGAAAAGGTAGGTGTTGATGAACGATTCGGTTGGCAACAGCCCGACGAACGACCCGCTGGCCTGGGTCAACGGCAGTGATGCCCCGGAAAAGAGCAGCCTTGACCTGGGCTTCATGGCCTTGAGCGATTGCGCATCCCTGGTGGTGGCGGCGACCCAGGGTTTCGCACAGCCTTATGGCTTGACCCTCAACCTCAAGCGCCAATCTTCATGGGCCAACCTGCGGGACAAACTGGTCAGCGGCGAGCTGGACGCCGCCCACAGCCTGTACGGGCTGGTCTATGCCGTGCACCTGGGCATCGGCGGCGTCGCACCTACCGACATGGCAGTCTTGATGGGGCTGAACCAGAACGGCCAAAGCATCAACCTGTCCCGCAGCCTGCAACAGCAGGGCGTGGTCACTCCTGAGGCGCTGGACCGTCATGTGCACCAAAGCCGAACAAAACTGACTTTCGCCCAGACCTTTCCCACAGGCACTCACGCCATGTGGTTGTACTACTGGCTGGCGAGCCAAGGCATTCATCCGCTACAGGATGTGGACAGCGTCGTGGTACCACCCCCGCAAATGCTCGCGCACCTGCAGGCCGGGCGTATCGATGGCTTTTGCGTCGGCGAGCCCTGGTGCGCCAGTGCCGTCAAGCAAAACCAGGGCTTTACCCTGGCGACCAGCCAGGCGATCTGGCCGAACCATCCGGAAAAGGTGCTCGGCTGCACCCAGGCATTTGTCGACCAGTACCCCAACACCGCCCGCGTGCTGGTGATGGCGATCCTGGAGGCCAGCCGCTTTATCGAGCAAAACACCGAAAACCGTCGCTCCACCGCACAACTGCTCAGTGGCCGCGAGTACCTCGATGCCCCGCTCGACTGCATCGAGCCGCGCTTGCTGGGCGCCTATGACGACGGCCTGGGCAACCAATGGCAGGACCCCCACGCCCTGCGTTTTTTTGCCGATGGCGAGGTCAACCTGCCCTACCTCTGCGATGGCATGTGGTTCATGACCCAGTTTCGACGCTGGGGCCTGCTGCGCGAAGACCCTGACTACCTGGGCGTGGCGCGCCAAGTGCAACAGCTGGCGCTGTATCGTCAGGCCGCCGAGGCACTGGGCCTCGGCGACAACGGCCAGGACATGCGCAGCAGTCAACTGATCGACGGCAAGATCTGGGACGGCTCGGATCCCGCCGGCTACGCGCGCAGCTTCCGCCTGCATGCCATGGCGAACCCTACCAGCCGCCAAGCCTTGCGCTGACAGGAGGATGTCCATGCTGCGAATCCTGTTGATCAACGACACGCCACGCAAAGTCGGCCGCCTGAGGACAGCGCTGATCGAGGCTGGTTTTGAAGTGATCGATGAATCCGGCCTGACCATCGACCTGCCTGCGCGCGTCGAAACGGTGCGCCCGGACGTCATCCTGATCGATACCGAGTCACCGGGCCGCGATGTGATGGAGCAAGTGGTGCTGGTCAGCCGCGACCAGCCCCGGCCCATCGTGATGTTTACCGACGAGCATGACCCCGACGTGATGCGCCAGGCGATCAAGTCGGGGGTCAGCGCCTACATCGTCGAAGGCATTCAGGCGCAGCGCCTGCAACCGATCCTCGACGTGGCCATGGCTCGCTTCGAGAGCGACCAGGCCTTGCGCGCCCAGCTCCAGGCCCGTGACCAGCAGTTGGCCGAGCGCAAGCGCATCGAGTTGGCCAAGGGCATGCTGATGAAAATGAAGGCCTGCAATGAGGAAGAGGCCTACACCCTGATGCGCCGCCAGGCCATGAGCCGCCAGCAGAAACTGATCCAGGTGGCGGAGCAGATCATCGCCATGAGTGAACTGCTCGGCTGAGCACACTACGGCCAGCATGTTGGCGCAGGACTTGCTAAGTAATCACCACAGGTAACCAACGGCGGTTGCCCCTTCACGACAAAGACGTCGCACACCCGGTTTGCCCTTGCGAACCCGGTGGCGGCGTTTTTTTGTTTTGGCCCCGGTAGCACGGGGCCGGTGGGGCGGCCTCAGCCGGCAGCTCCATCACCAGGCCTTCTTACAAGACTCCCAACCGTTGAGGTGCGTGATGAAATCAAGCTTCTGGAAATCCGGGCACACCCCGACCCTGTTTGCCGCGTTCCTGTATTTCGACCTGAGTTTCATGGTCTGGTATTTATTGGGCCCCCTGGCGGTGCAGATTGCCGCCGACCTGCACCTGACCACCCAACAACGCGGCCTGATGGTGGCGACGCCGATCCTGGCCGGCGCGGTGCTGCGTTTCCTGATGGGCATGCTGGCGGACAAGCTGTCGCCCAAGACCGCCGGGCTGATTGGCCAGGTGATTGTGATCGTCGCCTTGTTCAGCGCCTGGAAACTGGGGATTCACAGCTACGAACAAGCCTTGTTGCTGGGACTGTTCCTCGGCATGGCCGGCGCGTCCTTTGCGGTGGCACTGCCGCTGGCGTCCCAATGGTACCCGGCCGAACACCAGGGCAAGGCCATGGGCATCGCCGGTGCGGGTAACTCGGGCACGGTGTTCGCGGCGTTGCTGGCCCCTGTGCTGGCGGCGGCGTTTGGCTGGAGCAATGTGTTCGGCTTTGCGCTGATTCCGCTGATCCTGACGCTGATCGTCTTCGCCTGGCTGGCACGCAATGCACCCGAGCGGCCGAAAGCCAAGTCCATGGCCGATTACTTCAAGGCCCTGGGCGACCGCGACAGCTGGTGGTTCATGTTTTTCTACAGCGTGACCTTCGGCGGTTTTATCGGCCTGGCCAGCGCCCTGCCCGGCTATTTCAACGACCAATACGGCCTGAGCCCCATGACTGCCGGCTACTACACCGCCGCCTGCGTGTTCGGTGGCAGCCTGATGCGCCCACTGGGCGGCGCCCTGGCCGACCGTTTCGGCGGAATCCGCACCCTGCTCGGCATGTACAGTGTCGCGGCGATCTGCATTGCGGCAGTGGGTTTCAACCTGCCCAGCTCCTACGCGGCACTGGCGCTCTTCGTCTGCACCATGCTCGGCCTGGGTGCGGGCAATGGCGCGGTGTTCCAGTTGGTGCCACAGCGTTTCCGGCGTGAGATCGGTGTGATGACCGGCTTGATCGGCATGGCCGGCGGCATCGGCGGTTTCGCCCTGGCCGCGGGCATGGGCGCAATCAAGCAGAGCACCGGCAGCTATCAACTGGCCTTGTGGCTGTTCGCCAGCCTGGGCGTACTGGCCTGGTTCGGCCTGCATGGCGTCAAGCGTCGCTGGAGAACCACCTGGGGTTCGGCCGCAGTGACCGCTGCGCGCGTCTGATGAGCCTGCAACTGAGCGTCGCCCACGCCAGCGCCATCGGCCCACGGGCGGAAAACCAGGATGCGCTGCGGGTCGTCACCCCCGCAGCGGAACTGGCGGCGAGCAAAGGCTACCTGTGCGCCATGGCCGACGGTGTGAGCCAGTGCGCCGACGGCGGCCTGGCCGCACGCTCGACTTTGCAAGCCCTGGCCCTGGATTACTACGCCACGCCGCAAACCTGGGGTGTGGCACAGGCATTGGAGCGCTTGCTGCTGGCGCAAAACCGCTGGTTGCAGGCCAATGGCGGCGGCCAGCCGTTGCTGACCACCCTCAGTGCCCTGGTCTTTCGCGGCCAGCGTTTCACCCTGGCCCATGTCGGTGATTGCCGGGCGTATCGCTGGCTGGACGGTGAGTTGCAGCGCATCAGCGAAGACCATGTGTGGGAGCAACCGGGCATGCAGCACGTGCTCAAGCGTGCCCTCGGCCTGGATCAGCACCTGGTGCTGGATTTTCTCGACGGTCAATTGCGTGAAGGTGAGTGCTTCCTGCTGCTCAGCGACGGCGTCTGGGCCACCCTGGGCGATCACAGCATCAGCGCGATCCTGCGCGAACAAACCGACCTGGACCTGGCGGTCACCACGCTGGTCAATGCCGCACACCTGGCGGGCAGCCAGGACAATGCCAGCGCCTTGCTGGTGCGCGTCGACACACTCGGCGCTGCCACCCTCGGTGACGCCCTGGTGCAATTGCAGCAATGGCCCTTGCCACCGCTGCTGAAATCCGGGCAACGCTTTGAAGGCTGGCAGGTGGACAGCGTGCTGGCGCAAAGCAGGCAGTCGTTGCTGTACCGGGTGCGCGATGCCCAACAGCAGCCCTGGCTGCTGAAAACCCTGCCACTGAGCCGCGACGACGACAGCGACGCCGGCCAGGCATTACTGTCGGAAGAGTGGTTTTTGCGACGGGTAGCCGGGCGTGCCTTTCCTGAGGTGCACGCCGCCAGCGGGCGCCAGCATTTGTACTACGTCATGCGGGAATACCCGGGGCAGACCCTGGCCGAGCTGTTCCAGCACCAGGGCCCATTGCCCCTGGCGCAATGGCAGTCCGTCGCCGAGCGTTTGCTGCGCGCAGTCGGCATGCTGCACCGACGGCAGATCCTGCACCGCGACATCAAGCCGGAAAACCTGCTGCTGGGGGATGACGGTGAATTGCGCGTGCTGGATTTCGGCCTGGCCTACTGCCCGGGTCTTTCCGAGGACCGGGCCCACGTACTGCCCGGCACCCCGAGCTTTATCGCGCCCGAAGCGTTCAATGGCGACCGTCCGACAGCCCAGCAGGATTTGTACAGCGTAGGCGTCACCTTGTATTACCTGTTGACCGGGCATTACCCCTACGGGGAAATCGAAGCCTTCCAACGGCCTCGATTTGCCCAGGCTGTCAGCGCCAGCCGCTATCGCCCGGATCTCCCCGATTGGCTCCCCCTGAGCCTGGAGCGCGCCGTGGCTGCCCAGCCGGCGCATCGCTATGAAACCGCCGAGGAATGGCTGCTGGTGCTGGAACAGGCGGACCGCCATGAACTGAGCATCCGCCCCAGGCCCCTGCTGGAGCGCGAGCCGTTGAAGGTCTGGCGCACCTTGGGCCTGGTCTCGATGCTGATCAATCTGATTCTTCTGTATTCACTCTTTCACAACTGACGTCAGCTCTAGACGAGGAAAAACCCATGAACGCAAAAGTCTGGCTGGTGGGCGCGGGCCCTGGCGATCCGGAGCTGTTGACCCTCAAGGCTGTACGGGCCCTGCACGAAGCCGATGTGGTACTGATCGATGACCTGGTCAACCCCGCAGTGCTGGAGCACTGCGCCGAAGCGCGGGTGATCACGGTCGGCAAACGCGGCGGCTGCCGCTCGACCCCGCAGGACTTTATCCACCGCCTGATGCTGCGTTACGCCCGCCAAGGCAAGTGCGTAGTGCGGCTGAAAGGGGGTGACCCGTGCATTTTCGGCCGCGGTGGCGAAGAAGCCGTATGGCTGCGCGAACGCGGCGTCGAGGTAGAGTTGGTCAACGGGATCACCGCCGGGCTGGCGGGGGCAACGAATTGCGCGATTCCACTGACGTTGCGTGGCGTCAGCCGCGGTGTGACCCTGGTCACGGCCCATACCCAGGACGACAGCAGCCTTAATTGGCGCGCGTTGGCCGAGGGCGGGACGACATTGGTGGTGTATATGGGAGTGGCCAAGCTGGAGGAGATTCGCCAGCAATTGCTCGAAGGCGGGATGGCGGCAGATATGCCGGTGGCGATGATCGAAAACGCCTCACTGCCCCAACAGCGCGAATGCCGCAGTGAGCTGTCGCGGATGCATGAAGACGCACAGGCATTTGCCTTGAAGAGCCCGGCGATTCTGGTGATCGGCCATGTTGCGGCCGCCGAGCAGACGGCTTATGTCGCAGCCGCAGTCAGCGCCTGAGGCAAATTCCAGGCGAAAAAAAACCCGGCCGAAGCCGGGTTTTTTCTACATCTCAGTAATTACTGAGCGGTAGCTTCAACCGACGCTTCTACGCGACGGTTAACAGCACGACCAGCTTCAGTTGCGTTGTCAGCAACTGGGCGGGATTCGCCGTAACCTACCGCGGTGATGCGGCTAGGCTGAACGCCATCTTTAACCAGGACTTGCTTAACAGCGTCAGCACGACGCTGGGACAGCTTCTGGTTGTAGGCGTCTGGACCTACGGAGTCAGTGTGACCAGCAACTTCTACGTTGGTAGCTGGGTACTGAGCCATGAAGTCGGCCAGGTTTTTCACGTCGCCGTAGCTGTTAGGCTTAACAACGGCCTTGTCGAAGTCGAACTTAACGTCCAGCTCAACACGAACAACCTGGGCAACTGGAGCTTCTGGCTCTGGAGTTGGCTCTGGAGCTGGTGCAGGGGTAGGAGCTGGAGCAGCTGCGCCAGCGTTACCGCCGAAGTTCACGCCCAGGCCAACCAGTGCGGAGTAGTCCCACTTGCCGTTGTCCAGACCGTAGTCAGCTTCAACACCGGCACGAGCGTACAGGTTGTTGGTGAAGTAGTACTTCACGCCGGTACCAACGGTAGCGAAGGTAGTCTGGTCGCGACCGCTGTGGCCGTCAGCCTGGACGTTGGTACGGCTCTGGTGACCGAAGCCGCCTTCTACGTATGGACGCAGGCTGTCTACGCCAGCTTGACCGAAGTGATACTGGGCAACCAGGCTGCCGGTATCGCCTTTGATCTTCTGGTTACCAGTACCGTCGTTCGAACGGGTGTGGTTGGTCTTGTCGTAGGACAGGTTCAAGGACAGGTCGTCGGTCAGGAAGTAACCGATGCGAGCGCCAGGATTGAAGCCGTCTTCGATGTGCTTGACGCTATCGTTGTACTGCTTCTTGTAGAACAGCTCGCCTTCAACTGCGCCTTGGCCTTGTGCCAGAACGCCGAAAGAAGTAGCGGCAATAAGAGAACCAATGGCCAAGCCCAAGGTGTTTTTCAGTTTCATCCGTTAAATCCCCATCTGGTGATTGTAAAGCAGTCCCACAAACCGGGGGACAACTCGGCGACAAGTCTAACAGAACTTGCCTACACGTAAGAGATATTTGCCACGCACTAAGTTTCAGTCTCGCCCGCAAATTTCTCACGTAATTTATCTAGAGCACGCTTGTAACGCATTTTTGTAGCACTCAAACCCATGTGCATGATGTCAGCGATTTCCTGGAACTCCAGCTCTGCGACAAATCGTAGCACCAGAATTTCCCGGTCAATCGGGTTCACATACACCAGCCAGCGATCGAGTCCGCCCTTTTCCTCGGGTGCCGGCGCCTTTTCTTCAGACGCCTCCTCAAGGGGGTCCAGACTCAAGGCGTCCATCAAGCGACGCTTTCGCCGTTCCTTCCGATACTGCGTGATGCACTCGTTGTAGGTGATGCTGTACAGCCACGTCTTGAACTTCGATTTGCCCTCGAAGTTCTTCAGGCCGTACAGCACCTTGAGCATCACTTCCTGACAGACATCATCCGCATCTCTATCGTTCCCTAAATACCTTGAACAAACGTTGAACAGAGTGCGTTGATATCTGCGCATCAATTCTTCATACGCGCGAGTTACGTGAAACAGCTCCGTGTGCGAGCGCGCGACCAACTCCTCATCAGAGAGCTCACGGGGGTCATAGCGCGTGGACAGCGTTTGGGCTTTATTCAAAACAAGTCGTGCCGACAGTCAGGTCAATGTCCGCTACAGCCCGGTCAGCCGGGCTTGCGGCGGCGTACATTAGCAGGGTTTACCGGGTTAGCGGCTACTGACCTGCTGCTCGAGGAGAATCCGATTGGACAGCGACACCAGGTCGCCGTCATCGGTCAGCACCGTCGTCTTGACTGTGCCGATCTCCTCGATTTGCCCTTCGACCTCGCCCACACGCACCTGTTGCCCAACCTGATACAACTCACGCACATAGATTCCCGCGAGAATCTGGCCGGCAATTTCCCGGCTTCCCAAGCCCATGGCCAGCGCAACGGCCAGACCAACGGTAATCAAAACGATGACGATCACGTGGTTGAGCAGGTCAGTCTTGACCTCCAACTGGCTGATCGCGACCGAAATACTGATGATGATCACCAACCCCTGGGCGATGCGCCCCAGGCCAGCGGCATAATCCAACCCCACACCTTCAGCGGCGCCGCGCACCAGCCCATTGGCCAGTTGAGCAAGCAAAACGCCTACGAGAAGCACCAGCGCGCCGCCGAAAACCTTCGGTAAATACAGCGCCAGCATGTCGAGCGTAGCTGAAACTCGCTCAAGTCCAAGGGATTGCGCCGCAGAAACCAGAAAAATCAGCAAAACAAACCAATAGACGATCTTGCCGATCAACGTGGAGATCGGCACCTGCAACCCGGCGCGGCCCAGCAGCTTGGTCAGGCCAGTGCCGGCCATCAGGCGGTCAAGGCCCAGTTTCGCGAGCAATTTGGACAGCAGGGTGTCGAGCAGCTTGGCCACGACAAAGCCCAGCAACACCAGGACCAGGGCACCAAACAGGTTGGGGATGAAATTCGCCACCTTGGTCCACAATGCGGTCATCGCGGTGACCAGGCTCTGGGTCCAGAGATCAAGTTCCATATTCAATCAGCCTTATCAGCAGTGCGAGCAAGAGGTTTACGACGGGAAACCGGCGACACGTGGGCCGAACCGTTGTTCAGGGCCATCATCAACGCCGGCATCCAGCGGCCGAGCAGACCGAACAGGTCACCCGCGCCCACCTGACGGTTAGCGGTTTTCAATACGCGGCCCAGGCAGGCATCGTCGTCACGGTTGGACGGCGAGGCATTGAGCATGTCACGCAAAGACTGTTCGAACGGATCGTGCATAAAGACCTCTCGCAAGTGTTTTAAAAGACGAGGGTAAAATTCCTGGGGTCACATAGGCCCCTTCCTACGTTCAGGTCATATTCAGCTCAAACCCAGCGCAATCGTCGAAACAGCCACCATTGTCCGAGTGCCACCGAGACCATCAACAGGCATGCAATCACGAATCCGTAGGGGCTGGCAGAGAACGGTATGCCCCCCACATTTATACCCAGCAAACCGGTCAGGAAACTCATCGGCAGGAAGATTCCCGTGATGATCCCGAAGCGGTACATGGTGCGGTTCATGCGTACGCTCAAGCGTCGGTCTTCGGCCTCAAGCACAAGCCCCACGCGCTCCCGGGTCAATTCGAGTTCTTCCAGGTAGCGGGTCAGGCTGTTGTTCAATTCGTTCCAATAGTCGGCATCGTCGTCACAGAACCACGGCAATTTTATCCGCGTGAGCTGGGCAAAAATATCCCGCTGCGGCGACAGGAAACGCTTTAGCCCGGCCGCTCGGCGACGGATCTGCAAAACACTGCCATGTTCAGGTGTATACCGTTCGTCGGTATCGAGTTTTTCTTCCTCCGCATCGACGATTTCCGACAAATCCGTGACCAGATCCTGGACCTTGTTGGTCAGGTACTGCGCCATATAAAGGATGAGCTCCGAAGCGGTTTTCGGCCCCTTGCCATCCGCCAACTGCACCAGCAGTTCATCGGTGGCGCGCAACGGGCGCAGACGCAGGGAGATCACACGGCTGGCGGCAGCGAAGATACGTACCGAGACCATGTCTTCCGGCTCGGCCCCCGGGTTGAGGTTGACCCCGCGCAGGAACAGCAGCAACTCGGCATCCGGCAGCGGCAACAGGCGTGGGCGGGTGTTCTCCTCCAGCAGCAGGTCACAGGCGAATTCGCTCAAGCCACTGGATTTGCGCAGCCAGGTCTGGGTCTGGGGATGGCTGCGATCCCAGTGCAGCCACAGGCTTTCCTGGGGCTGCAGTTGCAAGTCGTCGAGCTCAGTCCGGGCAATCGAACGCGCACCGCCTTTACCGTCCAGCACCAGGGCATGCACCAGCCCCCACTGCGCGTTTTCTTCCTCGAACATCCTCACCCCTGTCGGTTATTGCGGTTTATTCAGGCATCTGCAGCGGGCTTGGCGAGACGATCACGCCATTGTTGTCGGCGTAGATGTACTCACCGGGGCGGAACGTCACACCCGCAAATGTCACCACGACGTTCAGGTCGCCGATGCCGCGCTTATCGGTTTTCATCGGATGACTGGCCAGCGCCTGTACCCCAAGGTCGGTCTGGGCGATCACATCGACATCACGGATGCAGCCATAGATCACCAACCCTTCCCAACCGTTTTTCGCGGCTTTCTCGGCGATCATGTCGCCCAGCAGCGCGCGGCGCAGGGAACCACCACCGTCGACCACCAGCACCTTGCCGGCGCCCGGCTGGTCGGCCTGCTCCTTGACGAGGGAGTTATCTTCGAAACATTTGATGGTGACAATCTCGCCGCCGAAGGAATCTCGGCCGCCGAAGTTGCTGAACATCGGCTCGACCACCTGCACCAGGTCCGGGTAGGCGTCGCACAGGTCGGGGGTCACGTAATGGTTCATTGAAAAATTCCTTTCCGTCAAAGAAGTGTCTTTCGAAAGAAGCGCCAGCAGGAGCCGGTGCGCAACATCCCATCCGCTTCATCGCAACGCAATAACCACGGCGCGACTGAATATGACCAGAAGCGTTTAACGCGTCATATATTAGCCGCAACCACACAAGAGCGAAACGCCCTTGGCAGAGCCCTGGTTCAAACTACGACCAATGCCTCGGGCTTGGCAGCCAATAAAGGTGCCAGCGGGTCGTTCAACCATTGCTCAACCAGCGGCCAGACCTCGGCCTGGGCGGCCTTGCTGACGAGCATTTCCACATGCCCGAAATCACCGCTGAACCCTTGCTGGCGCCCCAGGCACAGGTACTGACGGTGCTCGGAGCCGATCTGCTCGAACAGCTTACGGCACGCCCAGTCCGGATCCTGCCGATCGCCCGCCGCGCTGACGGCCAACAGCGGCACATCGACGTCCGCCAGGCCTTTCCACCAATCGCGCTTACCTTCGCCAAAGCGACCGAACAGGCCATTCCAGCGCATGGCTTCGATCAGCACGCCCGCCGGTTCGTCCTCCGGGCCCCGCTTGAGCCGCGAGCCGGACACTGCGCCGAAACGCTTCAACAGCAGACGGCCGGTCCACTCCACCGGGGGAAGTTTCAAGGGCCAGTGGCTGCGACTGACCTGACAGCCAAACAGCGCCACCGAGGCCACTGCCGGCGCCCCCAGGTGCTGCCCACCCAGGGCCGCCGCCAGGGTTGTAGCGCCGAGAGAATGACCCATCCAATGGGGAATCTGCGCACTTTGCTCACGCACAAAGGCGCCAATGGCCGGCAGATCGTAACGCGCGTAGTCGGCGACGCGGTTGCGGGCGTAGCCCTGGTTGCGCCGGGACAGCCCATGACCGCGCATTTCCGGGATCCACACATCGAACCCCTGGCGGGCCAGGTAGGCGCCCAGGCCGATCCCCTTGGGCGAATACCAGAAACGCCGGTTGGAAAAACTGCCGTGCAACAAAATAACCGGGATGCCCCGGTTTTCCGGGACATCGGCCAGGCCCAAACGGGTCACCGCCAGCTCGACGGTACCGTCGGGGCTGTTACCGGGCTTGAGGCGATACACGTCTTCACTCAGGTCGCCACGACGCTCAGCGCTGATCAGGGCGACAGGAAACAGGTTGCTGCTGCTTTGCATAATGCTCTTGCACAAAAAAGGGCGACGTCCGCAAGGATTCCGCCCTGTACAGATAAGAATGCCGGTCACCCTGACGGGGGACCGGCACTTTTGACATGGCGACCTCAGGCGGACGCTTGGCCTTCCGCCAGGAAGAACCAGGTTTCCAGCACGGAGTCAGGGTTCAGCGAGACGCTTTCGATACCCTGCTCCATCAGCCATTTGGCCAGGTCTGGGTGATCGGAAGGGCCCTGGCCGCAGATACCGATGTACTTGCCGGCCTTGTTGCACGCCTGGATGGCGTTGGCCAGCAGCTTCTTGACCGCAGGGTTACGCTCGTCGAACAGGTGGGCGATGATCCCGGAATCGCGGTCCAGGCCCAGGGTGAGCTGGGTCAGGTCGTTGGAACCGATGGAGAAGCCGTCGAAGAACTCCAGGAACTCTTCGGCGAGGATGGCGTTGGACGGCAGTTCGCACATCATGATCACGCGCAGGCCATTTTCGCCGCGGGACAGGCCGTTTTCGGCCAGCAGGTCGACGACCTGGCTCGCTTCGCCCAGGGTACGGACGAACGGCACCATGATCTCGACGTTGGTCAGGCCCATCTCGTTGCGCACACGCTTGAGGGCGCGGCACTCAAGCTCGAAGCAGTCACGGAACGCTTCGCTGATGTAACGCGAGGCGCCACGGAAGCCCAGCATCGGGTTCTCTTCTTCCGGCTCATAGAGCTTGCCGCCGATCAGGTTGGCGTATTCGTTGGACTTGAAGTCCGACAGGCGCACGATGACCTTTTTCGGGTAGAACGCCGCCGCCAGGGTGCTGATGCCTTCCACCAGCTTCTCGACGTAGAAGCCCACCGGGTCGTCGTAGCCGGCGATGCGCTTGTCCACGCTTTCCTTGATGTCCAGCGGCAGGCCGTCGTAGTTCAACAGGGCCTTGGGGTGCACACCGATCATGCGGTTGATGATGAACTCCAGGCGGGCCAGGCCCACACCGGCGTTCGGCAACTGCGCGAAGTCGAAGGCACGGTCCGGGTTGCCGACGTTCATCATGATCTTGAACGGCAGGTCGGGCATGGCGTCGATGGAGTTTTGCTTGATGTCGAAGCCCAGCTCGCCTTCAAAGATGAAGCCGGTGTCGCCTTCGGCACAGGACACGGTCACGCCCTGGCCGTCCTTGAGCAGTTGGGTGGCGTTGCCGCAACCGACCACTGCCGGGATCCCCAGTTCGCGCGCGATGATCGCCGCATGGCAGGTACGCCCGCCACGGTTGGTCACGATAGCGCTGGCACGCTTCATCACCGGTTCCCAGTCCGGGTCGGTCATGTCGGAAACCAATACGTCGCCAGGCTGGACTTTGTCCATCTCGGACACGTCCTTGATGATCCGCACCTTGCCGGCGCCGATGCGCTGGCCGATGGCACGGCCTTCCACCAGCACGGTGCCGGTTTCTTTCAGCAGGTAGCGTTCCATGACGTTGGCCGAGGTACGGCTCTTCACGGTTTCCGGGCGGGCCTGCACGATGTACAGCTTGCCGTCGTCACCGTCCTTGGCCCATTCGATGTCCATCGGGCACTGGTAGTGCTTTTCGATGATCATCGCTTGCTTGGCCAACTCGCTGACTTCCGCGTCGCTCAGGCAGAAGCGCGCGCGCTCGGCCTTGTCGACGTCCACGGTTTTCACCGAACGACCGGCCTTGGCCTCGTCGCCGTAGATCATCTTGATGGCCTTGCTGCCCAGGTTGCGGCGCAGGATGGCCGGGCGGCCGGCTTCAAGGGTGTGCTTGTGCACGTAGAATTCGTCGGGGTTGACCGCGCCTTGTACAACAGTTTCGCCCAGGCCGTAGGCGCCGGTGATAAACACCACGTCACGGAAGCCCGACTCGGTGTCGAGGGTGAACATCACGCCGGCGGTGCCGGTTTCCGAACGCACCATGCGCTGCACGCCAGCGGACAGGGCCACCAGCTTGTGGTCGAAACCCTGGTGTACACGGTAGGAAATGGCACGGTCGTTGAACAGCGAGGCAAACACTTCCTTGGCGGCACGGATCACGTTTTCCACGCCGCGGATGTTAAGGAAGGTCTCTTGCTGGCCGGCGAAGGAGGCGTCGGGCAGGTCTTCGGCGGTGGCCGAGGAGCGCACGGCGACGGCCATGTCCGGGTTGCCGGCCGACAGGGTGGCGAAGGCGGTGCGGATTTCTTCGTTGAGCTTCTCGGGGAACTCGGCTTCCATGATCCATTGGCGGATCTGGGCACCGGTTTTGGCCAGGGCGTTGACGTCATCGACGTCCAGGGCATCCAGCGCGGCGTGGATCTGAGCGTTGAGGCCGCTCAGTTCGAGGAAATCGCGGTAGGCCTGGGCCGTGGTGGCGAAACCACCCGGCACCGACACACCTGCGCCTGCAAGATTACTGATCATCTCGCCGAGGGATGCGTTCTTGCCCCCTACGTGCTCTACATCATGGACGCCGAGCTTATCGAGGGAAACTACGTACTCTACCAAGGTGATCTCTCCACTAACTGTGTTGGAAAAGCTCAGGACGCCGGCTGCTCGTAGGAGCGATTACCCGCGTTTGTGGCCTGGACCTGGAAAATAAGTGAGAATGCGGCCCACTATGGGGACGGCAAAATCGCGCCTATCATATCCAAGATTCGTCATCAGCTTAAGGCCCAGGGCTCAAATGAAACGATCTGCTTTCTTTATCTCCGACGGCACCGGCATTACCGCCGAAACCCTGGGTCAGAGCCTGCTCGCGCAGTTCGAAAACAATACCTTCGCCAAATTCACGCGGCCCTATATCGACAGCGTGGATAAAGCGCGGGCCATGGTACAACAAATCAATCTGGCGGCTGAAAAAGACGGCTTTCGGCCGATCATTTTCGACACCATCGTCAATCAAGACATCCGTGAGATTCTCGCAACGTCGAATGGTTTCATGATCGACATTTTCTCGACGTTCCTGGCGCCGCTGGAGCAGGAGTTGAGCGAACACTCCTCCTATTCGGTCGGAAAGTCCCATTCCATTGGGCATAACTCCAATTATATGGAGCGTATCGAGGCGGTGAACTTCGCCCTCGACAACGACGACGGCGCCCGCACTCACTACTACGACAAGGCCGACCTGATCCTGGTCGGCGTGTCGCGCTGCGGCAAAACGCCCACCTGCCTGTACATGGCCATGCAATTCGGCATCCGTGCGGCCAACTACCCGCTGACCGAAGACGACATGGAGCACCTGACGCTGCCCGCCGCGCTGCGCGCCCATTCGCACAAGCTGTTCGGCCTGACCATCGACCCGGACCGTCTCACCGCCATCCGCAACGAGCGCAAGCCCAACAGCCGCTACTCCAGCTATGCCCAGTGCGAATTCGAAGTGCGCGAAGTAGAAAATCTGTTCCGTCGCGAGAACATTGCGCATATCAATTCCACGCATTTTTCGGTGGAAGAGATTTCGGCGAAGATTCTGGTGGAGAAAGGTGTGGAGCGGCGCTTCAAATAATGTCTTGAGACACTGCTTTACCGTGGTGAGCGGGCTTGCCCCGCGCTGGGCTGCGAAGCAGCCCCAACCCAGTCAGCGAGAACTGGCTGACACACCGCATTTATCTTGATTGGGGCTGCTGCACAGCCCAGCGCGGGACAAGCCCGCTCACCACAACGAGCCTGCTCACAGCATGGACGTCCACTCGCTATAGGTGAAACCGCCCTCCCCCTTGCCCCAACGCCGTCGCCAACGCATCAAACCCCGCCCGCAACAACTGATCATCCCCCGAGGTATTGCAGATACTCGCCCGAATGAACTGCGGCACCGCCGTCTGCCCCACGGCAAACGCCTCGGCGGTGGCGATCAGGTAATTATTCTGCTTGAGCTCCGCCTCGATTTCCGACGCGCGCCAGGGCTCCGGCACCTCGATCCAGAAGTGCGGGCTGTTCAGGTGGGTGCGGTACGCCAGGCCGGCCAACAGGTCCTGCACCAGGGTCTTGCGGCGGCTGATCTCGTTGATCTGTTGGCGCAGCAGGTATTCCGCCGTGCCGTTTTCGATCCACTGCGTCGCCAGTTCCAGGGTCACCGGCGTGGCCATCCAGCAGGTGGAGCGCAACGCCGCCGAGATACGGCTGACCAGCGCCGGGGGCGCATGCACATAGCCCACACGCAGCCCAGCAGACACGGCCTTGCTCAGGCTGCTGATCAAAATCGTACGTTCGGGGGCAAAATGGCTGAGGGGCGGTGGACGGTCTTCAACCAACACGCCGTGGGCTTCGTCCTCAAGAATCAGCAGATTATGTTCCCGGCACACCTTCACCAGGGCTTCGCGGCGCGCCACGGATAACACCGCCGTGGTCGGGTTCTGGATGGTCGGCGTGCAATACAGCGCTGAAACCCGGTGATTACGACAGACTTCATCCAGCGCGCTCGGCAGCACGCCTTCTTCGTCCATCTCCAGGCCGATCAGGCGGATACCCAGCATGCGAGCCGCGGTGATCAGCCCCGGGTAAGTCAATTGTTCGGTGACCACCGTATCGCCGGCGCGCAACAGGGCCATCATCGCGCACAGCAGGCCATGCTGGCCGCCGTTGACGCAGATCACCTGCTCGGGGATCGGATGAAAATCACGCTGCACCAGCCACTGCGCGCCCGCGTCGCGATAACGCGGCAGGCCGGCATCGGGGGTGTAGGCGCTGATGTCCTGGAGGAACTTGGCGTTGGTCGACAGGGTTTGGAAGCTCTGTGCCAGGAAGGTGGTTTCCTGACCCGGGATATGCATGTTGCGACTCATGTCGAAGTACTGGCGCGGCTCCTCGCTGAAGTTACGAAAGCCTTCATCACGCTGGCGCTCCATCCCACGCTTGCGGACGAAAGTGCCGTCACCCACTCGCGCTACTACCAAACCCAGACGCTCCAGCTCACCGTAGGCCCGGCTGATGGTGCCGATGGTCACCCCCAGATTGTCGGAAAGCACCCGATGAGGCGGCAGTTTTCGTCCCGGCTCAATCAAGCCTTCGAGGATGCCCCGTTCCATGACATCGGACAGGCGCTTGTACTTCACGCCCTGCCCGTTGGACAACCCCTCACGCATAATTGACACCATGTCAATATTTGTTTTGACAGCCATCTTTCGCCCTAATAGTGTGCTTTTACGGGTTCAATCGCCGAATTTCATAACTCATTACAAGTTCAATATAGAGTTCAATTCAGGCTCAGGGAAGCAATAAACGATGCCAATGTCCGCCGTTCTCGAAAACACCGCCAAAACCAAAACGCAAAAACAGTGGCTGGCCGGGCTGGTGACCAGCGTGATGTTCCTGATCGTGTGCCTGAGCTGGGGCACCACGTGGCTGGGGATCAAGATCGCCGTGGAGAGCGTGCCGCCGCTGACGTCCGCCGGCCTGCGCTTCCTGATCGCCTTCCCGCTGTTCCTGTGCTTTGCCAAGGTGCGCCGCGAGCCCATCCTGTTTCCCCGCGAGAGCCGCTGGTTCTTCGTGTTCGTGACCCTGTCCTACTTCAGCGTGCCCTACTACCTGCTCAACTACGGCGAGATGCATGTGTCATCCGGTCTCACCGCCCTGCTGTTCAGTTGCATGCCGGTATTCATCCTGATTTTCTCCGCGTTGTTCCTGCGCGAGCGCATCTACTTTTCCCAGGTGGTCGGCATCGGTATCGGCTTCGGCAGCCTCTACATGATCATCAGGAGCCAGGGCCTGCACCTGGACCACGCCGAGTTCCTGGGGGTACTGGCGATCCTGGCGGCCGCGATCATGCACGCCTTGTGCTACGTCATCACCAAGCAAAAAGGCAGCGCCATCAGCGTGATCACCTACAACACCCTGCCCATCGGCATTGCCGGGCTGATGCTGTTCGTGGCCGGGTTGTGGTTTGAAACACCGACCTTTGAAGCCATCACCCTGCGCTCCTGGAGCGCGCTGTTCTACCTGGGGCTGGTGGCCTCGGTGGGTGGGTTCATCGTGTATTTCATGCTGCTCAAGCGCTTGAGCCCGATCATCCTGTCGTTCGTGTTCATCATCTTCCCGGTGTTCGCGGTGATCATCGGCGCCTGGTACGAAGGCGTGGCGATTTCCCGCGACCTGATGCTGTATTCGGCCATCCTGCTGGCCGGCTTTGCGATCACCAAATTGCCCATTGAAAAACTCCTGGCCAAGAAAAATTGACCCGCCATCAACGCGAGAGAAACATGGACGTCCTCCGCCCAAAAGCCCTGGAACAGATCTACGCCCACGCCAGCCGCAGCTACCCCGAGGAATGCTGCGGCTTTGTCTTCGCCGACGGCAGCGTGTACCTGGGCAGCAACATCCAGAACGAACTGCACCGCAAAAACCCCGAGATGTACCCGCGCAGCGCGGCCAATGGCTACACCTTCTCGGTGGCCGACACCCTGCTGATGAACAAGGCGTTTCGCAGCGACAACCCGGTGGTGGTGATCTACCACTCCCACCCGGATGTCGGCGCCTATTTCAGCGATGAAGACCAGGACAAGGCCCTGTTCATGGGCGAGCCGATCTACCCCGTCAGTTACCTGGTGGTCGACGTTCGCCAGGGCCAGGCCCTGGGTTCAAAACTGTTTGCCTGGGATGGCGAGCATTTCACCCTTAACCCCTTCAACGACCTGCACACGGAGTTGTCCATGAACGCTGTCTCTTTCCCCGACATTCTGGTTCGCGTGGCCAAGCTGCCGGAATCGACCCTCGAGGGCGCCGGATCGACATTGCGCGAAGTCATTGAAAACCTCTGCAGCAGCCACCCGCAGTTGCGCGCCCATCTGTTTCACGAAAAGAACAACCAGCTCAAGGAACACTTCCTGTTCACCGCCGAGGAAGAGCTGATCGGCGCCGATGACCGGCTGCCGGAAAAAGCCCGCATCGAAGTGCTGCTCGCCACCTCCGGCGGTATGGACGTCGACAGCCTCAGCAACGAGGAAGTGCAACGTTACGTGCGCCATATCACCCTGCCCGGCGTCGGCCGCGAAGGCCAGTTGAACCTCAAGAAAGCCAAGGTCCTGATCATCGGCACCGGCGGCCTGGGCTCGCCCATCAGCCTGTACCTGGCAGCGGCCGGTGTCGGTACCCTGGGGCTGGTGGATTTCGACGTGGTGGAAAGCAGCAACCTGCAACGCCAGATCGTCCACGGCAACAGCACCCTGGGCATGCCCAAGGTCGACTCGGCCAAGCAGCGCTTGCAGGACCTCAACCGCCATATCCAGATCAACGCCCACGACACCGCCCTGAACGCCGACAACGCCCTGGAACTGGTGGGCGCCTATGACCTGGTCATCGACGGCACCGACAATTTCGACACCCGCTACCTGGTCAACGACGCCTGCGTGCAACTGGGCAAACCCCTGGTGTACGGCGCCATCTACCGCTTCGACGGGCAGATCAGCGTGCTCAACTACCAAGGCGGGCCGTGCTACCGCTGCCTGTTCCCCAGCGCACCGCCCGCGGAACTGGCGCCCAATTGCAGCGCCGGAGGGGTGATCGGCGTGCTTCCCGGGGTGGTCGGGATGATCCAGGCCACCGAGGCGATCAAACTGTTGATCGGCATTGGCGAGCCCCTGTCCGGCCGCCTGATGCGCTTCGATGCACTGGCGATGAAGTTCAGCGAAATCCGTTTCAAGCGCCGTGCCGACTGCCCGTGCTGCTCCGACCTGCGCCACAGCGAAACCCTGGCGCCAGCCGTCTGTGCGGACGCCGTGCCCAGCCAACCGTCCCTGGCCGAAGAGCGCTATATCAAGCCGCGCGGACTCAAGCAGGTACTCGAACACCCCAGCAGCGCCGACGTGCTGCTGGATGTGCGCGACGCCAGCGAACTGGAGGTGTGCAAATTACCGGGGGTGGTGCATATCCCCCTGGCCGAGCTGGATGGCCAACTCGGGCGCCTCAGCCGCGACAACACCCATTACCTGATCTGCTACGCCGGCACCCGCGCCGAGCAAGCGGCCAGCACCCTGCTGGCGGCGGGTTTCGCCAACACCAAAGTCCTGCAAGGCGGCATGAAACACTGGGTTCGCGACGTCGAACCCGACATGCCGTTGTACTGACCCGGGGGCTGACCGATGCTGCATAACTCTATCCTCGACGCCATCGGCCATACGCCGATCGTCCGCCTGGCGCAGTTTTCCGAAGACCTTGGCATCGAGGTCTACGCCAAGCTCGAATCCCTCAACCCGGGGGGCAGCCACAAGGCGCGCATCGCCCTCGGCATGATCCTC
Source organism: Pseudomonas sp. NFX5 (assembly GCF_049132125.1). Taxonomy (NCBI): domain Bacteria; kingdom Pseudomonadati; phylum Pseudomonadota; class Gammaproteobacteria; order Pseudomonadales; family Pseudomonadaceae; genus Pseudomonas; species Pseudomonas sp. NFX5. The sequence goes on from NZ_JAFMZG010000009.1 coordinate 426,730, forward strand.
GACGCCGAGCGGCGCGGCGTGCTGATCCGTGACGCCGGGCAAACCATCATCGAACCCAGCGGCGGCAATACCGGTATCGGCCTGGTGATGGCCGGCAACGTACTGGGCTACAAGGTGGTGCTGGTGATCCCGGACAACTACAGCCCCGAAAAACAGAAGCTGCTGCGCCTGTACGGTGCCAAGGTGGTGCTCTCCGACAGCCGCCTCGGCAACAATTCCCACGGTGAAAAATGCATGGAGTTGCAGCTGGAAAACCCCAGCTACGTGATGCTCAACCAGCAACGCAACGGCGCCAACCCGCAAACTCACCGTGACACCACCGCGCCGGAAATCCTCCGCGCCTTCGGTGATCGCCGTGTTGACTATTTCGTCAGCGGCATCGGCACCGGCGGCCATATCACCGGTATCGGCGAAACCCTCAAGGCCGCCTGGCCAGCCCTGCGCGTGATGGGCGTGGAGCCCGAAGAATGCGACCTGCTGAAGAACCAGCACGCGCCGCACCATATCCAGGGCCTGTCCATCGGCCTGATCCCGAGCATCCTCAACCTGGAGGTGATCGACGGCATGCTCAAGGTCTCGCGCCAGGACTGCATCGACATGATGAAACGCATCATGCGCACCGACGCCATCAGCCTGGGCCTGTCCTCCGCCGCCAACATGGTGGCCATCGCCAGGCTCGCCCCCGAATTGCCGCCCGAAACGGTGGTGTTGACCATGGTCTACGACAATGCCGACAGCTACCTGCCCAGTTTCGAATAACGGGTTTTCCAACCAGCCAGAATGCGGGGGTGCCTCCATGGGCGGCTTTATCGACATGCAACAGTTGCACGATGAGTTGCTCACCCAGCTCATCAAGACCCTCACCCCCATGCAGATGAAACAGCTGGAGCCGCACCTCGCGCCGCTGATCCAGAATGCCGCCCAGGCGGTGGCCGAGGACTTGATCGCCTATGCCTATCGCGACCCGGCATCCCGTGGCCGCGGCGAACTGATCCTGGAGTCCTACGCCTCGTTCAAGGCAGTGCTCTATTACCGGCTTGCGCATCAGGTGTGGAATTTCCCCGACCAGACCAACGGCGTGTTTTCACGCATCGCCCTCAAGCTGAGCAACCAGGGCAAGGTCCTGTCCGGGGCCGAAATCCACCCGGCGGCGCGTATCGGCCGGCGCTTTGTGCTCGACCACGGCTACGGCACGGTAATCGGCGAGACCTGCGAGATCGGCAACGATTGCTACATCCTCTGCGGCGTGACCCTGGGTGCCCGCGGCATCGCCAACAATCCCGATGGCAAGCGCCATCCGCGCCTGGGCAACAACGTCGAGGTCGGTTCCGGCGCCCGGGTGCTGGGCTATGTGCTGATCGGCGACAACGTGTTTATCAGCCCTTCCTGTGTGATCACCCAGGACGTACCCGCCGGCACCAAGGTGAAGGTGGTGAACCAGATCCAACTGCAAAAAAACGATGAATCGGACCACAGCAACTACCTCGGGGCCTTCGCCCTGGATGAGCGCCTGCACGTGGTCGGCGAGGTCAATGCCAGCCACAAGGTCACGGTGCTGGACGCCGACTTTCATCCGTTGCAAGGCCTGATGCTGGAGCCAACGGTGAAGGAACGTCACCACCTGCAATTCAGGCTGCACCGCCTCGAATCCGGCAACTACCTGCCGCGCCTGCCGCTGAACCTGAAAGTCTGCGGGCCGGAATTCGAAATCACCCTGCTCTCCCCCCCTGGCTTGAGCGCGATGGTGCGCCACCTGCTGCAGGCCAGCCCACTGATCGTCGGAGGTTGAACATGTCCGTGCACACCATGGAAACCCTGGCGCTGTTTGACAGCGCGCCCTACCAGAACGCATTCAGCGCCCGGGTGATTGCCGTCAGCGAACACGGCATCGCCCTGGAGCACACCCTGTTCTACCCCACCGGCGGCGGCCAACCCGGCGATACCGGCCACCTGACCCTGGCGGACGGTACCCGGGTCGACGTGACCGGCACGGTGCGCGACCCGGTGCTGCGTTCGATCATCTGGCACCAGGTGGAACACTGCCCCGAGCAACTGGTCGCCGGCGTGCTGGTGGACGCCGGCCTGGATTGGGAGCGACGCTACCAGCACATGAAAATGCACACCTGCCTGCACCTGCTGTGCTCGCTCATCGACGCACCAGTGACCGGTTGCAGCATCAGTGCCGACAAAGGCCGCCTGGATTTCGACCTGCCGGAAATGACCCTCGACAAGGACAGCATCACCCGTGACCTCAATGCGCTGATCGAACAGGCCCACGAGGTGAAGACCCTATCGATGCCGGCTTCGGAGTACGCCACCCTGCTGCAGATCACCCGCACCCAGGCGGTTGCGCCGCCGGTGATCCAGGGTTCGGTACGGGTGATTGAAATCGGCGGGATCGATATCCAGCCATGCGGCGGTACCCATGTGCTCAACACCGAGGAAATCGGCCGGGTGTTCTGCGAGAAGATCGAGAAGAAGAGCAAGCACAACCGCCGGGTGATCCTGCGGTTTGAGTGAACGCAACAACTGTGGGAGGGGCTTGCCTCTCCCACATTTTTAGTTTTGCGGCGCCTGCTAGATGACGAACAGGTCCACGAAACGATTGACCGGCGTGGCCTCGAGCTTCGCCTGGTCCGTGCACAACGCAAAGATCTCGGCACTGCGCTGGGCGGTAAAGCGCGTGGCCAGGTTGGCTTTGAACTTGTCTTCCAGCAACGCAATGCCCTCCACTCGACGACGGCGATGGCCGATCGGGTATTCCACCGCCACTGGCTCGGTGCTGGAGCCATCCTTGAAGAACACCTGCACGGCATTGGCGATGGAACGCTTGTCGGCTTCCAGGTATTCACGGCTGTAGCGTGGGTCTTCGACGATGACCATCTTGTCGCGCAACTGATCAATGATCGGGTGAGCGGCGTGGAATGCATCCTCGTAGTGCTCGGCCACCAGGTTGCCGAATGCCAGGGGCACGGCGGTCATGTATTGCAGGCAATGGTCACGGTCGGCCGCATTGGCCAGTGGCCCGGCCTTGGAGATGATGCGAATCGCCGACTCATTGGTGGTGATCACGATGCGCTCGATGTCGTGCAGGCGATCCTTGACCAACGGATGCAAGGTCACCGCGGCTTCACAGGCGGTCTGCGCGTGGAACTCGGCGGGGAAGCTGATCTTGAACAACACGTTTTCCATCACGTAGGTGCCATACGGCTGGGACAGGCTGAACGCACGCTTGTCCTCGGGCTTGAGCGCCAGGTCGTTGTTGGTGTGGCTGAACAGCACGTCGTAGAAGCCCCATTGCAGCGCGCTCAGCACACCAGGGATGCCCATTTCGCCGCGCAGGGCTATATCCGCCAGGCGCACGCCGCGACTCGACGCATCCCCCGCCGCCCAGGATTTGCGCGAGCCGGCATTCGGCGCATGGCGATAAGTGCGCAGGGCCTGGCCATCGACGAAGGCGTGAGACAGCGCCGACAGCAACTGTTCGCGGTTGGCGCCCATCAGCTTGGCGGTAACCGCCGTGGAGGCGACTTTCACCAACAGCACATGGTCGAGGCCAACGCGGTTGAACGAGTTTTCCAGGGCAATCACACCCTGGATTTCGTGGGCCATGATCATCGCATCCAGCACCGCGCGCACGGTCAGCGGCGCGTCGCCATTGGCCACGCGCTGTTGCGATAGGTGATCCGCCACGGCAAGGATGCCGCCGAGGTTATCCGAGGGATGCCCCCACTCGGCGGCGAGCCAGGTGTCGTTGTAGTCGAGCCAGCGCACGATGCAGCCAATGTCCCAGGCCGCCTTGACCGGGTCCAGGCGAAACGAGGTGCCCGGCACCCGCGCGCCAAACGGCACCACCGTGCCTTCAACCATCGGCCCCAGGTGCTTGGTGCACTCGGGAAAACGCAGGGCCAGCAGGCCGCAACCGAGGGTGTCCATCAGGCAGTTGCGGGCGGTGTCCAAGGCGGCCTGGGACTCGATCCGGTAGTTGAGGACATAGTCTGCGATGTCCTGCAAAACCGGGTCGTAGTCGGGGCGGTTGTTCTGGTCGACGTTAGTGCTCATGGCAGATCTCCAAAGTGAGTTAGGGTTGTTGCATCCTCAGGGTCAGGGTTGATCGTTTCGCAGGTCTGAATGCCTGCTTATGACTGTGGGAGGGGGGCTTGCCCCTCCCACAGGGGATTGGTGTTGGACTTTAGAAAGAGTCGCCGGGTACGCGGACGAAACCTTCCATCAACACCCGCGCACTGCGGCTCATGATGGCTTTCTTCACCACCCACTCACCGTCCACCTGGGTGGCTTCAGCCCCCACGCGCAAGGTGCCGGAGGGATGCCCGAAGCGCACGGCATTGCGTTCAATACCGCCCGCAGCGAGGTTGACCAAGGTCCCCGAAATCGCCGCCGCCGTGCCGATCGCCACCGCCGCCGTGCCCATCATCGCGTGGTGCAGCTTGCCCATGGACAGGGCGCGCACCAGCAAATCCACATCGCCGGCCTTGATCGCCTTGCCACTGGACGCCACGTAGTCGGCAGGCTTGGCCACGAACGCCACCTTCGGCGTGTGCTGGCGCTGGGCCGCTTCGTCGAGGTGCTTGATCAGCCCCATGCGCAACGCGCCATAGGCCCGTACGGTCTCGAACATCGCCAAGGCCTTGGGGTCGCCGTTGATCGCGCCTTGCAGCTCGGTGCCGGTGTAACCGAGGTCTTCGGCGTTGATGAAAATCGTCGGGATGCCGGCGTTGATCAGCGTGGCCTTGAAGGTTCCGACACCCGGCACTTCCAGGTCGTCAACCAGGTTGCCGGTGGGGAACATCGAACCGCCGCCGCCCTCTTCTTCCGCCGCCGGGTCCATGAATTCCAGCTGCACTTCGGCCGCCGGGAAGGTCACGCCGTCCAGCTCGAAGTCGCCGGTTTCCTGCACCGCCCCGTCGGTGATCGGCACGTGGGCGATGATGGTCTTGCCGATATTGGCCTGCCAGACCCGCACCACGGCCACGCCGTTATGGGGCACGCGGGCCGCATCGACCAGCCCGGCGCTGATGGCGAACGAACCCACCGCCGCCGACAGGTTGCCGCAGTTGCCACTCCAGTCGACAAAGGGCTTGTCGATGGAGACCTGGCCAAACAGATAGTCCACGTCATGATCGGCGCGGGTGCTTTTGGCGAGGATCACGGTTTTGCTGGTGCTCGATGTGGCGCCGCCCATGCCGTCGATTTGCTTGTCGTAGGGATCGGGGCTGCCGATCACCCGTAGCAGCAAGGCATCCCGCGCCGCTCCCGGCACCTGCGCCGACTCGGGCAGGTCCTGGAGGCGGAAAAATACGCCCTTGCTGGTGCCGCCACGCATATAGGTGGCGGGGATCTTGATTTGCGCTGCGTGTGCCATGGTCATCCTCTTCAGGCGGTGGTCGCCGATTCCAGGAAATCCTGGGCAAAACGTTGCAACACGCCGCCCGCCTCGTAGATCGACACTTCTTCGGCGGTGTCCAGGCGGCACGTCACCGGCACCTCGACACGTTCGCCATCCTTGCGATTGATCACCAGCGTCAGCTGCGCACGCGGGGTGCGTTGGCCGATCACGTCGTAGGTTTCGCTGCCATCAATCTGCAAGGTGTGACGGTCGGTGCCCGGCAGGAACTCCAGGGGCAACACGCCCATGCCCACCAGGTTGGTGCGGTGGATGCGCTCGAAACCTTCGGCGGCAATCGCTTCCACACCCGCCAGGCGCACGCCCTTGGCCGCCCAGTCGCGGGACGAGCCCTGGCCGTAGTCGGCGCCGGCAATGATGATCAGCGGCTGCTTGCGCTCCATGTAGGTCTCGATGGCTTCCCACATGCGCGTGACCTGGCCTTCCGGTTCGATCCGCGCCAGGGAGCCCTGCTTGACCTTGCCGTTCTCCCGCACCATTTCGTTGAACAGTTTCGGGTTGGCGAACGTCGCGCGTTGTGCGGTCAGGTGGTCGCCACGGTGAGTGGCGTAGGAGTTGAAGTCGACTTCCGGCAGGCCCATTTTCGCCAGGTATTCGCCGGCGGCGCTGTCGAGCATGATCGCGTTGGACGGCGACAGGTGATCGGTAGTGATGTTGTCCGGCAGCACCGCCAGCGGGCGCATGCCCTTGAGCGGCCGCGCACCGGCCAGCGCGCCTTCCCAGTACGGTGGGCGGCGGATATAGGTGCTCTGCGGGCGCCAGTCGTACAACGGCGCGACTTTCGGGCCGGTGTCTTCGTGGATCGCGAACATCGGGATATACACCGCGCGGAACTGCTCCGGCTTGACCGAGGCCTTGACCACCGCGTCGATCTCTTCGTCGCTCGGCCAGATGTCCTGCAGGCGGATTTCCTTGCCGTCGGCGTCGAGGCCGAGCACGTCCTTCTCGATGTCGAAACGGATGGTGCCGGCAATCGCATAGGCCACCACCAGCGGCGGCGAAGCCAGGAACGCCTGCTTGGCGTACGGGTGGATACGCCCGTCGAAGTTACGGTTACCCGAGAGCACGGCGGTGGCGTACAGGTCGCGGTCGATGATCTCTTGCTGGATCACCGGGTCGAGCGCGCCGGACATGCCGTTGCAGGTGGTGCAGGCAAACGCCACCACGCCAAAGCCGAGCTTTTCCAGCTCATGGCCCAGGCCGGCTTCTTCCAGGTACATGGCCACGGTTTTCGAACCCGGTGCCAGGGACGACTTGACCCAAGGTTTGCGCGTCAGCCCAAGCCTGTTGGCGTTGCGCGCCAGCAGCCCGGCGGCGATCACGTTGCGCGGGTTACTGGTGTTGGTGCAACTGGTGATGGCGGCAATGATCACCGCGCCGTCGGGCATTTGCCCCGGCACTTCATCCCACTGGCCGGAGATGCCCTTGGCGGCCAGGTCGCGGGTGGCGACTCGGGCGTGCGGGTTGCTCGGGCCTGCCATGTTGCGCACCACACTGGACAGGTCGAAGGTGAGGCCACGCTCGTATTGCGCGCCTTTGAGATCGTCTGCCCACAGGCCGGTGTGGCGGGCGTATTGCTCGACCAGGGCGACTTGCTCGTCTTCGCGGCCGGTGAGTTTCAGGTAGGCGATGGTCTGCTGGTCGATATAAAACATGGCCGCCGTGGCGCCGTATTCCGGGGCCATGTTGGAGATGGTCGCGCGGTCGCCGAGGGTCAGTTTGGACGCGCCTTCACCGAAGAATTCCAGCCAGGCGCCGACCACTTTCTGTTGGCGCAGGAACTCGGTCAGGGCCAGCACCATATCGGTGGCGGTGATGCCCGGCAGCAACTGGCCGGTCAATTCGACGCCGACGCTTTCCGGCAGGCGCATCCACGACGCGCGGCCGAGCATGACGCTTTCGGCTTCAAGGCCGCCGACGCCAATGGCGATCACGCCCAACGCATCGACGTGGGGGGTATGGCTGTCGGTGCCGACGCAGGTATCCGGGAAGGCCACACCGTCACGCACCTGGACCACCGGGGACATTTTCTCCAGGTTGATCTGGTGCATGATGCCGTTGCCCGGCGGGATCACGTCGACGTTCTTGAAGGCCTTTTTGGTCCACTCGATAAAGTGGAAGCGGTCTTCGTTGCGACGGTCTTCGATGGCGCGGTTTTTCTCGAACGCGTCCGGGTCGAAACCACCGGCTTCGACAGCCAGGGAGTGATCGACGATCAACTGGGTGGGGACCACCGGGTTGACCTGGGCCGGGTCGCCGCCTTGCAGGGCGATGGCATCACGCAGGCCGGCGAGGTCGACCAGGGCGGTCTGGCCGAGAATGTCGTGGCACACGACGCGGGCCGGGAACCAGGGGAAGTCGAGGTCGCGTTTGCGTTCGATCAACTGGCTCAGGGATGCGTTGAGGGTGGCCGGGTCGCAGCGGCGCACCAGGTTCTCGGCGAGCACACGAGAGGTGTAGGGCAACGTGGCATAGGCGCCGGGGCTGATTGCATCGACCGCCGCGCGGGCGTCGAAGTAATCCAGGCGGCTGCCGGGGAGTGGTTTGCGAAATTCAGTGTTCATCGTCAGGACTCGGTCACGGTGATTGCAAAAGGAAGACCTGGGCCGATCCGGAATTGAAATGCGATCCAAATGTGGGAGGGGCGGTGCGACGATTCGACTTGCCCCCGATAGCGGTGTGTCATTCAACACCTATGGCAACTGATAAACCGCCATCGGGGGCAAGCCCCCTCCCACACTGGGTCCGGTTTCCACTTCGGGATCGTCGGTGTTCCCATTCAGCGACGTTCGATTGGCACGAACTTGCGCTGTTCGACGCCGGTGTACTCGGCGCTTGGACGGATGATGCGGTTGTTGGCGCGCTGCTCAAATACGTGGGCCGCCCATCCTGTAAGCCGCGAGCAGACGAAGATCGGCGTGAACAGCTTGGTCGGGATGCCCATGAAGTGGTACGCCGAGGCATGGTAGAAATCGGCGTTGGGGAACAGTTTCTTCTGCTCCCACATGGTCTTGTCGATGGCTTCGGAGACCGGGAACAGCACGGTGTCGCCCACTTCGTCAGCGAGTTTTTTCGACCAGCCCTTGATCACTTCATTGCGCGGGTCGTTGTCTTTGTAGATCGCGTGGCCGAAGCCCATGATCTTGTCCTTGCGCGCCAGCATGCCGAGGGTGCCTTCGACCGCTTCGTCTGCCGAACCGAAACGCTCGATCATTTCCATCGCCGCTTCGTTGGCACCGCCGTGCAGCGGGCCGCGCAGGGAGCCGATGGCGGCGGTGACGCAGGAATACAGGTCGGACAATGTCGAGGCACACACCCGCGCGGTAAACGTCGAGGCGTTGAACTCGTGCTCGGCGTAGAGGATCAACGACACGTTCATGACTTTTTCATGCAGTTCGCTCGGCTTCTTGCCATGCAGCAGGTGCAGGAAGTGGCCGCCGATGCTCGGCTCGTCGGTCACGCAGTCGATGCGCTTGCCGTCGTGGCTGAAGCGGTACCAGTAGCACATGATCGCCGGGAACGCGGCGAGCAGGCGGTCGGTCACGTCGCGTTGCACGCTGAAGTCTTTTTCCGGCTCGATATTGCCAAGGAAGGAGCAACCGGTGCGCATCACGTCCATCGGGTGGGCGTCGGCGGGGATGCGTTCGAGCACTTCTTTCAGCGCTTGCGGCAGGTCACGCAGCGTGCTCAGCCTGGCGCTGTAGGCGGCCAGTTCGGCCTGGGTCGGCAGTTCGCCGTACAGCAGCAGATAAGCGACCTCTTCAAACTGTGCATCGGCAGCCAGTTCGCGCACGTCGTAGCCACGATAAGTCAAGCCGGCTCCGGCCTGGCCCACGGTGGACAGTGCGGTCTGCCCGGCGACCTGGCCACGCAGGCCGGCGCCACTCAGTACTTTTGCTTCAGCCATGGTTTTTCTCCAATCTTGTCGTTATTCAGGGAGGCGTGTTCGTCACTTTTTCGCGGCGAACAGCGCGTCAAGCTTCTGCTCGAAGGTGTGGTAGTCGATGCGATCATAAAGCTCCATGCGGGTTTGCATGGTGTCGATCACGTTCTGTTGAGTGCCGTCGCGACGGATCGCGGTGTAGACGTTCTCGGCAGCCTTGTTCATGGCACGGAAGGCGGACAGCGGGTACAGCACGATGGAAACATCGGCAGATTTCAACTGTTCAGTGGTGTACAGAGGCGTGGCGCCGAACTCGGTGATGTTGGCCAGGATCGGCGCCTTCACACGGGCGGCGAACAGTTTGTACATCTCAAGCTCGGTAATGGCTTCCGGGAACACCATGTCGGCGCCGGCTTCGATGCAGGCGGCGGCACGCTCCAGGGCGGACTCCAGGCCTTCCACGGCCAGGGCATCGGTGCGCGCCATGATCACGAAGCTGTCATCGGTGCGCGCGTCCACGGCGGCCTTGATGCGGTCGACCATTTCCTGCTGGGACACGATCTCTTTGTTCGGACGATGGCCGCAGCGCTTGGCGCCGACCTGGTCCTCGATATGAATCGCGGCCGCGCCGAACTTGATCATCGATTTGACCGTGCGCGCGACGTTGAACGCCGAGGAGCCGAAGCCGGTGTCCACGTCCACCAGCAGCGGCAGGTCGCAGACGTCGGTGATACGGCGCACGTCGGTGAGTACGTCATCCAGGCCGGTGATGCCCAGGTCCGGCACGCCGAGGGAACCGGCCGCCACGCCGCCGCCCGACAGGTAGATCGCCTTGAAGCCGGCGCGCTTGGCCAGCAGCGCATGGTTGGCGTTGATCGCACCGACCACCTGCAAGGGATGCTCGCTGGCGACCGCGTCACGGAAACGCTGGCCGGGTGTGCTTTTATTGTTCGAACTCATGACTCACCTCTATCAGGGGCGCCGCCTGGGAAATGACGGGCAATATTGCGTTTGGAAGCACCGATATGCCGGCGCATCAACAACTCGGCCAGTTCACCGTCGCGATCGGCAATCGCATCAAGAATGCGGTGATGCTCGGCAAAGGCCTGGCGTGGACGATTGGGGGTGGCGGAGAACTGGATGCGGTACATGCGCACCAACTGGTACAGCTCGCCGCAGAGCATCTGGGTGAGGGTGCGGTTGCCCGCACCTTGAATGATCCGGTAATGAAAATCGAAGTCGCCTTCCTGCTGGTAATAGCCGACACCCGCCTGGAACGCGGCGTCGCGTTCGTGGGTGTGCAGCACCTGACGCAGCTCTTCGATCTCCGCGTCGGTCATGCGCTCGGCGGCCAGGCGACAGGCCATGCCTTCCAGGGACTCGCGGATTTCATACAGTTCAACCAGCTCGGCGTGGCTCAAGGACACGACCCGGGCGCCCACATGGGGCACGCGCACCAGCAGGCGCTGGCCTTCCAGGCGGTGGATCGCCTCGCGCAGCGGGCCACGGCTGATGCCGTAGGTGCGGGCCAGTTCCGGCTCGGAAATCTTGCTGCCGGGCGCGATCTCACCCTTGACGATGGCGGCCTGGATGCGTCGGAAGACGTTCTCGGACATCGTTTGGGATTCGTCCGACGCCATTATCGGAGCTTCTGATTGACCCAGCATATTGTCGACACCTTTGAAAGCAATGCGGCAAAAACTAGCCAATAAACCGCGACCAGTCAAAGAATAAATCGATATTGTCGACAATCGTCTAATAATCCCGGCTGTATCCCCTCAGGGCATGGCCGGCTGCCAGCGCTGGCGCCAGAAAAGCATCATGTTAGAATGCCCGCCGCATTTGCCTGACATCACTTGATGAAACGGCGCACGAAGGGAGCTTGCGCAGCAATGCCAGTCGCCTTGAATTGAACATCGCACTGCACCGCCTCAGGATCTATGAGACTCAAGCCCTTCCCCCTGTTGTTTTGCCTATTGTCCATACCGAGCCTTGGCGCTGCCGCCGAGAAGACGGTGTATGGCCTCAATGAATACGCGCAATTGGCCGGCATCGACCTGGAAGTAGCCGCCAAGCTCGACACCGGCGCCAAGACCGCCTCCCTCAGCGCCCGTGACATCAAGCGTTTCAAGCGCAACGGCGAATCCTGGGTGCGCTTCTACCTGGCCATCGACACCGCCCATTCCCATCCCATCGAACGCCCCCTGGCCCGCGTCAGCAAGATCAAGCGTCGCGCCGGCGACTACGACCCCGATGAGGACAAGAACTACACCGCCCGTCCTGTGATTGCCCTGGATATCTGCATGGGCACCGCTTTACGCAGCATCGAAGTGAACTTGACTGACCGCAGCGCTTTCCAATACCCGCTGCTGATCGGCTCCGAAGCGCTCAAACGCTTTGATGCGCTGGTCGACCCCAGTCTTAAATACGCAGCAGGCAAACCTGCCTGCGCCGCCGACGCTCATACCGCCGAGTAAACCGAATGCGCGCTCTAACCCTGCACCTGAGAATCCTGATCGCCATCCTGGTGGTGTTGGGTATTTCGGTCACCGCCTACCAGATCTTCGTGCTGGGCATTCCCGTCACCGAGGACGCCACCGACGACCTGTGGAACATCGACGCCAAGGTCGAGTTCGTCGCCAACCCCAAGGACCCGGTGAAGATCCAGATGTTCGTGCCGCCCTTGAGCCGCGACTTCGTCAGTCTTAATGAGAGCTTTATCTCGAATAACTACGGGGTGAGCGTCAACCGCATCGACGGCAACCGCAAGGTCACCTGGTCGGCACGCCGCGCCAAGGGCAACCAGACCCTGTATTACCGCCTGGTGCTGACCAAGCGCTACAGCGGCGAAAAAACCAAGATCAAGGGCCCGACCTTCCGCGACAGCATTGCCGTGGAAGGCCCGGAAAAAATCGCCGCCGAAGCCCTGCTGGCGCCGATCCGCCAGCATTCGGCCGACGTCGAGACCTTTATCACCGAGGCCATCAAGCGCACCAACAACCTCAACGACGACAACGTGAAGCTGTTGCTGGCCGGCGACCCGTCGACGCCGCACAAGGCCAAGATCGTCGAGCTGCTGCTGTCCATCGCCCACGTGCCGGTGGAAAAGGTCCACACCATCCGCCTGGTGGCCGACCAGCCGCAAACCCCGGAACTGTGGCTGCGCAGCTTCAATGGCAACGACTGGCTGTACTTCAACCCGGAAACCGGCGAACAGGGCCTGCCCGCCGACCGCCTGCTGTGGTGGACCGGCGATGAAAACCTGATCACCGTCGATGGCGGCAAGAAAGCCATGGTCACCTTCAGCCTCAATAACAGCGAAATGAACGCCATTCGCCTGGCCAAGCTGACCGACGAGAACACCGACGCCAACTTCCTCGAATACTCGCTGTACGGCCTGCCGCTGCAAACCCAGCAGACCTTCATGATCATGGTGATGATCCCGATTGGGGTGCTGGTGATCCTGATCCTGCGCAACCTGATCGGCCTGCAGACCCTCGGCACCTTTACCCCGGTACTGATTGCCCTGGCGTTCCGCGAGACGCAGCTGGGCTTCGGGATTGTGCTGTTCACGATTATCACCGCGCTCGGCCTGTCCCTCAGGTCGTACCTGGAACACCTGAAGCTGCAGATGCTGCCCAGGTTGTCGGTGGTGCTGACCTTCGTGGTGGTGCTGATCGCCGCCATCAGCCTGTTCAGCCACAAGCTGGGGCTGGAGCGCGGGCTGTCGGTGGCGCTGTTCCCGATGGTGATCCTGACCATGACCATCGAACGCCTGTCGATCACCTGGGAAGAGCGCGGCGCCAGCCATGCCATGAAAGTCGCGATTGGTACGCTGTTCGCCGCGTCCCTGGCGCACATCATCATGAGCGTGCCGGAGCTGATCTACTTCGTATTCACCTTCCCGGCGATCCTGCTGATCCTGGTGGGCTTCATGCTGGCAATGGGCCGCTATCGTGGCTACCGCCTGACCGAGCTGGTGCGATTCAAGGCCTTCCTCAAGGCTGACTCGTAATGTTCGGCTTCTGGAAGACCTGGAAGGCCCTGGAAGCGCGGGGGATCATGGGCATCAACCGGCGCAATGCCGACTACGTGCTCAAGTACAACAAGCGCAGCCTGTATCCGATCGTGGATGACAAGATCATCACCAAGGAGCGGGCCATCGCCGCCGGCATCCATGTGCCGGAAATGTACGGGGTGATCTCCACCGAGAAGGAAATCGACAAGCTCGACGAGATCATCGGTGGGCGCAGCGACTTCGTGATCAAGCCGGCCCAGGGCGCCGGCGGCGACGGCATCCTGGTGGTGGCGGACCGTTTCGAGGGGCGCTATCGCACGGTGTCGGGCAAGATCATCAGCCATGAAGAGATCGAGCACCAGATTTCCAGCATCCTCACCGGCCTGTACTCCCTGGGGGGCCACCGCGACCGTGCGCTGATCGAGTACCGCGTGGTGCCTGACCAGATCTTCAAGAGCATCAGCTACGAAGGCGTACCGGATATCCGCATCATCGTGCTGATGGGCTACCCGGTGATGGCGATGCTGCGCTTGCCGACCCGCCAGTCGGGCGGCAAGGCCAACCTGCACCAGGGCGCGATCGGCGTGGGCGTCGACCTCGCCACCGGCCTGACCCTGCGCGGTACCTGGCTGAACAACATCATCACCAAGCACCCCGACACCACCAACGCGGTGGATGGCGTGCAACTGCCCAACTGGGACGGGTTCATGAAGCTCGCGGCCGGCTGCTACGAGCTGTGCGGGCTGGGGTATATCGGCGTGGACATGGTGCTCGACCAGGAAAAGGGCCCGCTGATCCTGGAGCTGAATGCGCGGCCGGGGCTGAATATCCAGATCGCCAACGACTGCGGCCTGACCTTGCGCACCCATGCGGTGGAGGCGCGACTGGAAGAACTGAAAGCCGCCGGCGTGACGGAAACTCCGGAAGAGCGGGTGAAGTTCGTGCAGGAGATGTTCGGGCATATTCCCCCCGTGGAAGGCTGATCCGGTCTTCGAACTGTCTATCCCCGACATCCCCCCTAGGAGCAAATCCTACGGGGGACTACAATCCCTCTCCCCCCGCGCCATTGGCTGATCCAACCCCGCATGTCGACCTGCTCCGTACACCCATTGCCCTACCGGGCCAACCCCGCCGAGTATTTTGCGGCGATTCGCCACGCTCCCGGCGCGGTCCTGCTCGACAGCGGCCGCCCGGCGGCCGAGCGTGGGCGTTACGATCTGCTCAGCGCCTGGCCCGACGCAACCTTGACGGTAGCGCCTGACGAAAGCGGCGCTGCTTTCCTGCAACGCTTGCGGGAAAACCTGACGCGACTGGGTGAAGCCACAATTCCTGCCGGTTTGCAGTTGCCGTTCGCCGGTGGCTTGATCGGCTACCTGAGCTACGACTTCGGTCGGCACCTGGAGCCCATGCCGCACCTGGCGGTGGATGACCTGCACCTGCCGGACGCGCGCTTCGGGCTGTACGCCTGGGCACTGATCAGTGACCACCAGGCCCGGAGCAGCCAACTGGTGTTTCACCCCTCGCTGGCAGACAGCGAACGGCAACGGCTGATCGCGTTGTTCAGCCATGGGGCGGTCGACACCTCTGCGACGTTCAAACTCCAGGGCCCGATGGCCCCCGACCTCAGTGCCGAGGCCTACCGCCTGGCCATCGTGCGGATCCAGGATTACATCCAGGCGGGCGACTGCTACCAGGTCAACTTCGCCCAGCGTTTCCGCGCGCCGTGCCTGGGTGATCCCTGGGCCGCCTACTGCGCGTTGCGCGAAGCCTGCCCGACGCCGTTTTCCGGGTTCCAGCGCCTGCCGGACGACGGCGCAGTGCTGAGCCTGTCGCCGGAGCGTTTCGTGCGCATCAGCGAGCGCCACGTCGAGACCCGCCCGATCAAAGGCACCCGCCCCCGCGGCCTTACGCCGGAAGAAGACGCGGCGAATGCCGACGAACTGCTGGCCAGCCCCAAGGACCGCGCCGAGAACCTGATGATCGTCGACCTGCTGCGCAACGACCTCGGCCGCACGTGCCGCACCGGCTCGGTCAATGTGCCGGAATTGTTCAGTCTGGAAAGCTACCCCAATGTGCACCACCTGGTCAGCAGCGTGACCGGCACGTTGGCCGACGACAAAGATGCCCTCGACCTGATCGCCGGCAGCTTCCCCGGCGGCTCGATCACCGGCGCGCCGAAGATTCGCGCGATGCAGATCATCGACGAACTGGAGCCCACACGCCGTGGGCTGTACTGCGGTTCGCTGGTGTACCTGGATGTGCGCGGCGAGATGGACAGCTCCATCGCCATCCGCAGTTTGCTGGTCAAGGATGGCCAGGTGTGCTGTTGGGGCGGCGGTGGGATCGTGGCGGATTCGCAGTGGGAGGCGGAGTACCAGGAGTCGCTGACGAAGGTGCGGGTGTTGTTACAAACGCTGGAAAGCCTGTAGCGCACAGTGCCTTCCTGGCTCTCAGACGCAGCGCCGAGCAGTAGAAAAAACCTGAATCAGAACCGCAGTAGACGTAGTTGAACTTCGGAAGATAGCGTCCGGCTTCAACCGTCCACCCGCCGTCTGTGAAGGATCACATGAAGCGACTGCCTACCCGTCAGGAAATATTTCCGAGATTGCACCCCCTCTCAACCGCGCCTATCATCTCCCAAATTGGGAGGTTGCAGCGATGCGGATAATCGCCCTATCGACCTTACGAATATTCTGGGAAAGCCAACCCGCCTATATCGATGCAAAGGCACCGCTTATTGAACTGTATCGCCATATGGAAAAGGCCATTTACCCGACGCCACAAGCACTCAAGGCAGCGCTCAGGACCGCGAGCATTCTCAAAGGTGGCAGGGTTGTATTCAACGTGGGCGGCAACAAATATCGAGTGATCATGGCGATCGATTACCAGCGACAGCTTGGGTTCATACGGTTCGTAGGGACTCATGCGCAGTACGACCAGATCAACGCGGAGACCGTGTAATGAACATCAAACCCATACACTCCCAGGAAGACCTCACTGCGGCACTCGCGCGGGTGCAGCAGCTCTGGGGAGCGGACATCGGCTCGACTGAAGGCGATGAGCTGGAAATTCTTGCAGTACTCATTGAGAAGTACGAAGCCGAACATTACCCAATGCCACCCTCTGATCCGGTGGAAGCCATTAAATTTCGCATGGAGCAACTGGGCATGACTGCCCGCGACCTGGAGCCATTTATCGGCACCAGCGGACGGGTGTCAGAGGTGTTGAACCACAAGCGCAAGCTGAGCCTGTCGATGATCAAGCGGCTGCATGAAGGCTTGAGTATTCCTTATGAGCGGTTGCTTGCAGAGGGCTGACAGGAACATAGGCAGTGGCTTTACCCGCCCCATCAGCCCGGCCGAAAAAATTAAAGGCTCAACGGCCGATTCGAAGCCTTGATGAATTCCTTCTTCAAATCTTCAAACGTATGCACCGCCGGGAATTGCGGGAACTCGCGGATCACGTTCTCCGGCGCATGGAACAGAATCCCACGGTCGGCCTCGCCCAACATGGTGGTGTCGTTGTAGGAGTCGCCCGCGGCGATCACGCGGTAGTAGAGGGTCTTGAACGCCAATACCGACTGGCGCTTGGGGTCTTTCTGGCGCAGTTGGTAGCTGACCACGCGGTCGTTTTCGTCGGTGATGAGACGGTGGCACAACAAGGTCGGGAAGCCCAGCTGGCGCATCAGCGGCTGGGAGAATTCGTAGAAGGTGTCGGACAGGATCACCACTTGGAAGCGCTCGCGCAGCCAGTTGACGAACTCGATGGCACCGTCCAGCGGCTTGAGGGTGGCGATCACTTCCTGGATGTCGGCGAGCTTGAGCCCGTGTTCGTCGAGGATGCGCAGGCGCTGCTTCATCAGCACGTCGTAGTCGGGAATGTCCCGGGTGGTGGCCCGCAGGGATTCAATGCCGGTTTTTTCGGCGAAGGCGATCCAGATTTCCGGCACCAGCACCCCTTCCAGGTCGAGACAGGCAATTTCCACAAGACACTCCCATTAGATGTTGTTAGTTGAGCGAGCAAAAGGACTGCCGAACTCTAGCGATTCAAGCCCGCCGCCGCAACGCAGGGCGGATTTTGATACCATCGCTCCCCTATAGAGCGCTCAGCGCCATTGACCTGTAGGAACCGTCCTGATGAACCAAGCCTTCGACGTCGTTGAACTCGCCACGACTTATGCCAACAAGTCTGCCCAGGACATTCTCAAGCTGGCGTTCAGCCAGTTCGGTGATGACCTGTGGATTTCCTTCAGCGGCGCCGAGGATGTGGTGCTGGTGGACATGGCCTGGAAGCTGAACAAGAACGTCAAGGTGTTCAGCCTCGACACCGGTCGCCTGCACCCGGAGACCTACCGGTTTATCGAACAGGTGCGCGACTTCTACAAGATCGACATTGAACTGATCTCGCCGGACCAGAGCAAGCTGGAACCCTTCGTCAAGGAGAAAGGCCTGTTCAGCTTCTACAAGGACGGCCATGGTGAATGCTGCGGCGTGCGCAAGATCGAGCCGCTGCGCCGCAAGCTTTCCGGCGTCAGCGCCTGGGCCACCGGCCAACGCCGCGACCAGAGCCCAGGTACCCGCAGCCAGGTGGCGGCGCTGGAAATCGACACGGCCTTCTCCACCCCGGAACGTACCCTGTACAAGTTCAACCCGCTGGCGCAGATGACCAGCGAGGAGATCTGGGGTTACATCCGCATGCTGGAGCTGCCATACAACAGCCTGCATGAGCGCGGCTTTATCAGCATCGGCTGTGAGCCGTGCACCCGGCCTGTGCTGCCGAACCAGCACGAGCGCGAAGGGCGCTGGTGGTGGGAGGAAGCCACGCAGAAGGAATGCGGGCTGCATGCCGGGAATATCATCAGCAAGGCTTGAAGTTGATGCTGTAAAAAATGTGGGAGGGGGCTTGCCCCCGATAGCGGTGGGTCAGCCAGTTCAATAGTTGCTGACACACTGCAATCGGGGGCAAGCCCCCTCCCACATTTTGTCTTGTGCTGAATGTTAGAGATGTACACATAGATGTAACCATCGGTGCCATTTATGTGTGCAATTTCTCTTCAGCCGCACCATAACGTAACACCTCTCCCCTCCCGTCGATTGACCTGGCGAATCACAGGCTGACAGCGCAAAAATAAATAGCTGTTCAATCGGTCAATTTATATTTCTTCAAATTCAGCCAGTTATTTAACTAACCTATAAAAACGAAATTACCCAGAACTTTCATAGATCCAAAGCTGGCACGCATGTGGCTTAAGGTGAAATACGCTTTGTATACAATAAATACAAAACCTACATACACTTTTCCATCTGCAGCGCCCCGGCAGATGTGCTGGAGCCTGCCGGAATGCGTACAAGCCTCTCGAACAACATCGCACTGGATCTGCCCTCCTCCGCCCTGAACCCGGACGCCGCGAGCCCCGGCCCCCTGGTGCTCAGCCCGCGCCTGCACAACAAGGACCTGGCGCCCACCAAGATCGAAGGCCGACGCTGGGGGCGCTACAGCATCTTCGCGCTGTGGACCAATGACGTGCACAACATCGCCAACTATTCGTTCGCCATCGGTCTCTACGCGCTGGGCCTGGGCGGCTGGCAGATCCTGTTGTCCCTGGGCATCGGCGCGGCGCTGGTGTACTTCTTCATGAACCTGTCGGGGTATATGGGCCAGAAGACCGGCGTGCCGTTTCCGGTGATCAGCCGCATCAGCTTCGGCATTCACGGTGCGCAGATCCCGGCGTTGATCCGCGCCGTGATCGCGATTGCCTGGTTTGGTATACAGACGTACCTGGCGTCGGTGGTGTTCCGCGTACTGCTGACGGCGATTCATCCGGGCTTTGCCGACTATGACCACAACTCGATCCTGGGATTATCGACTCTGGGTTGGGCCTGTTTCGTGGCGATCTGGTTCGTGCAACTGGTGATCCTGGCTTATGGCATGGAGATGGTGCGCCGCTATGAAGGCTTCGCCGGACCGGTGATTCTGCTGACGGTGGCGGCGCTGGCCGGTTGGATGTACTTCCAGGCCGGCGGCAACATTGCCTGGTCGATCCGCGAACCGCTGAGCGGCGGCGAGATGTGGCGCAATATCTTTGCCGGTGGCGCGTTGTGGCTGGCGATCTATGGCACGCTGATCCTCAACTTCTGCGACTTCGCGCGCTCTTCGCCGTGCCGCAAGACCATCCTCGTCGGCAACTTCTGGGGCCTGCCGGTGAATATCCTGGTGTTTGCCGCCATCACTGTGCTGCTGTGCGGCGGGCAATTCCAACTCAATGGCCGAGTGATCGAAAGCCCGACTGAAATCATTGCAGCCATCCCCAATACCTTCTTTCTCGTGCTGGGCTGCCTGGCGTTCCTGATCGTCACCGTGGCGGTGAACATCATGGCCAACTTCGTCGCGCCGGCCTTTGTGCTGAGCAACCTGGCGCCCAAGTACCTGAACTTCCGCCGCGCCGGCTTGATCAGCGCCACCGTGGCCGTACTGATCCTGCCATGGAACCTCTACAACAGCCCGTTGGTGATCGTGTATTTCCTCTCCGGCCTGGGCGCGCTGCTGGGGCCGCTGTACGGGGTGATCATGGTCGATTACTGGCTGATTCGTAAAAGCCAGGTGGACGTGCCGCAGCTGTATAGCGAAAACCCGAATGGCGTTTATTACTACAGCCGTGGGGTGAATATGCGTGCCGTGGCGGCGTTTATTCCTGCAGCCGTGATCGCCATCCTGCTGGCGCTGTTGCCCGGATTTGCCAGCGTCTCACCGTTTTCCTGGTTGTTTGGCGCCGGTATTGCAGGGTTGCTGTACCTGCTGATCGCCAAGCGCCAGCCGTTCTACGCCGATGTCAGCGGCGAAAGCATTGCCGTCGATAACGTCAGTCACTGAGTAAGGACATTCCATGCGTATCCTTGTGGTCAACGTCAACACCACCGAATCCATCACTGAAACCATCGCTCAGCAGGCGCGGTCCGTGGCCTCGCCGGGCACCGAGATTGTCGGGCTCACGCCCTACTTCGGCGCGGAGTCGGTGGAGGGCAACTTTGAAAGCTACCTGGCCGCCATCGCCGTGATGGACCGGGTGATGGCCTACGACCAACCGTTCGATGCGGTGATCCAGGCCGGCTACGGCGAGCACGGCCGGGAAGGCTTGCAGGAATTGCTGAATGTGCCGGTGGTGGACATCACCGAAGCAGCAGCCAGCACCGCAATGTTCCTGGGCCACGCCTACTCCGTGGTGACCACCCTGGACCGCACCGTGCCGCTGATCGAAGACCGCCTGAAACTCGCCGGCCTGTACCAGCGCTGCGCCTCGGTGCGCGCCAGCGGCATGGCAGTGCTGGAACTGGAAGAAGACCCGCTGGCCGCCATGGAAGCCATCGTGCGCCAGGCGGAACTGGCCATCCGCGAGGACAAGGCCGAAGTGATCTGCCTGGGTTGCGGCGGCATGGCCGGGCTGGATGAGCAGATTCGCCAGCGCACCGGGGTGCCGGTGGTGGATGGGGTGACGGCGGCGGTGACCATTGCCGAATCCCTGGTGCGGCTGGGGTTGTCGACGTCGAAGATCCGCACTTACGCGACGCCACGCCCGAAGCAGGTGATTGGCTGGCCGACTCGGTTCGGCCGCTGACCGGCACCTGCTTTCAGATTGCGCTGAACCTCTGGCCCAGCTTCTTCTCGGCAAACTGCTCGATGATGAAATCCACAAACGCCCGGGTCTTGACGGGCAGCAGTTTGTGCTCGGCGTAGTAGATGGAAATATTGCCGTCGTCGACACACCAGCCGGGCAACACGCGCGCCACCGCGCCACTGTCGAGGAACGGCACGGCCATGGGCATGCTCACCAGCGCAATCCCCAGGCCCTGGGCGCTGGCACAGCAGGCGGCTTCGGAGTCGCTCATGGTCATGCCGGGCTTGAGCACCAGCGGGCGGTGTTCACGTTCGACACTGGTCAACTGCCAGGACCGGATACGCCCGGTTTGCGGCGAGCGGATCAGAATGCCCTTGCAGCGCGACAAGTCTTCGGGCTCGCGCACCGGCGGGCGCTGCGCCAGGTAACCCGGCGAGGCCACCAGCACCCGATGCGCCGGCGCCAGCTTGCGCGCCACCACCCCTTGGGGCAGCTCAAAACCGCCACCTATAGCGGCATCGAAGCCCTGGCCGATCAGGTCCACCTGGCGGTTATCGAAATGCCAGTCCGGGCTGATATCCGGAAAGCGCGCCATGAACGCCCCCAGCAACGGCACCACGTAGCGATTGCCAAACACCGTGCCCATGCTGACCTTGAGCGTGCCCACCGGCCGGCCTTCGGCGCTGGCCAGGTTAGCCACGGCATTCTGGATGGTGGTGAGGCTGCCACTGACTTCGGCCAGGAACAACTTGCCGGCTTCGGTCAGGGCCAGACGCCGGGTGCTGCGCTGGAACAGCCGCACGCCGAGGCGCACCTCCAGCTTGGCGACGCTTTTGCCGACCGCCGCCGGGGTCAGGCTCAGGTGCCGGGCGGCCTCGGCAAAGCTGCCACCTTCAGCGCTGCGCACGAAGCATTCGATACTGCCAAAGCTTTCCATGTCGCCCCACTCTAAACTTTTGGTTTACACAGACTATAGCAATCACGGTCTACCGGCAGCGGCGAGCGAGGTCGATACTCGGCTCCAACAACAGGGCATTGCGCCTTGAATGACCAGGAGATCGACATGACCACACACAACCTCAGCGGCAAAGTCGCCTTGATCCAAGGCGGTTCCCGCGGCATCGGCGCCGCCATCGTCAAGCGCCTGGCCGCCCAGGGTGCAGCCGTTGCCTTTACCTACGTCAGCTCGGCCGCCAAGGCTGAAGCCCTGCAGCACAGCGTAATCAGCGAAGGCGGCAAAGCCCTGGCGATTCACGCCGACAGCGCCGATGCCACTGCGATCCGCAACGCGGTCAACGCCACCGTGGAAGCCTTCGGCCGCCTGGACATCCTGGTGAATAACGCCGGCGTGCTGGCCATCGCACCGCTGGAAGACTTCAAGCTGGAAGACTTCGACCAGACCCTGGCGATCAACGTACGCAGCGTGTTTATCGCCACCCAGGAAGCCGCCAGGCATATGGGTGAAGGTGGCCGGGTGATCAACATCGGCAGCACCAATGCCGAACGCATGCCGTTTGGCGGTGGTGGCCCGTACGCAATGAGCAAGGCGGCGCTGGTCGGTTTGACCAAGGGCCTGGCGCGGGATCTTGGGCCGCGTGGCATCACGATCAATAACGTGCAGCCTGGACCGGTGGACACCGATATGAACCCGGCAAACAGTGATTTTGCCGAGAGCCTGATCGGGTTGATGGCGGTGGGACGTTACGGGCATGTGGAAGAGATTGCCAGTTTTGTGGCGTATCTGGCCGGGCCGGAAGCGGGGTATATCACCGGTGCCAGCCTGACTATCGATGGTGGGTTCAGCGCATAACCCAATGTGGGAGCGGCTTGCCCCCTCCCACAGGTTGACCTTGTTGGTTCAGGAGATGGGCGGCAGGCCATAGGCCGCCAGGTCGAAATCCGCAAGCTTGCGGATGATCTGGTCGGCATGCTGGTACTTGCTGTCGGCCATGGCCTCATCGGGCACGGCGATGGCGGTCATATGGGCGGCCTTCGCCGCCGTCACACCAAACGGCGAGTCTTCGAACACCAGGCAATCCTCGGGCGCAACGCCCAGGCGGCGAGCAGCAGTAAGGAAGATGTCCGGCGCAGGCTTGGCGGCGCCGACTTCCGGGTCGTCAGCGGTGACGATGGTGTCGAACAAACCAAACCACTCGCGGTGCAGGGTAGTCTTGTGGCCAAACGAATTGCGCGACGAACTGGTGCCCACGCCAATCGGTATGTTGTGCGCCTTCAAGTGCCGCACCAGCGCCTCCGCGCCGGGCATGCCCAAGGCCTTGGGAAAGCGCTCGCTCATCAGCGGCTCGCGAATTTCGAGGAATTCAGCCGGGGTAATCGGCAGGTCCAGCGCCTTGACCACATAGTCGGCCAAATCCTGGGCGCCGCGCCCGATGATGTGCTGCTTGATGCCCCAGTCGTAGGTTCGTCCG
The DNA here is from genome assembly GCF_049132125.1 of Pseudomonas sp. NFX5. Taxonomy (NCBI): domain Bacteria; kingdom Pseudomonadati; phylum Pseudomonadota; class Gammaproteobacteria; order Pseudomonadales; family Pseudomonadaceae; genus Pseudomonas; species Pseudomonas sp. NFX5. The sequence continues at coordinate 450,097 of NZ_JAFMZG010000009.1, forward strand.
TAGCGTTCAGCGATGATCTGCGTGACTTCGGTGTAGATGCCTTCCGTATCCAGCAATAACCCGTCCATATCGAAAATCACGGCCTTGATCGGACCGACTGCGGTACGCGGTGCATTCATCACTACAAACCCTGGAGGAAGGACTAAATGGATTCAGCACAATAACGGCCTGGGTTGCCTGCAAGCAACCTTCGCGGCCAGGTATTGAGTCGGCACACGCCTGCAATCTGTGTGCGATCAGTGATTCATACCGCGCAACAGTTTTACCCGCTCGCGTGCCATGCGGCCGTCTAGGGTTTGTAGGAACAGAGCGTTCGGCCGATAGCTCTCCTCTGAAAAATACCCCTTGCAAACCTTATAAAAGACTTATTAACTTCTGATGAACTCAATCCACTGGACCCGAAAAGCCGTCAAGCAATTGCTTCGATTGCATTCGTATCATCAGCAACAAGTGCGTGATGCCGTCTTCGTACTTGAACGCATGCCCGACGCAGTCAACGTCAAGGCGTTGGTCAACCACCCCTGCGGTTACCGATTAAGGGTCGGGAGTTACCGAGTCCTTTTCGACTGGGACGGCAATATCCAGGTAGTCAGCATTCAAGAGGTCAAGAAACGTGACGAGCGAACCTACTGCCATACAGATCATCCACAATACGGAGGGCAAGCCAGCGTTCGTGGTGATCCCTTATGAACACTATCTGGCCCGGCAGAACGATCCAAACCTCATCCCCCACGCGGTCGTCAGCCGCCTGGTAGATGGAGCCACTCCGATCCGAGCCTGGCGCGAACACCTGAACCTGACCCAGGAAGAAGTCGCCCTACGCCTGGGGATTTCCCAATCCGCATTTGCCCAGCAAGAGGCGGTGAACAAACCTCGCCGGACGACGCGGGAAAAGATTGCCAAGGCATTTGGCATTAACGCCGTTCAACTGGAGCTATAGCCTCAAACGGGACAGTCCGCGCCTTCAGTCACCTAAAAGCGAAACCAAACATGCTCTATCGTCTAGCCGCAGACAGCCTCGTGCTGTTCCACCTGTGTTTCATCCTGTTCGTACTGTTTGGTGGGCTGCTGGCCCTGAAATGGCGCCCGGTTATCTGGCTGCACCTGCCCGCCGCTGCGTGGGGCGTGGCGGTCGAAGTGTTCCACCTGCCCTGCCCGCTGACCCGCTGGGAAAACCTGTTTCGCCACCTCGCCGGGCAGGACGGTTATGGCGGTGGGTTTATCGAGCATTACATCCTCACGCTGATCTACCCGGCCGGGCTGACGCCACAGATCCAACTGGGCCTGGGCGGGTTGGTGCTGGCGATCAATATTGCGGTGTATGTGCGCTTGATCAGGCGTTACGTACAGGATTGAGACAGCTTCTCTGGTGAAGAATCAGACTCACTCAGTCCCTTCACCGGCGCGCCCCCATGTCCGAAGCCTTCGAAGTCCCCAGCCCCCACGAAAAACACCTCGAACACACCACCGAACATGCCCACGCCCGTGGTGACAGTTTCGCCAGCCGCATCGCCGTCATGACCGCGCTGATGGCCACCCTCGGCGCCATGCTCAGCTACCAGGCCGGCTCCACCGAGAGTGAGGCGGCGATGGACAAGAACAACGCAGCCATCATCAAGACCGACGCCGCCAACCAATGGAACTACTACCAGGCCAAGTCCAGCCGACAGAACCTGGCGGAACTCGCGACCCATATTCCCGGCGTGGATGCCGCCCATTACAAGGATGAGATCGAGCGCTACAAAAGCCAGAAGGAAGAGGTACGCAAGCAAGCGGAAAAACTGGAAGCGACCTCAAAGGAATGGGATGAAAAATCCGAGCAGGCCCTGCACCAGCATCATCGCTGGGCCCAGGCGATGACCGCGATTCAGATCGCGATTTCGCTGGCGGCGATTACATTGTTGACGAGAAGGGAATGGTTGAAGCGCATGTCCTATGCGGCGGCGGGTGTGGCGGTGGTGCTAGGTAGCCTGGCCTGGCTGCATATCTAGCAATTTTACTTGGGCGCGTTGCACTCATCGCTATATAGTAAATGGCATAACGCTACCCAAGGAGAGACCGGTGTCCGCACAACCCAAAGAAGCCGTGGGCGCCGCCTACAGCATTGAATCCATGCGCTATGCCCAGGCCATGACCTGGCAAGCCATCGACCACCTCGCCCAGCGCATCCGCCCCGGCATGCTGGAATCCGAAGCACGCGAATTGGGCAAGCACGTGCTTGCCGAACTCGACATGCAACGCATCTGGCACCCGCTGCTGGTGCGCTTCGGCGCCAACACCCTGAAGACCTTCAAACAACGCTCCGATGGCGACCCGGTGCTGGGCGACAACGACATTTTCTTCATCGACATGGGCGCCGTGTGGCAAGGCCACGAAGGTGACGCCGGCGCGACCTTCGCCACCGGCAACGACGCGGACATGATCGCCTGCGCCAACGCCGCCAAGGAACTGTTCGACCGCGTGCAAGCGCGCTGGATAGACGACCGGGGCGCCGGCCTGGAGCTTTACCGCTACGCCGAAGAACAAGCCCAGGCCATGGGCTGGCAACTGAACCTGGACATCAAGGGCCATCGCGTCAGCGACTTCCCCCACGCCATCCATCGTGGCGGCGACCTGGGTGACTTCGAGCACTACCCGAATGCAGGGCTGTGGATCCTGGAAATCCAGATCGCCCACCCGACCAAGCCCTACGGCGCCTTCTATGAAGACTTACTCGCCTGACCGTTAAAGGAACAGAAATGGAACGCTCCACTGAACACTCTGTGCTGTTGTTTTCCTACGGCACATTGCAGGACAAAACCGTGCAACTGGCCAACTTCGGGCGGGAACTGGCAGGCCAACACGATGCAATGCTGGGCTACGCACAAAGCTGGGTAGAAATCACCGACCCGCAGGTACTGGCCAGCAGTGGCAAGACCCATCACCCGATTGTGCAACCTACCACCGAGGCGGGGGCGCGTATTGAGGGGATGGTGTTTCAGATTTCCGAGCAGGAACTGGCGGCGGCGGATGCGTATGAAGTGGCGGACTACAAGCGCATGGCTGTGACGTTGGCGTCCGGGCTGACGGCGTGGGTGTATGTGCAAGCCTGAAGATGACGTTGCCCAAATCGCCCAAGCTTTAACCTGAGCCCGCGACGTATCATGGGCCAACCTTTCGAGAATGGCCCATGAACCTCAGTATCTTCTACGCACTCGCCGCCGCCGCCCTGTTCGGCGCCAGCACCCCGCTCGCCAAACACCTCGGCCTGGGCCTCTCGCCCGTGCTGCTCGCCGGCCTGCTCTATCTTGGCAGTGGCGTCGGCCTCGCTGGTGTGCGCGTGATTCGTGATCGCGGCTGGAAACCCTCCGGGCTAACCCCTTCGGAATGGCCCTGGCTGCTCGGCGCCATCGCATTCGGCGGCATCCTCGGGCCCGTCGCGTTGATGTTCGGCCTGACCCGCACCGCCGGCGCCACCGCCTCCCTGATGCTCAACCTGGAATCGGTGCTGACCGCCGTTATCGCCTGGGTCGTGTTCAGGGAAAACGCCGACCGTCGCATCGTCCTGGGGATGATCGCCATCGTGCTGGGCGGCGTGGTGTTGTCAGGGGCCGACGGCGGTGGCACCAGCCATGACTGGACGGGGCCGCTGGCGGTTGCCGTGGCGTGCCTGTGCTGGGGGATCGATAACAACCTGACGCGCAAAGTGTCTGCGTCGGACGCGCTGTTTATCGCCGGGGCCAAGGGGTTGATCGCGGGGCTGGTGAATGGCGGGTTGGCGCTTTATCTCGGGGCGCGGATCCCGGGCATGGCGCAGCTGGCGCCTATCTTGCTGGTGGGTTTTCTGGGCTATGGCATCAGCCTGGTGATGTTCGTGCTGGCGTTGCGCGGACTGGGCAGTGCACGCACGGGGGCGTATTTTTCGACTGCGCCGTTCCTGGGGGCCGCGATTGCGCTGCTGTTGTTGGGTGAGTCAGTGACGCTGGCGTTCTGGATTGCCTCAGCGCTGATGGCCGTGGGGGTTTGGCTGCACCTGACGGAGCGGCATGCCCATGAACATCAGCATGACGCGACGGAACACGGGCATCGGCATGTGCATGATGAACACCATCAGCATGAGCACGGGTTTGCGTGGGATCCGGCGGAACCCCATAGCCATGTGCATGTGCACAGTCCGCTGAGGCACAGCCATGCGCATTTTCCGGATGTGCATCATCGGCATCGGCATTGAGGGAGCCCCCACTACCCGACGTAGCGCTGTCGCGCAGCAAACGGGGACCTTTGTGGCGAGCGGGCTTGTCGAAGCGTCGCACCGCCCGCGTTGGGGTGCGAAGCGCCCCTGATGAAGACGAATGAGGTCTATCAGGCACTCCTCTGCGCCTGGTTTTGGGGCTGCTGCGCAGCCCAACGCGGGGCAAGCCCGCTCGCCACAGGAATGCGGTCGCCTGAAATTGCTTATGCAAGGCTCAAGACTTTAGGATGAAATATTAAATCTTAAAAATCAGTAAGCTATTTTAAGTTTGGTAAGCGATGTATTGCACAGCAGCAATAGATTTGAGCAACTTCCTACAAAGCCCTCAGAAGCGCCACTCCTGCTCTTTTTGTCGACACCACCGCGCCTCTGCAGATACTGCTCGATGCCGCGACATATCGACTTCACGCCGTCACCCAAGTCCTGGAGAACCTCGTACTACACAGTGAAATCAGCTGCGATGCCGTTGTTCTGAGCGATTTTGCATTGCTCTGCTCAATCCCTCTACGAGACGGATGCGATTTGCTGGATGTCATAGGGCGACGGATGGATGTGGCGGGCGCGTGATTTAATCCTCACAGACTTTTTCAGAATCCGAAAATTACAAAACCCTGGTTTCTTTCGAAATCAGGGGTTTTGTTTAAAAATCAAATAAATCTTTCCGCTTTTCCTTGTAAAACCAGAGTGCCGGTAGGCCACTCTAGGGGGGATTGGTTTCCGGAGCCCGAAAAAAGGCCCCCGCACCAGGTCAAAGTGTGGGGACCCTTTTTACATAAGCGGCGTTATTCGTAATGCGTCCAGATGAATTTTTGAAAGCCAGCTATCGACCCATAGCAGTCATCTGAACCGCATTGATCGACAGAAATGTCCACCGCCAATCCTAAAATCGTGAAGGTAGCTCATTTCCGGTCTTGATATTCGAAAAGACCTCATCTGGATCTGCCTGACACCAATATCTAAACAGAAGGCGAGGTTCGGTATTTCCGAAATACTGATCAACGGTGCTGTCGGGCGGCACGGTCAATTTAGGTGCTGGCCATTGCTGCGCTAAAACACCTATTGGTTTGTCAGACGACCAAATAATCCAAGTAGCCTTGCCTCCATTGATACCCGGTAAGTAGCCGGCATCTTGTATCACTTCGATTAAGGCGCGCAGCGTTGCTGATGGATCGAGTGTGATCGACGTCGCATGGCTTCCCAGATCTTCTCCTGCATGAACGCTATCTCGATCAATGGCAACTTCCAACGTGACTACTCCTTTTTTACCGCTGTGCTGTCACTAGATCGTCCAGCGTAGAGACATCAACAACTACCTGTCCACAGCCTGCTTTTGGCCGCAAGCTGACGTTGATCATACCGTGCAAAAGCAGGAAAAAGTGGACGTTAGGCACGAGCCTGTTGAAACTGACGTCGAATTGACCCAGAGGCCTATGCCACACTGCCCCATCCCGTCAGTAAATATCTAGTGCTGGTAATAGTTCACAGGGTAGGATCCTGGATCAGTAAAGTTTCTGTAACAGGGCCAATCCAGCACTGGCGATAATAATCTCAGGCGATATACACGTTTTACCAGAGGTGAAGTAATGCCGTTAGATAAAGATTGGCAGCCAAGTTTTGGGACTATCTTCACGTGGTTCGCCATGGATCGACATGGGCGTATAGCTGTAATGGTGAATAATTGTTTCGGCCCTATCCCTTCGAGCTTGTTGGCTATTCCAGAGCTAGAGAAAAAACTCGACAGTATAAATGAGTTTATGTGGGAAGAGTCGCGTGAGTTTCAAAGTTATCCAAAAAACAAGGAAGGTCAAACTCTTTTAGATATATATAGGTTTCGCAGGGAGCTCAAACCCTCGTCGCGCGGCGAAATGGAACGCATAGTCTTAGAGAGTTCGAACTTTTATCAAGAGCTCACGGAGTATTCAATTCCATCAATAAAAGGCTTCTATGTTTATCACGCGCTAGAAGATTACGTGTCCAGCGAAGACAATCCGATTGGTTATGAGGGCGACGCGGGAATTGGAGACTACTTTCGATATTTGATTCCAACGGCATGCGCTAGCATCGAAGACTTCCCTGAAGAATTAAGGTCACTAATCGCCGTATCCGACACATTAGATTTCACAGTTGACCGAGCCATATTTAGTATGTCAATCAATCAGAGTTTTAAGCGATCTTTTAATCAACAGACGTGAAAGATTAGCAGTTTTTAAAAAGTATTCGTTTCATCGGCTACGCAGTGAAGCGCTCTGGATTTGTAGACAAACGGAGTGTCAGTTATTGGCCGATTGCTGCCTGCGAGGTGATATTCCCTAGGCCTACCGCAGGCACATTATCGCGTCGGTAATCGCTTTTGCATTTGTGTCCAGAGTTGCCGTGGCCATGATTGCGTTATCTGCAGCACTCACTACGCCATTCTCTGGAAGCCACTTAGTGGTCTCTTCAATCGCCGCACCCAAGGCATGCTGAATGTGCAGGAGCAACGTCAAAGCGTGTGCTGCAGCGATATTGCAACCTGAGTTATCTGGCAGTCGTCCTTGATGAGAGTTGCGGAAATCCTAATTCACGCGGGCTAGAACAGTTTTCTGGTCCAAGTGTTGGCTTTTGAGCCCATCATACTTCTTCCGCTAATTTTCACACCAGAACAGGGCGCCAGTCCCATGGCGGTCCCATGAGGGCATTTTTCGGACGCAAAAAACCACAAACCCCCGACTTTCTCTAGGAAAATCAGGGGTTCGCGTTTTCAAAATGTGGCGGTGAAGGAGAGATTCGAACTCTCGATACAATTTCTTGTATACACACTTTCCAGGCGTGCTCCTTAAGCCACTCGGACACTTCACCGTATCTCGTCAAACCAGTTCAGTCTGTCGAGGCGCGCTAATGTAGTCGAAAGCCTTTCTGATGGCAAAGGTTTTTTTCAGAATTTTCATGCGGTTAGATGGGTATGCCGGGATGTGCCCGGCGAGGGGTGGTGATTCTGCCATTCTTGGGCATGGGCGTCCTGTGTCTGGGGCCAGTGTTGCGCCCTGCTCCAGGCCTTCCGGCGTTCTCCCTGCGGGGAAAGTCTGACTGGGCAGTCAGTCACGGCGCTTTACCGGGGCGGGCGTGGTGGGTAACGTCTGCGCATGCGCCTTTATAAACAGCCTCTCTATAACAAATCCTACAAGGAACCGCGTCATGAGTGAGTTGATTGCTTACCACCACCTCGAAGACGGTATCGCGACCCTGACCCTGAGCAACGGCAAGGTGAATGCCATTTCTCCGGATGTGGTCAGTGCGTTCAATGCAGCGCTGGACCAGGCCGAGAAAGATCGGGCGGTGGTGATCATCACCGGCACGCCGGGGATCCTGTCGGGTGGGTATGACTTGAAGGTGATGACAGCCGGCCCCAAAGAAGCCATCGGCCTGGTGACGTCGGGCTCGACATTGGCACGTCGCCTTTTGTCCCACCCGTTTCCGGTGATTGTGGCGTGCCCTGGGCATGCGGTGGCCAAAGGTGCTTTCCTGTTGTTGTCGGCAGATTATCGGATCGGGGTGGAAGGCCCGTTCAGCATTGGCCTGAATGAGGTGGCGATCGGCATGACCATGCACCACGCCGGTATCGAGCTGGCGCGGGACCGTCTGCGTAAATCGGCGTTTCATCGCTCGGTGATCAATGCCGAGATGTTTGACCCGCAAGGCGCGTTGCAGGCCGGTTTCCTCGACAAGGTGGTGGCACCTGAAGAGCTGCAGGCGGCGGCGCTGGAAGCGGCACGTCAGTTGAAGAAGCTGAATATGAATGCCCATAAGCACACCAAGCTGAAGGTGCGTAAGGCGTTGCTGGAGGCGTTGGATGAGGCAATCATCCAGGATCAGGGGCATATCCTGAGTTAATACCTACAACCGGAACATCGAAGCCCGACCTTGCGTCGGGCTTTTTCGTACAAATGAATCCGAAACATCTTTAGCCGCTCTAGCCTGCCTATATCGGCACATGATGAAACATGTGCTTAAACATCGCCCATCTCCTACCTCTTTACGGGTAATTGCCGAATTCAGTGCACATCCGTACACTGCGCCACCTTTTATCCCGATGGGCCGTGTCGATGCTTTTTCTGTTACGCATGTTATTGATGGGCCTGCACTTTATGGTGGCCGGTGTACTGGGCGTGCTGCTCGGGGCCTGCCGGCCATTCAACCCGGACAACAGTCGCTTGTGTGCGCGCCTGTATGCGCTGCCGGCCATGTGGATCCTGCGCCTGAAGGTGAAGACCGATGTCGACTCCCTGCGCAACAAGCCTGGTACGTGTGTGATCATCGCCAACCACCAGTCCAACTATGACCTGTTTGTGCTGGGCACCGTGGTGCCCCATCGCACCGTGTGTATCGCCAAAAAGAGCCTGAAATGGGTACCGCTGTTCGGCCAGTTGTTCTGGCTGGCGGGCAATGTGCTGATCGACCGCGGCAATGCGCACAAGGCACGTCGCGCGATGCTCACCACCACTCATACGTTGCAGCATCAGGACACCTCGATCTGGGTGTTTCCGGAGGGCACGCGCAATCTGGGCAAAGGCTTGTTGCCGTTCAAGAAAGGCGCGTTTCATATGGCCATCGCCGCTGGCGTGCCCATCGTGCCGGTGTGTGTCAGCAATTACGTCACCCATATGAAGCTCAATCGCTGGAACAGCGGTGATGTGCTCATACGCTCGTTGCCGCCGATTCCTACTGTGGGCCTGACTTCGGATGACATCCCGCAGTTGATGCAGACCTGTCAGGCGCAGATGGATGAGTGCATTACAGCGATGGATCGCGAAGTGCAACCTGCCTGAACACCTTCCGGGGGGCCTGGCCTCCCCACGCAAACAAGCTTGCTCGTCACAAAAAGCGAGCACCTGCAGACGCCGCAACGGAACGTCATTCAAGCTAAGCTGCCCAACACCTGTCCTCCTAATAAGAAGTGATCAGCACCATGGGTAGAGTTGTTGCGGCCGCCGTGTACAGCGCCGGAAAGAAAGTCACGGATATCACCCTCGACGAAGGCGCGGCCTGGGCCGCCAAACCCGGGCATTTTGTGTGGATCGGCCTGGAAGAGCCCAACGCCCAGGAGTTGGCCAACCTGCAACGCCAGTTCAACCTGCATGAACTGGCCATCGAAGATGCCCTGGAAAAACACAGCCGCCCCAAGCTGGAAACCTTCGGCGACGCACTGTTTATCGTCACCTATTCACCGGTGCGCGAGAACGGCAAGCTGGAGTTTATCGAGACCCATATCTTCGCCGGCAACGGCTACATCATCACCGCGCGTAACGGCCATTCGGCGTCCTACGGCTTTGTTCGGCAACGCTGTGAGGCGCGGCCGTTATTGCTGGAGCATGGGGAAGATTTCGTACTCTACGCCCTGCTGGATTTTGTCACCGAGAACTACCAGCCGGTCAGCGAGGCGATCCACGCCGAGATCGATGAACTGGAGCACAACGTGCTGTGCAGCTCGCTGAGCGAGCGCGATATCCAGAAGATCCATGGCCTGCGCCGCGACGTGCTGCGACTCAAGCGCTATGTGGCGCCGATGGTAGAGATCAGCCAGGAACTGCAGAAGCTGAGCTTCCCGTTTATCGACAAGAACATGCGCCCGTATTTCCGTGACGTGCAGATCCACGTCACGCGGCAGATGGAAGACCTCACCACCCTGCGCGATATCGCCAGCCAGACCATCGAGATCGGTGTGTTGCTTGAGGCCTCGCGTCAGAGCGTGGTGCAGCGCAAGTTTGCCGCGTGGGCGGCGATCCTGGCGTTCCCCACCGCGGTGGCGGGGATTTATGGGATGAACTTCCAGAACATGCCCGAGCTGCAATGGCACTACGGCTATTTTGCTGTGCTCGGGTTTATTGCGTTCGGTTGCACGGGCTTGTGGGCCAGTTTCAAGCGCTCGGGCTGGCTTTAAACCCGGGCCTCAGGCTTGTGCGCCACGAAGCGCATCATCCATTCCGCCACGGTCACGCCGTGGTGGTCGCGCGCCAGGCTGGCCACGCCGTTTGTGTAGACTTTTTCACCCAGGGTTGTCTGAAGAATCTCCAGCAACTCGCGGGAATAATCATGGATAAATTCCGGGTGCCCCTGGAAGCACAGCACCTGGTCGCCGATGTGATAGGCGGCGAACGGGCAAAACTCGCTGGAGGCGATGACCGTGGCATTGTCCGGCAAGGTGGTGACCTGGTCCTGGTGGCTGATCAATAGCGTCAACTCTGGCACTTCAGGGCTCATCCACGGCGCCTTGGTATCCAGTTTGTAATCGTGAATGCCCATGCCCCAGCCCTGCCCCGCGCGCTCGGCCTTGCCGCCCAGCAGCAGCGCGAGCAATTGATGGCCGAAGCAGATGCCCAGCAACTTGTCGCCGCGCTCATAGCGTTCGAGCAGGTAGGTCTTGAGGGTCTGGATCCAGGGGTCGGTGCCGAAGGAATCGGCCTTGCTGCCGGTCACCAGGTAGGCGTCGAACACTTCGTCGTCCGACGGGTATTCGCCCTGCACCACGTTGTACACAACGAATTCGGCGGCAATCGGCTGCTTGGAGAACAGGCGCTTGAACATCTGCCCGTAGCCTTGGTATTGATCGATCAAGCCTGGACGCAGGATATCGGTTTCCAGGATACAGACGCGTAGCGACATAAAAAATACCTGACACGGTGATGGGAATAATGCACACCCCAGAGCCTGCCTTGAAATACCCTGACAAGGCAAGCCCTGTGCATGCCCAAAACCGTCAGAAGGTCGTGTTCTGCGCAGCTTTGTCGAGCAACAACGCCGGCGGCGAGAACCGCTCCCCATACTGTTCCTCCAGGTAGCGGGCACGGGCGATAAAGTCATTGAGGCCGTACTGGTTGATAAACTGCAACGCGCCACCACTCCAGGCGGCAAAACCGATCCCGAAGATCGACCCCACGTTGGCATCCGCGGTGGACATCAACACGCCCTCCTCTACGCAGCGCACGGTCTCGATGGCCTGGATAAACAGCAAACGGTCGCGCACATCCTGTGCTGAAATGCGCTGGTCGGCTCGCTCAAAGCGCGCTTTCAATTCAGGCCACAAATGCTTCTGCCCGCCCGCCGGGTACTCGTAGAAACCGCCTCCCGCCGCCTTGCCCGCGCGTTTGTACTCGTTCACCAACAGATCAATTACCACCGTCGCCGGATGGCGTGGGACTGTTTTACCTTCCGCCTGCAGATCCTTGGCAGCCTGCTGTCGGATATGACTCATCAGGCTGAGGGACACTTCATCGGACACCGCCAGCGGCCCCACCGGCATACCCGCCTTGCGCGCCTCGGTCTCGATCATCGGCGCAGCCACGCCTTCGCCGAGCATGGCGATGCCTTCATGGGTGAAGGTGCCGAACACCCGCGAGGTGAAGAACCCGCGACTGTCGTTGACCACGATCGGAGTTTTCTTGATTTGCAGGACGAAATCGAACCCTCGGGCCAGGGTTTCGTCCGAAGTGCGGGCGCCCTTGATGATTTCCACCAGGGGCATCTTGTCCACCGGGCTGAAGAAATGCAGGCCGATGAACTTGCCTTGATCCGGCACCGCCGTGGCCAGGCCGCTGATGGGCAAGGTAGACGTGTTGGAGGCGATCACCGCGTCGGCGCCGACCACATTGTGTGCGGCAGCCGAGACCTTGGCCTTGAGTTCACGGTCTTCGAACACGGCCTCGATGATCAGGTCACAGCCGGCCAGATCAGCATCCGAAGCCGTAGGATGAATCCGCGCGAGGGTGGTTTCGCGCTGCTCGGCGGTCAATTGCCCACGGCTGACCTTCTTGTCCAACAGCGCCGTCGAATGCGCCTTGCCCTTCTCGGCGGCCGCCTGGTTGATGTCCTTGAGCACCACATCGATACCGGCGCAGGCGCTGACATAGGCGATGCCTGCGCCCATCATCCCGGCACCGAGTACCCCGACCTTACGCGTCACGTAAGGCGCAAAGCCCTGAGGCCGCGAGCTGCCGGCGTTGATTTCATTGAGTTGGAACCAGAAGGTGCCCATCATGTTTTTCGCCACCTGCCCGGTGACCAATTCGGTGAAGTAGCGGGTTTCAATCACATGTGCGGTATCGAAATCCACCTGCGCGCCTTCCACGGCGGCGCAGAGGATTTTCTCCGGGGCCGGGAAGCAGCCGTTGGTTTTGCTGCGCAAAATCGATGGTGCGATGGCGAGCATTTGCGCCACTTTCGGGTGAGACGGCGTACCACCGGGAATCTGATAGGCCTTGTTGTCCCACGGCTGACTGGCCTGCGGATTGGCGAGAATCCATGCGCGGGATTTGGCCAGCAGCTCAGTGCGATCCGCCGCCAGCTCATCGACCCACCCGGCTTGCAGCGCTTGCTGGGGCCGGACTTTCTTGCCTTCGAGCAAATACGGCAAGGCCTTCTCCAGCCCCAGCATGCGCACCATCCTCACCACGCCACCACCGCCTGGCAGCAGGCCAAGGGTGACCTCCGGCAAACCGAGTTGTACCGACTTGTCGTCCAGCACGATGCGGTAATGACACGCCAGGCAGATCTCCCAACCGCCGCCGAGGGCTGCGCCATTGATGGCGGCCACCACCGGCCTGCCGAGGGTTTCCAGGCTGCGCAATTGCGCCTTCAACACCAGGACGCTGGCGTAGAAATCCTGGGCGTGGGCCTTGTCGACCTTGATCAGTTCATTGAGGTCGCCGCCGGCGAAAAAGGTCTTCTTCGCCGAGGTGATAACCACACCGGCAATGTCGTCCTTTTCCGCTTGCAGGCGTGCGACGGTGGCCGCCATTGCCTCACGGTACGCGGCGTTCATGGTGTTGGCGCTCTGGCCGGGCATGTCGAGGGTCAGCACCACGATCTGGTCCTGGCCTTTTTCGTAACGAATGGCAGCGGTCATGACAAATTCCTTGGGCTCAGAGGCGTTCGATAATGGTGGCGATGCCCATGCCGCCGCCGACACACAGGGTGGCCAGGCCGTAGCGCTGCTGGCGCACCTCCAGTTCGTCGAGCAGGGTGCCGAGGATCGCGCAACCCGTGGCGCCCAGCGGGTGGCCCATGGCGATGGAGCCGCCGTTGACGTTGACGCGCGCGGCGTCGATGCCCATGTCCTTGATGAACTTGAGCACCACCGAGGCAAAGGCCTCGTTGACCTCGAACAGGTCGATGTCTTCTACGCGCAAACCGGCCTTGGCCAGCGCTTTACGGGTGGCCGGCGCCGGGCCTGTGAGCATGATGGTCGGGTCGGTGCTAGTGACGGCCGTGGCGACGATGCGTGCCCGCGGTTGCAGGCCCAGCTCGCGGCTCTTCGCTTCGGAGCCGATCAACATCAATGCGGCGCCGTCGACGATGCCCGAGCTATTGCCCGGTGTGTGTACATGGTGGATGCGTTCTACATGGCTGTAGACCCGCAACGCGGTGGCGTCGAAGCCCATCTGCCCCATCATTTCGAAGCTGGGCTTGAGCTTGCCCAGGCCTTCGAGGGTGGAATCGGCGCGAATGAATTCATCATGGTCCAGCAGCACAATGCCGTTCTGGTCCTGCACCGCGATCAACGACTTGTTGAAGGAACCGTCTGCACGCGCCCTGGCGGCTTTCTGCTGGGACTGCAGGGCAAAGGTATCGACATCCTCGCGGGTGAAACCTTCCAGGGTGGCGATCAGGTCGGCGCCAATGCCCTGGGGCGTGAAGTGGCTGTGCATGTTGGTCTGCGGGTCGAGCACCCAGGCCCCGCCATCGCTGCCCATGGGCACGCGGGACATGGACTCCACGCCGCCGACCACCACCAGGTCCTCAAAGCCGGAACGCACTTTCATCGCGCCGAGGTTAACCGCCTCCAGGCCCGAGGCGCAGAAGCGGTTGATCTGTACACCGGCGACGCTGACGGCCCAGTCCGCCACCAGGGCGGCGGTCTTGGCGATGTCGGCGCCCTGGTCGCCCACCGGGGTAACGCAGCCGAGCACGATGTCATCCACCTGCTGGGTGTCGAGGTCGTTGCGTTGTGCCAGCGCGGTGAGCAGGCCGGCCACCAGGTTTACCGGCTTGACGCTGTGCAGGGCGCCGTCGGCCTTGCCTTTGCCGCGGGGCGTGCGTATCGCATCAAAGATCAAAGCTTGGGTCATGACGTCCTCGAACCATTGCGCAGTAATGCCCTTACCTTAGGCCCGATTGACACGGTTTCAATGACGGATGCGCTCATTGCTTTTGACCGCCACGCTCGGACGAACGGTAGGCACCTAAGGTAATTGCTGGATTAATCGTTTTAGCTGTCTAGCCAAGGCATTGGCGCCAAGATGGCGTTATGCCTCATGCCTTTTTAAGCTGAAATGCTGATCAGGTGATATGAAATGGGTCTAAGCCGCGCAGAACGAGGGCTCTAAGGTTCAATCAGTAAGAAGTTGCTGCCGGGTTTTGCTGGAGCAGCTGTAAGAAAAGCGACACGTCACATTGCGATACTCATATTCAACGGCACGCATTTGACGCTCAGGAATAACAACAAAAGGCAGTCAGCCATGTTCAAACATTCGAAAGTACGTCAGGCGGGACTTATTCTGTTCGCCACCACATTGATTCTGATCTTGCCCAACTTGACCAAGGTCATTGGGTGACCTCTTCTTGAGCCTGTTCTTTCCTCAGGATTACCGCTTTTGGCAGCACCTGCCGGGACTTCGTGCATAGCGATCCTGTTGCAGGGGCTGCCTTTTTACCTGCACTTTTCCGCTATCGTGGGCCCTATCGCCACTTAACACGGGGCCGCCGTCTTGAAACCGATCTTCGCATTCCTTGCCTTGTTGCTCGCCCTGCCCGCTTCGGCGGCGCAATTGACCGTCGAGCTGGATCACAGCCGCAAGACCTGGCAGACCGCCGACCTGCTCAAGCATCCGGACGCGCAGACAGTGCAGGTCGTCGATGACGTTTCCTACAAGCGCAACATGACCTATCGCGCAGTACCGCTGGCAGTGCTCCTGCCGGGCCTACAGCCCGATAATCATCTGCAAGCCGTTGCCCTGGATGGCTTCGCCGCCGAACTGACGGCTGCACCGTTGCTGCAAAAAAACGGCGCCCGCGCCTGGCTGGCCGTGGAAGACCCGGTCCACCCATGGCCCCCGTTGGCAGACGGCAAGCCGAGTGCCGGGCCGTTCTACCTGGTGTGGACCGATCCGCAGGCCGGGCATATCAGCCCGGAGCAGTGGCCGTTCCAGATCTCCGCGATCAAGCAGTTGAAGACGGTGGCCGAACGTTTTCCGGCGCTGCTGCCCGACCCGACGCTGGCTGCGAATGATCCGGTCAACCAGGGCTTTGCGCTGTTCCAGAAGAACTGCCTGGCCTGTCACCGCCTCAATGGCGCCGGCGATGCACAGGTGGGGCCGGACCTGAATGTTCCCTACAACCCTACGGAATATTTCAGCGGCGACTTCCTCAAGCGCTATATCCGCGACCCGCAGAGCCTGAGGCACTGGCCGCAGGCGAAGATGCCAGCGTTCGCCGCCAGGGTGTTGCCTGACAGCGAGCTGGAATTGCTGGTGGGGTACTTGAAGCATATGGCGGGGCGTAAACAACACCCCTGATCCCAGCCTGATCTCGGTGGCGAGCGGGTTATTGCTGCTGGACCAGGACCACCGGCGTCGGCGCCACGAATACCTTGGCATGCATCTGCTCATGCCCACCGCCACGGCGCATGCCGCGCACCGGGCAAGCGTCGAGGTAGTCCAGGCCCACGGCCAGTTTCAAATGCCGCTCCGGCCGGGCCAGTTGGTTGGTCACGTCAAAGCTGTACCAGGCGTCATCCAGCCAGGCTTCGGCCCAGGCGTGGCTGGCCAGGTGAGTACTGTCTTCCGTGTACAAATACCCCGACACATACCGCGCAGGAATGCCCAGGCTGCGCGCGCAGGCCAGGAACGCATGGGTATGGTCCTGGCACACCCCCGCCCGCCCTGCGAAGGCCTGGGCGGCGCAGGTGTCGACTTCGGTGGCGCCGGGCGTGTAGACCATCGACTGGTTGAGGGCGTGCATCAGGTCGATCAACGCGGTGCGATCACGACGCTGGTGGCAATGCTGCTGCGCAAAAGCGCGCAGGGCGTCGTCGGGCTCGGTCAGGCGGGTGCAGCGCAGGAACGGAAAGGCTGACTGGCTCTCGTGTTCAGCCTCACGCAGCTCATCGATATCCACCTGGCCACGGGCGCCAATGATGATGGCGTCGTGGGGTTCGTCCAGGGTCAGCACGTGCAGGATGTTGCCGAACGGGTCGATCTGCGCGCGCACCGGGCGAGGCAGGTCCAGTTGCCAACTGAGCACGTGCTGGCGCTCGCTGTCGTGGGGCGTGAGGCGCAGGTACTGGATGCTGGCGCGTACCTGGTCTTCGTAGTGGTAGGTGGTTTCGTGACTGATGGAGAGTCTCATGCGGCCTCCAGGTAGGAACTGTAGATGGCGTCGCCCAACTGGCGGACCAAGGGGATAAAGTCGGTCAGCCAGGCGTGCAGGCCTTCCTCGAGGATTTCATCGATCGCGGTAAACCGCAGCCGCGCATCCATCTCGGCCGCCAGGCGCTGGGCCGGACGCCCGTTGATGCCGGGCAGGCTGGCGAGGATCTGGTCGATCTCTTCGCTGCAGGCCCGCAGGGAGCGCGGTACATCGGCGCGCAACAGCAACAGCTCCGCGACTTGCCGGGCCCCTGGGGCGTCGCGGTAGATCTCGGTGTAGGCCTCGAACGACGATAACGCGCGCAGCAAGGCACTCCATTGATAGTAGGCGTGGGCGGTGCCATCGGTAACGGCTTCGGCCTGGTCACCGGCCATTTCATAGCGCGCATCCAGCAGGCGCAGGGTGTTGTCGGCGCGCTCGATAAACGTACCCAGCCGAATAAAACGGAAGGCGTCATTGCGCATGATGGTGCCGTAGGTCGCCCCCCGGAACAGATGGGAACGCTCCTTGACCCACTCGCAGAAGCGGCTCATGCCGTAGCGGCTGAGGCCCTGCTGTGAGATTTCGCGAATCTCCAGCCAGGTGGCGTTGATGTTTTCCCACATGTCGGCAGTAATTCGCCCACGCACAGCATGGGCGCTGGCCCGCGCGGCACCGAGACAACTGTAGATGCTGGCCGGGTTGGCCGCATCCAGTGCGAAGAAATGCAGCAGGCGTTCGGCGTGCAATTCGCCGTGGCGCTCGCGGTAATCATCCAGCGTGCCGGTGATCAACAGCGGCATGGCCAGTTCATGCAGGCCATCACCGCGCCCATCCTGGGGCATCAGCGACAGCGAATAACTGACATCGAGCATGCGCGCGAGGTTTTCCGCGCGTTCCAGGTAGCGCGACATCCAGTACAAATCCGAGGCAGTTCTACTCAACATGGCATCAGTCCTCGACCACCCAGGTGTCTTTGGTGCCGCCGCCCTGGGACGAATTGACCACCAGCGACCCTTCACGCAGCGCGACACGGGTCAAACCGCCGGGTACCACACGGGTTTCCTTGCCGGACAACACGAACGGGCGCAGGTCGATATGGCGCGGCGCAATGCCGTTTTCGACAAAGGTCGGGCAGGTGGATAAACACAGGGTTGGCTGTGCGATATAGGCGTGGGGCTTGGCCTTGATACGCGCGCGGAAGGCTTCGATTTCCGCGGCCGTGGACGCTGGGCCCACCAGCATGCCGTAGCCGCCGGAGCCCTGGGTTTCCTTCACCACCAGGTCCGGCAGGTTGGCCAGCACGTGGGACAATTCGTCGGGCTTACGGCACTGGAAGGTGGGAACGTTCTGCAGGATCGGTTCTTCGTCCAGGTAAAAACGGATCATCTCGGTGACGAAGGGGTACACCGACTTGTCATCCGCCACCCCGGTGCCGATGGCATTGGCCAGCACCACATTGCCCGAGCGATACGCCGCCAGCAGGCCGGGCACGCCGAGCATGGAGTCGGGGTTGAAGGCCAGCGGGTCGAGGAATGCGTCGTCGAGGCGACGGTAGATCACGTCCACGGCTTTGGGGCCGTCGGTGGTGCGCATGAACACACGGTCATCGCGCACGAACAGGTCGGCGCCTTCCACCAACTCCACACCCATTTCCCGGGCTAAAAATGCATGCTCGAAAAACGCGCTGTTGAAGCGCCCCGGGGTCAGCACCACGACGCTGGGATTATCCAGGGGGCTGGCGCTTTTCAGGGTATCGAGCAGCAGGTTGGGGTAATGATCGATCGGCGCGATGCGCTGGGCCGCGAACAGCTCGGGGAACAGGCGCATCATCATCTTGCGGTCTTCGAGCATGTAGCTCACGCCGCTGGGTGTACGCAGGTTGTCTTCCAGCACGTAGTAGGTGCCGTCGCCGTCGCGTACGAGGTCGACTCCGGAGATGTGGGAATACAGGTCGCGGTGCAGGTTCAGCCCCTGCATTGCCAACTGGTATTGCTCGTTGGCCAGTACCTGTTCGGCGGGAATGATCCCGGCCTTGATGATGCGTTGTTCGTGATAGAGGTCGGCGAGAAACATGTTCAGCGCCTTGACCCGCTGGATGCAGCCACGCTCGACCATCCGCCATTCGCTGGCGGGAATGCTGCGGGGGATGGTGTCGAACGGAATCAGGCGCTCGGTGCCCTGCTCGTCGCCGTAAAGCGTGAAGGTGATCCCGGCGCGGTGAAACAGCAAATCGGCTTCGCGCCGGCGCTGGGCCAGCAGTTCAGCGGGGGTGTCGGCCAACCAGCGGGCGAACTCGCGGTAGTGAGGGCGAACCTGCCCTGCCCCATCGTACATTTCGTCGTAATAAGTGCGGATCATGCCGTACTCCTTGTCACCCGGACGCAAGAACCATCGCAAGGCCCGTGCCAGCGGCATAAACACTTAAAAATCAGTGAGTTGAATATAAGCAAAGACCTGATCGCACCGTCCTGGTGCGCGGAATCCCCACTGCACTGCCGCACGCTTCATGGCAATGCAGGCTTTGGCTATCAACAGCATAGTCAGAGTTGATTTCACTGCCCGTGCCAGCCTGCGGATAATTCTCCCCATCCGCTGAACAGGACACGTCCTACAGCCTTACCCATCCCGCACTCGGTACCTTGAAGCTCGTGTACTGACCGGCTCCTTCGGTCTTCCCTTTCAGCCACCCTTTTCGGGTGGCTTTTTTTTGTGCGGGAAAGGGCAACGGTAGTTCCGGAAATTTTCACACAGCACATACAAAATCGGCCGACCCCAGGGTCAGCCGATACGCTGTGTTGCTCATACAATGGCGCTACATGGGTAACCCACGCACCTCCTGCTTGACGCCCCAACCTTCGATGATTCCGCCCAGCGGCTCGACCACCGCTTCAAAGTCCTGCTCGAAGTCTCCTATGCCATCGTAGGTTGCAAACATGATCTTGCTCAGTTCCAGGTACCAGGCGCCATCGTCGCGCGCACTGACCTGGGCATTCAGGGACTCACCACGAAATTCACCCGCAGCCCTGCGCGCCCGTTCCTCATCCGGGAAAATGGCGTAGAACTCAATGGGGTGGAACCGTGAAAAGTCGAAGCCGCCTTCTTTCATGCGGCGCAGAACGTTGGTGCTGATGTCTTCTTGATAGGCTGTGCTCATGAAACGTCCTCCTCAAACCGATGGATAGACTTTCCGTGCTTCCCAAAGCCCGCGCGCTGACGGCGCGGGTACCACGGCAACAACATCACCACGGGAAAACAAGCATGTAGCTGACAAGACCAGACCTTAGCGATTCATTCGCTGATCTCACTTGCAGAGTAGCGCGAAGCTATCACCTCCACCAGAGGTGCTTGAATGGCATACAGGAAATGTTCAGGCGGCGGGAGAGATGTCGAGGATTTGAATACTGTTCTGGTCTTTGAGGATCTTGACCGTTGGCTCGGGCTTGCGGCCCTCAAGGTCGTTGAGGTCCAGTTCGGCGGCCACGGGCACCAGCTTGTTGCGGATCATGTGTGCCGCATCTTCGAGGCTGGGCTTGTGCTCGCAGGTGAACTGCTCCACGGACTGTACGCCGTGATCATCAACGAAGGTAATCTGCCACTTTTGCATCGGTGCCTCCTCGATAAAACCCATGTGTGGGCTTACATCTATCTGGACCTTGAGGGCTCGGCAAACGTTCCACTCAAGTCAGGAAGCACCGGATCAAGCACAGTTATTTTTCAGCGTGTTCCTTCAAGGCTTTCAGGGTGTTGAACGGCGCTTCCACCACGAACTTGTTGGCCAGCCACGACGGCACGCTGCCGCCTGGCTCGGTGTGTACCTGGTAGGTGACTTCGGTCTCATTGGCGCCTTTAGGGACCAGTTTCCAGAAGCCCTCGACCTGAGCGACACGCACGTAGCCTTTTTCTTCGGGCTTGTAGGTCGGCACGCCCTGCAGCTTGCGGGTTACGCTGCCGTCGGCGTCCTTGGTGGTGGTGACATGGATATATGAATCACGATCGGTCACCGGGAAAGGCGCCTTGAACTGGGTGTAGGTCCAGGCCTCATCGCCTTTCTTGTCCACCAGCTTCTGGGATTTGCACTCATGAATCCACGAGCAGGCACCGGCCACATCTTCCTGCAGGGCCTGGATCCTGGCGACAGGCGCCTTGATCACGGTCACACCGCGATACGCCTTGTATTTGGAGCCGGCGACTTCGCTCAGGGACACCTTGATACCGTCTTCATCCTTGGCAACCTGCCAATCCTCAGCCTGGGCAGTGGCAGCAAATACCAGGGTAAAACCGCACAGCACAGCCATTCGTTTCAGCGAACCCATTGTTGTATTCCTTATTGTTGAAGTTCCGATAGTAAAGCCCCTCAAGCCGCCGTCATCTGCTCCCACCAGCCGATCAACCGGATCGCATCGGCCTGGTCGGTGCCGCAGACATCGATATCCGCCTTGAAATCACTGCACACCGCCGGGCGCTCCGGCTGGCCGAACAGTTGGCACAGCTGTTCGACCGACAGGTGCAGGCAGCGTTCGCCCGCCGGTTTGCCATTGGGCATCCCGGGTAACGGCGAACTGATGGAGGGGGCGATGCAGCAGGCGCCACAGCCTTCACGGCAATTCATGACCAGCAGGTCCTCGACGACTCAATAGGGACGGCCGGGCTAGGGTACGCCCTTAAACAGTCGTTTTAAAATGGGTTAACAGGGGTTTTTCGCACAAAACAAAAGTGACCGACCAGTCTGCGACAAATGGTCGACGGCCTGCGTCACTTTGTAGGAAAAAGTTTACTGTTTGAACTCGAATTCCAACGCGGCACCTTCCACTTCACGGCGCTCTTCGTTGCGCAGTTGCAGCTTCATCTCATTGCTGAGCAAACGGCCGTTGATCTGGAACGCACTGTTGTCGGTGGGCTTTTCACCGAACATCGGCGGCAACAACGGCACGCTCTTGGGCTTGGGCACGGTCCCCAGGGGCTGCAGATGCCTGACCATGTCCGAAGGCAGGGACAAATCCAACTGTGCCGGTGGCAGTTTGGTCTGTGCCACTTCCTGGGCTGACTTGGATTTTTTCGCCGTCGACGCACGTTTTTTCGCCGTGGCGGTTGGTTTTTTCGCGACGGGGGCTTGCTTGGCGGGGGAAGGTTTTTTTGCCGGGGCATCCTGCCGGGTATTGGCAGCGGGCTTGTTTTCAGCCACGGGTGCCGCCGCCAGCGCTGTGCCGACGTTACACAGGCTTAACAGGCCAATCACCAAAGCAGCGCGAACAATCGAGGTCATATTGCCTACAGCATTAACGGCAGAGGGCCATATGCTCGCTTGTTGTGCGCGGCATGACAAGCGCGGTCATCAGCCAGCTATCGGCGCTGCGCCTTTTCGGCGCCTCAAAAGCCGGCTGCGGTTTCCTGGCATAGCTGGCTGGCCAGCATCCCCAGGGTCATCAGCGCACGCTCTGCTTCGCGGTTCCACGGTGTGCCGCAGTTAAGGCGAATACAGTGGTTGAACTGCTCGGTATTGCTGAAGATCAAGCCCGGCGCAATGCTGATGCCCTGTTGCAGGGCGCGCACGTGCAGTTCCTGGGTATTGACCCGCCCTGGCAAACTGACCCACAAGATAAAGCCGCCCGTCGGACGAGTCATCTGGGTGCCTTCCGGGAAATACTGCTGCACCGCCAGTTGGAAGGCGCTGAGATTCTTGCGGTATTCCTGGCGGATGTAACGCAGGTGCCGGTCGTAGCCGCCGTTCTCCAGATACGCTGCCACGCCCATCTGGGTGACGCTGCAGGCCGAGTGGGTGCTGAACATTTGCAGGCGCTGGATTTCCTGCTGGTACTTGCCGGCGATCATCCAGCCGATGCGCACACCCGGCGACAAGGTCTTGGAAAAGCTCGAGCAATAAATGACCCGGTCCAGGCGATCATAGGCCTTGAGGGCCTTGGTGCGGCCGAGTTCGAACATCAGTTCGCCGTAAATATCGTCTTCGACAATCTGGATGTCGAAATCCGAGGCCAGGCGCAGCAACTGTTTCTGCCGTTCCTCGGGCATGGTGCCGCCCAGGGGGTTGCTCAGGCGCGTGGTCAACACCAGGGCCTTGATCGACCATTGGTTGGCGGCCAGTTGCAGGGCTTCCAGGCTCATGCCGGTGGACGGGTCGCTGGGGATCTCGATGACCTTGAGGCCCAACAGGTCGGCCAGTTGCAGCAAGCCGTAATAGGTCGGCGATTCAGCCGCGATCAAGTCGCCGGGGCGTGTCAGCACCCGTAGCGACATCTGCAAGGCGTCAACACAGCCGTGGGTGATCACCACTTCGGAGGGGTCCACCACCACGCCGGCGTCACGCATGCGAATCGCCACCTGGCGACGCAGCGGCTCGAAACCGGGGCTGAACATGTAGCTGAAGGCGCGTGGGCTCTGGAAGCGCGTGACCTTGGCCAATTGCTGGTGCAGCGCCCGTACCGGCAGATAGTCGACGCTCGGCACGGCGGCGCCCAGGGGAAATACACCTTCGCGGCGCGACTCGCCCAATACCTGCTGGATAATGCTGCTGCGGGTGACCAACCCCGGGCGCTCGACCCGCGCGATGTCCGGCGTGGGCGCCGTGAGTGCTGGTGTCTGGTGCACGTAGTAACCGGACTGCGGCCGTGCCCGGATCAGCCCCTGGTCTTCCAGGTTGGCGTAGGCCTGCAATACCGTAGCGTGGCTGACATTGAGCTGGGAGCTCATCTTGCGCACCGAGGGCACGCGCTCGCCAGGTTGATAGACACCGCGACGGATGTCCTCAGCCAGTTGCTGGGCGATACGTTGGTAAAGCAACAGATTGGTCATGACGCAGCACTCGATTTCACGGGTATTTTATTTTTGTGTGAAACATACCAGCACAGTTTAGAAGTGTACGGGGACAGTTGCCACAATAGTCGAGCGCGCGCGGGAGTGACAGTAAAAACTGTAAGGTGAGTGGAGAGAATATTCAGATGTATACAGAACAATGTGGGAGGGGGCTTGCTCCCGATGACGGAGTGTCAGTCGCCGAAAATAGTGACTGATCCACCGCTATCGGGGGCAAGCCCCCTCCCACCCTTTTGATTTGCGCAAGGCTTCAGCGAGCGGCGCCCAACTGGCCCTTCTCGTCGGAGAACACTATTTCCACGCGACGGTTCTGCGCGCGGCCACGCTCGGAGGCGTTGGCTTCCACCGGGTACTGGTCGCCGTAGCCTTCAACCTGGATGCGCTTCTCATCGATCCCCAGGTCCACCAGCACATCGGCCACCGACTGCGCACGATCACGGGACAGTTTGAGGTTTTCCTGCTGACCACCGGTATTGTCGGCGTACCCCTCGATGCGCACCACACGCTTGGGGTTCAGTTGCAGGAACTGCACGATTTTCAACACCGTGCGGTTGGCCGAATTTTTCAACTCCGCTTCGCCGGTATCGAACAGCACGTCGCCCAGGGTCATCACCAGGCCGCGATCGGTCTGGGTGGTGGTCAGGCTGGCGATCTGTTCTTCGAGCCATTTACCCTGCTGCTGCACGCTGATCAGCTTGCTTTCGCGCAGGGCCAATTGCAGGCGCTGGCGTTCCAGTTCGAGCTTGGCGGCACGCTCTTCGTTAAGTGTCTGCTCGGTGTGTTCGCGGGCGATGGCACTGTAGCGCTGGCTCAGGTAGGCGTAATGCACCACGTCGGCACCGCTGCCCCAGTAGCTGGACAAACGGTCGGCCCGCGCCAGGGATTCGCCGGCGCGGATCACGTCCTTGGGTGCGATACGCAGCACGTTGGCGTCTTCCTTGACCTTCTGGAAGTCGCTGCCCGCCTGTTGCAAGGCCTGTTCGCCATTGGGGTGGCTGGCACAACCGCCCAGTGCCGCACTGCCCAGCAGCACCGCACAGCCCAGACCACGGATCATCGGGTTCATTGGGCTTCTCCCAGCTGCAATTGCTTGCGCAGGCGCGTGATGCGGGTGTTGAGCACGTTCAGTTGTTCCTGGCTCTTGCGGGTCAGTACCTGGGCTTCGGCCAGGCGCGCGTCCAGCTCGGCCTGTTCGGCCTGCATGCGCGCGTCCTTGTAGGATTGCTCGGCCATGTCGGCCTTGGCCTGGGCGAATTTGTCCTCGGCCAGTTTCAGTTCGGGTGATTCATCGGCGCTGGCGCCCACGGCGTTGGCTTGTTCCAGGGCTTGCTGGGTGAGGCGAATTTGTTCATTCGGCGCAGGATCGGCCGCACATCCCGCCAGAGCGACAACGGCGAGGGCCGCGAAAAAAGGTCGAAGAGTCACTGAAAATCCCTACTTTGTTGGGGTGCCGACGGGTTGTTGCAATTGCGCTTTCCAACGCTCCAGATTGCGCTGCAGCGCGGCTTCCGTCACACCAGACCCGGGCAATTCTGTCATCTTTTTGGCCAGCTGTCCGCGCAGCCACGGATCATTGCAGGCCGAGTTGTGGGAAATCGCCAGGTACAGGCCGGGCTGATCGACGGGCACGTCGCGGGCGACCAGGTCATTGCTCATCCCTAACGTCTGGGCCATGGCCATGCCGGAGTAACGCCCGGCCAGCACGTAGTCCACTTCCCCCAGCAGCAGTTTCTGGAAGGCCGGGGTCAACGTGGGCAGGCGTTGCAGGGTCAGTTGCTGGCCGGCGAAGGTTTCAAAGTCGCGGCTCAAGCGTGCTCGCTCCGACACTGCACCCTTGTGGCCATGCAGGTCGGCCGCCGTGGTATAGGCCAGCGCCGAATCCTTGCGGGTCCAGACCAGATAATCGAGCTGTACCAGCGCCGGGTGGATGTAGTCGAGGGTTTCCAGCTCGCCAAGGTTCAGCGGTGCATCGGCGAGGATGTCCATGCGCCCGCTGCGCACTTCGTCCAGGGCCAGGGAACGCTTGCCGCCGTAGAGCAGGTCGATTTTCAACCCAAGCTCCTTGGCTACCTGTTGCAAGACATCGGCGGTGGCGCCGATCAGGTGCGTCGGGTCTTGGGGATCGCGCCACAGCAGCGGCGGTGCGTCCGGGCTGCCGGTGATCACCAGGCGGTCACATTTGCCGGCTGCCTGGGTCAGGCTCGGCAGCAGCGTAAGTCCCAGCAGTACGGCCCAGGGGCGCAGTTCCATGGCGGTTTCTCCGGCGTTCAAAAAAGCCCGGGCCAAAAAAAGCCCGGTCACTAGACCGGGCTCTTTATAAGTGAAGCGGCTGGATTAGACCAGCTTCTCCAACTCAGGTACGGCTTCGAACAAGTCCGCCACCAGGCCGTAATCGGCCACCTGGAAGATCGGTGCTTCTTCGTCCTTGTTGATCGCGACGATCACCTTGGAGTCTTTCATGCCGGCCAAGTGCTGGATCGCGCCGGAGATACCGACAGCGATGTACAGCTGTGGCGCAACGATCTTGCCGGTCTGGCCGACCTGCATGTCGTTGGGTACGAAGCCTGCGTCGACGGCCGCGCGGGAGGCGCCGACCGCAGCGCCGAGCTTGTCGGCCAGGGCGTACAGGTGCTTGAAGTTGTCACCGTTCTGCATGCCGCGGCCGCCGGAAACGACGATCTTGGCAGCGGTCAGCTCAGGACGGTCCGACTTGGCCAGCTCTTCGCCGACAAAGCTGGAGGTGCCAGCGTCGTGGGCAGCAGCAACGGCTTCAACGGCAGCCGAGCCACCTTCAGCGGCAACCGGATCGAAACCGGTGGCACGCACGGTGATGACTTTGACGGCAGCGGTCGATTGCACGGTGGCAATCGCGTTACCGGCATAGATCGGGCGCTTGAAGGTGTCGGCGCTTTCTACCGAGATGATCTCGGAGATCTGGTCAACGTCCAGCTGCGCGGCAACGCGTGGCAGGATGTTTTTGCCGTTGGAAGTGGCGGCAGCCAGGATGTGGCTGTAGCCAGCGCCCAGCTCTGCTACCAGAGGGGCGACGTTTTCCGGCAGTTGGTGAGCGTAAGCGGCATTGTCGGCCAGCAGTACTTTGCTCACGCCAGCCACTTTGGCTGCAGCCTCAGCCACGGCGCCAGCGCCTTGACCGGCGACCAGTACGTGGATGTCGCCACCGATTTTAGCGGCAGCAGCAACAGTGTTCAGGGTGGCCGGGGCCAGCACCTTGTTGTCGTGTTCAGCGATTACCAAGATAGTCATTTTTAGATTACCTTCGCTTCGTTTTTCAGTTTCTCGACCAGTTCAGCCACCGACTTGACCTTGATGCCCGCGCTGCGTGCAGCCGGCGCTTCGACTTTGACGGTCTTGTTGGTGGAGGCGGTGGAAACGCCCAAAGCATCCGGAGTCAGCACTTCGAGAGGCTTCTTCTTGGCTTTCATGATGTTTGGCAGGGACGCGTAGCGCGGCTCGTTCAAACGCAGGTCGGTGGTGACGATGGCCGGCAGTTTCAGGGAAACCGTCTGCGCGCCGCCGTCGATTTCACGGGTCACGGCAACGTTGTCGCCGCTCACTTCGACTTTGGAAGCGAAGGTGCCCTGGCCGTAACCGGTCAGTGCAGCCAGCATCTGGCCAGTCTGGTTGTTGTCGCTGTCGATCGCCTGTTTGCCGAGGATCACCAGCTGAGGCTGTTCCTTGTCGACAACGGCCTTGAGCAACTTGGCCACGGCCAGGGAGGTCAGCTCTTCAGCGGACTCGACCAGGATAGCGCGGTCGGCACCCAGTGCCAGGGCGGTACGCAACTGCTCTTGAGCAGTGGTCGGGCCGATGGAAACCACAACGATTTCAGTCGCCACGCCTTTCTCTTTCAGGCGTACGGCTTCTTCCACGGCGATTTCACAGAAAGGGTTCATCGACATCTTGACGTTAGCAAGGTCGACGCCGGAATTGTCCGCCTTGACGCGAACTTTCACGTTGTAATCGACAACGCGTTTGACAGCTACAAGAACCTTCATGGATTCCTCGTTACTCTCCGGTGAAAAGAAAGTCGCCTAGGCGAACCTGGCGGTTGATGCTCATCGGCACACAAGGGCACCTCCAAAAACGGCGGCGAATGACCTTGCTCACGGGAAGTGATGACCGTTCGTCAGTGGTGACTGGGAGGTCATTCTTTATCGCGGCGTGTAAACTGCGCGCCATCAATTAAACGCGCGTCACCTGTTTTGCCTTTGCCGTGCTTTTGGACGTGCTCTTGAAACCTACAGTCTGCCTACGGTCTGTGCAAAACCGACCGTATATTGACCGGAACGCCTATTCTGGTCAATACGGCAAAATGGCCAGTCATAAGCCGCGTTGCTTTGATTTACCTAGCCTGCGGGCAATTCAAACAAACGTTTGTATTGGACGCTGACAGTGGTCTATATATAATGCGCCACCTAGAGAGACAGGTGGGTCATCCCCTGCCGTTGCGCACGGCGATGACGGACACGACACTGAACCTCCACCCATTAGAAAAAAAGCCTGTTGAGCCTTGAGTAGGAGATAGCCTGTGGAACGCGAATACATGGAATTCGACGTGGTCATCGTCGGCGCTGGCCCGGCGGGCCTGTCTGCCGCCTGCCGACTGAAGCAGAAGGCCGCCGAAGCCGGTAAGGAAATCAGCGTCTGCGTGGTCGAGAAAGGCTCCGAAGTGGGCGCACACATCCTCTCCGGTGCCGTGTTCGAGCCCCGCGCCCTGAACGAACTGTTCCCGGACTGGAAGGAACTCGGCGCCCCGCTCAACACCCCCGTGGTGCGCGATGACATCTATGTGCTGCGCAGCGCCGACACCTCCACCAAGGTGCCTGACTTCTTCGTGCCCAAGACCATGCACAACGAAGGCAACTACATCATCTCCCTGGGCAACCTGTGCCGCTGGCTGGCCCAGCAGGCCGAGAACCTGGGCGTGGAAGTCTACCCAGGCTTCGCCGCCCAGGAAGCACTGTTCGATGAAAACGGCGTGGTGCGCGGGATCATCACCGGCGACCTGGGCGTCGACCGTGAAGGCCAGCCAAAGGAAGGCGTCTATACCCCCGGCATGGAACTGCGCGGCAAGTACACGCTGTTCGCCGAAGGCTGCCGTGGGCATATCGGCAAGCAGTTGATCCAGCGTTTCAACCTGGACAGCGACGCCGACGCCCAGCACTACGGCATCGGCCTCAAGGAAATCTGGGAAATCGACCCGGCCAAGCACCAGCCAGGCCTGGTGGTGCACACCGCCGGTTGGCCGCTGGACATCATGAGCAACGAGAACACCGGTGGCTCGTTCCTCTATCACCTGGAAAACAACCAGGTGGTGGTTGGCCTGATCGTCGACCTGTCCTACAGCAACACCTTCCTGTCGCCCTTCGATGAGTTCCAGCGCCTCAAGCACCACCCGGTGCTGGCCCAGTACCTGGAAGGCGGCAAGCGCATCAGCTACGGCGCACGCGCCCTGGCCAAGGGAGGTATCAACTCGTTGCCGAAGATGGTCTTCAAGGGCGGCGCGCTCATCGGCTGCGACCTGGGCACCATGAACGTGGCCAAGATCAAGGGCAGCCACACTGCGATGAAGTCCGGCATGCTCGCTGCCGATGCCGTGGCCGAACGCCTGCTGGCCGAATCCGAAGGCGGCGATGAGCTGACCAACTATGTCGACAGCTTCAAGGCAAGCTGGCTCTACGAAGAACTGTTCGCCAGCCGCAACTTCGGCCCGGCGATGCACAAGTTCGGCCCGATCATCGGCGCCGGCTTCAACTGGTTCGACCAGAACATCCTCGGCGGCAAGATGCCGTTCACCCTGCACGACACCAAGCCGGACTACGCCTGCCTGAAGCTGGCCAAGGACAGCAAGAAGATCGACTACCCGAAACCCGACGGCAAGTTGAGCTTCGACAAGTTGAGCTCGGTGTTCATCTCCGGTACCAACCACGAAGAAGAGCAGCCGTGCCACTTGAAGTTGAAAGACCCAAGCATCCCGATCGGCACCAACCTGCCGCTCTACGATGAACCGGCGCAGCGTTACTGCCCGGCCGGCGTGTATGAAGTGATCACCCAGGAAGACGGCGAGAAGCGCTTCCAGATCAACGCCCAGAACTGCGTGCACTGCAAGACCTGTGACATCAAGGACCCTTCGCAGAACATCACGTGGGTCACACCGGAAGGTGCGGGCGGGCCGACTTACCCGAATATGTAAGCCAAGCGAGGCTCCCGAATGGGAGCCTTTTTTATGCAGTCAAACTCGGACAACTGTGGGAGGGGGCTTGCCTGAAATGACTAGGCAGCCCGCTCTTCGCCAGGGTTGCGCTCGAAGTAGCGCTTGTACTCGCGACTGAACTGCGACGTACTCTGGTACCCCACGCTATGCGCCGCCTGCGCCACGCCCATGCCCTCCACCAGCAGCAACTGCTGAGCCTTGAGCAAGCGCAAACGCTTCAAGTACTGCACCGGCGACAGCAGCGTGCAACGCTTGAAATGCTCGTGAAACGTCGACGCACTCATATGCGCGTACCCCGCCAACGTCTCGATATTCAGCGGCTCGGCGTAATGGGCATGCAGGTGATTCAACGACGTGGCGATCCGCGAAAACTGCCCCTGCTGTTCCACCAAGGCGCGCAGCACATCGGCCTGGGGGCCGCGCAAGGCGGTGAACAATAATTCCCGCACCCGCGCCGGGCCCATGATCCGGCTTTCCAGTGGATCGTGCAGGCACTGCAGCAGCCGCTCCACGCAGCCGCGCATGGCGTCATCCAGGACCACCGAACTCATCGACTCCAGGGTTTGCGCGGTCGGCGGCGGACCGGCCTGCATGCCCATGGCCATCACCAACTCACCCAGCACCACGCGGTCGATGCCCACGGTCACCCCCAGCAGCGGCGCACCGGGCGCCATGGCGAATGTCTCGCACTCGAACGGCACCGGCATCGCCTGGATCAAGTAGTGCCCGGCGCCATACTCCAGCGTACGCGGGCCCAGGTAGGCGACCTTGCTGCCTTGGGCGACGAACATCAGGCTCGGCTCGTAGATCTGCGGACCGCGTGCCACGTCGCAACTGGCGCGCAGTACTTGCACACCCGGCAGGTGGGTCGGGGAGAAACCGTCGCGGGACGTCAGCCCCTCGATCAGGGCAACCAGCGTGGCGTTAGCATCAACATGGCGGGTCAACAGCATGGCAAAAAACTTCGCGAATAAGGGATGAGAGCATCATCGCAGGTCTGGCCGCAGATGAATCCAAACAGGGGGCACTCCCGGACGAATAGGCATGAGACTCGGAGCAATCGCCATGGCCGCATCAGGGGGTGACGCGGAAAATGGCCCGCCTCATCTGTCCCTGCTTTTGCGAGGTTTTCGCCATGTATACCGCCATCGGTTACGCCGCCCAGTCGGCCACCACTCCCCTCGCCCCCATGTCGTTTGAACGCCGCAGCCCGCGCGCCGATGACGTGGCCATCGAGATTCTCTACTGCGGCGTGTGCCATTCCGACATCCACCAGGCGCGCAACGAATGGGGCATCGCCGTGTACCCGCTGATGCCGGGCCACGAGATCGTCGGCAAGGTCACCGCCGTCGGCGCCCGCGTGACCGCGCATAAAGTCGGTGACCTGGTCGGTGTCGGCTGCATGGTCGATTCGTGCCGCCACTGCGAAGCGTGCAAATCGGACCTGGAGCAATATTGCCTCGAAGGCCCGACCATGACCTACGCCACACCGGACCGCGTCGACGGCAGCAACACCATGGGCGGTTACTCCGACAGCATCGTGGTCAGCGAGCACTTCGTGGTGAAGATCCCGGCCAAGCTCGACCTGGCCAGCGCCGCGCCGATCCTGTGCGCAGGCATCACCACCTATTCGCCGCTCAAGCACTACGGCGTCAAGGCTGGCGACAAGGTCGGGGTTCTCGGCATGGGTGGCCTGGGCCACATGGGCATCAAGTTCGCCAAGGCCATGGGCGCGGAAGTGACACTGTTCACCCGCTCGGCGAGCAAGGCTGAAGAAGGTCGTCGCCAGGGTGCCGACCATGTGATCGTGTCCACCG
Source organism: Pseudomonas sp. NFX5 (assembly GCF_049132125.1). Lineage (NCBI taxonomy): Bacteria > Pseudomonadati > Pseudomonadota > Gammaproteobacteria > Pseudomonadales > Pseudomonadaceae > Pseudomonas > Pseudomonas sp. NFX5. The sequence goes on from NZ_JAFMZG010000009.1 coordinate 481,589, forward strand.
ATGCCGAACAGATGCAAGCCGCCGCCGGCAGCTTTGACTTCCTGCTCGACACCATCCCGGTGCAGCACGACCTGAACCCCTACCTCGACGTATTACGCTTTGATGGCGTGCACATCCTGGTTGGCCTGATCGAGCCCGTGGACCCACCGGTCAACGCCGCCAAACTGGTATTGGGGCGTAAAGTGCTGGCCGGTTCGCTGATCGGTGGCATTGCCGAAACCCAGGAAGTCCTGGATTTCTGCGCCGAGCATGGCATCACCTGCGACATCGAAATGCTCGACATCCGCCAGATCAACGAGGCCTACACCCGCATGATCGCCGGTGATGTGAAGTACCGCTTTGTCATCGACATGGCGACTTTGAAGGCCTGATCAGGCCTTCGCACCCAACTCCGCTGACAGCCGTGCTGCGACCTGCTTGATCACAGGGATCAGCTCGGCCATTTTCTCCAGCGGCATGTAGGGCACGGTACTGGCGATGCTGATGCCGGCGACGATTCGCCGGCTGGCATCGCGCACCGGTGCCGCCACGCAACGGATCGACGGTTCGTTGTCTTCCAGGTCGAAGGCATACCCGCCCACCACATACTCACGCATGCGCTGCTCGAACTGCGCCCAGGACTGTTCTGGATGCTGCGGCCATTGCAGGTTTTTCCCACCCGCCGGCAGGCTGGTCTCGTACAAGCGCTGCCACTCTTGCACCGAGTCATCCAGCAGCATCGCCTTGCCCACGCCCGTGCGCGCCAACGGCATGCGATGGCCGACCCGCGAGCGCATTTCCGGACCGTTGCGGCCAGGGTTCTTGTGCAGGTAAAGCACATCGTCGTATTCGCGAATGGCCAGGTGGATGGTGTCGCCGGTCAATGCCGACAGCTCATCCAGGTACGGCACCGCCAGGGTCACCAGCGGCAGCTCTTCGCGGGCCTGAAACCCCAGCTCGATCAACTTCGGCCCCAACAGGTAGCCGACTTGCGGCACCACGCGCAGGTAACGCTCTTCCACCAGGCAACTGGCCAGGCGGTGGGTGGTGCTGCGGGTGGTGCCGATGCGCCTGGCGATCTCTTTCAGATCCCGCGCTCCGGCCGCCACCGCCTGCACGACGCCCAGGCCACGCAGCAGGGTCTGGGTGCCGGTGGGGGCTGCGTCTTTGACGGGGGTGTGGGCGTTTTCCTGCATATCGGGCCTATAGGTATGAAAGCGGGGGCATTATGGCAAATACCGTCCCTCAATACAGTGGCGATCCAAAGGTGGGAGGTGTTCGGTCTAGCGCTGCTTCATGCGGTCGATGATGACCGCCAGCAACAGGATCGAACCACGAATCACGTACTGGTAGAAGGTGTCGATATTCTTCAGGTTCATCGCGTTCTCGATGATCGCCAGGATCAGCACCCCGGCAATCACATGGCGGATCATGCCGATGCCGCCGCTCAACGACACCCCGCCCAGCACGCAGGCGGAAATCACCGTCAGCTCGAACCCTTGGCCGATCATCGGCTGGCCCGAGGTCATGCGCGAAGCAAGGATCACCCCGGCCAAGGCGCCGATCAGACCGTGCACGGCAAAGATGATGATCTTGGTGCGATCAACGTTCACCCCGGCGAGCAACGCGGCCTCCTGGTTGCCGCCGATGGCCATGGTGTTGCGCCCATAGGTGGTGTAGTTCAACAGCCAGCCAAAAAACACAAAGCACAGCACGGTGATGATGATCGGCACCGGCACGCCCAGCAGTTGGCCGTTGCCGAACACAAAGAAATCCTCGTTCATCACCCCCACCGCCTTGCCGTTGGAGAAGATGTAGGCCAGGCCGCGCACGATCTGCATGGTCGCCAACGTCGCGATCAACGCATTGATACGCAGCTTGGCGATGACAATGCCGTTGATCAGCCCCACCACCAGGCCCATGGCCAATGCAGCGGACACACCGAGCGCCACGCTGTCGGTGTCGCGAATCACGATCCCCGCCACCACCCCGGCGCAGGCAATCACCGAGCCCACCGACAGGTCGAAGTGCCCCGACGCCAGGCAGAACAGCATGGTGCAGGCGGCAATGCCCACGGTGGAAATCGCCAGGCCCAGGCCACGCATGTTCAGCGGCGAGAGGAAGTTGTCGATAAACAGCGCGCTGAGTACAAAGATGCCCAATGCCGCCAACAGCATCACCCAGTCATCGAGAAACTTGCGCTGGTTGAAACCCGGCCAGAAGCCCTTTGCAGTTTTTACCTGAGACATGCCTACACCCTCTTATTCTTCAAGCCCGCGAACGCGGGAGTGCCAGTTGCAGCAGGCGTGCTTCATCCGCTTGATCGCGGCTCAGTTCGCCGGTCAGCGCGCCTTCGCTCATCACCAGGATGCGATCGGAGATGCCCATCACTTCCATCAGGTCGCTGGACACCACAATGACTGCAATACCCTTGGCCGCGAGGTTATGAATGATCTGGTAGATCTCCGACTTGGCGCCGATGTCGATGCCGCGCGTCGGTTCGTCGAGCAGCAGCACCTTCATCGGCATCGACAGCCAGCGGCCGAGAATGGCTTTCTGCTGGTTGCCGCCGGACAGGTACATGATCTTTTGCGCGGCGGTCGGGGTTTTGACCTTCATTGCCTTGATCTGCTGGTCGGCATTGCCCTTTTCCCAACCGTCGCGCAGCAACCAGCCAAACGAAGAGTGGGCGCCACGGGCGCTGATATTGATGTTCTCGGCGACGCTGGACAGCGGAATGATGCCTTCCTTCTTGCGGTCTTCCGGGCACAGCAGCACACCGGCGGCGATGGCGTCGCGGGGTGAGCGCAGTTGCAGGGCCTCCCCGCATAACTCAAGGCTGCCGGCGCTGGCGCGCTCCAAGCCGCTGAGCAAACGGAACAGCTCCGTGCGCCCTGCCCCGACCAAGCCGAACAGGCCGAGAATCTCGCCCTTGCGCACCTCAAAACTGACCGGCTCACGCAAACCCGGGCCCAACAAACCGTCGACCTTGAGCGCCACCTCGCCGTGCTCGCGCGGGCGGTAGTCGTAGATGTCCTGGATGTCGCGACCGACCATGCAGGTCACCAACTGGTCGTGGGTCAGCGCGCTCATGTCATCGAAGGTGCGCACGTAGCGGCCGTCCTTGAACACCGTCACCGCGTTGCAGATGCGGAACACTTCTTCCATGCGGTGCGAGACGTAGAGCACCACTTTGCCCTCGTCCCGCAGGCGCGCGATGATCGCCATCAAGCGGTCGATCTCCCGCGCCGACAGGCTGCTGGTCGGTTCGTCGAAGGCGATCACATGGGCGCCACGGGACAGCGCCTTGGCGATTTCCACCAGTTGGCGCTGGCCCAGGGACAGGCGCCCGAGTTTTTCCTCGGGGTCGATTTCATCCGCCAGGCCCTTGAGACAGGCCAGGGCCTGCTTGCGCAGCAGGCCCCGGTTGACCACGCCGAAGCGCGAGGGCAAATGCCCGAGGAACAGGTTTTCGGCGACGGTCATTTCCGGCACCAGGTGCAGCTCCTGGTGAATCACCGCGACGCCGCTGGCGATGCTGTCGGCGGCGCATTTGAACGCCATGGTCTGCGCGCCGATCTGCACCGTGCCGCTGCTGGGAATATAAGCGCCGCCGAGGATCTTCAGCAGCGTCGACTTGCCCGCACCGTTCTCGCCCATCAGGGCGTGCACCTGCCCCGGGTGGGCGGTGAAACTGATGCCGTCCAGCGCCTTGACCCCGGGAAAGGTCTTGCCGATAGCGTCGAAACGCAGGGCCGCCGCCGTCATTTCCACAGCCCGATCTTGGTCAGTTCTTCCTGGAAGTTGGCGCGGGTGATCAGGGTCACTTCATCCATGGCCGTGTATTTAGGCGGCTCGGTGCCCTTGGTGACCCACTCGTACATCATCAGCGCAGTGTTGTAGCCCTCGATGTGCGGGCTTGGCAGCATGGAGCCGAAGAAGCCGCTGTTGGCCTTCTTCAATTCGCCGATGGCGTCGGTGCCATTGATGCCGATACCGATCACATTGGCCGCAGCGAAACCGGCGCTTTCAGTAGCGCGCACGCCGCCGAGCACGGTGTTGTCGTTCATGCCGCCGATGATCAGGTTTTTCGCACCGCTAGGCAGCTTGACCAGGGCCGAGTTGGTGGCGTCCATACTGCCGGGAACGTCGAGGGTTTTCAGTGCGGCGGTGAGGATGTGGTCTTTAGGGATGCCGGCTTCTTCGAGGGATTTGATCGAGCCATCGGTGCGTTTCTTGCCGGTGTCGAGTTCATTGAAGGTGTTGATCACCGCGTAGGTGTCCTTCCAGTCCCAACCGCGTTTTTTTGCTTCGGCGGCCATGGCCGCGCCCTGTTTCTGGCCCACTTCAAACGCTGCCATCCCCAGGTACGGCACGTCCTCCATGAAGTTGCCCTTGGCGTCGACAAAACGGTCATCCACGGCAATCACTTTCAAGCCGTTGGCCTTGGCCTTGGCGACGATGGCCGGGCCCAGGGACACGTCCGGCGGGCAGATCACAAAGCCCTTGGCGCCGTTGGCGGCCAGGCTGTCGATGGCCGAGAGGGTTTTCTCGCCATCGGGCACGGCGATCTTGATCACGGTAAAGCCATGTTCCTTGCCGGCTTTTTCGGCAAAGGCCCATTCGGTCTGGAACCACGGTTCCTCGGCCTGCTTGACCAGGAAACCGATCTTCACTTCCTCGGCAAATGCGAAAGTACTGAGGCCGCTGAGCACGGCGGCAGCTGCCAGTACGCGTATTGCTTTTTTCATGAACGGCACCTCTTGTTGTTATTGGGAGTGGCAAGTTCTAGTCGTGGTACATCACCGACCGCCCGCCATCGATCATCAGGCAGGTGGCATTGATAAAGGGCGCCTCGTCGGTGGCCAGGAACAGCGCCGTCATCGCCACCTCGACGGGCTGGCCGATGCGCTTGGGCGGGTGCAGGTCGAACGCGCGCTGGCGCTCGGCGTGGGGGTCGGGGAAACCGTTCCAGTAATCGACGTTGAGCTGGGTCTCGATATAACCCGGGGCGATGGCATTCACGCGGATGCCCTTGGGCGCGTATTCGATACCCAGGGCGCGGGTGAGCCCGAGCAGGCCATGCTTGGCCACGGGATAAGGGAAACAGCCGGGAATGATGTGGCTGGAATGGGTGGAGGCGATATTGATGATGTTGCCGATGCCCTGCTCGAGCATGTGCGGCAACACCGTGCGGCAGCCGTACCAGGCGCCGTCGAGGTCGATGGCGAAGCAACGGCGCCAGTCTTCGTCGCTCATCTCCAGCGGGTCGCGGAACACGTTGACCCCGGCGCAGTTGACCAGCACATCCACCCGGCCGAAGCGCTCAATGGCCACATTGACCAACGCCAGCCATTGCGCTTTGCAGGTGATATCGACGGGTTGGGCGTAGATCTCGGCGCCGCGTTCGCGCCAGTGGGCGGCGACTTTCTCGACCTTGTCGCCCTGTATATCCGCGATCACCAGGCGCGCCTGCTGGGCCTGGAAACACGCGACGATCGCCTCACCAATGCCCTGGGCGGCGCCGGTGATGATCACCACCTTGTTCTTCAGGCGCTCGCCGTAGGTTGGCTCGGGCACGGCGGGTAATGACAACGGTTGGGCCTGCATCGCGTCACCTGTTTTATTTTTGGCAGTGAGTGCTGATGCAGACGACTATAAACCCATCATTTGAAATATCTCAATATATAAATTTGCATCCCATATAGTGAGCAAAATCAAAAAATAATGTGGGAGCAAGCCGCCTCCCACATTTGATCTACAGTGCTTTCAAAACGGTGGCTTCAGCCGAGGGCGAAGTCCCGCAGCGCATCACCTTCCATGCGATAACGCACCCACTCCTCCTGCGGCTGGGCACCGATGGATTTGTAAAAGGCAATCGCCGGCTCGTTCCAGTCCAGCACGCTCCACTCGAAGCGCGCGCAACCGTTATCAAAGGCAATCTTCGCCAAATGACGCAACAGCTTCTTGCCCGCCCCGCCGCCACGCTGTTCCGGGTTGATGTACAGGTCTTCCAGGTACAGGCAGTTGCTGCCCAGCCACGTGGAATAGCTGAAAAAGAACACCGCAAACCCAATCGGCAAACCATCCCGCGAGCAGATCAGGCCATGGGCCGTGGCGCCCTCGCTGAACAGGCTGCGCTGGATGTCCACCACGCTGGCGATCACTTCATGCCGGGCTTTCTCGTACTCGGCGAGTTCGGTGATGAAAGTCAGGATCTGCGCAGCATCGCTGGGCACGGCGGGGCGAATCTCGATGGTCATGGGCGAGCCTTGGCAATTTCAAAGCACACATACTAAGGCGCTTTGATGACTGATTGCAGTGCAATTTATGGGGAACCCGGCAGCCGACACACAAAATCTTACAGGTGCCACGGCACCGTTCGTCGCCACCCAGGCACGATCATCAAGGCACAACTGACCAATAGAGGGTAAGGACATCAATCATATGGAGACACCCTCATGAAGCATTCCAAGTTTGCCGCCCTCGCATTTGCCGGCCTGTTGTCTTCGGTTTCGCTGAGTGGTTTCGCTGCCACGTCGTCCACCGGTCCTACCAACCCGGACGCCACCACGGAATCGCAGAAATCCATGGGCACCGGCCTGGACACCAACGGCGGCGCGGTCATCGATAACACCAATGGTGCCGACCCGCATACCCAGGGCCACGATACCCAACGCCAGGCTCCCGCTGCCGTCGGCAACGGCAAAATGGGTCCTTCGGTGAATGAGCCGAAGATCAATAAAGGCGATGACTCGAACCTGCCGGGCGCGCCGAAACAGCCTGCGCCTTAACGCTTCACACACAATCGCAACACCCGATCATTCCCCAATGAAGAGGTACGCATGAACGTCGATAAAGACCTTGAAAAAGAAGTCCTCACCCGCCTGCTGCACGCTCATCCCCAGGGGCTGGGCAAGGAGGTGCTGGATAACTACCGCGGAGAGAAAGTGGTCGCCAGTGCGTTGGCATTTCTGCAGGACCGCGGGTTGATCAAGGATGGGCATGTGACCACCGACGACGCCGGTGAATACTCGCTGAATCTGCCGATCAAGTTGACGGCGTCAGGTGTGGATGAAGCGCGCAAGCTCGAAGGTGAAACGCGCCAGTAGCCCTCATGCAAAACCCAATGTGGGAGGGAGTAAACCTTCCTCTCACATGCTTGGGCCTATCTTCAGTCCGTAAGTAATGCGTCGACTTCGGCGGTGCCCGGGGAAGTTGCCGGCCCCCAACGCGTCACCGCCAGGGCCGCCGCTGCATTCGCCCGCCGCGCCGCCTCAGCAGGTTTCAAACCATCCGCCAAACCCGCAATAAACACCCCCGCATGCGCATCCCCCGCGCCATTGCTGTCGACCGCCTGTACCTTGAAGCCGGGCACATGCTCGATCTGACCCGCACGCCCCACCCAGCAGCCATTCGGTCCGTCACGCACCACCAATAGCGTCTCGGCGCGCAGGTGCTGGCTGAGCGCCGGCAACGCGGCAGCGATGTCCGCCGCGCCGGTAAACGCCAAGGCTTCAGGACCATTGCTGGTCCAGATATCGATACGTGGCAACAGCGCACCCATCAAGGCCGAATCCGGCGCTTTGACCAGCGGCCCCGGATCGAACACCACCACGACTTCCCGGGGCAGTGCCAGCAGCCAGTCGATCAGCGCCTGGGCCTTGCCTTCCAGGAGCAGGCTGTAGCCACTGACATAGACGTAGTCGTCGACACGCGCTGCGACGGTGGTCAAATCCTCCTGGCTGAGTTCACCCTCGACGCCGATATGGGAAATGAACGTGCGCTCGGTGGTGGCTTCGGTCAAGGACACACACAAGCCAGTGTCCTTTGCGCTGCTGGCTGCCAGGGCCATTTCAATGCCCTCGGCCTGCATCGCCGCGCGGGCCAGGTCGCCGAAGCGACCAGTGCCGTGACGGCCCAGATAGACCACCGGCAAGCCATTGCGCCGCGCCGCCGCCATCACATTGAAGCCCCCGCCGGCTTCGAAGCGGGCGGACTTGGCCAGCACGTCGCCGCCGGTCGCGGGCAAGGTGTCGAGGGCCATGACCAGGTCGACGATGACCTGGCCGGTGTGCAGCAATCTAGACATTAGCACTCTCTACCAACGCCGGACGACGGTCAGTCGCGCCGCCCAGTACCGCATAAATCCCACCGGCAACCAGGAAAGTGACGATCCAGCCCAGGCCATTGTGGCCCAGCCAGGAGTCGGACAACGGCCCGGCGAACCAGATGTTCTCGGCAGTGGTGCCGATGGTGGTGAAGCTGAAACCCAGCACGATGGCCACGGCCCAGGCGCCGAAGGCGCGCCATTCCACACCGCCGCGATACCAGTAGGCGCTGCTCGGGCTCACGTCCAGCAGGTCCTTGGGGCTGTAGTAGTGACGATGGATCAGGTCGACCACGAAGATCCCCACCCACGCGGTGATCGGCACCGCCAGCAACGAGATGAAGGTGATGAACGGGCCGTAGAAACTGTCGGCGATCAGCATGAAGTAGATGGAGCCGGCGAAGATCGCCACGATGTCGACGATCACCGCATGCACGCGCTTGACCTTCAGGCCAAGGGTCAAGGTGGTCAGGCCGGCCGAATACACCGACAGGTTGTTCGACAGCAGCAGCCCGCCAAACGCAGTGATCAGGTACGGCACCGCCATCCAGGTGGGCAGCATGTCGCGGATCGCGATGATCGGGTCAGTGGCCGCGGCCAGGTCGTTGTTGCCGACCGACAGCAGGCCGCCGAGGGTAATCAGCAACACCAGCGGAATGCCCGCACCAAACGCCGCCGACGCCACCAGGCGCACGGCGGTGACGCTGCGGTGCTGGTAGCGCGACATATCGGCACCGGCGTTGGCCCAGCCGATACCGGTACCGGCGGCCATGGTACCGACGCCGATGATCATCGCGCTCAGGGGAGCCGGGGTGGTGTGGAACACCGCGCTCCAGTCGATGGTGGCGCAGAGGAAACCGCCCACCAGGATATTCAACGCGCCGAACACGTAGGTGGCCCACTTCTGGATCACCAGCAAGGTGGCGTGGCCGAGGCCCGAAACGGCCAAGGTCAGCAACACGAAAATGCCGATGAAGATCAGGGTGAGGACCGGTGCGCTTTTCGCTTCCACCGCAGAGCCGAACAGAATCGAACACAACGACAGCAACACGAAGGCCGCCGTGGTGGTGTTGACGGTTTCCCAGCCCAGGCGCGACATCAACGACACCAGCGTCGGGCCGATATTGCCGCGCACGCCGAAGATGGCGCGGGACAAGGTCAGGCTGGGGGCACGGCCGCGACGGCCGGCGATGGAGATGATGCCCACCACGGCGAACGAGCCCGCGGCGCCGAGGATCGCGACGATGATCGCCTGCCAGATGGCCAGGCCGCGAAACGCCACGAGGGTGGCGCCGAGGGGCAGGCCGAGGATGCTGATATTGGCGGCGAACCACACCCAGAACAGTTGCAGTGGATGGCCGTTGCACTCGCCCTCAGGGACCGGTTCGATACCGCGGGTTTCCAATTGCCCGGCGCTTTGGCCGGAAGAAGTGCTGCTCATGAGTGGTGCTCCTGGTGCCTGTATTGTTGTGGTTGTGGCGGATACGCGGTCTTCCTGACTCAACGCAATGCGAGCAAGCCTTGAACCAGCGGCTGCAGATCGAGGCCGTTGACCTGCTTGACCTGTTCGATCATCGATTCGGGCCAGCACTGCAGGCCGAGGCAGGCACCGAGCATCGCGCCGAGCATCGCGGCAATCGTGTCGGTATCGCCGCCCAGGCTGGCAGCCAGGCACAGGGCTTCGAACGCGTTCATGGCCCCCACCGCCACTTGCTGGGCGAGGGCAAACGACACCACCACCGACTCCTGGGAGGCGACGGAGGTGCCGATCAATTCATACAGCAGGTCGGCGAACAGGGCTGTGTCGCCGCTGCCGACGCTCAGGGTGCGCGCCCAACTGATACGGGTGGAGATGCGCCCGCCGGCAATCCAATGGCCATGGCCTTCCGCCTGTTGAGCCACCTGGGTGCCGATATTCAAGGCCTCACCCAAGTCCACACCGTTGATGCCTGCGGACACCACCGCCGCCACTGCCGCGGCGCTGGAGATGCCCAGGGTGGTGTTGTGGGTGACCTGGCAGGCCTGGATCACCGCCTGGATAAATCGCGCCGGGTCGCTGACATCGGCGGCGATCCCCACGGGCGTGATGCGCATGGCGGCGCCATTGGTGGTGCCGTAGCGCCCGGATTCTTCCGGGGTATGGCCGTTGAGGATCATGTCGATTGCACGCTTGGTCGACGGGCCGAGCAGATCCTGGGAACCTTTGGCGCGCATCACCGCTTCCCAATCGATCAGGCGCCGGGCGAGCACGGCGGGGTCGATCTTGCCTTGGCCCTCGACCAGCAGTTCACCCACCAGGATCGCTTGCTCGGTGTCATCGGTGATGGAGCCCGCCGGCATATTGGGCGCGATGGGTTGGTCGGCGTCGGCATCTTCCAGGCCGGTAATGGCACCGAAGCGCTGTTGCACTTGCTCACGGCTCAGGGATTGGGTGGGCATGCCCAGCGCATCGCCCAACGCCAGGCCGTAGAAAGCGCCGAGGGCGCGGGTATTGGGGGTCATTTCGAAGATCCAAACTGCAGGTGCAGGCGAAAGTGCAGAGGGTCGAGCAGGCTTTCGACGTACTCCATGAAGCGCTCGCGGCGATCGTAGGTGGTGCGGGAGGCCTTGAGGAACACCGTCCCCACCGGGCGGCCAAGCAGCTCGGCGTCTTCATCACTGAGGGGCTCGGCGCCGATCCACTGGTCACCTTCGGCACCGACGTAACCGTAGGCTGCCAGGGTGATGGTCAGGGAATTGTCGATCAGCCCAACGCGCGGCAGGCTTTCCAGGCCACCGGACGCGGGCATCAGCGAGCGCTCAAGGGAAACGGCCGTGCCATCAGTCGTGCGGCGACGGCGGTCGAGGGCGATAAATTGGTCGGTGCCGAAGCGACTGAACAGATCGGCGCGCGTCACCGCTTCCAGGCGCAGGATATCGGTGGTCACCAGGGCCCCGGTGTCCGCCAGGGCCTGGGCCCAACCGCTGGTTTGATCCAGCGCCATGCCATCAAATGTGACGATGGAGCCCACGCCGCTCTGGGTCGCGATGTAATTGCGCCTTTTGAGTTCGGCGAGGGCTTCACGCAGCGTGCCCCGGCTGACCGCAAACTCTTCAGCCAGTTGATGCTCGCCCGGCAACAGGAAACCGTCGGCCATCACCCCTCCCTCGATACGGCGGATGAGCTCGTCGACGACGCGTTTTTTCTTATCAAATCGGACATGTCTAATCATGTACAAATTGATAACCGAAAGCGGCCATTTGCAGCAAGGGAATTATTTCAGGGAGATGAAAAAACCGGCCTCACGGCTCCAGGCCAATACGGAAAAACTCGCCGCCGCTCCATACACCAAGCCAGTTCTGACCATTGATCGGGCGGCTCACTGCCAACTCCACCAATTGGTAGAACACATTGCGATGCACCAGGGCTTCGAGGTTGGTACGCACCCGCAGATAGGGGGACGGTTCCTGGGTGACGGGGTCGATCACCACCCGCAGTGGATGCTCGATATCGGCTGCAACCTGTTCGTCGACGTTGGTGGTGAAGCGCAGCACCTGGCTTTCGCCCTGCCCTTCGACGTCGAGGGTAACCGCGACAAAGGGCGCATCATCGACGGTGATACCGACTTTTTCCACCGGGGTGATCAGGAAGTAATCATCGCCATCGCGGCGGATGATAGTAGAGAACAATTTGACCATCGGCTTACGCCCGATCGGCGTGCCCTGGTAGAACCAGGTGCCGTCACGGGCGATGCGCATGTCGATGTTGCCGCAGAAATCCGGGTTCCACAGATGCACCGGCGCCGGTCCCTTGCCCTTGGGCAACTGAGCCAACAGATCGTTGGCCTTGGCGGAATCGGTCATGGTGTTCTCCTTGGTGTTACTGATCGCCCATTCCCAGCAGGCCTCGGGCGTACTGCGCCAAGGGGCGGGCAATCAGGTCTTCTGGCTTGTTGTCGTGGAACGTCAGTAAACCGCCACGACTGCGAATACGTGCAGTATCAATCAAATACTGGGTGCTGGTCTCGATCAACATGATCTGGATTACCCCGTTGTCCAGGCCAAGCCGGTCCAGCGCCTCTTGATCAGCCCATTCGTCGGCGTTGCCGATACGGTCATCGGCCTTGGCGAAGCGGCAGTACAGCAGATAATGGGCACCCGCCGCACGGGCTTCGGCCATCGCCTGCTCCAGGCCTTCCGGCTGACGAGCACGACGCACCATGGGGAAGTACTCGACGAAACCGTTGAAGGCTTCCTCCGCCACCACATTCGGCCGCGGGTAGGCGCTGCCGGGGGGTACGAACGCACCCTGGGCGATAAAGACAAAGGAATCCGGCTGTATGCGCACCGAGGCAGTCCGACGAGTGTCGCTGTGGTCCAGCAACCCGGCGTCGCTCATCTGATAACGGGTGCCTTCGGCCATATCGCTGACGGTCATGCAACCACTCAGCGTCAACGACGCCAGCAACAAAACCAGACTACGCATCCTAATCCTCCAGAAGCCGGTGACGGAAAACCGGCGAATGGGCACGAGATGCAGAATCCGCGCCATTTGGAAACAACGCAGAACTAAATGTGGGACGGGGCTTGCGCCCTCCCACATTGGCTGATGTTTAATCTTGGGAAAGCATTATCCGCCAATTATCTTCATGACCGTCGCACCGCCGGAGAAGGCCACTTCCTGCTTGTCGCCCAAGGCCTTCATCAGCAGGCCTTGCAGGGCCGGCAACGCCTGGTGGCGAGGCTTGTCCAACAGATCGCCGACATAGTGACGGTTGCTCGACGACAGGCAGCCATGCAGCCAGCCGGTCGACGACAACCGCAGCCGTGAACAGGTACGGCAGAACGGCACGCTTTCGTTGGCGATCACGCCGAAGAAGCCTTTGCCCGGCACCTCGTAGCGTACCGCCGTGGCGTCCACGGGAGCGTTGGCTTGCAGGTATTCATGGTGTTCGCCGATCAGGCCGAGCAGTTGTTGCAGGCTGACGAACTGCTGCAGGAAGGCATTGGAGTCCTTGGCCAGGTGGCCCATGCGCATCAACTCGATAAAACGCAGCTCGTAGCCACGCTCCAGGCAGTAATCGAGCAGCGGCATCACCTGGTCGAGGTTCTGGCCGCGCAACGGCACCATGTTGACCTTGATCTTGATCCCGGCGGCACGCGCCTGGTCCATGCCATCGAGCACGGTCGCCAGGTCGCCGCCACGGGCGATGCTGCGAAAGGCATCGGCATCCAGGGTGTCGAGGGAAACATTGATGCGCCGAATCCCCGCATCCACCAGCAGCGGCAGTTTGCGCGCCAGCAACTGGCCGTTGGTGGTCAGGCTGATGTCGCTGAGGCCCATGCCGCCCACCGCGCCCATGAAGGCTTCCAGCTTGGGGCTGACCAGCGGTTCGCCGCCGGTGATACGCAAGCGGTCGATGCCCGCCGCCTCGATCAGGTAGGCCACGCCACGGGCCATGGCCTCGGCCGAGAGTTCGTCCTGGGCAGCCACCAGCCGCTTGCCGTTCGGCACGCAGTAGGTACACGCGTAGTTGCAGGCTGAGGTCAGGCTGATCCGCAAATTGCGAAAACGCCTGCCTTGACGATCAACGATCATGGATCACTCCGGCAGAGGATGATTCGGGCGCGCTAAAAGCCGACTGATAAATCAGCTTTTAGCAAGATCCTTGCCTGAGTATATTCCTGGGTTACTGCGCCTGGCAGCAAATCATTACGTGGCCGGGGTTTCGACGGGGGCCGCTTCAACCAGTGCCGGCTCACTGCTGTGCTTGCGCTTGTTACCCATGCGCACACCGATATCCATCAGGAACTGGAAGAAACCTTCCTGGTCTTCCAGCACATTGCTCCAGAACGGTGAGTGGTACAGCGCCACGGCGCCGTGCACCAAGGCCCAGGCGGCGCAGTAGTGGAAGTACGGCGGTACGTCTTCAAGCTTGCCTTCGCTGATGCGGCCCTTGATCAGCAGGGTCAGGCGCTCGAAGTTCGAGGCGCGAATCTTGTGCAACTCCTCGACCATCTCCGGCACTTGATGGCCCTTGACCACCTTCTCTTCCAGGCGGTCGAACAGGCGGTAGCGCTGCGGGTCACGCATGCGGAACTCGAAGTAGGCGCGGGACAGCGCTTCCTTGTCCTTGTCGACATCGGCCGAATGCAGCAGCTCGTTCAAGTCGCGCTCGTAGTCGAGCATCAGGCGCAGGTAGATCTCGGCCTTGGACTTGAAGTGCTTGTAGATCGTGCCTTTGCCGATACCCACGGCATCCGCGATCATCTCGACGGTGACGCTGTCTTCGCCTTGTTCGAGGAACAACTTGAGTGCGGTATCGAGAATTTCCTGCTCACGGCGGCGAAACTCACGGACCTTACGGGGTTCTTTGTGCATGAGGAAGAGGTCTGCAAAGGTCGGAATAGGGAGGGCTGCGCAGGGCCACGAATACATGGCGATACGATTTACCCAGTGCGAGGGATTATCCCGACTGAACGGTCGTTGGGCAACGTCTATGTGAACCCGTCCTGCACTTTACTTTCAAGGCGCCAACGTTTTCATGCCTACCAGTCAGAAATAATACGCAACAACTGCACCCGTGCACTGCCCAATGAGAACTCAAGCGAAGCGCATGTATTCCAAATCTGTTTAAAAAACGATCAGTCGCGACTGGACTGAATCAGATACTGATCAATACTTGAACTGTCGGCGTGACATCTCCCCCAAGTGAAGCGCCGACCTGGGTACCGACGGACTGTGTGCCCTTGTTTTACTCCTAATGGTCTTAACCCGGATTCACCCCCCAGAACCCGGGTTTTTTTTGCCTGCGATTCAGTCGTGTCATGCAGCAACGTGGGCCAGCGGGAACAGGCGCTTGAAGTTCTCGGTGGTCTGCTCGGCAAAGCGCTCATAGGACTCACCGCGCAGCATCGCCAGGTAATCCGCCACATCCCGTACATATTCAGGCAGGTTCGGTTTGCCACGATGGGGAATCGGCGCCAGGTACGGCGAGTCGGTTTCCACCAGCAGGCGGTCGGCTGGCACCTGGCGCGCCACGTCGCGCAGGGCATCGGCATTGCGGAAAGTGACAATGCCCGACAGGGAAATATAGAACCCCAGGTCGAGTGCGGCCCTGGCCATGTCCCAATCCTCGGTAAAGCAATGCAACACGCCGGCCTGGGGCAACGCGGCTTCGCGCAACAGGGCCAGGGTGTCGGCACGGGCGCCACGGGTGTGGACGATCACCGGCTTGCCGGTTTGCCCGGCGGCCTGTAAATGCAGGCGAAACGAGGCCTGCTGCAACTCGGCGGCTTCCGGCTCGTAATGGTAGTCCAGGCCGGTTTCGCCAATGGCCACCACCCGCGGGTGATTGAGTTCGCCCAGCAGCCAGTCGAGGGCCGGGGCTTCGCCAGGCTTGAGGTCCAGCGGGTGGATACCCACCGAGCAATCCACATCGGCATAACGCTCGGCCAGGGCTTTGACGTCGGCAGCATTGTCGGCGCTGACGCCAATGCACAGGAAATGCCCTACCCCACGCTGGCGTGCAGCGTCGAGGGCAGCATCCAGGGAGCCGCCGTGTTGGGCGAGGTCAAGGCGATCAAGGTGGCAATGGGAATCTACAAGCATAGGAAATTACGACTTAGGTCACGGAAAGTGTCTGGCCAACGATACATCCGTCGGCCACGGAAATTAACGCCGGCCGAGCAAGCCGACCCACTGCACCAGCAGCGCTTCAAGCAACAGCACGCGGTTGAGGTTGGCCTTGCCGAGCACCTTCTGGCGCTGGGCGAGGATCCAGTCCTGGATAACCAGCACCTTGTCCTGGGCACTCTTCTGCGCGAGGTATTGCACCACCTTGCGCATGTCGGGCAGGCCCAGGCCGTTTTCGTCCTGGGTCAACTGGTAGCGCAGGATCAGGCTCGACCAATCACAGAACCAGTCGAACAGCAGCAGCAAGGGAATGTCCTTCCAGGCGCTTTCAGCCAACTGGGTGGCGGACAGCTCTTGCTTGAGCAGTTTTTTCACCCCATCCACAACCAGGGCGCGTTGCTCACGCACACCTTGGGCTTGCAGCTTGACGGCCGCCAGCGGGGAACCGGCCGCCAGGGTCAGCAACTCGATCCGCTCCTCTGCGGAGCAATCCGGCAGCGCCTTCGCCAGCCATTGCAGGCTCATGGCTTCACTGGGCAACGGGCAGGCCTGCTGTACGCACCGGCTGCGAATGGTCGGCAACAAGCGGCTGGACTGGTGGCTCACCAGCAACAGCACCGTGTCGCCGGAGGGTTCTTCCAGGCTCTTGAGCAAGGCGTTGGCGGCGTTGACGTTCATGGCCTCCACCGGCTCGATCAACACCACCTTGCGCCCACCCATCTGCGCGGTCTGCACCACGAAACTGACGAGGTCACGCACCTGGTCGACCTTGATCGCCTTGTCGGCTTCCTCGGGTTCGAGCAGGTAGTTGTCCGGGTGGCTGCCGGCCTTGAGCAACAGGCAGGATTTGCACGCGCCGCAGGCTTCAAGGTTGACCGGGCGCTGGCACAGCAGGCTGGCCATGAGTCGCTCAGCCAGATCGCGCTTACCAATCCCGGCCGGCCCATGCAGCAAATAGGCGTGGGCGTGCTGGGCACGGCCGGCCAACTGCTGCCAGAGACTGTCCTGCCACGGGTAGGCTTCAGCCACGGGCGCGCTCCAACAGCTTGGGTAACAGGGCGTCGATGGCCTGCTGCACCTGCGTCAACGGCTGGGCCGCGTCCAGCAGGTGGTAGCGCGCCGGTTCAGCCTGGGCGCGCTTGAGAAACGCGCTGCGCACAGCATCGAAAAACCCCTGGCCTTCCAGTTCGAAACGGTCGAGACGCCCACGGGCGCTGGCGCGGGCCATGCCCACTGCCACCGGCAGGTCGAACAACAGAGTCAGGTCGGGACGTAGATCACCCTGCACAAAGGTTTCCAAGGTGGCGATACGCGCCAGGGACAAACCCCGGCCACCGCCCTGGTAGGCATACGTGGAATCGGTAAAACGGTCGCAGATCACCACGGCACCGCGGGCCAGGGCCGGACGAATCACCTCGGCCAGGTGCTGGGCACGGGCAGCGAACACCAGCAGCAGCTCGGTGTCCGGGTTCATCTGTTCTTCGCCTGGGGCCAGCAACACGTCACGGATGCGCTCGGCCAGGGGTGTACCGCCGGGCTCACGGGTCAACACCACCTCGACACCTTCAGCGCGCAAGCGGCCGGCCAGGTAATCGCGGTTGGTGCTTTTGCCGGCGCCTTCCGGGCCTTCCAGGGTAATAAACAAGCCAGTCACAGGCAGTCCTTAGTCAGAGTCATTGCGGGCTTTGCGGCGCGGCGGCATCCGGCGCGGGCTCGCCGGGAGCATCAGCAGGCGGCGCCAGGTCTTCCGGCGGTTTTACCAGCGGTGCCGGGCTTGAGCGGTAATCGGCACGGCGCTTGAGCTGGAACTCACGCACAGCAGCATTATGCGCACCCAGGTCATCGGAGAAAATATGGCTGCCGTCGCCACGGGCGACGAAATACAGGCTGCTGCCCGGCACCGGGTTCAACGCGGCATGGATCGCCTCGCGGCCGACCATGGCGATGGGTGTCGGCGGCAGGCCGGCCACCATGTAGGTGTTATAAGGGTTGGCTTCCTTGAGGTGCGCACGGGTCAACTTGCCGTTGTAGCGCTCGCCCAGGCCGTAGATCACGGTGGGGTCGGTCTGCAGCAGCATGCCGATCTTCAGGCGGCGTACGAACACACCGGCAATCTGCCCGCGCTCTTCCGGCACACCGGTCTCTTTCTCCACCAGGGAGGCCATGATCAAGGCTTGATAGGGATCGGTATAGGGCACGTCGGCAGCACGCTTGCTCCACTCCTGGGCGAGGACATCATCCAGGCGGTTATAGGCTTTCTTCAGGAACTCGACATCGGTCATGCCGCGCACGAAGCGGTAGGTATCCGGGAAGAACCGACCTTCGGGGAACACGCCAGGATGGCCGAGCTTGTCCATCACTTCGCTGTCACTCAGGCCCGCCAGGGTCTGCACGATCTTTTCATGCTTGGCCAGGGCCGAACGCACCTGGCGGAAATTCCAGCCCTCCACCAGCGTCAGGCTGTATTGCACCACCTCGCCGTGCTGCCACAGGCCGATCAGGCCTTCGGCGGTCATGCCCGGGGTCATGCGGTATTCACCGCTGTGCAGCGGTTGGCCGTCCAGGTTGAAACGCCAATACAGGCGCAACCAGAACGCGCCGTCGAGCACGCCATCCGCCTCCAGACGATTGAAGGTACCAGTGGGGGTGGCCCCTGCCGGCACATCGAGCAATTGCTCCTGGGTCAGATTCAACGGCTGCTTCAAGGCAGCGTCATATTTCCACGCGGAAAACCCCAACAGCAAAGCCGCCGAGAACAGACCGATCAGCAGCAGTACAACCAGTTTTCGTATCAACTCAAATATCCAATAGCGCGCGAACAATGCCCTGCAGTTTACGGGTGAGCGGCCCAACCGACCAGCTCATCGCAGCGCACCCACGCACCGGCCAAATGCCATAAACGCTGTTGCACACAAAGACTTCGTCAGCCTCCCGCAATTGCTCAAGGCTGATGTCAGCCACGGCCACCGGGATGCCCAGGGCGCTCGCCTGAGCCAGAATCTCGGCGCGCATGACGCCTGCAACGCCGCAACGATTCAGATCGGCGGTTAGTAACAAGCCATTACTTACCAGGAACAGGTTGCTGAATACGCCTTCGATGACACGCCCGGACACATCCAGCATCAACCCTTCGGCATGTTCGGCATCCTGCCATTCGGCACGGGCGATCACCTGCTCGAGGCGATTGAGGTGCTTGAGACCGGCCAGCAACGGCTGCTCGGCCAGGCGGGTGGCACACGCAAACAGACGAACACCGTCGGTTCCATGGGCCTGGGGATAGGTCGCAGGCGGACTGCCCTGCAAGATACGACGCACCGGGGCCTGGGGGTTGATGCCATAACCGCGCAGGCTGTCGCCGCGGGTGAGGATCAGCTTGAGGACACCGTCGCCGAGAGCGGCGGCATAGGCCTGCACTTCGCTGCGGACCAACGTCTGATCCACAACGAAAGCGAGGCGCCTGCAGCCCTCATCCAGGCGATGCAGGTGACGGTCAAGCAGCACGGGCTGCCCGGCCTTGACGGCGATGGTCTCGAACAGGCCATCACCGTACGCCAGGCCGCGATCTTTCAGGGGCACGCTGTCCGCTGGCTGACCGTCGACCCAGCTGTGCATCACTCGGCGAACCGGCGGAACACCAGGGAACCGTTGGTGCCACCGAAGCCGAACGAGTTGGAGATCGCAACGTCGATCGGCATCTGTTGCGGCTCATGCGGCACGAAGTTCAGGTCGCAGCCTTCGTCCGGCTCATCGAGGTTGATGGTCGGCGGAGCGACCTGGTCCTTGATGGCCATCACGCTGAAGATCGCTTCTACCGCGCCCGCCGCACCCAAGAGGTGGCCGGTCATGGACTTGGTGGAGCTGACCGCCAGCGTGTAGGCGTGCTCGCCGAACACCGACTTGATGGCTTCGGCTTCCGCCAGGTCGCCCGTCGGGGTCGAGGTGCCATGGGCATTGATGTACTGCACTTGGTCCGTGTTGACCTTGGCATCGCGCAAGGCATTGGTGATGCACCGCGCAGCGCCGGCACCGTCGGACGGTGGCGAGGTCATGTGATAGGCGTCGCCACTCATGCCAAAACCGATCAACTCGGCATAGATGGTGGCACCACGCGCCTTGGCGTGCTCCAACTCTTCGAGCACCAGGGCACCGGCGCCGTCGGCCAGTACAAAGCCGTCACGGCCCTTGTCCCACGGACGGCTGGCACGGGTCGGCTCGTCATTGCGGGTCGACAGGGCACGGGAGGCGCCAAAGCCGCCCATTCCCAGGCCACAGGCGGCCATTTCAGCACCACCGGCGATCATCACGTCGGCTTCGTCATAGGCGATGTTACGCGCCGCCATGCCGATGCAGTGGGTACCCGTGGTGCACGCGGTGGCAATCGCGTAGTTAGGCCCCTGCGCCCCCAAGTGGATGGACAGGAAACCGGAAATCATATTGATGATCGAGCCAGGCACGAAGAACGGTGAAATTCGACGAGGGCCGGAATCATGCAGCGTGCGGCTGGTTTCTTCGATATTGGTCAAACCGCCAATACCCGAACCCATGGCCACGCCGATGCGCTCACGGTTGGCGTCGGTCACTTCCAGGCCAGCGTTACGCACTGCCTGGAAACCGGCTGCCAGGCCGTATTGAATGAACAGGTCGAGCTTGCGGGACTCTTTGATCGAGAGATATTCCTCGACATTGAACCCCTTTACCGAGCCGCCAAAACGGGTGGAATAGGCAGAAAGGTCCGTGTGTTCGATCAGACCAATACCACTGCGGCCAGCCAGAATGCCCTGCCAACTGCTCGGCACATCCGTACCCAGTGGCGACAACATACCCATACCGGTGACTACGACGCGTCTACGCGACACAGCACTCTCCTTTTTCTAATGACGACACTTTGCTTCAGAGCTTACTTTTCATCAGCGCTAAAGAAAAAACCGCACGCCGTTACAGCAGTGCGGTTTTTCCCTAACAGCAGGCGACGACTACAAACTATTACGCCTGGTGGTTCGTAACGTAGTCGATAGCAGCTTGAACAGTAGTGATTTTTTCAGCTTCTTCGTCCGGGATTTCGGTCTCGAATTCCTCTTCCAGAGCCATCACCAGCTCAACGGTGTCAAGGGAATCGGCACCCAGGTCTTCTACGAAGGAAGCAGTGTTGACCACTTCTTCTTCTTTGACGCCCAGTTGCTCGGCAACGATTTTCTTGACGCGCTCTTCGATGGTGCTCATACCTTGTTTAACTCCTAATGGACAAATTCAGGCAGCTGGCCAGTGGGTAAGTGTATAGAAAGCCTTTTCAGCTTTTCAACTGAAAGCTTCACCCTGTACCCGGTTTGCCACCTGCCTATAAATTAAGTTGCAGCTTTATAACGGATTTTAGACAGCTCGTATGACATTTTTTTGAAGCGATCCGTCACAATTTAGCTCATGTACATCCCGCCGTTCACCGGGATTGTAGCCCCAGTCACGTATGCCGCACCGTCGGATGCCAGGAAAGCGACCACATTCGCGATCTCTTGAGCCTGGCCCAGACGGCCCAGCGGAATCTGCGTCAGCAAGCCTTCACGCTGTGCTTCCGGCAGTTCGCGGGTCATATCGGTGTCGATGAACCCTGGGGCCACCGAGTTGACCGTAATCGACCGCGAACCGACTTCTCGCGCCAATGCACGGCTGAAACCTTCCAGGCCGGCCTTGGCGGCTGCATAGTTTACTTGGCCTGCGTTGCCCATGGCACCCACTACGGAGCCAATATTGATAATTCGACCCCAACGGGCCTTGGTCATGCCGCGCAAAACACCCTTGGACAGGCGAAACAGACTGTTCAGGTTGGTATCGACCACGTCGTACCATTCGTCGTCTTTCATGCGCATCATCAGGTTATCGCGGGTGATACCGGCGTTGTTCACCAGAATCGCCGGCGCACCGAACTGGGCGGTGATCTCGGCCAGTACGGCAGCCACGGACTCATCGCTGGTCACGTTCAGCTCAAGGCCGGTGCCTTGAACGCCGTTTTCCTTCAGGGTCGCGGCGATACGCTCGGCGCCCGAGGCGGAAGTGGCGGTGCCGATCACGACGGCGCCCTGACGGCCCAGTTCCAGGGCGATGGCCTGGCCAATGCCACGGCTCGCGCCGGTAACCAGTGCAACTTTACCTTGCAGACTCATGCAGGCTTCTCCTAAGTTCGGGGATCAGGCCAGCGCCGCACGAGCGGCAGCGAAGGCATCCGGGGTATTGAGGTTGGCAGTCGACACGCCGTCGGCGCAGCGCTTGTTCAGGCCAGCCAGGACTTTGCCCGGGCCGCACTCGACCAGCTCGGTGGCGCCATTGGCGGCCAGGGTCTGGACCGACTCGACCCAGCGCACAGGCTTGTAGAGTTGCTCCAGCAGGTCGCGCTTGAGGGTGTCGAGGTCGGCGGCCACGGCCGCGCTGACGTTCTGCACCAGCGGAATCTTTGGCGCCTGCCAGTTGATGGCAGCGATGGACTCGGCAAAGCGCTCGGCAGCCGGGCGCATCAGCTCGCAGTGCGACGGCACGCTCACCGGCAACGGCAATGCACGCTTGGCACCGCGCGCCTTGCAGCCCTCGATGGCACGCTCGACGGCTGCCCTGGCGCCGGCGATCACCACCTGGCCTGGGGAGTTGAAGTTTACCGCGCTGACCACTTCACCCTGGGCCGCTTCGGCACAGGCTTCGATCACCACAGCATCGTCCAGCCCCAGAATAGCGGCCATGCCGCCCTGCCCGGCCGGAACGGCTTCCTGCATCAGCTGGCCACGACGCTCGACCAGCTTGACCGCTTCAGCAAGGGTCAGGCTGCCCGCCGCCACCAGGGCGCTGTATTCGCCCAGGCTATGACCGGCCACGAACGCCGGACGCGCACCGCCTTCGGCCAACCACAAGCGCCACAGGGCGATCGAAGCGGTCAGGATGGCTGGCTGGGTTTTATCGGTTTGATTGAGCTGCTCTTCCGGCCCCTCTTGGGTCAGCGCCCACAGGTCGTAACCCAGGGCCTCGGAAGCTTCCTTGAACGTGTCCAGGATCAGCGGGTATTGCGCGCCCAGCTCGGCCAACATGCCGAGGGACTGCGAACCCTGCCCTGGAAAGACGAATGCGAGGGATGTAGACATCTAACAAGCCCCTAATGATCTGGTCGTCGAAAATGGTCGCTCCTCGGTGGGAGCGCACGAAACTGACAGATTGGATGGTCAATTGAACTGGCCGGTCACATTTAAGCATTCCCCGGCCGATTCACCTAAGGCAACAGGTCCTCGAGGCGGCCGTGCAAGCGTTGCGGCAGGTTTTCCTGGATCTCGATCACCGCGCGCGCAATCGCACTCTGGAAGCCTTCGACCCCGGCCGAACCGTGGCTTTTCACCACGATGCCCTGCAAACCCAGGAAGCTCGCACCATTATGCCGCGCCGGGGCCAGGTCGGCCTGCAGGCGACGCATCAACGGCAGCGCCAGGGCGCCCACCAGGCGCGATACCAGGTTACGCCTGAACAAGGCCTCGATACGCGAGGCGATCATGGTCGCCAGGCCTTCGCTGGACTTGAGCAGGATATTGCCGACAAACCCGTCGCACACCACCACATCCGCCTCGCCCCGGTACAACCCATCACCCTCGACAAAGCCGATGTAGTTCAGGCCTCGCGCACCGTGCAGCAAGGTGGCGGCAAGCTTGACCTGCTGGTTGCCCTTGATGTCTTCGGTGCCGATATTCAGCAAGGCCACCCGCGGCCGGGCCACGCCCAGCGCTTCGGCGGCCACCGAGCCCATCACGGCAAACTGGAACAGGTGCTCGGCACTGCAATCGACGTTCGCCCCCAGGTCCAGCAACTGGCAATAGCCCTTCTGCGTCGGAATCGCCGCCACCATTGCCGGCCGATCAATGCCAGGCAGCGTCTTGAGCACATGCCGCGACAACGCCATCAACGCCCCTGTGTTGCCGGCACTGACACAGGCTTGCACCTTGCCATCACGCAGCAGCTCCAAGGCCACCCGCATCGAAGAGTCAGGCTTGCCGCGCAGGGCCGTCGCCGGTTTCTCATCCATGGTGATGGTTTCGCTGGCTGGCGTAATCGTCAGGCGCGCGCGATCCACCGCCGGATGGCTGGCAATCAGTTCTTCAAGGAGGGAGGGTTGACCGACGAGGGTCAGGTGCAGCGAGGGCGTGGCAGACAGGCTGGCAATGCAGGCCTGAACAATGCTGCGGGGACCGAAGTCCCCGCCCATTGCGTCAATCGCGATGACTTGAGCAGACAAGTGATTACTCGTCAGCGCCCTTGTCGATCACTTTACGGCCACGGTATACGCCTTCTGGCGATACGTGGTGACGCAGGTGAATTTCACCGGTGGTTTTTTCTACAGACAGAGTGCTTGCCGTCAGGGCGTCGTGGGAACGACGCATGTCACGGGCAGAGCGGGATTTTTTGTTCTGCTGAACAGCCATAATTGATTAACTCCTAAACGTTTGGGTCACGCTTTAACTGCGCCAATACACTGAACGGGTTGGACCGCGTTACCTCGTCCTCGCTCGGTTCGGACTCGTCATCGAGACCCGCCGGCTGCTGGCATTCTTCCGGATGATGAGCAGGCACAATGGGCAAGGCGAGCAGAAGCTCCTCCTCGATCAGTGCATGCAGATCCAAAGGATCTTCGCCCAGTTCCAGCACGTCATAACCTTTCGGCAACGACTGGGTATTCGCACCCTCCTTTACCACAGCATAACTGCACTCGCTGTGAATCGGCAGGGTGACCAGCTCAAGACAACGCTGGCAAACCATTTTGACCTCGGTGTCGATAAAACTGTGAATTACCACAGATTTACGTTCATCTCGTTCAAAAACGAATTTGGCCTGCACCGTACCGACAGTGTCGGAAAGCGGGTCGCAGAGTCTCTCCAAATCGGCCAGCAGCAACTCACCTTGAAGGGAAGTGCCACGATCAGCCAATTTGCGCGGGTCAACGTGAGGTGGAATCGGGTCATTCAACATAGGCGCAGCATTATAGGGATGCCCCCAGCCATGTCAAAGGAAATTCAGCCCTGTGCGTCGGCCGGTCGCCCCGCTAGAATCGGCGGCTGCCTTGAGGATACGTATATGCTGCCTTTATTACTCGCTTCCAGCTCGGTTTATCGCCGGGAATTGCTCAGCCGCCTGCACCTGCCATTCATCTGCAGCTCGCCGGATATCGACGAAAGCCATGCTGCAAACGAGTCCGCCACAGACCTGGTCAAGCGCCTGGCCGAACAGAAAGCCCGCGCCCTCGCCGCCAGCCACCCCGGCCACCTGATCATCGGCTCAGACCAGGTCGCCGCGCTGGAAGGCCGCATCATCGGCAAGCCTCACACCTTCGAAAATGCGCGCGAGCAGTTATTGGCCGCCAGCGGCAAGCGTGTCAGCTTCCTCACCGGCCTGGCCCTCCTTAACAGCGAGACCGGGCACTGCCAGGTGGACTGCGTGCCTTTCACTGTGCACATGCGCGAGCTGGATGCAGCGCGCATCGAGCGCTACCTGCGGATCGAGCAGCCGTATGACTGCGCAGGCAGCTTCAAGGCGGAAGGGCTGGGCGTGAGCTTGTTCCAAAGCACCGAAGGGCCGGACGCGACAAGCCTGGTCGGCTTACCGCTGATTCGTTTGGTGGACATGCTGCTCAGCGAAGGCGTGCAAATCCCTTAAGAACACTGCTAAACCAAATATGGGAAGGGAGGGCTTACCCCCGATAGCAGTGTGTCAGCCAACCTTGGATTGATTGATCCACCGCTATCGGGGGCAAGCCCCCTCCCACATTTTGATCTACGACAGACTTGAGATATTAACGCAGTGCCGGACCCTGGAAGCCCATGTACAGCGCCAGCTTCTCAGCCACGCTGGCGCCGAGCTTCTTGGAGAAACGATCAAACGGCGATTCTTCAACGGTGAAGTCCACCAGCTCTTTCTCGCCGACCACATCCCGCGCTACCGAACTGGCACTGCCCAAACCATCGATCAGCCCCAGCGGCAATGCTTGCTCCCCCGACCACACCAACCCGGAGAACAGCTCCGGATGGTCTTTGTCCTTCAGGCGATCCCCACGCCCCTGTTTCACGCTGGCGATGAACTGGCGATGGGTGGTATCGAGCACTCCCTGCCAGAACTGGGTTTCATCGGCCTTTTGCGGCTGGAACGGATCAAGGAACGACTTGTGCTCGCCCGAGTTGTAGGTACGACGCTCAACCCCCAGCTTTTCCATGGCACCGACAAAGCCGTAGCCGGCTGCCGTCACACCAATGGAGCCGACAAGACTGGCCTTGTCGGCGTAGATCTGGTCGGCGGCACTGGCAATGTAATACGCGCCCGAGGCCCCCAGGTCGGAAATCACCGCGTACAGCTTGATATCCGGGTGCAGGCCGCGCAGGCGGCGAATCTCGTCATACACATAACCCGATTGCACCGGGCTGCCGCCTGGGCTGTTGATGCGCAGGATCACGCCCTTGACCTTGGGGTCTTCAAACGCGGCACGCAGGCTGCTGACGATATTGTCAGCGCTGGCAGGCTCCTTGTCGGCGATCACTCCCCGCACTTCGATCAACGCGGTGTAGTTGGCGCCACGGGTCGCGCTTTTTTCCATGTCCATCAGCGGGCTGAACAGCGCCAGCATCAGCAACAGGTAAGTGAAGGTCAGCAGCTTGAAGAAAATCCCCCAGCGCCGTGCACGGCGCT
This sequence comes from Pseudomonas sp. NFX5, assembly GCF_049132125.1. NCBI lineage: Bacteria > Pseudomonadati > Pseudomonadota > Gammaproteobacteria > Pseudomonadales > Pseudomonadaceae > Pseudomonas > Pseudomonas sp. NFX5. The sequence goes on from NZ_JAFMZG010000009.1 coordinate 507,985, forward strand.
GCTCCTGGACGCTGGCCAGGAGCGTCTTCTCCAGCAGTTTCCAGCTCTTGTCATCACCGCTTTCAGCCTTTTCAGGCGCTTTCCACTCGTCACTCATGCCATCAACCCCAGCAAAGACTTATTGGGCCCGACCGAGCCAGGCCTGCAATTCAGAAAAATGATCAATCGTGACCCTCGGCTCGTATTGCTGCAACGCCTCGGCGGACTGGGCGCCATAGCTGACTGCCACGCTGTCCATGCCGGCGTTGCGCGCCATCATCAGATCGAAGGAAGCATCACCCACCATCAACGCCTCACGCGGCGACACACCGCAATGGGCAAGGATCTGCTCCAGCATCAGAGGGTGAGGTTTGCTGGCGGTTTCATCTGCGGCACGGGTGATGTCGAAATAATCCTCCCAGCCATGGGCGCTGAGCACCCGGTCCAGCCCGCGGCGGGCCTTGCCGGTGGCGACGGCCAGGTGATAGCCCCCGGCGCGAAAAGCCTCCAGCGACTGCGCCACACCCTCGAACAACGGCGAAGGTGTGGCCTCCAGCGCAATGTAGTGATCCGCGTAATGCTCGCGGAACGTCACCAGTTCAGCGTCGCTGATCCCGGGGTACAAGGTGCGGATCGCCTCAGGCAAGCCCAGGCCGATAATGCCTTTGACCGCCAGGTCAGTGCACACGTCGAAGCCCGAGCGGGTCGAAGCTGCGTGCATCGACTCGACAATCCGACCGATGGAGTTACACAGGGTGCCGTCCCAATCGAAAATCAGCAGCTTGTAGTCAAGGTGCGACACTCAAACGCTCCACGGTCTTGGCCCACATCTCATCCACCGGCGCCTGCAGCTTCAGCTCGCCGCCGTCAGGCAGCGGCACGGTGAGCATGTAGGCGTGCAGGAACAGGCGCTTGCCGCCCAGGTCACGGATTTCCTTGGAAAAATCCTCGTCGCCATACTTGGTATCGCCGGCGATGCAATGGCCTGCATGCAGGGTGTGCACACGAATCTGGTGGGTGCGCCCCGTCACCGGCTTGGCCTCGACCATGGTGGCGAAGTCACCGAAACGACGCAGCACCTTGAACAGGGTCAGGGCTTCTTTGCCCTCCTCGTCCACTTCGACCATGCGCTCGCCGGAACGCAGGTTGCTCTTCTGCAACGGCGCGCGGACACTCTTGATCGAGCTGGCCCAGTTACCGCGCACCAGCGCCATATAGCGCTTGTCCACGCCATCGCCGCGCAGGGCGGTGTGCAGGTGGCGCAACATGCTGCGTTTCTTGGCGATCATCAACAGGCCGGAGGTGTCGCGGTCCAGGCGGTGGACCAGCTCCAGCTCCTTGCAATCCGGGCGCAGCTGACGGAAGGCTTCGATCACGCCGAAATTCAGGCCGCTGCCACCGTGAACCGCAATACCGCAGGGCTTGTTGATCACGATCAGCTTGTTGTCTTCGAAGACAATCGATGCCTCAAGGCGCTGCAACAGGCCCTGGGCCAATGGCACGGGCTCATCGCGTTCAGGCACGCGCACGGGCGGCACACGGACAATATCGCCCGCCTGCAACTTGTACTCAGGCTTGATGCGGCCCTTGTTCACGCGCACTTCGCCTTTGCGCAAGATGCGGTAGATCAAGGTCTTGGGCACACCCTTGAGCCTGGCCAGGAGAAAATTATCGATGCGTTGGCCGGCATATTCCGGCGAGACCTCGAGCAGCTGGACGCTGGGGGTCTGGGGGGCGGTAGTCGTCATGGCGGCGATGATAACAATTTTTTATGGAATTGAAGCACTTAATCATTGCTGCTATAGTCGCGAACGCCGCCAAAAGCGGCCTGGGCAGAGGACTAGCGGCAAACTGCCGGCCCTGACCATCGCAATTCATCAGGACGCGAGGCCGTCCTACGGGGCTTTCGCCACCCTGGAAGGCTCGAGATTGTAACAAGCGCAGGTGACATGAGGCCTGAAGCGAGTGCAGAAAGCAGAGTGAATACTCGCGTTCTGCGCCGATATTTACGGCCAGTTCACAAAGTGCAGTCAGTCTTGAGCCGGACCACGGCGAATGCTTCGGAAACAACGCCTGTTAAGAGCTGAGTGTGAGCGCAGTCGCCCACATTCAGTCTTGTTTAGCCATGAGCGTGGACTCCCCATTGGAGAACACGGTAAATGCCAACCCGCTGCGGATTCTGCGCGCGGCAGCACCCGAATTATCAGGGATACGTGTAGGGTGGAGATGCACAACCGTCGGACCGTGTAGCACTAGGCTTATATTTAGACGCTTCATCTCGTCCACAGTCGCCGGTTGATTCCTCCTCCTGACCTTAGCTTTTGTTGAAGTGGTGCCTTTGTCACCACCGCTAACAAGCAGGACGCGTCCGTCGCGATACCGGCCCAATTGGCCGATTTTGCTGGACACTGGAGTGGCCAACCACTCTTGACGCACCTGACACCGACCGTGAGAAGTCGTGTGTGCCGAACGCCGTTTCCGGCAGCCCGGAAACCGACGGTACAACATGAAAAGAATGCTGATTAACGCAACTCAACCCGAAGAGTTGCGTGTTGCACTGGTAGATGGCCAACGCCTCTACGACCTGGACATCGAATCCGGTGCACGCGAGCAAAAGAAGGCCAACATCTATAAAGGCCGTATTACTCGCATCGAACCAAGCCTTGAGGCTGCCTTTGTCGATTTCGGCTCCGAGCGCCACGGCTTCCTGCCCCTCAAAGAAATCTCCCGCGAATACTTCAAGAAATCCCCCGAAGGCCGCGTAAACATCAAGGACGTCCTGAGCGAAGGCCAGGAAGTCATCGTTCAGGTCGAAAAAGAAGAACGTGGCAACAAGGGCGCTGCCCTGACCACCTTCATCAGCCTGGCCGGCCGTTACCTCGTGCTGATGCCGAACAACCCGCGTGCCGGCGGCATCTCCCGTCGCATCGAAGGCGAAGAGCGCAACGAACTGCGTGAAGCGCTGAACGGCCTGATCGCACCGGCCGACATGGGCCTGATCGTGCGCACTGCCGGCCTGGGCCGCAGCAGCGAAGAAATGCAGTGGGACCTCGACTACCTGCTGCAACTGTGGACCGCCATCAAAGAGGCCTCCCTGGATCGTTCCGCGCCGTTCCTGATCTACCAGGAAAGCAACGTGATCATCCGCGCCATCCGCGATTACCTGCGCCAGGACATCGGCGAAGTGCTGATCGACAGCGTCGAAGCCCAGGACGAAGCCCTGACCTTCATCCGCCAGGTGATGCCGCAGTACGCCAGCAAGATCAAGCTGTACGAAGACAGCGTGCCGCTGTTCAACCGTTTCCAGATCGAAAGCCAGATCGAGACCGCTTTCCAGCGTGTGGTCGAGCTGCCTTCCGGCGGCTCAATCGTGATCGACCCGACCGAAGCCCTGGTGTCCATCGACATCAACTCGGCGCGCGCCACGAAGGGTAGCGACATCGAAGAAACCGCCCTGCAGACCAACCTGGAAGCGGCTGAAGAAATCGCCCGCCAGTTGCGCCTGCGCGACATCGGCGGCCTGATCGTGATCGACTTCATCGACATGACCCCCGCCAAGAACCAGCGCGCCGTGGAAGAGAAAGTCCGCGAATGCCTGGAAGCCGACCGAGCCCGCGTACAGGTCGGCCGTATCTCGCGCTTCGGCCTGCTGGAAATGTCCCGTCAGCGCCTGCGTCCATCCCTGGGCGAGAGCAGCGGCATCGTCTGCCCGCGTTGCAACGGCACCGGCATCATCCGTGACGTTGAATCGCTGTCCCTGGCGATCCTGCGCCTGATCGAAGAAGAAGCCCTGAAAGACCGCACCGCCGAAGTCCGCGCGCAAGTGCCGATCCCGGTCGCAGCCTTCCTGCTCAACGAAAAACGCAACTCGATCACCAAGATCGAACTGCGCACCCGTGCTCGTATCGTGATCCTGCCGAACGATCACCTCGAGACGCCGCACTTCGAAGTACAGCGCCTGCGTGACGACAGCCCGGAAGCCCACAGCGGCCAGTCCAGCTACGAAATCGCTGCCGCCGCCGCCGAAGTGGAAGAAGTCCAGCCAGCCGCCGCGACCCGCACCCTGGTGCGCCAGGAAGCCGCCGTGAAAACCGCCCCAGCCCGTGCCAACGCACCGGTGCCGGTTGAAGCCGCTGCCCCGGTTGCCGCACCGGCCGCCCTGCCTGAGCCGAGCCTGTTCAAGGGCCTGGTGAAGTCGCTGGTCAGCCTGTTCGCCACCAAGGAAGAGCCTGCGGCACCGGTCGTGGTTGAAAAACCTGCGACCGAACGCCCTGCACGCAACGAAGAGCGTCGCAACGGTCGCCAGCAGAGCCGTAACCGCAACGGTCGCCGTGACGAAGAGCGCAAGCCGCGTGAAGAACGTGCGCCTCGCGAAGAACGCGCACCACGTGAAGAGCGTGCACCTCGCGAAGCGCGTGAAGAAACCCCGGCCGTAGCCCGTGAAGAACGTGCACCGCGCGAAGAGCGCGCACCACGTACCCCACGTGCTCCGCGTGAAGATCGCAAGCCGCGTGGCGAGCGTGAAGAACGTGTGCGTGAACTGCGCGAGCCATTGGATGCCGCCCCTGCCGTTGCAGGTGTTGCAGCCGCTGCCGCTGAAGAGCGCCCAGCTCGCCAGCCGCGCGAAGAGCGTGCACCACGTGAAGAGCGCCAGCCGCGCCCACCGCGTGAAGAGCGTCAACCACGTGCCGAGCAAGCCGCTGCCGCCAGCGAAGAAGAAGTGCTGGCCGGCGAAGAGCAATTGCAGGAAGACGGTCAGGACAACGCCGAAGGCGATCGTCCACGCCGCCGCTCCCGTGGCCAGCGTCGTCGCAGCAACCGCCGTGAGCGTCAGCGTGATGCCAATGGCAATGTGATCGAGGGCTCGGAAGAGGCCGGCGAGAACGCAGAAGGCGCCGCCCACGAACCGACCGGTGCCGAACTGGCTGCCGGCCTGGCCGTTACCGCAGCGGTTGCCAGCTCGGTGATCAGCGCACCTGCTGAAGCCCAGGCTCACGAACAGGCTGAACGCGCGACTGCCGCTGTCGAAGAAACCGTTGCCGTTGAAGCGCCAGTTGCCGAGACCCCAACGGTTGAAGCACCGGTCGTTGAAGCAACTACCCCTGTCGAAGCCCCAGTGGTTCCGGAAGTGGAAGTGGCACCGACCCGCGACGCCCAGCCAGAAACCGAAGTGGTCGCAGTTGAAGCCGCTCCGGTGGTTGAGCCTCAGCCAGTAGTTGAAGTCGCCGCTGAAGCCCCGGCTGTCGAAGAAGCTGCCCCGGCAGTGCGTGAAGTTCGCGAAGAACAGACCGCCTTCCAGTGGACTGCCGAACCTGCCGCCCCGGTTGAAGCACCAGCGCCTGCACCGGTGGTAGAAGAAGCGCCTGCGCCGGTTGCCGAAGTAGTGGTTGCCGAGCCTGCGCCAGCTGTCGAGGCTGCGCCAGTGGTTGTTGAAGCCCCGGTGGTTGCCGAAGCACCCGTGGTAGAAGCCGCACCAGCCAGCGCCCTGACCGAAAACGGCCGTGCGCCGAACGACCCACGTGAAGTGCGTCGTCGTCGCAAGGAAGCTGAGGCAGCTGCCGCCGCTGCTGCTGCCGCTCCAGCCATCGTCGAAGCTGTCGAGGCGCCAGCCCCGGTTGCTGAAACCGTGGTTGAGCACACCGCTGCTGAAGCAGGGGTAGAGCACAAGGCCCTGGAAGAAGAACACGAGCCTAAACCCCTCGCCTGATTCCATCAGCCACTAAAAAGCCCCGCCTGAGTGATCAGGCGGGGCTTTTTTTATGTCCTTTACTTAGTCCGCACTAAAATTTAACCGTTTCGGCAGATCCACATCCCACAGAACACCCGCATCTTCCACCTGCACTTCCCGCACCCGGACACGTGCGAACAATGGCTTGCCTCCACGATCCCCGGTCAGCGCCATCAAGTCCGGACCAAAAGCGCGACCAAAGGCCACTGGATGCCCATAGTCACCCGCCTGCACCGGCACGCTGATGCCATCCTCCTCCAGCGCGTCAATCACCCGTTCAATGCTCGATGACTGGATAAACGGCATATCCCCCAACACCACCAGCCAGCCATCCGCCGAGGCACTGGCCGCGACGGCTGCGGCGATGCTCTCGCCCATGCCGGCTGACTGCAACAGCAAGACCTGGCAGCCATACGCCTGGGCCAACCGAATGATCTCCGTGCGATCCGGCGTGGTCACCAGCCAGCGCGCCATCAGGCGATCCGGCAAATTCACCAATACCTGCTCGATCACCGGACGCATCACCCCATCACGGCCCACGCAATCGGCCAGCAACTTATCCTGGTCAGCCCCCGCCTCGGCTCGGAACCGGCTGCCCCGCCCCGCCGCCAAGACAATCGCCGCCAGCATTATTCAGCAACCGCCGGCAGGGGCTTTTTCTGCATTGGCGCCACGCCGTTCTTGATCGCGACAATTTCCGCCATCAACGACAAGGCGATCTCCGCCGGCGTATGGCTACCGATATGCAGGCCAATCGGCCCATGTAAACGCGCAATCGCGTCCGTCGACAACCCCAGCGCCGCCAGGTTCTCGCGACGCGTCTGGCTATTGACCCGCGAACCCAGCGCGCCGATGTAGAAGGCACTGGAGTTCAACGCCGTCAGCAACGCCATATCATCAAGGCGCGGATCATGGGTCAGGCAGACAATGGCCGTGCGCTCGTCGGTCTGGATATTCAGCACCGCCTCATCAGGCATACCCGGCACGAAGCGGCCGTGCTGCTCTTCCCAGCCGTAGACAAACTCACTACGCGGATCGCATATCAATACTTCGAAATCCAGCAGGCGCGCCATTTCCGCCACGTAGCGCGACAGTTGCCCGGCACCGATCAACAGCAGGCGCCAGCGCGGGCCATAGATAGCCCGCAGGCGTTCGCCATCAAAGGTGACCACATCGGTCTTGTTCGCACTGCTCAACGTGACTTCACCGGAGACCAGGTCCAGTTCCCGCGCGACAATTTCATGCGCTTCGCAACGCTCCAGCAACTGCGCGACCCAGGCCCAGTCTTGCACCCGCTCTTCGGTCAAGCGCAAGGTGCCGCCGCATGGCAGGCCGAAACGCGCCGCCTCGTCGCGCGTCACGCCGTAGGTCACCAACTGCACCGGCGGCCCGTCGTGCGTCAGGCGACCATCCTGCAAGCGGGCGATCAAGTCGTCCTCGATGCAACCGCCGGACACCGAGCCGATCACCACGCCATCCCCCCGCAACGCCAGCATGGCGCCCGGTGGACGCGGCGCGCTGCCCCAGGTCTGGACAACGCTATACAACACCACCTGCTGCCCGGCGCGGCGCCATTCGAGCACGCTGCGCAGGACATTCAAATCAACACTGTCCATATATCCTCCTGCCAGTCTGCGTTTGGAACATGCCGCGTAGCGCGAATTTCATCAGTCGCTGACTCTAAGTGAAAATATTGCAAAAAAGTAATCCCGCACAAACGCAAACGCCCCGAACCAGTCGGGGCGTTTGCGGATAGCTGTCGGCGCGGATTTCACGCCATCAGCGGTTTACTTGATCACAGGGGCTGGGCCCTCGGCCACGCCCAGGTCATCGACTTCGCGGGTTTCAGAGATACCGGTACCGCCGGATGCCAGCTCGCTTTGCAGCTTGTCGGTGTCCAGTTCCTTGACCCACTTGGCCACAACGAGGGTAGCAACGGCGTTACCCACCAGGTTGGTCAGTGCACGGGCTTCAGACATGAAGCGGTCGATACCCAGGATCAGCGCCAGGCCGGCAACCGGCAGGTGGCCGACAGCCGACAGGGTGGCTGCCAGTACGATAAAGCCGCTACCGGTCACGCCAGCAGCACCTTTGGAGGACAGCAGCAGCACCAGCAGCAGGGTGATCTGGTGGGTGATGTCCATGTGGGTGTCAGTTGCCTGGGCGATGAACACGGCAGCCATGGTCAGGTAGATCGAGGTACCGTCGAGGTTGAACGAGTAACCGGTCGGGATTACCAGGCCGACTACGGATTTCTTCGCGCCCAGACGCTCCATCTTGATCAGCATGCGTGGCAGTGCGGATTCGGAGGAGGACGTACCCAGAACGATCAGCAGTTCTTCACGGATGTAGCGGATCAGTTTGATCACGCTGAAACCGTGGGCGCGGCAGATACCGCCCAGCACCACCAGCACGAACAGCAGGCAAGTGATGTAGAAGCAGATCATCAACTGGCCCAACTGCACCAGGGAACCTACACCGTAGGCACCGATGGTGAACGCCATGGCGCCCAGGGCACCGATTGGCGCGAGCTTCATGATCATGTTGATGATGTTGAACATCACGTGGGCGAAGCGATCGATGAAGTCCAGCACCGGCTTGCCGTAGGCACCCAGGCGATGCAGGGCGAAACCGAAGATCACCGAGAACATCAGCACTTGCAGGATGTCGCCGTTGGCGAAGGCGCCGACGATGGTGTTCGGGATCACATTGAGGATAAAGCCAACGATGCTCTGGTCTTTACCGGCAGTGACGTAGGCCGCCACTTTGGAGGCGTCCAGGGTTGCCACGTCGATGTGCATGCCGGCGCCCGGTTGCACGACGTTCACCACGATCAAGCCGATCAGCAGTGCGATGGTGGAAACGATTTCGAAGTACAGCAGCGCGTAGCCGCCGGTTTTGCCGACCGATTTCATGCTTTGCATGCCGGCGATGCCGCTGACAACGGTGCAGAAGATGATCGGGGCGATGACCATTTTGATCAGCTTGATGAAGCCGTCACCCAGTGGCTTGAGCGCCACGCCGGTCTGCGGGTAGAAATGACCGAGCAAAATACCGATAACGATTGCAACGATCACCTGGAAATACAGGGATTTGTAGATTGGCTGACGAGTCGTCATTGCAAAATTCCTCAATCGTCCCGTGTGGCAAATATCCGCCATTGCCCACGACACTTGAATTGCGAACCCTCCTGCACTGGAGGGATTTGTTGTTTGCGAAGCCTGTAGGACCAGGCCTGCGCTGTAATCCTTATCGCAAACGCCGTGCCACTTTGCTGAAAACCCCTGGGAGCCTTAATACATCAGGGTTGCGGATTTCAAAGCCGCCACCAATGTGCCGAATAGGCTGGCGGATTTCCGCCACGCCGCCCAATCCCGTCCTACAATTTGGCGGATATCCGCCTTGTCGCCCTGCCAGGTGATGACTACCATCCGCCATTCCATGGACGAGGGCCCCGCATGCGTGAACGTACCATCGCCAGCCATTACGCCCGGGCAGCCCTGGGCGGTGCGCGTCGAACCGGTTACGACTATTCGGGCCTGTTGCAACAGCTGGGCATCACCCCGGAACTGTTGGCCGAACCCCGTGCCCGCATTGCACCCGAGCAATTCACCCGGCTGTTGCAAATGCTCTGGCTGGCACTGGACGATGAATACTTGGGGTTCGCCGACGGGCCGAGCAAACGCGGCACCTTCGCCATGATGTGCCATGCGCTGATCCACTGCCGCACCCTGGAGAAGGCCCTGGAACGCGGTTTACTATTTTATAGCCTATTCCCACAAGGCCCGCGCTGGCAGCTGACACGGGAAGGCGAAATGGCCCGCCTGAGCCTGGATGATTCTCACCTGTGGGACCCGGATCACTTCCTCAGCGAATGCCTGCTGGTGATCTGGCACCGCCTGGGCAGTTGGCTGATCGGCCGGCGCATTCGTTTGCACCAGGCCACCTTCAGCTACCCGATGCCGGCCCACGCCGCTGAATATGACCTGCTGTTTCCCTGCGCCCAGGTGTTCGGTGCCCCGCACAGCAGCCTGGTGTTTCCCGCCCGCTACCTGAGCCTGCCGCTGTTGCAGGACGAGCGCACCCTCAAGCATTTCCTCGAGCGCTCCCCCGCCGACCTGCTGTCACGCCCGGATGAAGGCGACAGTTTGAGCAGCCAGCTGCGACGCTTATTGAGCCGCGACCGCACGCCCTGGCCAGACCTGGAAGCCGTCGCCCGGCACTTGCACGTCAGCCCGCAAACCCTGCGCCGACATTTGCGCGAAGAAGGCACCAGCTTTCAGGCGCTCAAGGATGAATTGCGGCGGGACATCGCCATCTACCACCTGGGGCGGGCGGACTTGTCCTTGCAGGCGATCGCCGAGCAGCTGGGGTTCTCAGAACCGTCGGCGTTTCATCGGGCGTTCAAGAAGTGGACGGGGCTGACACCGGGGGCCTATCGGGCGCAGGAGAGCTAGCGCTGCGTCGTGTGTGGGGCCTCATCGGCGGCAAGCCCCCTCCCACCTTTGACTGTGTTTACAAAGTTTGATCTGTGAATAAGTTCAAAATGTGGGAGGGGGCTTGCCCCCGATAGGGCCAGCCCAGCCACTACCGTTCACAAGGCCGGAAAGTGAATCTTGAACGCCGCGCCACCCAGCGGCGAATCCCCCAGGGTCAATCGCGCGCCGTAGCTTTCTATGATGTCCTTGACCACCGCCAACCCGATCCCCTGCCCCGGATGCTGACGGTCCAGGCGCTCGCCCCGTTGCAGGATCCGTGCACGCTGGTCCGGCGGCACTCCGGGGCCGTCGTCCTCGATGCACAACTCGAGCCCTTCGGAATTTTCCACCAGGCTGATGCGTACTTCACTCAGGCACAACCGGTAGGCGTTTTCCAGCAGGTTGCCGAGCAATTCAAGCAGGGCACCCTTCTCGATCGGTACATCGCATTCGTCCGGCAATTCAAAGGACACCGTGACGCCCTTGTCGCGGTAGACCTTGCCCAGGGTATCGCAGAGGCTTTGCACTACCGGCTCCAGGCGCACCTGATGGCGCACCAGGCCGCTTTTGCGCAGGCTGGCACGCTGCAGCTGGTAGCCGATCTGCTGGCTCATGCGTTCGATCTGGGATTGCAGCACCCAGGCCTGGTCGCGATCTTCCGGACGTTGCGCCATGTCTTCGCTCACGCTTTGCAACACGGCGAGCGGCGTTTTCAGGCTGTGGGCCAGGTCATCGAGGGAGTCGCGGTAACGTGCCCGTTGTTCGCGCTCACTGTGCAGCAGGCGGTTAAGGGAGCCGGTGAGACGCAGCAATTCGCGCGGGTGTTGCTCGGAGAGGCTTTCGCGGGTACCGCCTTCGATCTGGTCAAGCTCCTGGCTCAATCGCCGCAGGGCCTGCAGGCCCCAGGTCAGGCCCAGCCACAGCAAGGTCAGCAGCACCAGCAGTGCCGCGCCGAAGCCCAGGTAGAGGTTTTCGCGCAGGCCTTCGAGGGTCAATTGGTATTCGCGCACCGGTTGCAGGGCCACGATACTGAACGCCGCGCTCTTGCCACCGAGCAGCCTGACCTCGACGTCGTAGACGAAGAACTCCTGGCCGTCGGCCTCGCGAATCCGCGCGAACTCATTGCCGCGCCCGTCATAGCGCGGCTTGTAGTTGATGTTTTCGTCCCGGGTGGCCCGCGAACGCCACACCAAGTGGCCTTCGCGGTCATAGATATAGCCGAGCAAGCGGCTATCGGTGAGGTTGAAGCGTTCATCCGGCAACTGCGCCGGCATCAGCAGGCGATTGTTTTCCACCCGCGCGGCGGAGATCAGGGTGGTGACGTCCGACGCCAGGCGCTGCTCGATGGAATCCTGCAATGCCAGGCTGAACGCACCCTGCATGGCGGGCAACAGGCCCAGCATAAACAGCACGGCCAGGGTGGCGGCCGCCAGCATCAAGCGCACACGGAGCGAGCGAATCAACGGCAGCGCTCATTGAACAGGTAGCCCAGGCCGCGCACGGTGTCGATCGGCTTGAACCCCGCCGGGCCTTCCAGCTTGCGGCGCAGGCGGCCGACCAGCACTTCAATCACATTCGGATCGCGCTCATCGTCGTCGGGGTAGAGCTGCTCCATCAGGCGGTCCTTGGCGACGACCTGCTGGTGATGGCGCATCAGGTATTCGAGGATGCGATATTCATAGGCGGTCAATGCCAGGGGCTGTTCATCGAGGGACGCTTGCTTGCGGTTGAGGTCCAGCAGCAAGGGCCCGGCGACGATGGTCGACTGGGTAAACCCGCTGGAGCGGCGCAGCAAGGCGTTCATCCGCGCCTCCAGCTCTTCGAACTGGAACGGCTTGACCACATAGTCGTCGGCCCCGGCGGCCAGGCCTTCGACCTTGTCCTGCCAGTTGCCGCGCGCGGTGAGGATCAGGATCGGAAAGGTCTTGGCCTGGCTGCGCAGTTGGCGGATCAGGTCCAGGCCGCCCATGCCGGGCAGGCCCAGGTCGATGATCGCCAGGTCATGGTTGAATTGACCGGTCTGGTACAGGGCCTCTTCGGCATTGGCCACGGCCTCGACCACGTGGCCGCTGTCGGTCAGGCGGGTAAACAGGTGATGGCGCAGCAGCGCCTCATCTTCCACCACCAGCAATTTCATAAGGCTCTCCAAAGCAAATCAACTGTCCGACAGAGGGGTATCATAGCGGCCCTGCAGGTCTTGCGGGCGCAGTTTAATGCCGTTGAACCGGCCGCTCAGGTGTTCATAGCCGGCGCGATAGCTCGGCTGCGGGGTGGCCTGGCCCAGGGACTGGCCCCAGGGCGCGGGCTGACTGCCAGCATCTTCGATGCTGACGCGCTGCATCAGGATGCTGGACTTCTTGGTTTTCTCACGACCGAATGCGGCAAAGGCACCATCGGAGGCCTGAACCCCGACGGTGGCACTGAGCATGGTTAAGGCCAACATCAGCTTCTTGATCGCAGTCATGGTGTTACCTCATTACGCGTTTGGCTGTGAGGCCAGACTACGCAAGCGCCCCTGAACTCCCCCTGAACAGGCTTTGAACCTCGCCTGAATCACGGCGGGCTATCCTCTTGCCCTCCAACTCGGCAAAATACCGCCCATGACCCCCCTACCCGCTTGCTGCACCCCACTCGACGCCCATTGGCCGCTGCCCGCCCCCTTGCCGGGCACGGTGTTTCTCAGCACCCGGTTCGATCCTGCATTGCTGGCACCCGGCGACTTCCAGCATTGCGCCGTGCCGCCACCGGCGAGTATCCAGCGTTCGGTGGCCAAGCGTCAGGCCGAGTTTCTCGCCGGTCGCCTGTGCGCGCGCGCGGCCCTGCAACGGCTCGATCAGATCAACTGCATCCCGGCGATCGGCGAAGACCGCGCACCGGTGTGGCCCGCCCATATCAGCGGTTCCATTACCCACAGCACCGGGCATGCCGCCGCGATTGTCGGGCACAAGGCGCAATGGCGCGGGTTGGGGATGGACCTGGAAAACCTGCTGAGCCTGGAACGGGCGGAGCGCCTGGCCGGGGAGATTCTGACGGCGCAAGAGCTGCAGCGTATGGCCGACCTGCCGCGAGAGCAGATCGCCTTGCTGGTGACGCTGACGTTTTCGGTCAAGGAGAGTTTGTTCAAGGCGCTCTACCCGATCGTGCAGAAGCGCTTTTATTTTGAACATGCCGAGGTGGTGGAGTGGTCAGAGGCCGGGCATGTGCGCTTGCGCTTACTCACAGATCTGTCCAGCGAGTGGTGCCACGGCAAGGAACTTACCGCGCAGTTTGCGGTGAATGAGGGGCAGTTGTTGAGCCTGGCTGCCATCGCCGCTTGATAGACCGACATCAGGGTTTGTCTTGATCCCTTGGCCAACTCAGGCTGAAACACGCACCGCCCAGGTTGTTGCTCTTGCTGATCAATGCTCGCCCGCCGTGCCAATAAATGATGCGCCGCACAATCGACAACCCCAGGCCATGCCCGCCCGAGGCGCGGGTGCGGCTGTCGTCCAGGCGCAGGAACGGCGTGAAGATACGCTCCCAGGCGCTTTCCGGCACACCGGGCCCGTCGTCCTCTACATCAATGCGACAGCGCACCTGGCCCACCTGATAACTGATCAGCACCTGGCCCTGGGCGTGGCGCATGGCGTTGCTCACCAGGTTTTGCAGGGCGCGGTGCAAGTAGCGCGGCTCGGCATCGACCCAAGCGTCGTCCCAATGTGCCGACGACAGGCAAATCCCCCTGGCCACGCTCACCTGCGGGCGCAGTGGCGATAATTCGCCGATCACCTGGTCAAGTAGCGCATCGAGGTCGACCCGCTGGAAAATCAACGCCGGCGCACCCTGCTCCAGCCTTGCGTAGGTGAGCATTTCATCCACCAGGCCGTCGAGGTCCTGGATATCACTGTCCATGCCTTCCAGGTACTTGCGCCGGGCTTCAGGCGTGGCGGCGTCGCCGATCATCTCCAGGCCGAAGCGCAGGCGTGCCACCGGTGTGCGCAATTCATGGGACACCGCGCGCACCAGTTCACGCTGGATCGCCAGCAGTTGCTGCAGGTGCTCGGCCATGCCATTAAAGGCCGCCGCCAGGCGCCCCACCGAGTCGGCACCCCGGGCCGGCACACGCACCTCGAGATTGCCTTTGGCGATGCGCGTGGCGGCGGCTTCCAGGCCTCGGAGCCGGCGCTCAAGCTGACGCACCAATAAATAGACAATCAGGCCGATCAGGGTCAGGCCGATCAACGCGATCAGGACCAGCCATTGCGCCGGATACGGGTTCATCTGATACAGCGGGCCAAGCTCCAGCACCCAGGGCGTGCCGACCATGCCGGCAAACACGCGGATCGAATCGCCGCCCTTGCCCAGGGCCATGACCGTATCGCCCTCCGATACGCGGCGGCGTTGGTCGTCGTCCATGTCGGCCTGGTCGAGGGTCATCAGGTGCATTTCGAAACCAAAGCCCTTGGCTTCCTTGATATCCGCCAGCCGTTGCGGCTGCTCGGCCACGGGGAAGCGCACCAGTTCATCGGCCAGCAGGTAAATGGTCGCGCGGGCCAGTTGCTCGCTGATCTGCTGCACCTCCCCCGTCAAAACCCACTGTTCCTTATCGCTGACCAGGCGCAGCACCCGGGCGGCGTGGGGGCCGGTCTGTTCCACCAACACCTGGCCGCGTTGCAGGCGGGTTCGCTGGCTGAGGTCCAGTTGGGCATCGGTAAGGCTGCGCAATTCCAGGGGGATGCCGAGCAAACGTTCCCACACGGCCAGGGCGCGCTGGCGTTCGATGGCGCTCATGGGCTGCAGGTTATCGCCCATCAAGGCAAAGGTGCCGTGGGCCAGACGCTCGCGGTATTGGCCGCTGCGCACCTCGTTGAGCAGGTGCAGGGCCAGCACGCCGAGCAGCGCCACCAGAATCAGCGCCGCGCACATGCCGCCGTAGATACGCAGGAAGATCGAGTTCACAACGGCATATCGGCAGCGGCTTCAGGGACGAACAGATAGCCTTTGCTGCGGATGGTCTTGATCAGCCGTGGGTGGATCGGGTCATCGCCGATTTTCGGGCGAATCCGTGAGATGCGCACATCAATGGAGCGGTCCTGGCCGTCATAGCCGATGCCGCGCAGGGCGATAAAGATTTCTTCGCGGGACAGGATGCGCCCGGCATTCGCCACCAGCAGCCACAGCAGGTCGAACTCGGCACTGGTCAACTCGATACCTTCACCCTGCAGCCAGGCTTCGCGCAGGGCGTTGTCCACCAGCAGCGGGCCGAATTGCAGGCGGCGCTGGCTTTCCACGCTGGTGGGTTCCGCCGGCTCACTGCGGCGCAACAGGGCCTGGATACGCGCGAGCAACAGGCGCGGGCGCACGGGTTTGCACACGTAGTCGTCGGCGCCCATGTCCAGGCCGAGCACCTGGTCCATGTCGTCGGTGCGGGCGGTGAGCATCAGGATCACGCCGTCGTAGCGTTCGCGCACTTTGCGGCAAATGCTCAGGCCGTCTTCGCCGGGCAGCATCAGGTCGAGAATCACCAGGTCCGGCTGCTCGGCGATGATCCGCGCCGCAGCCAGGGCGCCATCACCTTCCACAGAAACCCGCAGGCCGTTGCTCTCCAGGTAATCGCGGGTCAACTCGGCGAGTCGCTCGTCGTCCTCGACGATCAGGATGTGCCAGGCTTCTTGCTCCACGGGTGATCCTCGTTGTTATAAAGGGATGCGTTGGCCGAACAGGCCACACCTTATTTGTAATGTTTTGAGGGCATAACAGAGGCCGATTGTAGCCATGCCCAAGCCCTCTCGCACAAGCCGGGAAATCCATTCGGTGATCGCGCTTTTCTGTGATAGGGTTCGCGCCCTCAAAAATCCAACCGGCTGTTTTCAACTTGGAATATTCAGTGACAAACGGCCGAATCCAGCAGTGCTGCGGCCTACACGGGTGTTCCACGTTTCATACACATTTTACCCACAACGTTATCCACAGGTAGTGCGTTGCTAAGCCCCCCAAAACGCATTATCTTGTAGCTCGGCGCAAAAAAAACCCTACATGTAGGGTTTTCAGCGAAAAGACCCAACACAAATCAGACAAGAAACTCAAGCCCTTTCTTGCTCCTGTTGGGTCTAATCCAAGCATTTTTTGAAAGCCCAAACCGCTCAAGCGGATGGCAGCCGTTTTCCAGCTCCAACAGCGGAAAACGGTACGGGTGTTGCAGTGCTTGAACCTGGCAACTGTCACCCACCAGGAATACGGCCAAGGGCGTTTGAGCCCCGAACCGAAGACTTCGGCATGGAAGCGGCGCGTTCAGCTCCCTTCCTCCTGTCCCGAAGTTGTTATGCCAGGCCCAGGCCTGCTGTAAGTGCTTCAGGACGGAACGGTGGGCACCGTGATGGTGCCCAAATAAATATAGAAATGTGGAGACAACCCCCCATGCAAACCGACACAACTCGCGAGAACCCGCAAGGCTCCGTGCCGCAGGCCGCCGATTCGACTATGGATCTGTCCGCCACTGCACCTGGCCAATTGCGCGTGATCAAGCGTAACGGCACTGTCGTTCCTTACACCGATGACAAAATCACCGTCGCCATCACCAAAGCGTTTCTTGCAGTTGAAGGCGGCACCGCTGCTGCCTCGTCGCGCATCCACGACACCGTTGCCCGCCTGACCGAACAGGTCACCGCGACCTTCAAGCGTCGCATGCCGTCGGGCGGCACCATCCACATCGAAGAAATCCAGGACCAGGTCGAACTGGCCCTGATGCGTGCCGGCGAGCAGAAAGTGGCCCGCGACTACGTGATCTACCGCGATTCACGCGCCAAGGAACGTGCCGTCCGCACCCCGGCCGAAGAAGCCGCCGTGCAAGCGCACCCGTCGATCCGCATCACCCTGGCCGACGGCAGCTTCGCGCCGCTGGACCTGGGCCGCCTGAATACCATCATCACCGAGGCCTGCGAAGGCCTGGAAGAAGTCGACGGTGACCTGATCCAGCGCGAAACCCTGAAGAACCTGTACGACGGTGTGGCCCTGACCGACGTCAACACCGCCCTGGTGATGACCGCCCGTACCCTGGTTGAACGCGAGCCGAACTACTCGTTCGTGACCGCGCGCCTGCTGATGGACACCCTGCGTGCCGAAGGCCTGGGTTTCCTGGGCGTGGCCGACAGCGCCACCCACCACGAAATGGCCGACCTGTACGCCAAGGCGCTGCCTGCCTATATCGCCAAGGGTATCGAATTCGAATTGCTGAACCCGGTCCTGGCCACCTTCGACCTGGAAAAACTCGGCAAGGCGATCAACCACGAGCGCGACCAGCAGTTCACTTACCTGGGCCTGCAAACCCTGTACGACCGTTACTTCATCCACAAGGACGGGATCCGCTTCGAACTGCCGCAAGTGTTCTTCATGCGCGTGGCCATGGGCCTGGCGATCGAAGAGAAGCACAAGGAAGACCGTGCGATCGAGTTCTACAACCTGCTGTCGTCCTTCGACTACATGTCGTCCACTCCGACCCTGTTCAACGCCGGTACCCTGCGTCCACAGCTGTCGAGCTGCTACCTGACCACCGTGCCGGATGACCTGTCGGGCATCTACCACGCGATCCACGACAACGCCATGTTGTCCAAATTCGCCGGTGGCCTGGGCAACGACTGGACACCGGTGCGCGCACTGGGTTCGTACATCAAGGGCACCAACGGCAAGTCCCAGGGCGTCGTACCCTTCCTGAAAGTCGTGAACGACACCGCCGTAGCGGTTAACCAGGGTGGCAAGCGCAAAGGCGCTGTGTGTGCCTACCTGGAAACCTGGCACATGGACATTGAAGAGTTCATCGAGCTGCGCAAGAACACCGGTGATGACCGTCGTCGTACCCACGACATGAACACCGCCAACTGGATCCCTGACCTGTTCATGAAGCGCGTCTTCGATGACGGCAAGTGGACCCTGTTCTCGCCATCCGAAGTACCGGACCTGCACGACCTGACCGGCAAGGCCTTCGAAGAGCGCTACGAGTACTACGAAGCCCTCACCGAATACCCAGGCAAGGTCAAGCTGTTCAAGACCATCCAGGCCAAGGACCTGTGGCGCAAAATGCTGTCGATGCTGTTCGAAACCGGCCACCCATGGCTGACCTTCAAGGACCCGTGCAACCTGCGCAGCCCGCAGCAGCACGTGGGCGTGGTCCACAGCTCGAACCTGTGCACCGAGATCACCTTGAACACCAACAAGGACGAGATCGCCGTTTGCAACCTGGGCTCGATCAACCTGCCGAACCACATCGTCAACGGCAAGTTGGACACCGCCAAGCTGGAACGCACCGTCAACACCGCCGTACGCATGCTCGATAACGTGATCGACATCAACTACTACTCGGTGCCACAGGCGCAGAACTCCAACTTCAAGCACCGTCCGGTCGGCCTCGGCATCATGGGCTTCCAGGACGCACTGTACCTGCAGCACATTCCCTACGGTTCGGACGCTGCGGTCGAGTTCGCCGACAAGTCCATGGAAGCGGTCAGCTACTACGCGATCCAGGCTTCCTGCGACCTGGCCGACGAGCGCGGCGCCTACGAGACATTCCAGGGCTCGCTGTGGTCCAAGGGCATCCTGCCGCTGGATTCGCAACAGATCCTGATCGAACAGCGTGGCCAGAAGTACATCGACGTTGACCTGAACGAATCCCTGGACTGGGCGCCGGTACGTGCCCGTGTGCAGAAAGGCATCCGTAACTCCAACATCATGGCCATCGCACCGACCGCGACCATCGCCAACATCACTGGCGTATCGCAGTCGATCGAACCGACCTACCAGAACCTGTATGTGAAATCGAACCTGTCGGGCGAATTCACCGTGATCAACCCGTATCTGGTCCGCGACCTGAAAGCCCGCGGCCTGTGGGACTCGGTCATGATCAACGACCTGAAGTACTACGACGGTTCCGTGCAGCAGATCGAACGCATCCCGCAGGAACTCAAAGAGCTCTACGCGACCGCCTTCGAAGTGGACACCAAGTGGATCGTCGACGCCGCCAGCCGTCGCCAGAAGTGGATCGACCAGGCTCAGTCCCTGAACCTGTACATCGCCGGCGCATCGGGCAAGAAGCTCGACGTGACCTACCGCATGGCCTGGTACCGTGGCCTGAAAACCACTTACTACCTCCGTGCCCTGGCCGCGACCAGCACCGAGAAGTCGACCATCAACACCGGTAAGCTGAACGCTGTGTCCAGCGGTAACCACGGTGATGATTCGGTGCTCGCCGCCCCGGCCGGCCCGGCGCCAGTGCCAAAGGCCTGCGCGATCGACGAGCCGGATTGCGAAGCTTGTCAATAAGCTGAGCGGTTCACGGGCTTGAACGCCCGGAACTGAAAAAGCCCGATAGACCCCGACTGTATAGGGTTTATCGGGCTTTTTTCGTTTTCCGGCAAGACGTTTGCCACTCCAACCTCTAGAGAAATGTGTATGCAATACCCGCTTTGGGATGACCGCCACGGGTCCCCCACATCTCCACCAGCCCGCCAATCACAGCCATTGAATGGCCGTCATAGGCCACGATCCCCAACCTGCCATTCGCGAGTTCACTGCTCGTAGAAGGCCTGTAGAGCCCCCTCAACCCCAGACGATCCAAGGCCTCATGGGCCGCCTCGCCGTTGTTCATGCTTTCCAACGCATCGGCATAGCTCCTTTTTGATTTATTGATATCGTCGTCGATACCATTACCCTCCATTTCAATGCGCTTGCCGCTCACGGCAAACATGAAAATGGCGTCGGCCAGCATCTCCGGATCGGTCCCTTTAAACTTAGACGCAAGGGCAGCCTGCCTTAACTCGTCCTTGGTTAAATGAAGCTCAAATCCATCCCGCATCTTCACGTAATAGCCATCGTCCGTTTCTTTCACCTCCTTGAAGACATCGGTGGGTTTCTGGCCAAACTGCATCATTGCAGCCTTTATCGCTGAAACGGTGACGCAATTGCCATCAGGCCCCTGGCTGAATCCACTCCAAATATCATTGGGTTTCTTGCCAGGGTTGGATCGATCCGGTCGATAGTTAAAATAATTCGCCCCACTCAAAATGGGCTTGTTGCTCATTTTCTCGCCAAACCCATATACCCTGCCGCTTGAAGGTCCACCGCCAGCCGCACCTCCTCCTACTCCTAGACCCCCAGCAAGCCTTGGACCGAGCAACGGCTGAAGAAGCTGGCGAAACTGCGGGGACTCCGAGCCCGCAGCCAGCTCGCCAAGTATGTTTTTGAATTGTTCAGCACCCAGTTCCTCGCGAAGATCGTTCAGCTTATCGCGCAAGTCCTGAGCCAATTGTTTTTTTGAGCCTTGCTCTGCGTAAAACAGCTGGTTGAGCAACTGCTTGACCGCCGACCCGCCAGCCACGGGCTGAGTGCGAGTCGATGCTCCTGAAGCGATACCGGGCACGAATGTTACGTGCCCAGCGCCTGACACGGACACTATTGAACTGCACATCTTCACCTCTCCATAGATTGATGAGCCTGCAGGCCCTAGACCAATCAGTGGCAAGGTAGGAATGGAGTGTTCCTCTCCATACATTTCAACGCGTAACCTGCCGCGTCTAGAGGTATTTTCCCACATCCACAAAAAAGCCCCTCTTACGAGGGGCTTCTTGTGGAGCACTACCGCATCAGGTCATCTGAATGATGGTCTGCATGATGGTGCTCTGGGTGGAAATGGTCTTGGCGTTCGCCTGGTAGTTGCTCTGGGCCTTGATCAGGTCCACCAGCTCGTTGGTCAGGTTGACGTTGGAGTTCTCCAGGGAGTTGGCCACGATCGAACCCAGGGTACCGGATTGCGGGGAGTCATAACCCGGCTGGCCCGAAGCGAAGGTTTCTCTCCAGGTGGTGCCGCCCGATGGCTGCAAGCCTTGTTCGTTGTTGAAGCTGGCCAGGGAGATCTGGCCGATGGCCTTGCTCTGCTGGTTGCTGAACGTGGCGAACATTACGCCATTGCCGTCGATTTTCAGGCCGGTGATCTGGCCAGTGGCGTAACCGTCAGTGGTCGGCGGATTGCGGTAACTGGCGGAGTTGTACTGGGTGATATCGGCCATGTTGACGGCAATGTTTGGCGCTGTAGCCTTGTTAGGCGCCCATACGCCATTGGTCACTGTGCCCGGGATCCAGCCGGTGAGCGTCAGGGTCGTGCCGGACACGCCTGCGGTGGTGATATCCGTCAGTTTACCGGCACCGTCAAAGCTCAATACCGACGGTACGGGAGCAGTGGTACCCGTCGTTGTAGGCTTGGAACCATCCAGGTTACGGCCATCGATCAGCGTGTAGGCGCTCCACTTGTTGGCGTCGGTTTTCACCATGTACTGCACCATCTCGTGGGAGTTGCCCTGGGAGTCGTACAGGGTGGTGCTGTACTGGGTGGTGAAAGTGGTGGTGTCAGTCGGGTCGAACGGCTTGGTGGTCTGGTTGATCACCGGCTCCGACGAGTTCAGGTTACTGGTGGAGTCCACTTTGGTGGACGCCTTCGGTGGCAGGTACGACAGGTTCAATTGCAGGTCGGTCAAGCCGCCTTTGATGATCTTGCCGTCGTCATCCGCCGCGTAGCCCTGCAGGCGCGAGGTACCGGTGTTGTTGGTGATGTAGCCGTCTTTGTCGGCACGGAAGGCACCGCTACGGGTGTATTCCAGCGAGCCATCGCTGCCCTTCTGCACGAAGAAGCCACCGCCCTGGATCGCCATGTCCAGCACGCCGCCGCTGTTGTTGACGTCACCCTGGGTGAACTGCTGGGACACCGCTGCCAGGTTCACACCGTTGCCGATGCTGTTCTGGCCGGTGCCCAGTTTGGACGCGGCGTAGATATCCGCGAATTCCGCACGGGACGACTTGAAGCCAGTAGTCGCAACGTTGGCGATGTTGTTGCCGGTTACGTCCAGTTGTTTGTTGGCCGCATAGAGGCCGCTAAGGCCGATATTAAAAGACATGTTTCTCTCCCTCTGCCGTATTTAGCCGGCTCTATGTACCGATAGTCTGAATTTGCGACAGCTTGACGCTGCCCATGCCACCTGCAAGGTTCAGCAGCATTTCGCCGCCGGTCTTGCTCAACGTCACGCTGGTCACCGTTGCCGGCAACGAAGTCGCCATGGCCACCGATTCACCCTGGTCGTTCTTGGTCGTCGCCGCGAAGGTGTAGGTGCCGGCTGGGGCGACCTCGCCCTTGTCGTTCTTGCCATCCCAGATGAAGTCGGACGAACCCGCGCTTTGGGCACCCATATCGATAGTGCGCACCACGTTGCCGTCTTTATCGGAGATCTTGATCGAGACGTTGCCCGTCGCCGCAGTCACCGCCACCGAACCGGTCATGCTCTTGCTCGTGTCTACCAAGGCCTTGTTGGTCTGGGTAATGATCGAGCGCCCCACCAGCGACGAAGCCTGCAACGCCTGCGACGAGCTGAAGTTGCTGGAGATCGCATTGACCGAGTCGTTCAGGGTGTTGATGCCTTCCAGGCTGCTGAATTGCGCCAGCTGGGCCACGAACGCACCGTTGTCCTGAGGCGACAGCGGGTTCTGGTTTTTCAGTTGGGTCACCAGCAGTTGCAGGAACGCATCCTTGCCCAGGGACTGGCTGCCCGTCGCCGTCTTGGTAGCATCGGCGACGGTGGTGTTGTCGGTGGCGGTCTTGACCTTGGAGTTGAAAAGGTCCTGGACTGCCGTGTTGGTCGTGGTATCAACGATGGCCATTATTTGGCGCCCCTTATCACTGACCCAGGGTCAGGACCTTCTGCATCATGGTTTTGGCGGTGTTCATCATTTCCGCGTTGGTCTGGAACGAGCGGCTGGCGGAGATCATGTCTGCCATTTCCTCGACCACGTTGACGTTGGGGTAATAGACATAACCCTTTTCGTTCGCGGCAGGATGGTTCGGCTCGTAACGGGCCTCGAGGTTGCTCTGATCTTCGACCACACCGAGGACCTGCACGCCCTGGCCGGCAGCATCCTGGTTCTGGAACAGCGAATCGCTGCCACCGCTCTGGCCACCCTGGAACATGGTGGCGAACACCGGGTGACGGGCGCGGTAGGTCTGGTCGATGCTCGAAGACACGGTCTCGGCGTTGGCGATGTTACTGGCGACGGTGTTCAAGCGCGTGGTCTGCGCGCTCATGCCACTGCCGGCAATATTGAAAACACTGGACAGGGACATGGCTTACTCTCCACGCAGGGCTGACATCAGCCCTTTGAATTTACTGTTGAGCAGGGTAAAGCTGGCCTGAAAGTTCACCGAGTTCTCGGCATAGGCCGATTGCTCCAGCTGGGCGTCGACGGTGTTCTGGTCGATCGACGGCTGCATCGGCGTGCGATACAGCAGCGACTCGTCACCACTGCTCAGGCCTTGTGCTTCGATATGACGGTTGTTGGTCATGTTCAAGGCGAAGGTGCCGTTCTTGGTCTTGTCCTGCTGTGCGGCGAGCACGGCGGAGAAATCCAGGTCCCGAGCCTTGTAGTTCGGGGTGTCGGCGTTGGCAATGTTGTTGGCCAGGACTTCGGCACGCTGGGCGCGAAAGCCCAGGGCTTGTTCGTGGATACCGAGCGCTTTATCGAAGCTGATGCTCATGGCGGAAACCTTTAGGCTGACCTGCTGTTAACAGGGTTATAGCAAGGCGCATGCCAATATCTGATACCCCCGTAAATCAAGGGGTTGCGAGGAGCTTGCCGGCGGCAATGCCAGAAAAGCGGCAACGGGTTTCCGCGTGGCGCCAGTAAAGCGGCAATAGGGAGTTGCCGCTTTCTTCAACTTTTTTGCCGCAGAAACAAATGTGGGAGGAGGCTTGCCCCCGATAGCGGCTGATCAGTTGATGTCTCTATCACTGATACACCGCTATCGGGAGCCAGCCCGCTCCCACATTATTATCTGGCCTGATTATTTGGCCTGGTAGATGATCCCAGGGCTGCATTGCACCATCTGGAAGTGATCCGGCAAACCATTGAGCGCCTCGGATGCACCGAGAAACAGGTAGCCGCCACGCTTGAGGGTGCCGTGGATGCGCAACAGGATGTCTTTCTTCACCTCGGCCGAGAAGTAGATCAGCACGTTGCGGCAGAACACCATGTCGAACTTGCCCAGGCTGGCGTAGCTGTCGAGCAGGTTGAACGAGCGAAACTCCACACGGTTCTTGATCGGCGCCTTGACCGCCCAACGCCCTGCCCCTTTCGGGTCGAAGTAACGTTGCAGGCGTTCCTGGGACAAGCCACGGCCCAGGGCCAGGCTGTCATACTCGCCGGTCTTGCAATTGGTGAGCATGGTGCCGGACAGGTCGGTGGCGACGATCTGCGCCCCGGCTTTAAGCTGGCCCATGTTGATCCGCTCGAACTCATCGATGGACATCGAAATCGAGTACGGTTCCTGACCCGAAGAGCAGGCGGCCGACCAGATACGCAGGCGCTGGCCCGGGCTGGCCTTGATGGCCTCCGGCAGCACTTTGCTCTTGAGCACTTCAAAGGGGTAGGTATCGCGAAACCACAGGGTTTCGTTGGTGGTCATGGCATCGACCACCATCTCCTTCAGGCCACTGCGCGGCTGCCCCTGGATCCGCTGAACCAACTCGCCCAGGGACTTGATGCCCTGCTGCTCCATCAGTTTGTTAAGACGGCTGGATACCAGGTATTGCTTGTTTTCACCGAGCAATATGCCACAGGCTTTTTCCAGGAAGACCCGGAACTGTTCAAAATCCAAATTACCCGTAGACACTGATACCGCCTCTAAAATCGTATGACCGCCAGGGGAAAACCCTAGCCGTGATCTGCTGCCTTGATCCGGTCGACTACCCGGGATGCCAGGTCATCAGGGCGGAATTTGGCAAGGAAGTCATCGGCACCGACTTTCTTGACCATCGCCTGATTGAATACGCCCGACAACGAAGTATGCAGGATGATATGCAGTTTTTGCATGCGTGGATCGCTGCGTATCTCAGCAGTGAGGGTATAGCCGTCCATTTCCGGCATCTCGATGTCAGAGATCATCATCAAGAATTCTTCTTCCGGCTTCTTGCCTTCATCCACCAGCTTGCGCAGGTAATCCAACGCCTGGCGCCCGTCATTGAGGGCGACAACGTCCACGCCGACGGTTTGCAGGCAACGAGTCACCTGTTTACGCGCCACCGAGGAGTCATCCACCGTCAGCACACGCAGCGAGACCGCCTTGTGGGCCGTTTCGGCGTCGACCACTCCCACGGAAATCGATTCCGAGGTGGGCGCCACTTCGGCGAGGATCTTCTCCACGTCGATGATCTCCACCAACTGGTTATCGACCCGCGTCACCGCCGTGAGGTAGTGATCGCGACCGGTGCCCTTGGGCGGCGGATGGATCTCTTCCCAGTTCATGTTGACGATGCGCTCCACCGAGCGCACCAGGAAACCCTGGGTCTTGGTGTTGTACTCGGTAATGATCACGAACGGGTTCTCGCGATCCTGCAGGCCGGCCGAACCGGTGGCCAGGGCCAGGTCAAGAATCGGGATAGTCGCACCACGAATATTCGCCACACCGCACACCACCGGACTGGACTTGGGCATGATCGTCAGCTTGGGACATTGCAGCACTTCCCGCACCTTGAATACGTTGATGCCATACAACTGCTTGCCATCCAGGCGAAACAGCAGCAACTCCAGGCGATTCTGCCCTACCAGCTGTGTGCGCTGGTTTACTGAATCCATTACTCCTGCCATGCCATGACTCCTACGCTAAAACCTTTGGCTATACTTACAAGGGCGGCGCGCCCCAACACTAAAACGGCACGAGCTTTGCTATTTGTTCAATTATGGACATTACAACGACAGTTTCCCGACGCCTTCACCTGACACGGTTTTGCAGATTGCTCTGCGCACCGCTCGCGCTGCTTGCCTTCAGCCTGGGCACCACGGCCCGTGCAGAGAACGTCACCTTGCCTGATCTACTTATCGGCGTCACCCAAGGCTTTCTTGAGTTCACTGTAGAAGATTATCTGGCAACCACACAGACGCCGGGGCGTTATGAAATCCAGGTCAACCAGTTGGACCCGCGCCTGCGCATGCCGATGTGCGACAAGGAATTGACAGCAACCCTGGAAAGTCCCGCCCAACCCATCGGGCGCGTAACGGTCAAGGTACGCTGCGAAGGCGCCTCGCCCTGGACCGTGTTCGTACCGGCCCAGGTCAAATTGTTCCGTGATGTGGTGGTGGTTGCCCGCCCACTGAAGCGCACGGGCATCATCGATTTCGAGGACGTCGTACTGCGTGAGCGCGACATCAGCCAGATCAGCCAGGGCTACCTGACATCCCTGGACCAGGCCATCGGGCAGAGATTGACCCGACCAGTGGTCACCGATCAGGTGATTACCCTGGTACACCTGGAACAGGCCGAGGTCATCCGCAAGGGCGACCAGGTAGTGATTTCCGCGAGCAGCGGCGGCTTGAATGTGAAAATGCCGGGCGAAGCGCTGTCCAACGGCGGCATGAGCGAACAGATTCGCGTCAAGAACCTCAACTCCAACCGCGTGATCAAGGCGCGGGTAACAGCCCCAGGGCAAGTCGAGGTCGCTTTATAGATTACTGGTACAGGACGCTGGGTTTTCCTACACTGTGCACGAGAAGCCCCGTGCGGAGATTTATTGTCATTCGCGCCTAAAGTTTGTCCGGGTATGGCCGAAAACATGGCAAGCGTCCAAATACCCAGAGGTTTTTTTATCATGGTCATCGATTTCAGCCGTTTGAATAACACCCCGACGACGTCAGGCACTACGCGCACCACCAGTCCCAAGGACAACGTAGAAGCCAAGGCCCCGGCGCTGCCCGCCAAGGCAGAACAGGCCAGCGCCAGCCAGAGCGGGGAATCCGTACACCTGAGCAATGAGGCTCAACAGTTGCAGAAGGTCACTGACTCGCTGCGCGACCAACCGGTAGTCAATAAAGCCCGCGTGGCCGAATTGAAACAGGCGATCGCCGATGGCAGCTATAAAGTCGACAGCAACCGTGTAGCCAGCAAGCTGCTTAACTTCGAAGCCGAGCGCTAGGCAAAGGCCTGCGCAGGGCTTTTGGACGCTTAAAACCCAAGGCCAGCCATGCATCACGACGAACATTTGCTTCAACTGATCATTGATGATCTAGCGCCGACGCAACAATTGCTCGAGCTGCTCAAAGAAGAATCACTGACCCTCTATGGCCGGGACATGCCGCTGCTGGAAGAAATTCTGGCACGCAAGCAGTCGTTGATCGTCCTGCTGGAACAGCACGGCAAAAAACGCAGCCAGATCCTCATCAGCCTCGGCCTGCCGGCAGACCACGACGGCTTGGCGCAGTTGGCCAGCCACTCCTCGGTCGGCGATCAATTGCTGGCCCAGAGCAAAGAACTCAACCAATTGCTCGCCCAGTGCCAGGAAGCCAACCTGCTTAACGGTCAGTCGATCCAGCTTCAGCAAGCCACGACCGCCAACCAGTTGCGTATACTCCACGGCGGAGAGCCTCCGGCACTCTATAACGCCCAGGGCTCCACCTCGCGCCTGGTCAAGCCAAGCACCCGCAGCCAAGCCTGACACCGGTTTACAGCGCGCCCTATCCAAGGCGCGCCACATGCTGGCAAAATGCCGGTTCTTGCGTGTAGTCGTATTTTGTCTGGAGATGGAAGAACCGTGTTCAACGCCCTTAATGCGGAAGATGCCCCGCAGCCACCCAAGGTCCTCACCACGCCTCTGGAAATCGCCGGCACCTTGCGGATGCTGCAAGACAGCCATGATCCGCTGATCATCACTTTCCATGAACGCAGCCAGCGCTTCCAGAGCTACCTGGTGGACGTCAACCGCGACAGCAACACGCTGGCGCTGGACGAAATGATCCCCCGTGACGGCGAGCGCCACCTCGAAAACGGCGAACCCTTTCGCATCGAAGGTTTCCATGATGGCGTACGCGTCGCCTGGGAAAGCAAAGGCACCCTGACCATCAGCGAAAAAGGCGGCCACCGTATCTATACCGGCAGCCTGCCGGACGAGGTGGTCTATCATCAGCGCCGCAATGCCTTCCGCGCCGCGTTGAAGCTGGCGCAACTGGTGAATATCGAGCTGGGCGGCGAGAAGCTTCAGCTGCCGGTCAACGGCAAACTGCTGGATATTTCCGCCACCGGCTGCAAATTGCGTTTTGAAGGCGATATTTCCGAGCGCCTGCAACTGGGCCAGGTCTACGACCGTTTTATCGCAGCCCTGCCGTTTGGCAGCATGACCACCGCCGTCGAACTGCGATACCTGCACTTCGAAGAAAGGATCAACACGACCTTTGCCGGCGTGCGCTTCCACAACATGAGTGGTTTGGTGCAACGCCAGGTCGAGCGCTTTGTGTACCAACTGCAGCGTGAAGCACGACGGTTCGACAAAGACGACGATTTTTGATCCTTAACCATCGCAGCAAAAAAACGGGCAGACCCTTTGGGATCTGCCCGTTTTTGCTTTCAGGGGCGTGCCCTGCTCAATTCGTGAGGATGCTCGTCCGGCCCCAGGGGCTCAGGTGGGCCTTCGAAGGCGGGCTCATCCACCGGCGGCTCCGGATCGGCCTGCGGCTCGGGGTCGGGTACAGTCTGCATCTGCTCCTGCACCACCTGCTCGTCGACCCGCGGGTCCAGCGCCGCCACCAGCGGTGAACTCGACATACTGTCGGGCATTGCCACGTGATGCAGGGGGGCATCTTCCACCTGGTGCAGGTTGGTCACCGCCTTAGGACGGATTCGCCACACCAGGATCAGCGCGCACAGACTGAAAAACGCATACAGCATCTGGCTGCCGAACAGCTTCATCACCACACCCGCCAGCAACGGCCCGACGCTGGCGCCGATACCGTAGGTCACCAGCAGCATGGCCGTCAGCGATACCCGGCGATCCCCCTCCACATGGTCGTTGGAAAACGCCACCGCCAATGGGTACAGGCAAAACTGCACGAGAGAACACAGGAAGCCCGCCACGAACAGCACCTCCAGCGGCACCTGGGTCATGATTGCCAACGGCAGTGCCGCCACCGCCAGGCATAAGGCGAAGCAGCGGATCAGCAGCGCGCGATCATAACGATCCGACAACCAGCCCAGGGGCCATTGCACCAGCAACCCGGCAAAAATGCAGCTACCCATGAACAGGCCCACCTGTTCGGTGCTCAACCCTTGCTGGGAGGCATACAGCGGCGCCAAGCCGTAGAACGAACCGACGATCAACCCCGCCCCCAACACCGTACTCAGCGACTGCGGCACACGCTTGATAAAGAAGCGCGGCTCCATCGGCGCAGGATGCAAGGCCGCCGGGTGAATGCGCCGGGTCATGGCCACCGGCACCAAGCACAGGGCGAAACACAGCGCCACCAGCATCAGCAGCTCAAGGCCAAGCTGGGGATGCATCACCAGTATCAACTGGCCCAATACCAGACCCAGGTAGGAGGCGATCATATAACCGCTGAACACTACGCCACGCTGCTTGGCATCGGCCTGCTCATTGAGCCAGCTCTCGATGACCATGTACTGGCACATCATCCCCAGGCCCACGATTATCCGCAGCACAATCCAGGCCGGCAGCCAATCGACCAGGCCATGACCCAGCACCGCCGCACCGACAATCCCGGCACAGGTGGCATAGGCACGGATATGCCCGACCCGGGCAATCAGGCGATGCCCGATCTTGCCGCCCAGTACCAGGCCAAAGTAGTTGGCCGCCATCAGTGCACCCACCCATAGGCTGTCGACATGGTCGGCCGCCAGGCGCAAGGCCAGGTAGGTACTGAGCAGGCCGGAGCCAATCAGCATCATCAAGGAGGCGAAATAAAGGGCTCGAAAAGATTTCCAGATCTGGCGCATCGGCGTTCCGAGCGGCTCCTTGCGGTGAGGGACAGGGCTATCGGCATGATAGTCCGGGGTGACCGGGTCCGGACAGGCAACATGCGCTGTTTCCGGGGATTATTTTGCTTAACAGCTCAGACGCCGTCGGATGGCGCGCAAGGTACATGGTTGCGACAAATACATCACAGCACCTGCTGTGAACCTTGATCGGCGGCAAGGTTCGACCTGCGTGCAAAAAGATCGAGCACGCAAAAAAAAGCCCCGCCAGGAGGTTCTGTACGGGGCTTTCTCTATGGGCTACGAATCTGGTGTCCCAGGGCCGGTTCGAACGGCCAACCTTCCCCTTAGGAGGGGGATGCTCTATCCAATTGAGCTACTGGGACAAATGACAGCCATCAGGCCAAGGGCACTGCGACGGACGGCGTGCATGTTAACGGCCGAGGTGGGTTTTGTCATGTCGTCCGTGGGCTTTTTAAGTGTAGGCCGAGCCTTGCCCGAGCAATTGCGGTTTCGCCCCGCGAATACGGGCACCTGGCCTGATCGTGCAAAATGCAACCACCCAAAATGCCATCATTGCAAATTGCAATCC
Organism: Pseudomonas sp. NFX5; assembly: GCF_049132125.1. NCBI lineage: Bacteria > Pseudomonadati > Pseudomonadota > Gammaproteobacteria > Pseudomonadales > Pseudomonadaceae > Pseudomonas > Pseudomonas sp. NFX5. Next base: position 538,521 of record NZ_JAFMZG010000009.1, read on the forward strand.
TTCACCTCCTCAAAGTAAACTCAAGCCATTGATTTTATTGAATTAATACATTGGCACGACACCTGCAACAGTTCTCCTGCAAACCCCATCCAGCCAAGGCATTAAACGGAGAACATGACCATGAACAGTGCCATTCTGTTAGCTCTCAACACCGTCGCCCTGGCTGCACTGGTGATGTTCCACTTTCAATCGACTGGCAGCAACGACCCCGCCCAGATCAGCCAGCAGGCAGTCCCCCACCACTTGCAACAACGTCCGCAACTGGCCGTGATGACACCGAATGCACAAGCGCCAGTACGCCTGACTCAAGGCACCCACGCCGCGCCAGCATCTGAACACTGGGTTTTTTAAGGACGCTGATCATGAGCAAATTTGCCTGGCTGTTCCTGAGCCTGACCATCGCCACTGGCCTTATGGGCCTGAGTGCAAGCTCCCAGGATGGGCAAACCAGCGCATTCGTCGCCGCCGGCGTTTTCGCAGGCCTGCTTCTGTTGACGCTCGTCGTGGGTCGCCGAATCAAATTTGACCCGGTTTTACGCTGACCCCTCCCTTCCCTGCGCTGCCCTCCCCCTACCTTATGTCGCCTCGTCCTAGTAAATCGGCAAATTGCCACTAGTCTTAAAACTAAGGGCAAAAGGCCACTTTGCTATAGGATGTGCGACCTCAAACCCTGTGGTGGCCTGGACTTACGGGAAGTTCCCTCGTGGAATCACTCATGGAAAAGTTTTCCAACCAGTCCGCAAAAATGCAAATGAGTGCTGGCATAAAGCCTCTAGGCAGTTCAATATTTGTCACAGAATTGACGCCAAGGAACTGGCAAATCTGAGGCATGATGCGGCCTCTTTGCAATTCGGGTTGAACTTTGGTCGTGAGTCTTGTCTTAACACTCATCTTGCGGCCAATTCCAATAACCGCTCCCCTGAACTAACCGGTTAAATATATGCGCCCATTGAAACAGGCAATTTATTCCAGCCGTACGGCTGACAAGTTCGTCGTACGTCTGCCAGACGGAATGCGGGAACGCATTGCCGAGGTGGCTCGCAATCATCACCGCAGCATGAACTCCGAAATCATCGCGCGCCTGGAGCAGAGCCTTATTCAGGAAGGTGCGCTGGGTGACGAACTGAGCATGCGCCTGGACAGCCCCGAGCTGTCGCTGCACGAACGCGAACTGCTGCAGCGTTTTCGCCAGCTCTCCCACCGCCAGCAAAATGCCCTCGTCTCGCTTATCGCGCACGACGTAGAGGCGGCCGCAGAAGCCAATTGATCCGCCACTGAAAGCCGAAGCCAGCCCTGTGCTGGCTTTTTTTTGCCTGGGATTCACAGGGCTCGGCATTCTTATCACGTAGCAGAGGGCGCCCGCCCGAGACAGATCAGAGCAGGAAGATCGTCGCCAAACCGAGGAAGATGAAGAAGCCACCACTGTCGGTCATGGCCGTGATCATCACGCTGGCGCCCATGGCCGGGTCGCGCCCAAGGCGTGCCAAGGTCATGGGGATCAGCACCCCCATCAGGGCCGCCAGCAGCAGGTTGAGGGTCATGGCAGCGGTCATCACCACCCCCAGGGACCAACTGCCGTACAGCAAGTAGGCCACCACGCCAATCACCCCACCCCACACCAGGCCATTGATCAGGCCCACGGCCAACTCCTTGCGCAGCAGGCGCGAAGAGTTGGCGGTACTGACCTGGTCCAGCGCCATGGCGCGTACGATCATGGTGATGGTCTGGTTGCCCGAGTTACCACCAATGCCTGCCACAATCGGCATCAACGCTGCCAAGGCCACCAGCTTCTCGATGGAACCTTCGAACAGCCCGATCACACGGGAGGCGATAAACGCGGTAATCAGGTTAACGGCCAGCCAGGCCCAGCGGTTATGCAGGGAACGCCAGACTGACGCAAAAATATCTTCCTCTTCACGCAAACCCGCCATGTTGAGGACTTCGGTTTCACTCTCTTCACGAATCAAGTCGACGATTTCGTCGATGGTCAGACGGCCGATCAGCTTGCCGTTCTTGTCGACCACCGGGGCAGAGATCAAGTCGTAACGCTCAAAGGCCTGCGCTGCGTCGTAGGCATCCTCATCGGGGTGAAAGCTCACGGTATCGCTGGCCATCAGGTCAGCAACCTTTTTCTCCGGATCGTTGACCAACAGGCGCTTGATCGGCAGCACGCCCTTGAGAATGCCTTCATAGTCGACCACGAACAGTTTGTCGGTATGACTCGGCAGCTCTTTCAGCCGGCGCAGGTAACGCAAGACCACTTCCAGGCTGACGTCTTCGCGGATGGTGACCATCTCGAAGTCCATCAGTGCGCCGACCTGATCCTCGTCATAGGATAACGCGGAGCGCACGCGCTCACGCTGCTGGCCGTCAAGGGCCTCCATCAACTCATGGACAACATCACGCGGCAACTCTGGAGCCAGGTCGGCCAGTTCGTCAGCGTCCATCTCCCTGGCGGCCGCCAGGAGCTCGTGATCGTCCATGTCGGCGATCAGGGTTTCACGGACCGAGTCGGATACTTCGAGCAGGATATCGCCGTCGCGGTCAGCCTTGACCAACTGCCAGAGAGTCAGTCGATCATCCAGGGGCAAGGCTTCGAGAATGTAGGCAACGTCGGCGGAGTGCAGGTCATCGAGCTTGCGTTGCAACTCGACGAGGTTCTGGCGGTGGACCAGGTTTTCGACGAGATCGTTATTCGGACCATCCTGGCGGTGCGTGAAATCTTCGACCACGCGCTGGCGCTGCAGCAGCTCGATGACTTGAGCCAGGCGATCCTGCAGGCTTTCCTGTGTTTTCTTTACTTCTACTTCGGTCATAGGCGAACTCCACTCCCAGCAGCGGGGCACGCCGGAAGGATCAATCAGTCAATTCATGATTGGTAAAACGGGGTACTGAGTAACTACTGGGTAAGTCCATGGAGGTATTCCATAAGCCCCGGCGGGGCTGACGGGCGCAATGATACACCGTGCGTCCGGTTTTAACGTCAAAAAACTGGAAAGAACAAGCGCTTGCGAGCCAAAGTTGAGTATTGGCCACACCTATTCAACTGCGACGCCATCACCGGAATGGAAAACACATAAGGAAGGAGAAAAAGATAAGGATCCACACAAACCCCAGACGGCAAAAAGCCCGCACTAGGCGGGCTTTTTGTTTGTATGGTGCACTCGACAGGATTCGAACCTGTGACCGCTCGGTTCGTAGCCGAGTACTCTATCCAGCTGAGCTACGAGTGCATATTGTGTTTTTAGACCAGATCACAACTGGTTGAAGCCGAGCTACCTGCATTGCTGCAACTAACTCTTAAATGGTGCACTCGACAGGATTCGAACCTGTGACCGCTCGGTTCGTAGCCGAGTACTCTATCCAGCTGAGCTACGAGTGCATTTGTTGCCGCGCATTATAGGCCGTTCAATCTCTATGTAAAGCTATTTTTTCGTTTAATTTCAACAACTTAACGAAAAAACCAGATTGCAACGTACTAAGCAAATAATGGCGGAGAACGGGGGATTCGAACCCCCGACACCCTTTTGAGGTGTACTCCCTTAGCAGGGGAGCGCCTTCGGCCACTCGGCCAGCTCTCCGCAACACGGGGCGTATATTAACCACGTTCATCCCCGTTTGCAAACATAAAAAACGATAAAAATTAAAGGCTTGGTTCTCAGTCCTTTTCCTCGTCCTTCTGTTCGTCGTTTTGCGCGTCCTGATCTTTACCCTTCTCTCTGTCCTTCTCTTTACTGATCCGCAAGAAGATTTCCTCGCGATGGACCGCCACCTCTTTCGGAGCGTTAACCCCGATACGCACTTGATTGCCTTTGACGCCGAGCACGGTCACGGTGATTTCGCCATCACCGATAATCAGGCTTTCTGCGCACCGACGAGTCAGAATCAGCATACCTTTCTCCTCACGCATTTCATTTCAGGAACAACAGTCTGCAAAAAAAAGGCGTTCGACCTACGACTCGAGAGCCATAGCCCTAACGGCCTAAGTATTGTCGAGCGCACGCAAAAGACCATGCGCCCTACAAAAAAATGAAAGGCGCGGTAAACCGCGCCTTCCTGGCATTGCATCACTCGCCCTGTCGGGCCGGAGCATCCAGCTCAAAAGCGGTATGCAGCGCGCGTACAGCCAGTTCCAGGTACTTCTCTTCAATCACCACCGAGACTTTGATTTCCGAGGTAGAGATCATCTGGATATTGATGCTTTCCTTGGCCAAAGCCCCGAACATGCGGCTGGCAACGCCGGCATGGGAACGCATGCCCACACCTACGATCGACACCTTGGCAATCTTGGTATCGCCGACCACTTCACGGGCGCCAATTTCGCTCGCGGTGTTCTCCAGGATTTTCAACGCCGCATCGTACTCGTTGCGGTGCACGGTGAAGGTGAAATCGGTGGTGTTATCGTGCGAGACGTTCTGCACGATCATGTCGACTTCAACATTCGCATCGCTGATAGGGCCCAGAATCTTGAAGGCCACGCCCGGGGTGTCTGGCACGCCACGGATCGTCAGCTTGGCTTCATCGCGGTTGAAAGCGATGCCGGAAATGATCGGCTGTTCCATGGATTCCTCTTCATCAATAGTAATGAGGGTGCCCGGACCCTCCTTGAAGCTGTGCAATACGCGCAGCGGAACGTTGTACTTGCCGGCGAACTCCACCGCGCGGATCTGCAACACCTTGGAACCGAGGCTGGCCATTTCCAGCATCTCTTCAAAGGTGATCTTGTCCAGGCGCTGGGCCACGGACACCACACGCGGGTCAGTGGTGTAGACGCCATCCACATCGGTGTAGATCTGGCACTCGTCAGCCTTGAGGGCCGCAGCCAGGGCCACACCGGTGGTGTCAGAACCGCCACGCCCGAGGGTGGTGATGTTGCCGTGCTCGTCCACACCCTGGAAGCCCGCTACAACTACCACGCGGCCTGCTTTCAGATCAGTGCGAATTTTCTGGTCGTCAATCTGCAGGATCCGCGCCTTGGTGTGCGCGCTGTCGGTGAGGATGCGCACCTGGCTGCCAGTGTAGGACACGGCAGGCACGCCACGCTTGTTCAGGGCCATGGCCAGCAAGGCGATGGTCACCTGCTCGCCGGTGGACACGATCACATCCAGCTCACGCGGCAGCGGCTGTTGCTCGCCACTGATGGCCTTGGCCAGTTCGATCAGGCGATTGGTCTCGCCGCTCATGGCCGACAGCACCACGACCAGGTCATCCCCGGCATCGCGGAATTTCTTAACCTTGTCGGCCACCTGCTCGATTCTTTCGACAGAGCCGACCGAGGTGCCTCCAAATTTCTGTACGATCAAAGCCATTTCCAAGCCGCCTCAGCCCGTAAAGGGGCGCCTAATATCCAATCAACCAGCACAGAACAGCCCGTGACTAGACCACGGGCAGGTTAACAGTGCCTTAAATACCTGCCTCGACAAATGGCACGGTCAGGGCCAGGGCCGCGTCCAGGGCACTGGCGTCTACACCACCGCCTTGCGCCATGTCCGGACGACCGCCGCCCTTCCCGCCCACTGCCGCAGCGGCCTGCTTCATCAAATCACCGGCCTTGAGTTGGCCAGTCAGGTCCTTGGTTACACCGGCAACCAGCACGACCTTCTCCTCATGGACACTGCCGAGCAGGATCACTGCGCGGCCGAGCTTGTTCTTCAACTGATCGACCAGGGCCAACAGCGCCTTGCCGTCCTGGCCGTCCAGGCGTGCAGCCAGGACTTTCACGTCCTTGACGTCAACGGCCGAAGCCGACAGATCGTCGCCCGCAGCGCTGGCCGCCTTGGCTTGCAACTGCTCCAGCTGTTTCTCCAGCGCACGGTTGCGCTCCAGAACGGCGGACAACTTGTCGATCAGGTTGTCGCGGCTGCCCTTGACCAGGCTGGCCGCTTCCTTGAGTTGTTCTTCAGCGGCATTCAGGTAGGCCAGGGCCGCAGCGCCGGTCACCGCCTCAATACGACGCACACCCGACGCCACGCCGCCTTCGCTGATGATTTTCAGCAGGGCGATATCGCCGGTACGGTTGGCGTGGATACCGCCACACAGTTCCACCGAGAAGTCGCCGCCCATGCTCAGCACGCGCACGCTGTCGCCGTATTTCTCGCCGAACAGCGCCATGGCACCCTTGGCCTTGGCCGTCTCGATGTCGGTTTCTTCAGTTTCTACCGGGGAGTTCTTGCGAATCTCAGCGTTGACGATGTCTTCCAGGGCCTTGATCTGCTCAGGCTTGATCGCTTCGAAGTGACTGAAGTCGAAACGCAGGCGCTGGCTGTCGACCAACGACCCCTTCTGCTGGACGTGCTCGCCCAGCACCTGGCGCAGCGCGGCGTGCAGCAAGTGCGTGGCCGAGTGGTTCAGCGCGGTGGCATGGCGCACCTCAGCATCGACCTGGGTGTCCACCGGCGCACCGACCGTCAGGTTGCCCAGCACCAGCACGCCGTGATGCAGGAACGCACCGCCGGTCTTGGTGGTGTCGCGCACCTCGAAACGACCGGAGGTCGAACTCAGGAAACCACAGTCACCGACCTGGCCACCGGATTCGGCGTAGAACGGCGTCTGGTCCAGGACCACAACTGCCTCTTCGCCTTCGCTCAACACGTCGACCGACTTGCCGTCTTTATAAATGGCAACGATCCTGGCCGCGCCAACGGTCGCCTTGTAACCGGTGAATTCGGTGGGCACGTCAACCTTGACCAGGGTGTTGTAGTCCAGGCCAAAGGAACTGGCGGAACGGGCGCGCACGCGCTGGGCTTCCATCTCACGCTCAAAGCCGGCTTCGTCGATGGTCAGCTCGCGCTCACGGGCAATGTCGGCGGTCAGGTCCATCGGGAAGCCATAGGTGTCGTACAGCTTGAACACGACATCGCCCGGCACCACGGTGCCTTTGAGCTCGGCCAAGTCCTGTTCCAGAATCTTCAGGCCGTGCTCCAGGGTCTTGGAGAACTGCTCCTCCTCCGCCTTGAGCACGCGCTCGATGTTGCTTTGCTGTTGCTTGAGTTCCGGGAAGGCATCGCCCATCTCGGCAACCAGTGCAGCGACGATCTTGTAGAAGAAGCTGCCGGTGGCGCCCAGCTTGTTACCGTGGCGGCAGGCGCGACGGATGATGCGACGCAGCACGTAGCCACGGCCTTCATTGGACGGCAGTACGCCGTCGGCGATGAGGAAACCGCAGGAACGGATGTGGTCCGACACCACCTTGAGGGACGACTGGCTTTCATTGGCACAACCAATGGCCGCGGCCGACGCGCTCAGCAGGTTGGTGAACAGGTCGATCTCGTAGTTGGAGTGAACGTGCTGCATCACCGCACTGATCCGCTCCAGGCCCATGCCGGTGTCCACCGAAGGCGCTGGCAGCGGATGCAACACGCCATCGGCGGTGCGGTTGAACTGCATGAACACGTTGTTCCAGATCTCGATGTAACGGTCGCCGTCTTCTTCCGGCGAGCCCGGTGGGCCACCCCAGATGTCGGCGCCGTGATCGTAGAAAATCTCGGTGCATGGGCCGCATGGGCCGGTATCGCCCATGGTCCAGAAGTTGTCGGAAGCATAAGGCGCGCCCTTGTTGTCGCCGATGCGAATCATGCGCTCGACGGGCACCCCGATTTCCTTGGTCCAGATGTCATACGCTTCGTCGTCCGTCGCGTAGACGGTCACCCAGAGTTTTTCCTTGGGCAGCTTCAACACGCCGGTCAGGAAGGTCCAGGCGAAGGTAATCGCGTCTTTCTTGAAATAATCACCAAAGCTGAAGTTACCCAGCATCTCGAAGAACGTGTGGTGGCGGGCGGTGTAGCCGACGTTTTCCAGGTCACTGTTCTTGCCGCCGGCACGCACGCACTTCTGGCTGCTGGTGGCGCGGGTGTAGGCGCGTTTTTCCTGGCCCAGGAAGCAGTCCTTGAACTGGTTCATCCCCGCGTTAGTGAACAGCAGGGTGGGGTCATTGCCTGGGATCAAGGAGCTGGAGGAGACACGGGTGTGACCTTGCTCTTCGAAGAAGCGAAGGAAGGCTTCACGGATTTCTGCGCTTTTCATAGGTTCTTCCACGGAGGCTGCGGCCAAAGGCCAGTGCGCAACATCATCAGACGGAGCGACGGCAAAAGGCCGCATTATATCGGCCCTTTGCCGGTGGTACAGCGTGTTTATGCGATAGAGAGGTTCAATTAGACGGTCTGCACACTCATTTGCGCGAAAATTCGACGAATGCCTCGAGCACTTGCTCGATCTGCGCCCGGCTCACATCCAGGTGCGTCACCATGCGCAGGCGCGGCGCAGCACTCAACTTGATCCCACGCTCGGCGGCAAACGTCTTCAAGGCCTGGGCCTGGTCGCCGATCTGCACGTAGACCATGTTGGTCTGCACCGGCTCCACCGCGTAACCGGCGTTGCGCAGCTCATCGCCCAGCCATTGCGCATTGGCGTGGTCGTCGGCCAGGCGCTGCACCTGGTGATCCAGGGCGTACAGCCCCGCCGCCGCCAGGGAACCGGCCTGGCGCATGCCACCGCCGACCATCTTGCGCAAACGGCGTGCCTTGGCGATCAACGCCGTGGAGCCGCACAGCACCGAGCCGATCGGCGCACCGAGGCCCTTGGACAGGCACACCGACACCGAGTCGAAATGCTGGGCGATCTCCCGTGCATCTACCCCCAGCTTGACCGCCGCGTTGTAGAGTCGCGCGCCATCCAGGTGCAGGGCCAGGCCATGTTCGCGGGTCAACGCCCGCGCCTTCGCCAGGTAGTCCAGCGGCAGCACCTTGCCCTGCATGGTGTTTTCCAGGGCCAGCAGGCGGGTGCGGGCGAAGTGGAAGTCGTCGGGTTTGATAGCCTCGAGCACCTGATTCAGGTCGAGGGAGCCATCCGCCTGCACGTCCAGCGGCTGCGGCTGGATCGAACCCAGCACGGCCGCACCGCCGCCCTCGTATTTGTAGGTGTGGGCCTGCTGGCCGACGATGTACTCCTCGCCACGCTCACAGTGGGCCATCAGCGCCAGCAGGTTGCTCATGGTGCCGGTGGGCACGAACAGCGCGGCTGCAAAGCCCAGGCGTTTGGCCAGCTCGGCTTCCAGATGGTTGACGCTGGGGTCTTCGCCGTAGACGTCATCGCCGCTGGCGGCATTGGCCATGGCGTCGAGCATGCCGGCGGTGGGTTGGGTCACGGTGTCGCTGCGCAGGTCGATCACAGACATGAAACAAGCCTCGAAGGGGTTCATTAAGCTTCTTATGAGGATGATTACTGCGGGCAAAGCCGCGGAATATCAAGCCCCACGCGTTCTCAATCGAATACCAACCAAACAAACCGATATAGCTTATCGATACGACGCTCGTGCAGTTTATGAAAAACCATGTTAAAAACTCTCCGCCACCAGGGTTCTGGTGGCAACGTTCTCAGGGCGGGGTGCAATTCCCCACCGGCGGTAATTGCACGCAATGTGCATAGCCCGCGAGCGCTTGGCGCCTCGAACTGCTCACGCAGGACGGCGACAAGGTCAGCAGACCCGGTGTGATCCCGGGGCCGACGGTCATAGTCCGGATGAAGAGAGAACGGGATTGGCACCTAAGGGCCGCACGCTGAGCGCATGCCTGCATGACTCGGCGGTTCGTACCCTTAAATCCCATTCGATTCATAACGCCCTGTTTTTTTCTTAAACAGGAGTCAGAACATGCAACCCACCGCAATCGACAGCAAAAGCAAAAACCATCACGGCGAGCGCGTCGCGTTTATCCAGGCTTGCTGGCACAAGGATATTGTCGACCAATCGCGCAAAGGCTTCCTCGCCGAAATGATCGCCCAGGGCTATCAGGAATCGGACATCGATTTCTTCGAAGTCGGCGGCGCCTTTGAAATGCCCCTGCACGCCAAGCTGCTGGCCAAGACCGGCCGTTACGCCGGTATCGTGGCCGCCGCGCTGGTGGTGGACGGCGGGATCTACCGTCACGAATTCGTCGCCCAATCGGTGGTCAGCGGCCTGATGCAGGTTCAGCTGGAAACCGAAGTGCCGGTGTTCTCGGTGTCCCTGACGCCGCATCACTTCCACGCCGGCAGCGAACATACCGCGTTCTTCCATGAGCACTTCGTGCACAAGGGCCAGGAAGCTGCACGTACATGCGCCGACACCCTGCACAAGGTGCGGGCGATCCGTCGCAGCGAGCCACGGGCGGTAGCGGTCTAAGCAACACTGCAAAACAAAATGTGGGAGGGGGCTTGCCCCCGATGGCGGTGTCTCAGCTCCAGATGAGCTGACTGACACACTGCTATCGGGGGCAAGCCCCCTCCCACATTTGGACCAGGTTAAGGCTCAGATCTACGCCAGCCCGGCCTCTGTGGTCGGCACAATCAATATCCCCGCCCGCAAGCCATTCTTTACCTTCGGGTTGGGGAAGATGATGCGCGCACCCTCCTCCTCGATCACCCAACGGGTCTTGGCCACGTCTTCGGCCAGCAGATAACCCTTTTCCAATTCCGAAAAGTTTTCCACGTCCGCCGGCAAGTGCAGCAGGAATGCATCGCTGTGCTTGATGACTTCCCGCGACACGGCGAACAGTTTCAACCCGTCCAGACTGTCAGTCTCAGGCTCGGTGCCTTCGATGATCTGCTTGAGGCGCAGCTCCAGGCGGGAGACATTCACGCCCTGGTTGTGCCCGAACGGTCGCGCCTTGCCCAGTTCGAGGGTGAAGGCCTCGGCCTCCAGCTGCTCGTAGGTAAACGCGGTGAAGGTGATCGAGCTCTTGTTCTGCAGCAGCACCGCTTCCATGCCAGCGGCGTTCAGGCGCGCCAGTTCGTGGCGTGAATGCTGGCGCCCCTCCTTCCAGGGGTACAGCGCAAACTGCTCGATCTTCGAGCCGCGGATGGCGGTGTGCAGGTCGTAATGCAGGCGCGAACGGCCAGGCTGGCTGAAGAAGCTGCGGGCCAGCTGTTCAAGTTCGGCGGCGCGCATGGCTTCGGGGCCGATGTTTTTTTCATGCCGGCCGTTGAACAGCCGGTTGACGTCCAGTTCAAGGTAACGCTCGCCGCGGCGCATGGCCTCGGGGTTGCCGAACAGGAACAGAATACGGGTGCGGAGCTTGATCTCCCCACGGGCGATGCCATGCAACAGGCGGTCGAGCAATTCGATCGGCGCGGTTTCGTTGCCATGGATGCCGGATGACAGCAACAGGTCGCGGCCATTGTCCGTTGCCTGCGGCGGGCGCACTTCGAGTGCGCCCTCGCTGAGCCAGCGCATCTGCACGCCGTCGACAGTCAGTTGAATTTTTTGCGCCGGTTCGCGACCGGCGAGGGTCAGTTCAAGCAGTTTGCCAAGGGCGAGCATACGCAGCTTCCTTAGTGGTTGCAGCCTGGGCCGTGGACGTGATCGTCATCATCACCTTCAACGTCGGCCGGTTCCATTTCCAGTTGCAGGCTCATCAGGTTGGTGGCCAGTGGGCGCATCAACAGGTTGGCGTATTCGGCGTCGCCTTCTTCCACGTCCACGCCGATCAGCAGTTGGCCACGGCCGTCGTGCTGGATCCAGATTTCCTTGCCCTGCCAGACCACGGCGACGCGGGTGCAGGAGGTTTCCAGCTGGGTGCCGTCGGTGTCTTCAAGGATCAGTTGCAGGGTGTCGGTGCTCATAAATAATTCTCAGCCATAGGGTGTAAAAAGAGGTGGCGTTAATTGATCTGGAAAGGATAAACCGAGCCCAGTTTAAGGATTTGCGTCAGTTCATCCAGTGCCGTCCGGCACTCAAGCAGTAATTGCGGGTCAGCCAGGTCGGTTTCGCGCAGGCTGTCGCGGTAGTGCTTGTCGACCCATTGGGTCAGTGTGTCGTACAACGGCGCGGTCATGATAACCCCTGGGTTCACCGCTGCCAGCTCGGTTTCATTGAGGGCCACGCGCAGGCGCAGGCACGCCGGGCCGCCGCCGTTCTGCATGCTTTGCTTGAGGTCGAAGACTTTGACTTCGCGGATCAGCCCCGCGGACGCCGTCAGGCCTTGCAGGTACTGCCAGACGCGCTCGTTGGCGCGGCATTCTTCCGGCACGATCAGCAGCATCGAACCGTCGGCGCAGGTCAGCAACTGGCTGTTGAACAGGTAGGAGCGCACCGCGTCCTCGACGCTGACCTGGGCACGCGGCACACACACCGCCTGGAAGTTGCCGCCCAGCTTGCCCAACTTGCCCTGCAACTCGGCCAGCATCTGTTCGGTATGGAGGAACGCGTCCTCGTGATAGAACAGCACCTCGCCGTTGCCCACCGCGATCACGTCGTTGTGGAACACGCCGGCATCGATCACCGCCGGGTTCTGCTGGGCGTAGACCACGCCTTCATCCTTCAGGCCATGCAGGCGGGCGACGGCCTGGGAGGCTTCGAGGGTCTGGCGCGCCGGGTACTTCTGCGGGGCCGGGTAACGGGGGTCGAACGCGCTGCGCCCGAACACGAAAAATTCCACCCCCGCGTCGCCATACTCACGGCAGAAACGCGTGTGGTTGGCCGCACCTTCGTCGCCGAACTGCGCCACCGCCGGTAACGCGGCGTGGTGGGCAAAGTGTTTCTGGTCGGCAAACATCGCCCCCAGCACGCGGCTGGTGGTGGGGTGTTCGATGCTGCGGTGGTATTTGCAGTTGAGGTTGGCGGCGGTGAAATGCACGCGGCCATCTGCCGTGTCGGCGCTCGGGCTGACGGTGGCGGCGTTGGCCACCCACATGCTCGATGCCGAGCAGCTGGCGACCAACAACGGCATGGCCTGCTTGGCCGCCTGCTGGATGACCTGGGCGTCGGTGCCGCTGAAACCGAGGTTGCGCAACGCCGCTACATCCGGACGCTCCTGGGGCGCAAGCACACCTTGCACAAAGCCCATGTCCATCAGCGCTTTCATTTTCTGCAGGCCCTGCAACGCCGCTTCCCTGGGGTTGGAATGCTGCTGGCTGTTGCTCTGGGAGGCGACGTTGCCGAAGGACAAACCGCCGTAGTTATGGGTCGGCCCCACTAGACCGTCAAAATTGACTTCATAGGATTTCATCGGCGAGGCTCCACGAACATCTGTTTTTATAGGCTTCAAATTACTTGAATACACCACTGACCCCCTGTGGGAGGGGGCAAGCCCCCTCCCACATTTAGATCAGCGTAATGCCGGGGGTTAGCGTGGCCGGTACCACCAGGCTTGGCGTTTCAAGCGACGCCACCGGGTACGCACAATAATCCGCCGCGTAATACGCACTGGCGCGATGGTTGCCCGAGGCCCCTACCCCACCAAATGGCGCGGTGCTGGCGGCGCCGGTCAGCTGTTTGTTCCAGTTGACGATGCCGGCACGGCTTTCCAGCCAGAATTGCTGGTAACGCGCTTCGGAATCGGACAACAGGCCAGCGGCCAGGCCGTACCGGGTGTTGTTGGCTTCGGCAATCGCCGCCGCGAAATCGGCGTAGCGGATCACCTGCAACAGCGGCCCGAACAGTTCTTCGTCTTCGCGCTCGGTCACGCCGGTCACGTCGATGATGCCTGGGGTCAGCAAGGCAGCTTGATCCTGGGGCTGGGTCATCTCCAACAGCGCCACGGCGCCATTGGCCAACATCAGCTCCTGGGCGTCCATCAGGGCTTTTGCCGCCGCCAGGGAAATCACCGAGCCCATGAACGGCGGTGGTTGCTGGTCGAACGCGCCGACTTCAATCGTCGCGCTCACCGCCACCAGCCGCGCCAGCAGCGCATCGCCCCAGGCGCCTTCCGGCACCAGCAGGCGACGGGCACAGGTGCAACGCTGGCCGGCGGAGATAAACGCCGACTGGATGATGGTGTAGACCGCCGCATCCACGTCGGCTACTTCATCTACCACCAGCGGGTTGTTGCCGCCCATTTCCAGGGCCAGGATCTTGTCCGGGCGCCCGGAGAACTGCTGGTGCAGATGATTGCCGGTACGGCTGGAACCGGTGAAGAACAACCCATCGATACCGGGGTTGGCGGCCAACGCAATGCCGGTCTCGCGCGCGCCTTGCAGCAGGTTCAACACGCCCGCCGGCAAACCGGCGTCGATCCAGCACTGCACGGTCAGCTCGGCAACTTTCGGGGTCAGCTCGCTGGGCTTGAACAGCACGGTATTACCCGCCAGCAACGCCGGGACGATATGCCCGTTGGGCAGGTGACCGGGGAAGTTGTAAGGACCGAACACCGCCACCACGCCGTGGGGCTTGTGGCGCAATACGGCGGTGGCGTCGCCCAGGGGGCCGCTCTTCTCGCCGGTACGCTCGCGGTAGCTTTGCACCGAGATTGCGATCTTGTTGGCCATGCTGGTGACTTCGGTGGCCGACTCCCACAGCGGCTTGCCGGTCTCCTCGCCGATGCAGCGCGCTATTTCATCGGCGCGACTTTTCAGGCTCGCGGCGAAGGCTTCCAGCACGCTGATGCGCTCTTCCAGCGGGCGCCGGGCCCAGGCCGGGAACGCCTGGCGCGCGGCCTGCACGGCCGACTCGACCTGCTCGACCGTGGCGCCATTACCGGCCCACAGCACCTGCTGGGTCACCGGATTGCGGGATTCAAACAGTTCACCCTGGCCAGCCAGCCAGCTACCTGCGATATACAACGAATTCATTATTTCGACTCCCGGGCAGCAGACAACGGTACGGCACGCACTTGATCACCCACCACCAGTTGCAGGCGCTTGGCGGTTTGCGGATCGACCACCAGCGTGCCGGCCGCCAGGCGTGCCGGTGCGGCGGTGATGCGGCAATCTTCGCGTTTGCGGTTATGGATCAGGAACGGCGTGGCGTCGTCCCCCGGTGTGCCGATGGCCAACACCAATGATTGGCTGTCGCGCACCGCACGGATCTTGGCGGTCTCGCACTCCACCGCCGGGCCGGCGTCGAAAATATCGACGTAGCCCTGGTAGCTGAAGCCTTCGCTCTTGAGCATGCTCAGCGCCGGCTCGGTGTCCGGATGGACCTTGCCGATCACGTTGCGCGCGTCTTCGGAAAGGAAGCAGCTGTACAACGGAAACTTGGGCATCAGCTCAGCAATAAACGCCTTGTTGCCCACGCCGGTGAGGTAATCGGCCTGGCTGAATTCCATCTTGAAGAAGTGCCGGCCCAGGCTTTCCCAGAACGGTGAACGCCCGGCGTCGTTGGACACGCCGCGCATCTCGGCGATGATCTTGTTGCCGAACAGCTGTGGGAACTCGGCGATAAACAGCAGGCGCGCCTTGGCCAGCATGCGGCCGTTGAGGCCGTTGCGGTAATCGGCATGCAGGAACAACGAGCACAGCTCGGAATTGCCGGTGAGGTCGTTGGCCAGGAACAGCGTCGGAATCTCACGGTAGATATTCAGTTCCTGGGAGGCGCTGACCGTCAGGCCGACCCGGAAGTTGTACCACGGCTCGCGCAGGCCGACGGCACCGGCGATGGCGGAAATCCCCACCACGCGGCCTTCGTCGTTTTCCAGCACGAACAGGTAGTCGGCATCACCGCGCCCGGCGTCGCCGCGAAAGGTTTTTTCCGCCCAGCCTACCCGGTGGGTCAGGCGCTCTTCGTTGGCCGGCAAGGTGGTGAGGCCGGTGCCGGTGCTGCGCGCCAGATCAATCAGGGCCGGTAAATCGCTGCTGCGTACGGGACGAACGATCATGCTATCTCCTCAGACGGGCCGCTGCTGCCAGCCACCCGCGACACTCTGTTTATACCGCTACCAGGCGCACACTCGCGCCTTCACCAACGCCCAGGGCTTCGGCGGCTGCCAGGTCCAGGGTCACCGGTTTGCCCGGCGCGTAGTCCAGCTCCAGCATCACCGCGCGGTAATCCTGCAACTGCGCGTTGCTCACCAGGTACTGGCGGCCGCCCCCCTTGACCATCTCGCCGATCTTCACCGGCACCACGCGACTCTGGGCAATCGAGCGAATGCCCGAGACCCGTGCGTGCAGCGTCGGGCCGCCGTCGAAGATGTCGATGTAGTGGTCAGTCTCGAAGCCTTCGCGCATCAGGATGTCGAAGGTGATCTGGGCACGCGGGTGCACCTGGCCCATGGCTTCCTGGGCTTCGTCCGGCAGCAGCGGCACGTAGATCGGGTAATGCGGCATCAGCTCGGCGAGGAACGTACGGCTTTTCAGCCCGCACAGGCGCTCGGCGGCGGCGTAGTTGAGGTCGAAGAAGTTGCGGCCGATGGCGTCCCAGAACGGCGAATCACCGTGCTCGTCGCTGTAGCCGACAATCTCGGTCACCACCGAGTCGGCAAAGCGCTCGGGGTGGCTGGCGACGAACAACAGGCGGCCGCGGGAATTGAGTTCCGACCACGGCGAACCGACCAGCTCCGGCACCACGTAGAAACTGGTGAGCAGGCTGTTGCCGGTGAGGTCGTGGCACTGGGAAAGCACGTGGATCTTGTTGTGGATCTTCAGCTCGCGGGAGGCGTGCACGAAGGTCTCGTTACGAAAACTGTAGAACGGCTCCGAGTAACCGGCCGAAGCGACGATGGCCGAGCAGCCGGCGAGCTTGCCGGTCTCGGTGTCTTCGAGCACGAAGAAATAGCTTTCTTCACCGTTGAAACTCACCTCGGCCGCGAAGGACGCTTCGCTGGCGGCGATCTTGTCGCTCAGGCGTTCCACATCATCCGGCAAGGAGGTGACACCAATCGGGCTATCCGCAGCCAGACGCTGTACCTCGCCCAGATCAGCCATTTGCGCGGGGCGCATCACCAGCATGGTGTCACTCCTTAACTCTAGAACTCACAGGAAAAAAATACCGAACAGGTCGGGAACACCCCATATCTTCATGTGGGGCATATTCCAGTGTGGGAGGGGGCTTGCCCCCGATAGCGGTGTATCAGTCACCAGATGCATCAACTGACAGATTGCTATCGGGGGCAAGCCCCCTCCCACATTTGATCCGGTCCGACAGACAGATATGTATCAGGCTTGGGTCAGCGTTTTTACCGCACGCTCGAAACGATCCAGGCCTTCGTTGATGTCCGCGTCTTCCACCACCAGGCTCGGCGCAAAACGCACCACGTCAGGGCCGGCTTGCAGGATCATCAGGTTTTCTTTCTCGGCCGCGTTGAACACGTCCTTGGCCTTGCCTTTGAACGCATCGCTCAGTACGCAACCGATCAGCAGGCCCATGCCACGTACTTCGGTGAAGATGCCGTACTGCTTGCCGATCTGCTCCAGGCGCGCCTTGAACAGGTCGTGCTTGGCGTTGACGCCGGCCAGCACCTCAGGGGTGTTGATCACGTCGATGACCGCTTCGGCCACTGCGCACGCCAGCGGGTTGCCGCCGTAGGTGGTGCCGTGGGTACCGACCACCAGGTGCTTGGCCAGGTCTTCACGGGTGAGCATCGCCGCAATCGGGAAACCGCCGCCCAGGCTCTTGGCGCTGGTGAGGATGTCGGGCACCACGCCGTAGTGCTGGTAGGCAAACAGATGGCCGCTGCGGCCCATGCCGGTCTGCACTTCGTCGAACACCAGCAGCGCATTGTTGGCGTCGCACAGTTCGCGGGCACCTTGCAGGTAAGCCAGCTCGGCCGGCAGTACGCCGCCTTCGCCCTGGATCGGCTCCAGCACCACGGCGCAGGTCTTGTCCGACACGGCGGCTTTCAGCGCTTCCAGGTCGTTATAAGGGACGTGGGTGATGCCGGTAATTTTAGGCCCGAAACCGTCGGAGTACTTCGACTGGCCACCGACGTTGACGGTGAACAGGGTACGGCCGTGGAAGCTGTTCAGCGCGGCAATGATCTCGTACTTCTCGCTGCCGAAACGGTCGAACGCCACGCGACGGGCCAGCTTGAATGCGGCCTCGTTGGCTTCGGCACCGGAGTTGCAGAAGAACACGCGCTCGGCAAACGTGGCGTCGATCAGCTTATGGGCCAAGCGCAGGGCCGGCTCGTTGGTGAAGACGTTGGAGACGTGCCACAGCTTGTTGGCCTGTTCGGTCAGTGCACCGACCAGCGCCGGGTGGGCGTGGCCCAACACGTTGACCGCGATGCCGCCGGCAAAGTCGATCAGCTCGCGACCCGCCTGGTCCCACACACGGGAACCTGCGCCACGCACGGGGATGAATGCGGCAGGTGCGTAGTTGGGAACCATGACCTGGTCGAAATCGGCACGTTGCACCGGGGCTTGCTCAACGGACATCGGAGTCTCCTGAAGAGGAACGCCTGCCTGGAACTGGCGGGCGATGCAGGGATTGTAAGGACAGTTTTCAGCGCGGCCTTGCCGCCAAGCGACAACTTCTTATAGCGCCAACCCCCGTTTTACGCGGGTTTACGCCAATGCGACAAATAGCGTCGCAATGGCGCAGTTTAAACGGATGCAGGGGTTTTCGGCAGTATGCAGGGAAGTTGCGCGATGGACGCGACACACCGCGCCAATCGTATTCACCCCACGTCAACCACGCTCGGACGGCACCGACGAGAGTTCGAACGGGCTGCTGCTGCGGCGCTGGTTGCGGTCTTCGCGAGGGGTGGCGCCAAAGAAGTTGCGGTAGGCGCTAGAGAAGTGCGGCCCCGAGGAGAAGCCGCAGGACAGGCCGATCTGGATGATCGACTTGCTGGTTTGCATGAGCATCTGGCGGGCCTTGTTCAGGCGCAGTTCCAGGTAGTACTGGCTGGGGACGCGATTGAGGTATTGCTTGAAGATCCGCTCCAGTTGTCGTCGCGACACGCACACATGCTGGGCGATTTCGTCGGTGGTCAGCGGCTCTTCGATATTGGCTTCCATCAGCAACACCGCCTGGGTCAGCTTCGGATGGCTGGAGCCCAGGCGGTTCTGCAGCGGGATGCGCTGGCGCTCGCCGCCTTCGCGGATGCGCTCCACCACCAGCTCTTCCGACACCGCACCGGCCAGTTCGGCACCGTGGTCACGGGCCAGCACCGCCAGCAACAGGTCGAGTACCGACATGCCGCCGCAGGCGGTCAAGCGATCACGGTCCCAGTCGAACAGATGGCTGGTGGCGATGACCTTGGGGAAACGCTCGGCAAAATCATCCTGCCAACGCCAGTGCACGGCGGCGCGGTAGCCGTCGAGCAGGCCGAGCTGGGCCAGCGGGTACACACCGGCCGACAAGCCGCCGATCACACAACCGGCGCGCACCAGCTGCTTGAGGGCGGTGCTCAGTTGCGAGGCGATCACGGCAGGCGGCTCGTCCGCCAGCAGGAACAGTTTCTGGAAGCCTTCCAGCTTGCCCGCCCACGGCTCGCCCGGCAGTTGCCAGGCGCCTTCGGTGGCCGGCTCTGCGAGCAAAAACGACAGCTCGTAGACCACCTCCGGATGCACCCGCTGAGCAACGCGCAAGGCCTCCTCAGCCAGCGCAAGCGTGAGTGCTTTTGTGCTGGGCCAAATCAGGAAACCAATTTTGTGGGCGGTCATGGAGTGCTATCCGAAGCGAGTAACAGTAATGAAGACAGAGGCCAATGCTAGCCCGTAAACCAACACAAAGCTTAAAAACGATAAAGACCTGCTTTCCTGTAGGAGCGAGCTTGCTCGCGAAAAACCTGAGAACACCACGGGGCATCAGGCTTCCCGCGTTATCGTTGACGATCTTCGCGAGCGAGCTCGCTCCTACAGGGGGGAGCAGCGGCCTTGATTATTTCAAGCTGCCGGACAGGAACTGCTGCAACCGCTCGGACTGCGGGTTGACCAGCACTTCCCGAGGGTTGCCACGCTCTTCGACGATGCCTTTGTGCAAGAACACCAGCTGGTTCGACACTTCACGGGCAAAGCCCATTTCGTGGGTCACCACCACCATGGTGCGGCCTTCCTGGGCCAGGTCCTGCATGACCTTGAGCACTTCGCCCACCAACTCGGGGTCGAGGGCCGAGGTGGGTTCGTCGAACAGCATCACCTCCGGCTCCATCGCCAGGGCTCGGGCAATCGCCACGCGCTGCTGCTCGCCACCGGACATATGGCCGGGGAACGCATCCTTGCGATGGCCCACACCGACCTTGGCCAGGTAGTGCTCGGCCTTTTCACGGGCGTCTTTTTTCGACATGCCCAGCACGTGCACCGGCGCTTCCATCACGTTTTCCAGCGCGGTCATGTGCGACCACAGGTTGAAATGCTGGAACACCATCGACAGGCGCGAGCGCATGCGTTGCAGCTGCTTAGGGTCGGCGGCCTTCATGGCGCCGTCCTTGTTGGCCACCAGTTTCAGCTCTTCGTTATTGAGCAGGATCTTGCCGGCGTGGGGTTGCTCCAGCAGATTGATGCAGCGCAAAAAGGTACTTTTGCCCGAACCACTGGAACCGATGATGCTGATCACATCGCCGGCTGCGGCGGCCAGGGACACGCCTTTGAGCACTTCATGACTGCCATAGCGTTTATGCAGGTCTTGGACTTCAAGTTTGTACATGCGGTCGGTTCTCACAAAAACAGGTGGTCAGTCGTTGAGCAAGCGCCCGTGACGCAGCGCTTCGCGCCCCGCCACCTTGGCCAGCCAGAAACCCGCTTGGGCATAACGTAGCCGTTCAACGGCAAACAACACCCCCGAGGTGCCCGCGCAGATAACGCTCACGCGGTCTTCCAGGGGATCAATCACTTCAAAAATCGGCTCGCCCTTCTCGATCCAGTCCCCGGCTTTACGCAGGTAACTGATCACCCCGGCGTGGGGCGCGAACAGCAATTCTGTGCCTTCGAAGGGCACGCCTTCACACGGTTCGTGTTGCGGCGCCGGCCATTCGCCCTTGATCAGGCCTTGCTCGGCGAGAAACGCGAGGATGCCTTCGGCGTGGAAGATCGCTTCGTCACGGCCGGTGTCCGCCTGACCGCCCAATTCCAGGGTTGTCGCCAGGCAGGCCAGCGGGATCTGTGCGTCGGGGAAGGCGCGGGACAACCGCAGCCACGGCAACGAACAGGCCTCATCGAACGAGCTGCCACCGGAGTCTTCCGCGAGCAGACCGACTTTCACATTCAAGTGCGCCGACAGCGAACGCCACTGCGGCCAGTGCTGGGGCAGCGCGTACATGTGCAATGCGGCTTCGGCGTCGCAGTGCAGGTCGAGGACGATATCAGCGCTGCACGCATGGCTCAGCAGGATGCGCTGCATGCCTTGCAACTGGCTGCTCGGCTCGGGCAATGCGTTGAGCGCATCGGCCATCGCCTGGCGAATCATGCGCACGTTGGCGTGAGCATCATCCCCCAGCTTGCCTGTGAGCAACTCGGCCACCGGCTCGCTCAACTCAACGAAATCGCGGTTGAAATTCTTGCCGCTGCCCACTTCGAAACGGCCCTGGTGGCTGCCTTGCAGCAACTGGCCCAGGCCCATCGGGTTGGCCACCGGCACCAACTCGATCACGCCGTTGAGGGCGCCTTGCGCTTCAAGTTCGGCGAGGCGTTTTTTCAGCTCCCACGCGGCGCGCATGCCCGGCAATTCATCGGCGTGCAGGCTGGCCTGGATATAGGCCTTGCGCTCGCCGGTGCCGAAACGGAACACGCTCAGCTGGCGCTCGCAGCCCAGGTGGCCCCAGGGCAACAGGTGATCGATACGTTCCATATCAGTGCTTCCGTGGAGCCAGGTAGCTCAGCCAGCGGCGCTCGGCCAATTTGAACAGGCGCACCAGGATAAAGGTCAGGCACAGGTAGAACACGCCGGCGGTGATGTAGGCTTCGAACGGCAGGTAGAACTGCGCGTTCACCGTGCGCGCGGCACCGGTGATGTCGATCAGGGTGACGATGGACGCGAGACTGGTGGTCTGCAGCATCATGATCACTTCGTTGCTGTACTGCGGCAGCGCGCGGCGCAGGGCCGACGGCAGCAGGATGCGGCGGTACAGCTTGTAGCGCGACATGCCCATGGCCTTGGCCGCTTCGATCTCGCCATTGGGGGTGGCCTTGAGGCTACCGGCAATGATCTCGGCGGTGTAGGCGCTGGTGTTGATCGCAAAGGCCAGGCACGCGCAGAAGGTCGCGCTGGACAGCAGCGGCCACAGGACGCTCTCGCGCACCGCTTCGAACTGCGCCAGGCCGTAGTAGATCAAAAACAGCTGCACCAGCATCGGCGTGCCGCGGATCACATAGGTGTAGAGCCAGGCCACGCCGTTGACGACCGGTTGCTTGGACACACGCATCAAGCCCAGGGGCAAGGCGGCGAGCAGGCCGAAGAACAGCGAGATGGCGAGCAGTTTCAGGGTGGTCAGCAGGCCGCCAAGGTACAGCGGCATGGCCTCCCAGATGACGTTGTAGTCGAAGATCATAGATCAGCCGCCCTTACGCCTACCGAGTAGCGCTTCTCAAGATGACGCAGGGCCAGCAACGACACGCTGGTGATCACCAGGTACATCGCCGCCACTGCGAGGAAGAAGGTAAAAGGCTCGCGGGTGGCATCAGCCGCCTGCTTGGCCTTGAACATCATGTCTTGCAGGCCCACCACCGAGATCAGCGCGGTGGCCTTGGTGAGTACCAGCCAGTTGTTGGTAAACCCGGGGATCGCCAGCCGGATCATCTGCGGCACCATCACCCGGAAAAACACCTGGAAGCTGCTCATGCCATACGCCAGGCCGGCTTCGGCCTGGCCCTTGGGGATGGCCATGAAGGCACCACGGAAGGTTTCCGACAGGTAGGCGCCAAAGATGAAACCCAGGGTGCCGATACCGGCGGCCAAGGGGTTCAAGTCGATATAGTCGTCATAGCCGAGCATCGGCGCGACGCGGTTAAGCAGGTCCTGACCACCGTAGAAAATCAGCAGGATCAGCACCAGGTCGGGGATCCCGCGGATCACCGTGGAGTACAAGTCACCCAGCCAGGCCAACCAGCGCACCGGCGACAGGCGTAACGCGACCCCGATCAGACCCAGAACAATGGCCAAGGCCATGGACGACAAGGCGAGCTGAAGCGTCAACCATGCGCCATCGAGGATGACGGCCCCGTAGCCTTTCAACATGATTCAGGTCCTCGAAAAGGGGGATGAAAAAATGGCGCAAACCGCAGGAATTCTGTTGCTTGCGCCATTTCGGACAGACAGCTGCGAATACTTACTTGGCTTCAGGGCCGTAAATATCGAAGTTGAAGTACTTTTTCTCGATTTCTTTGTATTTACCGTTGGCACGGATCGCGGCGATGGCAGCGTTGATACGGTCCAGGTTTTCCTTGTCGCCTTTGCGCACGGCGATGCCTACGCCGTCGCCGAAGTACTTGACGTCGGTGAATGCCGGGCCGGTGAACGCATAGCCTTTACCGGCTGGCGTATCGAGGAAACCTTCCTGCAGCAAGGTCGCGTCAGCCACGGTGCCGTCGAGGCGACCGGCTTCCACGTCGAGGTAGATTTCGTTCTGCGAGCTGTAAGGCACAACGGTGGCGCCTTTAGGTGCCAGGACTTCCTTGGCGAAACGGTCGTGGATCGAACCGCGCTGTACGCCGATCTTCTTGCCCTTCAGTTCATCCAGGCTGTCGCTGACGGCGGTGCCTTCCTTCAATACCAGGCGTGCTGGGGTCAGGTAGTAGCGGTTGGTGAAGTCCACGGACTTCTTGCGGTCTTCGGTGATGGACATGGACGACAGGATCGCGTCGATCTTGCGCACCTTGAGCGCCGGGATCAGGCCGTCGAACTCTTGCTCGACCCAGGTGCACTTGACCTTCATCTCTTCGCACAGGGCGTTGCCGATGTCGTAGTCAAAACCGACGATGCTGCCATCCGGCGCCTTCGAGGCAAACGGAGGGTAAGCCGCTTCGATACCAATTTTCAGAGGCTTGCCTTCAGCGAAAGCCTGCATGGACAGCACGGACAGCGCCAGGGCGCCCAACAGCACGAGTTTCTTCATCTTGGGACTCCATCGGTATAGGGCAAAACAGCAGTATGAGCCATGGCCCACGATGCGACTGAGTGAAACCGAATAGCGGTGCTGCGTCCTACACCAATTCAACAGTGGAGACGACGAGCGAGTGATCGGCATTCTAACGACAGGCCGGAAGCCGATATTTCCTCAATGCGACAACAATTTACAGAAGCACTGAGAAAGCGGTTCCAGCACATTGACAGCCTCTGAATTTTATGCAGAGACAAAAGATATTAAACCTGTTGATGCTGCAAATTGCGGGCCTATTATTCGCAAACCCTTCTAGCACGGCAAGTGTGGCGTTTAATCTTATGGCTCGGGGTGTCTAAAGCGCGGTTTTTCGGGGCATAAGCGTAGCCCTTTGCCTCAGGTTTGGGCGGGCGGTTACACATTTGCGCGACTCGGTAACATTCAGAAACCTCCTACGCGAAAAACCGATATTTATTTGACTGGTGGTCATGCGGGTCTGTCAGTTCCTCCTCCATACCCACATTGGATCTCCTCCGATTTCAAGCACTCACAAAAAAGCCCCACCCGGCTCACACCGAATGGGGCTTTGTCTGACCAGCCCGCCTTACGCGACGTTCATGGTCTTGTGGGTCTCAATCAAATGCGCCACTACACCTGGGTCCGCCAGGGTGGAAATATCGCCCAGCCCGTCGTACTCGGCCGTGGCAATCTTGCGCAGGATGCGGCGCATGATTTTCCCCGAGCGCGTCTTCGGCAAGCCCGGTGCCCACTGGATCACGTCCGGCGAGGCAATCGGCCCGATTTCCTTGCGCACCCAGTTCTTCAGCTCCAGGCGCAGGGCTTCGCTGGGTTCTTCGCCATTCTTCAGGGTCACATACACATAGATGCCCTGGCCCTTGATGTCGTGCGGCACACCCACCACCGCCGCTTCGGCGACTTTAGGGTGGGCAACCATGGCGCTTTCGATCTCGGCGGTACCCATGCGGTGGCCGGATACGTTCAACACGTCATCCACACGGCCGGTGATCCACCAGTAGCCATCTTCATCGCGACGGGCGCCGTCACCGGTGAAGTACATGCCACGGAAGGTCTTGAAGTACGTGTCGACAAAACGGTCATGGTCGCCGTACAGGGTACGGGCCTGGCCTGGCCACGAGTCGAGAATCACCAGGTTGCCTTCGGCGGCGCCTTCGATGATGTTGCCCAGGTTGTCCACCAGCGCCGGCACCACACCGAAGAACGGCCGTGCGGCAGAACCCGGCTTGAGTGCATGGGCGCCCGGCAGCGGGCTCATCAGGGTGGCGCCGGTTTCGGTCTGCCACCAGGTGTCGACGATCGGGCAACGGGATTGGCCGACGTTCTTGTAGTACCAGTCCCACGCTTCCGGGTTGATCGGCTCACCCACCGAACCCAACAGGCGCAGACTGCTGCCATCGACGCCTTCGCAGGCAGCGGTGCCGGACGCCATCATTGCGCGGATCGCGGTCGGGGCGGTGTAGAGGATATTGACCTTGTGCTTGTCGACGATCTTGCCCACCCGGGTAATGTCCGGGTAGTTCGGCACGCCTTCGAACAGCAAGGTGGTCGCGCCATTGGCCAGCGGGCCGTAGACAATATAGGTGTGGCCAGTGACCCAACCGACGTCGGCGGTGCACCAGTAGATTTCGCCCGGGCGGTAGTCGAATACGCGCTCGTGGGTCAGGGCCGCATACAACAGGTAGCCGCCGGTGGTGTGCTGCACGCCTTTAGGCTTGCCGGTGGAACCGGAGGTGTAGAGGATGAACAGCGCTTCTTCGGCGCCCATCTCTTTTGGCGCACACACGGTGCCCGCCACCTTCATCAGGTCTTCGTACCAGATGTCGCGATGCTGGTTCCACTTGATCTGGCCATTGGTGCGCTTGCACACGATGACCTTCTGGATGCTGCTGGTTTCCGGGTTGGTCAGCGCGTCGTCGACGTTGGCCTTCAGCGGAATCTTCTTACCGGCGCGAATGCCTTCATCGGCCGTGATCACCACCTTCGACTTACAGTCGATGATGCGACCGGCCAGGGCCTCCGGCGAGAAACCGCCGAACACCACCGAATGGATCGCACCGATGCGGGTACACGCCAGCATGGCGACCACGGCTTCGGGGATCATCGGCATATAGATGGTCACCACGTCGCCGCGGTGCACATCCTGGCCACGCAGGGCGTTAGCGAACTTGCAGACTTCTTCGTGCAACTCGCGGTAGGTGATGGTGCGGCTCTCGGCCGGGTCATCGCCCTCCCAGATGATCGCCGCCTGGTCGCCGCGCTCGGCGAGGTGACGGTCCAGGCAGTTGTAGGACACGTTCAGGGTGCCATCGGCGAACCACTTGATGTCGACATGGTGATCGTCGAAAGAGGTCTGCTTCACCGCGGTGAAAGGCTTGACCCAGTCAAGGCGCTTGGCTTGCTCGCGCCAGAAGCCATCGGGGTTGACCACCGACTGCTGGTACATGGCCTTGTAGGTTGCCTCGTCGGTCAGCGTGTTGGCTGCTACTTCGGGGCGAACGGGGTACAGGGAAGCCGCACTCATCTTTCTTACCTCGGTGACATAGTTGTTGTTGTATGACCCAGTTGTATCCGGGGTGGGCCTATAGAACCATTCGACGATGGTAGTAACAAGACCCTACAAAATGCCCTGCTATCCCCGTTTGCCGCTCTGGCCCGCAGCCTGTGGGGCTTTGCGGGCGGGTGAAAAAACCTTTACCACGGGATTGTTACAAAAACCGCCAATAGTCTTTATCAAAAGCACGGGTATATGAATATAACCCGCAGGCCTAGAATCACTTCCGCCAACCAAGGCATTGTGATTAACACAACAGTGATTAACAACGTAACAGCCCCCACGAAGGCACGTTAATCCGAACTAACCAATCCTAAGTTACACACGTGGCCTCACAAGGGCCCCGTGACCCCTTTCGCCCTGAAGAAGGTAAGTAAAGAAATGAAAGCTCTCGTAGTTATGGCCCTCAGCAGCTTGTGCGCCACCGCCGCCCTGGCCGACGAGGCCCCGACCGAGCTGGCCGGCCAGAACGCCCCGATTGTTGAGGACTACACCTATAGCACCAAGCTGGATGTGGCCAAAGTATTGTCCATGAGCACGATCCCGGAAGTTTGCGAAGTTGTGCCGGTAAAGATGGAATATGAGGATTCCCAGGGTCAGCGCCATATCCTTAATTACCATGTCATGGGTAATGGCTGCTCTAACGGATAACAACTTCGTTAGTTGGAACAGACCCGGATCTTATTCGCCGCAAGAAATCGTTCTTGCGGCAAAGAACCGGCGCCTGGCACGGCACGCGGTACATGTGGGAATGGGGTTGCTCCCGATAGCGGTCGTCACTCAGCCCCACCCCTCCCTTCCTCTCCCCAAAAAGTCCTACCCTACCCCCCACAATAAATAGCCCACCGCCCGTCAAAAATTTCCTACCCCATCAACCCCCCGCAAACCCTCACTCTGGCTCAAATAGCCGCCTTTTTGTCTCTGATCCGAGACCATCCGCCGCAACACAAAGCGGAATTTTTCCCTATAATGCGCGGGTAAATCGGGCCTGCAATATCCCTTTACACAGGGACGAAGAGCCAGACCTTGAGCCTGCGCTGGAGTATGCATCCACCGCTCCGCCCCTCAAGCCTCATGCAGTACCCGTTACCCAATTCCGTTTATTTGCCTGCGCGAGCTGTTGCAACAAACGATTCCTTAAGATCCACCGCGGCCCGAGGGCCGTGTGAACACCCAACCATCCGGTTTCACACGGGCACCTTTGAGCCCTCACGCAGGAGACGACACGTCATGCTGAGCTGGGACGAATTCGACAAAGAAGAAGACGGCGAAGTAGCCACCAAAGGCGCCAACGCCGGCCACGCCACCGAAGCCAACATGGACCGCCTCGACGGTGCCGGCGCCGCTGCCGCCATCGAAGCCCGCGCCGTCACCGCCAGTGACTCCGCCGCCATCGTGCGCGCCAAGGCTGCCCTGGACAAACTCGACGTCGCCGAAGGCCTTGCCGAACTCGAAGGCGCCTCCGCCCGCGTCGCCGTTGACGAAAAGCGCATGATCAACTGCCGCGCCGACCTCAACCAACTCGTGCCCTTCAAGTACGACTGGGCCTGGCAAAAGTACCTCGACGGTTGCGCCAACCACTGGATGCCGCAAGAGGTCAACATGACCGCCGACATCGCCCTGTGGAAAAACCCCGAAGGCCTGACCGACGACGAACGCCGCATCGTCATGCGCAACCTCGGCTTCTTCTCCACCGCCGACTCCCTGGTCGCCAACAACCTGGTCCTGGCCGTGTACCGCCTGATCACCAACCCGGAATGCCGCCAGTACATCCTGCGCCAGGCTTTCGAAGAAGCGATCCACACCCACGCCTACCAGTACTGCATCGAATCGTTGGCCATGGATGAAGGCGAGATCTTCAACATGTACCACGAGATTCCATCGGTGGCTAAGAAGGCAGCCTGGGGCCTGAAATACACCCGTTCGATCTCCGATCCGAAGTTCGAAACCGGCACCGTCGACACCGACAAGGAACTGCTGCGCAACCTGGTCGCTTACTACTGCGTACTGGAAGGCATCTTCTTCTACTGCGGCTTCACCCAGATCCTGTCCATGGGCCGCCGCAACAAAATGACCGGCGTGGCCGAGCAGTTCCAGTACATCCTGCGCGATGAGTCGATGCACCTGAACTTCGGTATCGACGTGATCAACCAGATCAAGATCGAAAACCCGCACTTGTGGGATGCCGAGATGAAGGAAGAAGCGACCCAGATGATCCTGCAGGGGACTCAGCTGGAGATTGAATATGCTCGCGATACCATGCCGCGTGGGGTGCTGGGGATGAATGCGGCGATGATGGAGGATTACCTCAAGTTCATCGCGAATCGTCGTTTGTCGCAGATTGGCTTGAAGGAAGAGTATCCGGGGACGACCAACCCGTTCCCATGGATGAGCGAGATCATGGACTTGAAGAAAGAGAAGAATTTCTTTGAAACTCGGGTTATTGAGTATCAGACGGGTGGGGCGTTGAGCTGGGATTGATTCCTTAGCACAGCAACACCAAGAAGCCCTGACTTGTTCGGGGCTTTTTTATGCGAGCTCACTAAAGACTCTCCGTACAAGGCAGAGAATTTAACAAAGTAGCTGACCGCTAAATCCTTCTAGATCGTAGGAAATTTCGTAGACGCAATAATAGCTACTCAGTATCGTCCGAGGGTTTTCTACCCTCGGCGGCTGTATGGACATTACGAAAGACAAAACGGACTGGAGCGACGCGGAGCTGGCAGCTGCGGTCGGGGCGTACCTGAAGATGTTGGCCTGGGAAAAAAGCGGCCAACCTTTCAATAAAGCCCTCGAAAACCGCCTTCTACGCGAAGGCCCGGTGGCAGGCCGTGCAAAGGGTTCCATCGAATTCCGCATGCAAAATATCTCCACTGTGCTTGTGCGTATGGGCTGGGACCGCATCGAAGGCTATAAGCCTGCGAAGAACGTAGGCACAGGCGTCGAACAACGCATCCGCCAAGCGCTTGCCGCGCAGGGTGTATTCGAATCCGAAGACGCTGCCCAAACAGCAGACGAGCAAACGCTTATCCGCCGCGCGTCCAAACTGCAGCAGCAACCTTTCACTCAGCTACCGGACGGCATTGCCCAGCCGCAGAAGGTCTCGACCGTCAGCGCCACTTTTGTTCGTGACCCAAAGGTCCGCGCCTGGGTGCTGAAAGAAGCCAACGGCATCTGCGAAGGCTGCGGCGCTAACGCGCCGTTTGAGGTCGACGGTTTGCCATTTCTTGAAGTACATCACGTCAAGCACCTGGCCCAGAAGGGTTCGGATCGCATCACCAATGCTGTAGCCTTGTGCCCCAATTGCCATCAGCGTTGTCACCGGTCGAGTGACCGGGAGGCTTTCACCGAGGGGCTTTACGCCAAGGTCGGAAGATTGGCACGGGAGTAGACTCCTGCTGTCACACCTGATGCACGCTCAAAAAAATACTAGATAGGACCGAGGCCAACCCGTGAACCCAGACATGCTCGAAGCCGGCCCCGTTGACGCCAAAGTACTCTCCGTTTTTGACTTCGACGGCACCCTGACCCACCACGACAGTTTCGTGCCCTTCCTCAAGTTTGCCTTTGGCACCGGCGAGTTTTATGGCCGAATGGTCAAGCTGGCCGTGCCCGGGCTGCGCTTTTTGGTGCGGCAGATCAGCCGGGATGAGTTGAAGGCGCAGTTGATCCGCACCTTTATGACTGGGGTGGAGAAGACGTGGGTGCAGCAGAAGGCCGAGGAGTATTGCCAGCGTAATTGGGCGCGGTTGATGCGCCCGGCGGGGGTGCTGTCGGTGGAGCAGGAGTTGGGCTCGGGGGCGGTGGTGACGCTGTGTTCGGCGTCGCCGGCGTTGGTGCTGCAGCCGTTTGCCGATCGGCTTGGGATCAAGTTGATCGGCACGGAGCTTGAGGTGGTCGACGGGGTATTGACCGGCAAGCTCACCGGGAATAACTGCCGGTGTGAGAATAAGGTGCTGCGGCTTGAGGCGGTGTATGGGGACCTGGGGGAGTATCGGCTGCGGGCCTGGGGCGATACGCGTGGGGATCGGGAGTTGTTGGCGGCGGCGCAGGATGCGCATTTTCGGCATTTTCATGCGAAGAAGAAAAAGCGGGCTCGGTTGCAGCGGTGATGCGGGGGGCGCAGAACCTGGCGGCGTTCGGTGGGGCGATGAGCCCGGTGATATGCGGGTATCTGCTGATCAACGCGGCGCCGGCCAGCATGTTCTATGCCTTGGGTACACTCACAGCGATAGGTGGGACCTTGTGCTTCCTGAGCGGACGCCGGGTTGCAGGTTCTAGCTGATATTTGCGCGGGTTCCCGCTATTAATAGCGAAACCTCTCACGGACCCGAGCCCCATGAAATTCGACACGGCCTACAGCCTGAGTCTCGATGAAAAGCTGTCGATCTACGACGTACGAGACCTGAATTTCGACGAAACCAACACCTTCGACTCCGACAAGGACAGTTTCCTCTGTCCCAACGATGCCTGTCGTGCTGCCTTTGAAGCAGGCAATGTGCTGAGCACGTTTAACGCCAAGAACGTCAACTACCAACGCACCCCGCATTTCAAAAACACGCCGAGCACCCGGCATATCGACGGCTGCCGCTATGCCAGCCTCCACAAGGGTGCAGCAGGCGAAAACGACGATGAGCGTGAGGACAATTTCCCATCGGAATTTGTCCTCACCCGCCGTACGTACGAGCGTAAAACCGCAGTGGCCGGCACCGAGGGGCTGGTCCCACAAGATTCAGCGAAAACACCTTCACCCCGCAGCGGCGAATCTGTCAGTTCGAGCGACACCACCCCGGACAAGACCAGCGTGTTCGCCCACCCGGTGGAATGTTTTGTGTCGAACATCGACGACAAGGAAAAACTCAAACGCATGCCGCTGAAAATCGGCGAGCACACCGCGACTTACGCGGCGTTTTTCAAGAAGATCGAATACCTGCAAGACAACAAGGGCCTGATCTACTGGGGCAAGGTCAAAGCGATCAAGGACTACACGAGCAGCTTTCGCATCGACTTCGAAAAGAAGGTGTGGCTCGACAAAAAGCCCTACTCGGTCAACGTCTACCTGAGCAAAAAGCTCATCGAGAACTACCGCAAGCGCAAGGCGTTCCTGGAGCAGATCAGGGCGGCGGCGGACAGTGAGCGGGCGTTGTATTGTTTCTTCTACGGGGTGACACCGGAGCTGAAACAAGTGCCCAGCAAGAAGAACCCCGAGCAGACCTTCGGGGTATTCAGCGCGAATATCGAGAACCTCGATCACCTGATCATTCGTGAGGCGCCGGGGTTGGAATAGTGGGTCGATAAGCATCCAGTTGATGAGCGGTCAAAACAACTGTACAAAAACACAGTATAGTTCGCCCTCCCCCGTCGAACCCTGGAGAAACCCCATGTCCTCCCTGGCAATGAGCTCTTTCGTAGAACAGCAGATCGTCCTGCACCAATTCACCGCCAAACACAGCGTACAGGCCCGCGCGATGCTGGGCTGGAGCCGCGACGAGCTGGCCCGCCAGGCGGGTGTGACGGTGGATGCCATCCAACAGTTCGAAAGCCAGGGCGATGTGGGTGATGAAACCCGCCTGGCATTGGCGTTTCGGTTGGAGGCGCAGGGGCTGGTGTTTTTCCCGGGGTTTGCGCCGGGGTGGGGCATGAGTGTACGGCGGTTTGACACCGCCCCTGCCGAACCCGCAGCACAAAACATTATGTCGCGGCTGATGGGCTCAACAGCGGCATCAATTGATTCACCAACGCCCCAGCCGAATGGTGCGTAGAGTCCAAGCGGATCACCGGACAGGTCAGTGCTGCCAACCAGGTTTCATGCCGACGCAGGCTGCGTAGGCTGTGGTTGCCGTTGTCGTAACGAGCGGCCCAGGCCAGGAAGGCAACGCTGTTCTCGTGGCGACTGCCACCTTCCAGGATTTCATCACCGTAGCGTTGCACCTCCCTCATGCGCAGACGGTGCAGGCGCACGTGCGGGTCGAGGCGCAGGAACACCACGTGGGTGAACTGCGCGATCATCGGGTCGCCCCAGCCACACAGTGAACCGGACAGCACCCAGCCTTCCAGGCCGACAGTCTGCTCCTGCAGCAGGCGGATGCGTTCATCCTTGGGCCGGGCAATGGTGAAGGGGGCGTCGGTTTGCTGCCAGTAGAAATAGTCGGTGTCGAAGTAAGCGACGTTCAGACTCTCCGCCAAGGCCCTGCCCAGGGTGGTAGTGCCCGCCCCCGCAGCACCGAGGATATGAATTCTATAGGCCATGGCTTCCCTCCCTGGCATTGCGATAACCTTGCGCCAGCGCGGCCAACGATTCCTTCGACCATCGCGCACCGTAGAACCACAACGTCCCGCCGTCATCGAGAGCCTCGGCGAACTTCGGGTAACCACTCCAGCAGGCAGCATGGAACGCAGCACTTTCACTGTCCGACACCAGGGCATCCAGCCGGTATTCATTCACGATTTCATCGATTTCATTATGGGTGTGCAGGTTGAACGTGAGGGTGCCGTCGACACGTTGCGCCGGCACGGGTATCAGTTGCGCCCCGGCCCGGCGCAGTACGTCCAGCGCACGCATGAAGGGCGCACGGTGTTGAATCGGTTCATGCCCATCGCCACGTCCATATCGGTCGGCATACCCCACGCGCCTGCCGGCCAACGCTTGCGTGGCGGCAAAGCGGCTGTTGTTCTGCACCAGGGGCACCTCCACCATCACCGGGCCCTCTGGGTCGATACCGCTCAGGGCAATCAGCGTCAACGAGGGATCAGGCATGGGTCTGATGGGAATTGCCGGTACGTTATACCCGGGGATCAGGACGCCACCCTTGGGGTGGGTTTGAGGGGGGGGATCGACATCAAACTCGATACTGCGGGGGGGCACTTGATCGGGGGAAGGACGGCTACATGGAGATGCCGAATCGGTCATGCCCAAGAGCGCAGACAACGGCTGGCCAACCTGGCAAACCGCATCTGCTCGCAAAAACCATCTGCATATGCTGTCCATCGGTACGCCTCCCCTGAAAACACTTTCCAGGGATCATCGCATCCTTCGCCGGCGCCTGTCGCAGACCCGAAACAGCTTGAAAACTCCTTTTTCGGCGCCTCTGCGCCCTCAGCCCACAAGGTGCTCTTGTGCACCTTGGGTTTCCACTTCCAGCCACCATGCATATCCACGCTCCGGCTGGTTCAAGCTGAACGCCTGGCCCATCGGCGGTGTGGTAATCGACACATTGCGCTCCCACGCCAGCGCCATGATGCGGTCGAAAGGTTCGTGCCAGGCATGGAACGCCAGGTCGAAAGTACCGTTGTGGATCGGCAGCAGCCAGCGGCCCCTGAGGTCGATATGCGCTTGCAGGGTTTGCTCCGGCTGCATGTGCACATGGGGCCAGTCGACGTTGTAAGCACCGGTTTCCATCAACGTCAGATCGAACGGGCCGTACTGTTCGCCGATGCGTTTAAAGCCGTCGAAGTAGCCGGTGTCGCCGCTGAAAAAGATACGACGCGTGCCGTCGATCATCACCCAGGAACACCAGAGGGTCTGGTTGGCATCAAACAGGCCGCGCCCGGAAAAGTGCTGCGCCGGCGTGGCGACAAAGCGAATGCCATCCACCTCGGTGCCTTGCCACCAATCCAGCTGCCGCACTTTGCTGGCGTCGACACCCCACTTGACCAGGATGTCGCCCACGCCCAGCGGCGCGAGAAAGTAACGGGTCTTGTCGGCCAGTTGGACCACAGCCTTATGGTCAAGATGATCGTAGTGGTTGTGGGAAAGAATCACCGCCTCCAGGGGCGGCAGCTCTTCAAGACGGATAGGCGGCTGGTGGAAACGCTTGGGGCCAGCCCAACTGAATGGCGAGGCACGCTCGGCGAACACCGGGTCGGTCAGCCAGAACTTGCCGCGCATTTTCAGCAACACGGTGGAATGCCCCAGGCGGAACACGCTGTGATCAGGCGCCGCCAACAATTGCTCGCGGGTCAGCGGTTGCACCGGGATCTGCCCCACCGGCCGCGTACTGCGTGGCTTGTTAAACAGCATGTTCCAGAAGATACGCAAGGTCTTGCCAAAGCCACCGTGCTGCACGGGGGCCTCGTTGCTGAAGCGCCCCAGGTCCAGATCGGCAGGCTTGGGCGCCGCAGGTGAAGACTTGAGGCGGGTTGAGATGGTGGCCATTACAGAGTGACTCCTACGGTCCGCGCATAAGTTACACTGAACAGTGTAGTTTCAAGATTGCAACAAAATCCGCAGCAAGTAAACTACCCAGTGTAATTTACCCTCAAGAGCCGAACGCCACCCATGACTGCCCCTCAACGCCTCACCGACCGCAAACGCCAAGCCATCGTGGCAGCGGCCATCGCTGAGTTTCGCGATAACGGCTTCGAGGTCACCAGCATGGACAAGGTCGCCGCCACCGCTGGGGTGTCCAAGCGCACGGTGTATAACCATTTTCCCAGCAAGGAAGAACTGTTCGCCGAAATCCTTCACCAACTCTGGGCCAGCAGCGTCGCCCAACTCGACGTCAGCTACACCAGCGAGCGCCCCCTGCGCGAACAATTGCGTGGTTTGCTGGAAGCCAAGATGAAGATGATGTCGGACACCAATTTCCTCGATCTGGCCCGGGTAGCCATCGCCGCCACCATCCACTCACCGGAACGCGCACAAGACATGGTCACCCGCCTGAGCCAGCGCGAAGAAGGCTTTACCCAGTGGGTACGCGCCGCCCAGGAAGACGGCCGCCTCTCCTGCACCGACCCGGCGTTTGCCGCCCACCAGATCCAAAGCCTGCTCAAGGCTTTCGCGTTCTGGCCGCAGATCACGTTGGGCCAGCCGACCCTGGATGCCGCTCACCAGGCGCGCGTCATTGAGTCGGCCATTGACCTGTTCCTGGCCGGCTATGAAGTCAGCGCCCCCTGCCCCGAGTAAAAACCGTTGCAGGAGCGACATTCCTGGTCGCTTTTGACGCATTCGCCCTCTGTTTTGCGCAAATGGCCTGGAAGGCCACTGATTATTCCCATGGGAATAACTGACAATATTCACAGGCCTTATCCGATCAACGGTCGATCCGGTGACCGCGCGCCGCGGTAAATGTGGAAAACAGCTGAACCAGGAATTTATGGAAAACAGACGAGGCAAAGGGCTCTCATTTGCCCGGCGTATCTACCAGCCAAGGATCATCGGCCTGGGTGTCGGCAGCATCAGCGTCACCGGCGCCCTGTACCCGCTCGCCATGCCGGGCTGGGTCTGGGCATTACTGCTGTTCAATGGGTTTGCCTGGGCGCACCTGGCGTACCAGTTGTCGACCCGCTCGCCGTTCCCTTACCAGGCTGAACAGCGCAACTTCCTGTATGACTCGGTACTCGGCGGGTTCTGGGCGGCGGCCACGCAGTTCACGCCGCTGACAGCCGTGACCATCCTGTCGATGATGACCATGAACAACGTCGCCGCCGGCGGCCGGCGCCTGTTCCTGCGTGGACTGCTCGCCCAGGGGCTGGGGATCGGCGTGGCGTGGGCGCTGTTCGGCATCCAGTTCAACCCCGACGTCAGCCTGCTGCAGGTCTACTCCTGCCTGCCGATGCTGACCCTCTACCCCATGGCCATCGGCATGGTCTGTTATCAACTGGCGATCAAGCTCTCGGAACATAAACGCGCCCTTAGTGCCCTGAGCCGCACCGACAGCCTCACCGGCCTGCTCAACCACGGCTCGTGGAAAGACCTGCTGCACCTCAAGTTCCACAAGTGCCAGCAGCAGCAAAGCCACGCCACCATCGCATTGATCGATATTGACCACTTCAAGCAGATCAACGATACCCACGGCCATATCGTCGGCGACACGGTGCTGCGGCAACTGAGCCTGGAACTGCGGCGCAACCTGCGGGAAAACGACCTGGCCGGACGTTACGGTGGCGATGAGTTCTGTGTGATTCTTCCGCAAATGCCTCTGGAGCAAGCGGCGCAGATCATGGAGCAGATGCGCGAAACATTCGGCAACTACCGCACCCCGCACCTACCGGAATTGCGCGTCAGCCTGAGCATCGGCCTGGCGGACTTCCAGCCGCGCTTCACCGACGCAGCCATGTGGCTGAACGCGGCGGACCGGGCACTTTATGCCGCCAAGGACACCGGGCGTAATCGAGTCAGTGTCAACGACGACCGGATAGCCTGTTCCGCCTGACGTTGTCCTACGACACCGGTCTGGATCCTCCGTGCAGCCCCGCACGAGATAGCACAATGCCTCCATTGGTCGCCTACCCAAAAATGGTCCTGCCCATGGGGCGAACTTCTTGTCAGGCTGATGACTCTTAACCCGTTGTTCCACCCCCCGCTGTCAGCACAAGGGAGCTGACAATGAGCAGGTCAACCGTAGGGCAAATGCCTTACGGAGGCAGGCGCCTATACATGGATCCTCCCAGACGCGTGCTTGCCCGAGCCCCCGAACATGCTATTCAACGCCCACAAGAAAACCATCGATACCCTGCAACACACCGTGGCTCATCAGGCCAGCCTGCTGGACGCCATCGAACGCTCCATGGCGGTGATCGAATTCGATCCGCAAGGCCTCGTGCTGCGGGCCAATGACAACTTCCTCAATACCCTGGGCTACCGCGCCGAGCAGATCGAAGGCCAATCCCACCGGATGTTCTGCACGCCCGCCTTCGCCCGCAGCGCCGAGTACCAGCAACTCTGGGCCAACCTGCAAAAGGGTCAGTTCCAATCAGGTACCTTTGAACGGGTGGGCGGCAATGGTCAGTCGGTGTGGCTGGAAGCCAGCTACACCCCGGTACGTGATAACGCGGGCCGTGTGATCAAAGTGGTGAAGTACGCCCTGGACGTTACCCCGCGCCTGCAGGCCGAAAGCGAGGCCAACGCCAAGTTGGAAGCCATCGGCCGGGCCATGGCCGTCATCGAGTTCAACCTCGACGGCACGATCATCACCGCCAACGCCAACTTCCTGCAGCGCATGGGCTACAGCCTGGCGCAGATCCAGGGCCAGCATCATCGTCTGTTCTGTACCCCAGAGACCGCCGCGAGCTCAGCCTACAGCGAGTTCTGGCGACGCCTGAACCAAGGTGAATTGTTCAGCGGCCAGTTCGAGCGCGTGGATAAAAACGGCCGGCCCGTTTGGCTCGAAGCCAGCTACAACCCGGTGTACGACGCCAGCGGGCGCCTGCGCAAAGTGGTGAAGTTCGCCTCGGACATCACCGCGCGCGTGCAACAACATGCCGCTGACGCGCAGAGCGCCGCCCAGGCCTATCACCTGTCGCTGCACACCCAGGACATGGCGGAAAAAGGCGCCGACGTGATCCAGAAAACAGCCAGCGGCATGCGTGAAATTTCCTCGGACATCGACAACTCCTCGCAACTGATCGCCAAGCTGGGCGAGCGCTCCCAGCAGATCACTACCATCGTCAACACCATTCGCGGCATTGCCGAACAAACCAACCTGCTGGCACTCAATGCCGCTATCGAAGCCGCGCGTGCGGGTGAACAAGGCCGTGGTTTTGCCGTGGTGGCCGATGAAGTGCGGCAGTTGGCGGCGCGCACCAGCGGTTCCACCACGGAGATTTCCAGCATGATCGCGGTGATCCAGGCTGAAACCCGCCAAGCCATCGACAGCATGGACGCGACCCGCGACCGCGCCGCCCAGGGCGTGGAACTGGCCGACCAGGCCGGTACGGTGATGCTGCAGATTCGCGAAGGCACCAGCGAGGCGGTGCACGCGGTGAGTGCGTTTGCCAATGAGCGGGGTGCCCACTAAGTAGGCCACGGGTTATTCATGTGTAAGACAGGTCGCCAGGACTATAGTGATTCACTGTCTTAACGTTGATGACCCGAGCCGACCATGACCTCCGACAAGCCCGAAACCGCCCCCGTCGATCACCTGCGTTTTCACCGCCGCCACGCCCACCTGGCCCCGACCTTCGGCAACGATACCTTTGCCCTCAAGGCCGAGGCTTTTGCGCGCTTCTTTGGTACACCGACCTTCCTCGGTGCGCAAACCGCGATCGTGATCTTGTGGGTGGTGCTGAACGTAACCGGCATCACCCACTTCGACGTGTACCCGTTCATCCTCCTCAACCTGGCCTTCAGCCTGCAATCCGCCTATGCCGCGCCGCTGATCCTGCTGGCCCAGACGCGCCAGGCGGCCCGCGACAAAGCCCAGTCCGACGCCGATGCGCAACACCGTGAAGCCCTGGCCATCGCCAATACCGAACGCCAGGCCCAGGCCGCGCAAACCACCAGACAGTTGCTCGAATTGCTGGAGCAAAACACCCGGCTGACGGAAATGACCAAGCAACTGACCGAACACATCGAAACCCTGACGTGCGAAATGCACGAGCACTATGTGCGAAAACCTCAATAACAACGCGAACTCCACGTGGGAGGGAGGTGTGTCAGGGTTTCATCTGCACATGCCGGCCCAACTCATCAAACAGCGTCACCACCGAGCGCAACGCGCGGCAATCGGGGCGCGTCAGCAGCCATAACGCGGTGTCGTGCCCGGCCAACGCGGGGCCCAGGGGTTGCAGGCCGTCATCCAGCAGAAAGTCCGGCAGCGCCGCCACCCCCAACCCGGCCCGCACCAGTTCGGTCACCGACAACATGCTGTTGCAGCGATAGCTGGGGCGTACACCGGGCAGGTGTTCGCGGCGCCAGGTCACCGTGGGGTGGTCGGGCAGGAAATCGTCCGGCGCGATCCAGGCCAGGTCCGCCAGTGAGCGTGCGGCGTGTTGATGCGCATACGTGGGGCTGGCACACACCTGATACGCCACGGCCCCCAGGCAACGGCCGACCAGATGCGCTGGCGGAGTCCTGGTCAGGCGCAGGGCGATGTCGGCATCGCGGCGGCTGAGGTTGGCGAAATCATTCGACGTGCTCAGCTCCAGGGTCAGCGCCGGGTAGTCCGGCATGAACTGCGCCAGCGCCGGCAGCAGCAGCTCTTGCAGCACTGAGTCGGTACAGGTCAGGCGCACCGTGCCGCTGATCACCTCGCCGCCCTGCTCCACGCCGATGCGTGCCGTCTCAAGCGCTTGTTCGGCACGTTCGGCCTGCTGCGCCAGGCTATTGGCGAGGCTGGTGGGCAGGTAGCCGGCGCGGCTTTTTTCAAACAGCGTCTGGCCCAATGCGGCCTCCAGCCGTCGCACCGCGCGGAACACCGTGGACACATCCACCCGCAACAATGCCGCCGCCCGCGCCAGGGTGCCGCCACGCACCAGGGCGAGGATCAGCGACAGGTCGGGGTAATCGAGCTGATAGTGCGTGGCTGCATTGAGCATGTGGGCAAACGCCAATATTGATTGCGTGCACGCCAATCTATAGTGCGCATAAGGACACCACAAGCCATGGGACGCACACGATGAAAGCCACCACCCTGCACCTCGCCCTGATCGGCGATTACAACCCCGATGTCATCGCGCACCAGGCCATTCCCGTCGCGCTGCAACGGGCCGCCGAAACCCTCGGTTTGCAGGTTCATCTGCAATGGCTCGACACCGACACCCTCACGCCCACCACAGCACTGCACGGCTTCGACGGTTTCTGGTGCGTGCCCGCCAGCCCCTACCGCGACACCGACGGCGCGTTGCGGGCGATCCGTTTTGCCCGCGAACAGCGGCGACCTTTCCTCGGCACTTGCGGTGGTTTTCAACATGCGGTGCTGGAATACGCCCGCAACGTGCTGGGCTGGGCCGATGCCGAACATGGCGAGCTGGCGCCGGGCGCCGAACGCGCAGTGATCACCCCCCTGAGCTGCGCACTGGTTGACGCCACCGACAGCCTGCGCCTGACACCCTACACACGCATCGCCGAGGCCTACGGCCGTCTTGACATCGAGGAAGGTTACCGCTGCCGCTACGGCATCAACCCCGAATTCGCCGATGCGCTGCTCGAGCGCGAGATGATTCCCAGCGGGCATGACGCAGCCGGCGATCTGCGCGCGGTGGAGTTGCTCGACCATCCATTTTTCGTTGCCACCCTGTTCCAGCCTGAACGTACCGCCCTCAAGGGCGTCACGCCGCCTTTGGCGATTGCCTTGCTCAAGGCGTGCCAGGAGCAATACGCATGATCGCCAAGACCCCCGCCCCACCCTACTACGCAGTGATTTTCAGCTCATTGCGCACCGACGGCGATCAAGGCTACGGCCAGGCCGCCGCCCGCATGCTGGAGTTGGCTCGCGATCAACCGGGGTTTCTCGGGGTGGAATCGGCGCGGGAGGATGGCCTGGGGATTACCGTGTCCTACTGGAGCAGCGAGGCGGCGATCCTGGCCTGGAAGCAGCAGGCCGAGCACCGGGCGGTGCGCGAACAAGGACGCGCCACCTGGTACTCGGCGTTTCAGACACGGGTGTGCAAGGTGGAGCGGGCCTACACATTCCAAGGCCAGTAACCGTCGTATCGCCTGGCCCTCTGTGGCTAGCAGGCCTGTTGTGGTGAGCGGGTCTGTTGTGGTGAGCAGGCCTGCTGTGGTGAGTGGGCCTGTTGTGGTGAGTGGGCCTGTTGTGGTGAGCGGGCTTGCCCCGCGCTGGGGCGCGAAGCGGCCCCTGAACCAGAC